>NZ_CP102513.1:10905626-11540835 GCF_024612035.1 Streptomyces sp. DSM 40750
CGCCGAGGCCGCCGTCGGTGGCACGTCCACCGGTCAGCACCCGGGCGCCTTCGCCGCGCCCGAGGTCGACGTACCCGGCGACCTTGTCGCGTTGGCCTTCGAAGGCCAACGGGCCGAGCTCGGTCTTCTCGTCCAGGGGATCGCCGATGACGATGGTCCTGGCGCGTTCCGTGACTCGTTCGAGAAGTTCGTCGTAGACGGACCTGTGCGCGAACACCCGGCTGCCGGCGATGCAGGTCTGTCCGGCGGCGGCGAAGATGCCGGCGACGACGCCCATCGCGGCGTTCGGGATGTTCGCGTCCTCGAAAACGATGTTGGGAGACTTGCCGCCGAGTTCGAGCGTGGAGCCGATGAAACGGCTCGCCGTCGCGGCGGCGATGCGTGCCCCGGTGGCGGTGCTGCCGGTGAAGGAGATCTTCGCGAGGTCGCGGTGGTCGACCAGGGCCTGCCCGGCCTCGGCGCCGAACCCGGTGACGACGTTCACCGCACCCGGCGGGAAGCCCGCCTCGATGGCCAGGTCGGCGAGCTTGAGCACCGTCGCCGAGGTGTACTCCGAGGGCTTGATCACGACGGTGTTGCCGGCGCAGAGCGCGGGCGCCAGTTTGCTGCTGGTCAGCGTCAGCGGAGAATTCCAGGGCGTGATCGCTCCGACCACACCGAGGGGCTCCCGGGCTGTGTAGTTGAGCACTCGCCGGTCGGAGGTGGGGATGAAGTCGCCGTGGATCTTGTCGGCCAGCCCGGCGTAGTAGTAGTAATACTCCGGCAAGGTGGCCAGCTGCCCGCGCATCTCGCGCAGCAGTTTGCCGTTGTCCTGCGTCTCCATGCGGGCCAGGTCTTCGGCGTTCTCGGCGATCAGATCCCCGAGGCGGCGCAGCAGGTGTCCGCGTCGTGTCTGACTGAGGTCGCGCCAGCGCGGGTCCTCGAAGGCCTGCCTCGCGGCGGTCACAGCTCGCTCGATGTCGGTGGCGTCCCCACGTGCTGCCCGGTAGAGGACCTCGCGGGTGGCCGGGTTCGTGCTCTCGAAGTACTCGCCCGACGCGGGCTCGACCCACGTCCCGCCGATGAAGTGCCGCAACGTGGTGAGCTCAGACATGTGCGCACTCTCCGATGAAGGTGGTGAGGGAGTCGACGAACGCCTCGGGGCGCTCGACGGGCAGCATGTGACGCGCCTGGGGGATGACCTCCGCACGGCAGTCGGGAAGCGCCGCGGCGAGCCGGTGGGTCATCTCGGGGGTGGACCCGGGATCGTTCTCGCCGGTCACCGCCAGCGCGCGTACGGCGATGGCGGGCAGGTCCGGTGCGATGTCGGCGTCCGCCGTGGCGAACACGCGATAGCAGTTGAGGAAGGACCCGACGTCGTTGGAGAGCAGTGTGGCCTCGGTGCGGGCCACCCGGTCGGGGCCGACCTCCGTACCGGCGTACCACCGCTTCAGGGACGCGGCCGCACTCGCCGTGAAGTCGGCCTCCGCGGCGCGCAGCCGGTCGCGTACGGACGCCCGCTCCTCGGCCGTACGCTCGCACACCGAACTGACCGAGGTCAGCGTGGTCACCAGCTCCGGGCGGTGCAGCGCCACATGCTGGGCGACCAGGGCGCCCAGCGAGAATCCGACCAGGTGCGAGCCCGCCGGGATCTCACCGACCACCCCGTCGGCCAGATCTGCGAGGGTCACCCCGTCGCTCACCGGCGGGCGGGTGCCGTGGCCCGGCAGGTCGGGGGTGATCACGGTGAAGCGGTCGGCCAGGAGCGCGGCGGTGGGCTCCCACATGGTGTGGTCGAGCCCGACGCCGTGCAGCAGCACCACGGTCGGCTTGCTCATGAAGACCTACTGCTCGGTCGAGAGCGGCGCCAGACGCTGCTGGGGGCGCCCCTGGGCCGCGGCGGCAAGCGCGATGACGATCTCGTTCGGGTGGGGGGCGTCGCTGATGCGGACCTCGATGCTCTGGTGGTGCGAACGGATCGTGGCGTCGGTGATGTGCTTCAGCGGGATGTCGAAGACGATGCCGACGGGCCCGCGCTTCTCGACCGCGGGCAGCAGGGTGGTGGCGCCCGCGGCCTTACGGAAGTGGTCGCCGAACTTGAGTGTGTGGATCAGTGCCGAGCCATGCTCGATCTCACCGTCCAGGCCGACGATGGCCGCCTTGCCGTACGCCTCGGCGGGAGCGTCGAGTGCGTCGAGCACCGCCGGGGCCAGCAGCGCGCCGAGATCGGAGGCGTTCGCTTCGATACCTGGAGCGAGGTCCTCGACGAAGCCCTGACCGGCCCACGGGTTCTCGATCACCGCTGCGACCACGGCGACGCGGGCGGGGCGATCGACCGCGCGGCCGCCTTCGGTGCGGATCTCCTCGACGACGGTCACGATCTTGCGGACGTTCATGAGGGAACAACCTCCAGGCTTTGGGCGGTGACAACAGGGTCGGTCATGCGGTCCCCGATGCGGGGGTGCGGGCGCGGCCCCGTCGACGCGGCGGCGATGACGACGATCTCGTCCGCACGCGGGGCGTCGGAAACACGGGCGCTGATGGTCTGGTAGTGACTGCGAGTCGCGGCATGCGTCTTGTGCCAGAGCGGGACGATCAGCGTCTCGCCGGCCTCGGCGCGGGTGTCGGCGAAGCAGATGACCGACTCGCCGTGGAGGAACTCCCTCACCAGGTTGCCGAAGTACGGGGTGTGGATGAGGGCCCCGGCGTGCTCGATCTCGCCGGTCGCGCCGACGATGGCGGCCTTGCCGAACGATTCGATCTCGTCCGCACCGCCCAGGGAAGCGACGAGCCGATCGGTCAGCAACCTGGCGAGGACCGGGGCTATGCGCTCCTGCTCCATGGACAGATCAGCCGAGGGGCCGGTGCCCACCCACGGGTTCCGTATGACCGCGGCGACGCTGGCTCGCCGCGCGGGCTGCGCGGGGGCGTCGCCCGCCTCGGTCAGGACGACGTCGCGGTAGAGCACGAGCTTGCGGAGACCGATGCTCTCGTCGAGGTGATCCATGCGCTCTTGCATGGCACAGGACGATAGGCGTCGCCTCTGGTGTGGGTCAAGGGGGACGGCTGGAAGGGTCGCCGTATCCCGCGTACCTCCCTATCGCGACCGGTCACATCCATGTGACCTGGGGTTATTGGTGACACTGGAAGTGGGGGCATGATTCCGCGCCATGGAACTCTTGACGCTCCATCTGTGACGTGCCTTACTGCTTCTTGTATGCCAGACCAGATGGCCATCGGGCCCCCGGACCCAAGGAGTTCCATGTCCAGTCACCTTGGAACGGACGCGGAAACGACGCCCGCGACGCCGTCCGGGAGCAGCGGGGACAGCACCGCGGAGGACACAGGAGCCGGCCACGACGACGGCGGAAGGCTCGGTTCCGTCTTCTGGACCTCGCTCGGTGTCTCCGCCGTCTTCGTAGCCTGGGCGGTGCTCTTCACGGACAACCTGAACAAGGTCACGAACACCTCGTTGAACTGGGTGACGGCCACGTTCGGCTGGTCCTACCTGGTGGTCACGCTCGCCATCCTGGTCTTCCTGGTGTTCCTGGCCTTCAGCCCCGCCGGCGACCTCCGACTGGGCAAGGACAGCGACCGTCCGGAGTTCTCGACGCTCACCTGGTTCGCCATGATTCTCAGCGCGGTCATGGGCATCGGACTTGTCTCGTACGGCGTCGCCGAACCGATCTCCCACCTGGCGACGCCACCGCACGGTCTCGCCGAGCCGAACACACCGGCGGCAGCGGTGCGCGCCCTGCAGTACTCCTACTTCGACTGGGGCCTGCACGCCTGGGCGATCTTCGCCGTCTTCGGTCTGGCCATCGCGTACTCGACGTTCCGCAAGGGCCGGCGCACCCTGGTGAGCCAGTTGTTCGTGCCGCTGCTCGGTGACCGCGTGAACGGGCCGATCGGCAAGGCGATCGACGTGCTCGCCGTGTTCGCGACGCTCTTCGGCACCACGACATCCCTCGGCCTGGGAGCTCTTCAGGTCAACAACGGTCTCGGTAGGTTGTTCGGAATCCCGGTCAACTCGGTGAGCCAGGTGCTCATCATCGCCGCCGTCACATCGGTCTTCACGCTCTCGGCGGTGACCGGTGTCAGCAAGGGCATCAAGTTCCTGAGCCAGGGCAGTTCGCTGCTGGCGGTCGCGCTGTTCGTCTTCATGCTGATCGTCGGCCCGGCCGTGTTCATCGCGAACCTGTACATCGAGTCCATGGGCCAATGGGCCACCGACTTCTTCCGGATGAGCCTGCAGGGCACGGCGTTCGGCGGGCTCGAGTGGATGCAGTGGTGGACCTATTTCATGATGGCCTGGTGGGTCTCCTGGGGCGCCTTCGTCGGTGTCTTCCTGGCCCGTATCTCGCGTGGCCGCACCATCCGCGGCTTCATCATGGGCGTCCTGGCCGTGCCCAGCGTGGTGTTCTTCACCTGGTTCACGGTCTTCGGCGGCACGGCGATCCACATCGACCTGTTCGAGGACGGCGACATCGCCAAGCAGACCGCGGCCGACATCAACAGCGCGTTCTTCGCGACCCTCGACCACTTCCCGCTCGCCGGGGCCACCTCGGTGATCGCGATCGTCCTGGTCGTGATGTTCTTCGTCTCCGGCGCGGACGCCAACACCTACGTGCTGTCCATGATGACCTCGGACGGATCGCTCACCCCGCGTCGTTCGGTGCTCGTCCTCTGGGGTGTCCTCACCGGTGTCACCGCCGTCGTCCTCATGCTCGCCGGCGGACTGAACGCCCTTCAGAACACCGTCATCGTGACGTCCCTGCCGTTCCTCGCGATCATCGCCGGTCTGGCGGTGTCCTTCTGGAAAGAGCTGCGTGCCGACAGAAAGGAGAAGCTCGATGTCGCACTCTGACGTCCGTCGTGGGCTCATCGAGAAGGTGTGGGCCGCGGCCTGGGGCCAGGGGGACGTCGATGCCCTCGACGCGCTGCTGAGCCCGGCGTACCTCCGCCACGGCGGGGACCCGCACCCGCAGGACCTGAACGCCTTCAAGGCCGCGATCGTCTCGACCCGAGCGGCCTTCCCGGACCTGGTCACGACCATCGACGACATCGTGGTCGAAGGCGACAGGGCCGCGATCCGCTGGCACAGCAGCGGAAACCACGAGAACGCCTTCCTCGGTGTTCCTCCCACCAAGCGGCAGATCGAGGTCAGCGGCGCCACGTTCGCCCGCTTCGAGGGGGACCGGATCGTCGAGGAACACGTGACGTGGGACCCCCGGGCGCTGCTCTCGGCGCTGGGCGTCATCCGGGTGGGACAGGACTGACGACACGATGACTAGGAGCAGCTCCATGGCCCCGCTTGCCTCGAAGCCCGACCTCGATGTGATGAAGCAGGTCAACCGGCAGTTCGTCACCGGTGTCACGGTCGTGACCGCGATGGACGGAGAGACCCCCAGAGGGCTGGCCGTCAACGCGTTCTCGAGCATCTCGCTCGACCCCGCCACCGTGATGGTGTGCGTCCAGCGCACCTCGTCCACCCACGACTGTCTGTTCCGTGCGGGCCACCTCGCGATCAACATCCTGTCCACGGACCAACTCGACGTCGTCGGTACGTTCGCGAGCAAGGCCGATGACAAGTTCAAGGACGTGGAATGGGAGAGCGGCCCGTTCGGCAGCCCGCTGATCGCTCGGAGCAGCGCGCAGATGGAGGTCGAGATCCGCGAGCGGCTGCAGGCCAGCACCCACACCGTGTTCATCTGCCGCGTGGTGCACGCCGCGGTCGCCGCGAACCATCCGATGGTCTACAGCGCGGGTAAGTTCTTCGACGGCGGCGCGCTCGCGCCGCTGGGATGACCGGCGGGCGGCTGGGGACGGAGGAGGGTTCGGTGAATCGCGCAAAGAGCGAACCGAAGTGGGGGTCCCCCAGGCCGGAGGCCGGGGGAGGGTCGATGCAGGCCAGGGTGATCGCCGAGATGCGCCGGCGGATCATCAAGGGAGACATCGTGCCCGGGGCTCCGCTCTCGGAGTTCGCCCTCGCGGAGGAGTTCGGCGTCAGCCGTACGCCGGTACGCGAAGCCCTCAAGCAGTTGCAGACCGAAGGGCTGGTCGAAATCCGGCCCCGCGTCGGGACGTTCGTCACCACCCCCTCCCGCCGCGAGATCACGGAACTCTTCGAGATGAAGGAACTCCTCGAGGGCGCGGCCGCCCGCCTCCTCGCCCGGCGCGGTCGTGTCGAGGAGATCGACATGCTCGAGCGGAACCTGCGCGAGGCCGACGCGGCGGTCGAGCGGGACGACCGTGAGCGGTACGCCGAGTTGGTCCAGGAGTTCCACGACCTGCTCATAGCCGGTGCCGACAACAGCAAGTTGGAGGCCCACTACCGGATGCTGATGAATCAGCTGGCCTACCCCCGGCTGGTGAACACGTCGCTGAGCCAGCCGGGCCGTGCCCTGCAGTCGGACCGCGAGCATCACCTCGTCCTGGAGCTGATCCTGGAGAAGGACGGTGACAGCGCCGAGCACGTGATGCGTGAGCACGTCAGGGCAAGCCGGCGCGCGCTGCTGGCGGGGCTGCCCATCGGCGGTTCGCACGAGGGGTTCGGCATGGCCGGTTCCTGATACCGGGCCCGGCCGGCCTGTTCATTGCGCTGCCGCCGGTGCCGGTGCCGGTGCCGGTGCCGGTGCCGGTGCCGTCTGTGGCGCTGTGGTGGCTGTGGCGGGGATGTGGGGGACGGACGGGAACCGGGAGAGCTTTGGCGCAGAGCTGCGGGGGTTCAACGGCGACGGCGATCACGTCCACCTGCTCGTCCACCACCCGCCGAAGACCGCCCTGTCCAAGCTCGTCAACAGCCTCAAAGGCGTCAGCTTCCGCTACCTGCACGCGCAGTACACCGGCCGGCTCAACCGGATCGGGACGGGGACCGGTGTCCTGGTCCCCGTCCTACTGCGTGGCGTCCTGCGGCGGCGCACCGCCCGCTTCCTGCGCGCCTCCTTTTGACCCGTCGGCGCCGGCGTCGCCGACCGGTCTCCGTGTGGTCTGCACGGCCTTGGTCTTCGCTGTGCTCCTGATCTGATCGGGGAGGCGGGCCCGGCGAGGGTGCGTGTCTTCACCCACGTGAACCCGGCGGTCGCGGCCGGAATCATTCAGCGAGCTGCTTGCCGCCCTCGTCTCGCCCTTGACGATCGTGCCGGCGGTACGCGCCGGGCGCACGGCCGCGGAGTCGACGACCGTCCAGGCGACACCAACCGAGCCCGACGGAACCACTGACCGACAGGGAAGCCGAGGTCGCACGGCTCGTCGCCCAAGGACGGACCAACACGGACCAACGCGGAGATCGGGTGCTGGGCCCGCCCGGAACCGCGAAGTCCGAGATGGCCACGGAACTCACGCGCACGATCAAGAGGTTCGTGGCGCGGTCGCCGAGGCCGTCCGAGGTGACTGGATTCCCGAGACCGTACGGGGAGCGCCGAACGCACGTACATCCAAGCGCACGTCGAGTGCGTCTTACAGGAAGTCCACTACCTGCAAGGGAAGTTCACTGCTCCTGGAGGACTCGATGCACCGACGCCTCGTCACCTCGGCCATCACCGCCGCCCTTTGCGGCACCACGCTGGCCGGTACCGCCACGTACGCCTCCGCCGCACCCCTGGCCGTCGACTGCCGCAAGGTGAAGTGCGTCGCCCTCACCTTCGACGACGGGCCGGTCGCCGACACCCAGCGGCTGTTGCGCATCCTGAACGACCGGAACGTCAGAGCGACCTTCTACGTTGTCGGCACGAACGTCCAGAAGAACCCGTCAACGGTGCGTGCCGCGGCGCTCGCCGGCCATCAGATAGGCAACCACAGCTGGGACCACGCCAACCTGACCAAGCTCAGCACCGCGAAGATCAAGTCGCAGCTCTCCCGTACGGACACGGTGATCAAGCAGGCGACCGGCACGAAGCCAACCACCTTCCGCGCCCCCTACGGCGCCCACAACGCGGCTGTCCGCACGGCTGCCGGGCGACCGCTGGTGCACTGGAGCGTCGATACCCTCGACTGGAAGCACCGCGACAGCGCCCGGATCATCAAGACCGTCAATGCGGAGACCAAGCCCGGGGACATCGTCCTCCTGCACGACATTCACAAGACGACGGTCGACGCGGTGCCAGGCATCATCAAGGCCCTCAAGGCACGAGGCTTCCACTTCGTGACCGTCGACCAGCTCTTCGCTCCGAGCAAGCTGCCCACCGGGAAGGTCACTTACCACAACCGCGCCGCCTACCGGCCGTGACCGGGGCCGTCGCCACGTGTGCGCGGCAAGCACCTGAAACGGCGGAACCTGCCAGGCCCGCCCGGCTGGCGGGGGACGTCCACTCGATCTGATGCTCCGCCAACTCTCCTACGCGCGCCGACTCACGGCTTCCTCTGCGAGGCCGTCCACCGTGACGGAGAAGCGCTTCAACGGCTTTGCCGGGATGCCCTGGCGCCCTTCCGGGATGTCCTCGGCAAGGTCGTTGACGAAGCCCAGCCGCCGACTGCCGTCGATGAGCGTCCGGCACCCGGCGCGGAACTGTCCGTCGTCGCTCTCCGGGCCGGCAACGACGTGATCAGCATGAAACCCGCCAGCGAGTAGGCATCCGCAGAGGCCTGGCGATCGGACTCCGTGGCGAAGCCGGCGGAGCTCCAACTCGGCGGTGGCGGCCAGGGACCGCCGCCCGCGCCCTCACGGGGCGCAGGCCATGGCGATCGACAGGCTGTTCTCATAGAGGTGGTGTCGAGTGATGCGGCCGTCCTCCACGGTGAGGCGCAGCGCGAACGGCCCTTCGAAGGACTTCCCCGTCGCGCGTACCGTCCCCGACAAGTGCCCCATCAGGACGGCGTCGGTGCCGTCGACGAGGAGGGTGTCGACCGACGCGCGCGCCTCCTCGGGCACGGTGTACTCCATCAACTCCGTGAGTTGCGCCGCACATTCGACGCCGGTGGATCGCGGGCGGATCCACGGCACGCCGGGGTTCTCGGCGAGCAGCCAGTCGACCTCGTCGGCGAACAGCGCAACGAGCCGGCCGATGTCCCCGGCCACCCGGGCGGCGAGGTACTCCTGCACGGCGGCCCGGGTGGCCTCGGTGACGGTGCTCGCGGCGGCGGCTGAACTCATCGTGCGGACAGTGGACGTGACGGACATGAGGCTCTCCTCGCGACTGCGGCCGGATCGTGGCGGGTTCTCTTCGATGTGCTCGATCCTGCCGGTCAGGGGAGAGCCGGTCGATTACCCCAGGGGTAATGGGTTGCCTGGAGCGTCCGCTTCTCGTGCGGGAACGGGAATCAGGGTGCCTTCCGCCTGCGTTCGCACAGCAGTCGGTCCCCGCTCTTCCCCAGCTTGTCCCGCCGTCGCTTCGCCCTGGAGGCCTTTGTCGTGTCGGAGTTGGAGATCGATGCCGTAGTGCTCGATGTGCTCGGCACCCTGGTCGATGAACCCGCCGGTCTGCGGGCCGGGATTCGCGAACTCGCCCCGTCGCCAGGTGATCCGGCGACCGAGCGGCTGTTGTCGCTGTGGCAGCGGTACATCGGCCGCGAACAACGACGGATCCTCGACGGTGTACGGCCCTACGTCCCCAGCGACGAACTCGACCTGGAAGCCGCCCAGTTCGTCGCCGAGGATGCCGGAGTCGACGACCCGACCGCCGTGGCGGCGTTGGCCCTGTCGGGTCGTCGGCTTCCGCCGTGGCCCGACACCGTGGCGGGGCTCGCCCGCCTCGCCGAAGCGTTCCCGTTGATCGGGCTCTCCAGTGCGAGCCGGACGGCGCTGCTGGGACTCAACGCCCATGCGGGACTGCGCTGGCATCAGGCCCTGTCCGCCGAAGACGTCCGGACCTACAAGCCGGACCCGGCGGTCTACCAACTCGCCGTCACCGTCTCCGGCCGGCCGCCGGAGCGACTGCTGCTGGTCGCCGCCCACGCCTGGGACCTGCGCGGCGCACAGCGCCTCGGCCTGCGCACCGCCTACGTGGCCCGCCCCGGCGGCGACCCGCCCACCGCCACGGACCGCTTCGACCTGCACGCCGCCGACCTGAGCGACCTGGCCGACCAGCTCGGCCGCGCCCGAGGTTCGTCCGACTGATCACTGCTGCTCGCTTCTCATCTCGCTGTCGGCTGGGAGCGGCTTTGGTTGCCTCCTCCGGTATCCGGTCCCACGGTCTCCCCTTGCCTGAGCTATCGATTTTCGATAGATTTCTATCGCTGATCGGTCGGAGGAGGATGTGGTGGGGAAGCTGACGGTGCTGGCGCTGCGGGCCGTGGTCGTCTTGTTGTTCGTCGGTTCGGTGTTCGTGCAGACGGTGATGGTGCCGCTGCTGGCCGTGGACCTGGATGATCTCGGCCGGGACGCGGCGCATCTGCGCACACCGGTGCTCGTGATCGTGGTCCTGGGAGTGGTGACGGTCCAGGTCGTCCTGGTCTGTGTGTGGCGGCTGGTGACGATGGTCCGGCGTGACACGGTGTTCTCGCACGCCGCCTTCCGGTACGTGCACGGCGTGATCGGGGCGATGGTGGCGGCCGCAGCCCTGGTGTTCACGCTCGGCGTGGTCCTGGCACCCGGCGAGGCCGTGCCACCGGGCATCGTGCTTCTGCTGGGCGGGGTCACCCTGGCCGTCCTGGGGATGGCGCTCATCGTGCTCGTCCTGCGGATGCTGCTCGCCCAGGCCGTCACGCGCGACATCGAGGCGACGCAGATGCGGGCCGAGCTGGCCGAGGTGATCTGATGCCGATCGCCGTCGACATAGACGTGATGCTCGCCAAGAGGAAGATGTCCGTGGGCGAACTCGCGGAACGGGTCGGGATCACGCCCGCCAACCTGGCGGTCCTCAAGAACGGCCGCGCCAAGGCGGTCCGCTTCACGACCCTCGCCGCGCTCTGCGAAGTGCTCGAATGCCAGCCGGGAGACCTGCTGCGCTGGGAGACCGGCGGCTCCGAGGACGGATGACACCGGCGGCCCGGTCTGCCGACGGTCGAGCGGCTGACACTGCCGCGTCTGAACAACGCGGCTGCTTGTCCGAGGGGGAGCCGATAGCGTGCGGACATGACGGATGATGCGGAGCGGCCGCTGCTCTTCCTCGATGTCGACGGAACGCTCCTGCCCTATGGAGGCGCGCGGCTTCCGGCGGCCCATGAGGGCTGGGACGGTTGGCAGGAGACGTCGAATCCCCAGCTGGCGAAGATCGACCTCGCTCACGGTGCGCGTCTGCTGCGGTTGCCCTGCGATCTGGTGTGGGCCACCGCATGGATGGAGGACGCCAACGAGGTGATCGCTCCGCTGCTCGGGCTGCCGGCGCTCCCGGTGGCGGCCCTGCCGGAGGAGGACGTGACGGGCGTCCTGCACTGGAAGACCAAAGCCCTCCTCCAGGCGGCCGCCGGACGCCCGTTCATCTGGGTCGACGACGAGATCACCGATCCCGACCGCGCCTGGGTGTCGGCGCATCATCGAGGGCCGGCCCTCCTCCACCGCGTCGATTCCGAGACCGGCCTCACCGAAGCGGACTTCGCCGTACTCCATGACTGGCTCGGCTACGACGGCCGGCTCACCACACCGTCCCGCACCACCAGCGGCTCGGGCCGGCCCTCCTCGTAGAACCGGGTCCAGCCCAGCTCGACGCCGCCGTCCGGACGTCGGTGGACATCCCCGGCCCTGGCGGTGAGCCAGCCGAGGAGTTCGCCAGTGCGCTCGAAGTCGTCGAGGTGAATCGCCTGCCGTCCGTCCTCCGTCCTCCGCCCTCCCGGATGGTGTCGGTCGCCCCTTCGGTGAAACCCGGAGCCGAGGAAGACAGGTCCGCAGCACGCCTGGGAGGCCACGTGTCCGGTATCTCCGACGCCCTGTACCGGCGGGTCCGCGAAGAGGTCGCCGACCGCGCCGAGGCGTTGTGGCAGGTCGCGTCGGCGCTGCACGCCGATCCGGAGTACGCGTTCGCCGAGCGGCGGGCGGCGGCGCTGCTGACGGGCGAGCTGCGCCGGGCCGGTTTCGATGTGCGTGCGGGCGTGGCGGGGATGCCGACGGCCTTCGTGGCGCGCTCGGGTACGGAGCGGCCCGCGGTGGCGCTGCTGCTGGAGTACGACGCCCTGCCGGGGCTGGGCCACGCCTGCGGCCACAACCTGATCGCCGCCGCGGGTCTGGGCGCCGCGCTCGCCGCCCGTACGGCGCTGGACGGGAGCGCCGGATCGGTGCTGGCCGTGGGTACCCCGGCCGAGGAGGGAGGCGGGGGCAAGGCACTGGAGGTGGAGGCGGGCGTCTTCGACGACATCGACGCCGCGCTCATGTTCCATCCGGGCGTGTACGACTGGGCGCGTGCCCCGCTGACGGCGCAGGAGCAGTACCGGGTCGCCTTCCACGGGCGCGCCGCCCACCCCACGGGCAACCCCACCGAGGGCATCGACGCGCTCGCGGCCCTCGTCGAGCTGTTCAACGTGCTGGCCGCGCTCGGCCGTCGGCTGCCGGAGGCCTCCCACATCCAGGGCATCATCACCCACGGAGGAGAGGCCACGAACATCGTCCCCGAGTACGCGGAGGGACGGTTCGGGCTGCGCGCGGCCACCACCGAGGCACTGGACGACCTTGCCGGACGCCTGGCCACATGTGCCGCGGGCGTGGCTCAGGCGACCGGCACGACCGTCGCCGTCGAGCGGGCCACGATCCGTTACGAGCACTTCCGGGACAGCGGGACGCTGTCCGAGCGCTTCGCCGCCCACCTGGACCGCGCGGGTGTCCGTTCGACCCCGCCCGCTCACGGCGTGTACCTCGGATCGTCCGACATCGGCAACGTCAGCGCCCGCGTTCCGGCCATCCACCCCTTCGTCGCGATCATGGACGAGGACGGCTCCGACCACACACCCGAGTTCGCCGCGGCCGCGGTCTCCGCCCGGGCCCGCCGCGTGCTCCCTGCGGTCACGGAGGCGCTGGCATGCACGGCGATCGACGTCTTGCGCGACGCGGACCTGCGGGAACGGGCCTGGAGTGCGCACGGCCGCCCCGCCACCGGGCACTGATCGACGCCATACCCGCGCCCGCCTCCCTGCTCTTGTTCGTCCACCGGCTGCGAGCCCGGAGGAACGGCCGGGCCCCCGCAACCGTACGCACCTCTCCTGACGTCCCCTCTCGGGAGCTGCGGATGATCGCCGCGCGTACCTTTCGACTGGAGGACCGATGACGGACACGGCCGTCGGCACTCCCGCGCCCCCGGCGGGGCGACGGGCGAACGGCAAGGGCGGCCGACGCGGACGGACGTGGGGGCTGCTGGGCTGCGGCGTCCTTCTCGCCGTGCCGACCGCCCTGCTCGTCGTACGGCTGACCGGGCTGGACGCGGGAACACCGCTCGCCGTTCCCGTGGTGCTCTTCCCCTACGGCACGGTGCTCAGCGTGCTGTCGCTGGTCGCCGTGCTCGCCGTTCCCGCTCTGCGCTCGCGCTGGGCGGTGGCAGCGGTCGGGCTTCTCGCGGCGGCTCAAGTCGCCCTACTGGTACCCCGGTTTCTGCCGGACCAGCGGCATGTCCCGGCGCAGGCAGCCGAGTTGCGGGTGGCCACGGTCAACGCCCACGTCGGCGATGCGGACCCCCGAGCGCTGGTGCGGCTGGTCCGGACGGAACGGATCGACGTACTGGCCGTGCAGGAACTGCCGTCCGCCGGCGTCGGCGCGCTCGCCGACGCCGGTCTGGACAGGCTGCTGCCCCACCAGGAACTCCACCCCGAGTACGACACCTCGATCTATTCGAGGATCCCCCTGACCCACGGCGGCCCCCTGGACGCCGACACGGCCTGGCCGCAGACCACCGCGGAGGTGACGGTCGGCGACCGGACCGTACGGCTGGTGGCCGTCCACACGTACTACCCGCTCGGTGACGCGGAGCGCTGGACACGGGACATGACCGCCCTCGCCTCCGTCGCCCGGAACAGCGGACCGGACACCGTCTTCCTGGGAGACTTCAACGCCTCCCTCGACCACGCGCCGATGCGCGAGCTGCTCGCGGCGGGTCTCACGGACATCCACGCCGAACTCGGCCGCGGAGGGGCGCGAACCTGGCCTGCGGGCAAGCCCCTCGTACCGCCGCTGATCCAGATCGACCACGTCCTGCACGGCTCCGGCCTGGCAGGCGTCTCCGTCGCCGAACGGACCGTACCGGGCACCGACCACCGGGCTGTCGTCGCCGCACTGGCACTGCTGCCCCGCACCGGTACGACCGACGCGTAGCGGGCAGCGAACACACCGGCCCTGCCCGCCTGCGGCGGATGATCACCGCTTCCTTCCGACGCCCCCGAAGTGGGTGACCTCGACGTCCTCGTCCGTGTCCTCGGGGCGCCAGCGGGAGCAGGAGACGAGGCCCGGCGGAAGTAGTTCGACGCCGTCGAAGAGACGGGCGAGGTCGGCGCGGCTGCGCAGCGTCATCGGGGCCGACCCCTGGCCGTTCCAGTAGTCGACCGCCGCGGCCATCGCCTCACCGTCGACCTCGGTGGTGGGGTGGGAGATGACGAGGTGACTGCCGGAGGGGACGGCGTCCAGGAGACGGCGCACGATGGTGACCGCCTCGTCGGTGTCCATGATGAAGTTGAGGACGCCCAGCATGGTGATCGCGACCGGCTTCTCGAAGTCGAGCGTGGCCGCGGCGCCCCGCAGGACCGCCTCGGGGTCGTGCAGGTCGGCCTCGATGTAGCCGGTGGCCCCCTCGGGTGTGCTGGTGAGCAGGGCGTGAGCGTGCGTCAGGACAATGGGGTCGTTGTCGACGTAGACGATCCGACAGGACGGGTCGACGCGCTGGGCGACCTCGTGGGTGTTGTCCGCGCTGGGCAGACCGGTCCCTATGTCCAGGAACTGGCGGATGCCCGCCTCGGCGGCCAGGAAACGGACGGCGCGAGCCAGGAAACGGCGGTCGGCGACGGCCGAGCGGGGAAGTTCGGGCACGAAGGACAGGATCTGATCCCCTACCTTCTCGTCGACCTCGTAGTGGTCCTTCCCTCCCAGCCAGTAGTTCCAGATCCTGGCGGAATGAGAGACATCCGTCCGGAGCCGGGTGATGCGTGCGACACCTTCGTCGTGGGGCGAGGGGTCGGACATGCCGTGTGGTCTCCTTCGGTCGGTTCGCATCATGACGCTGCTCAACGTAGGCACAACTGCTTGGCCACCGCAGCCAGTTGACGGACTCGGCCCGCGCGCGACGCCCTGCCCGGGCAGGCTCCTCTCGCCGCTTCGCCCTCACCCGGGATACGGCGAAGGCCCCGGTCCGGGCGGGCCCAGGAGTAAAGGATCAGCGGTCCGGACCCTGCCGACCGTCGGCGACACCGTGGGGGCGATCGCTGCCGCCCGGGGCCGGGGACGACGCCGTGGCCGCTGGGAAGCGCGGCCCCACCGCCCGGGCGGTGGCAGCGAGCTGTTCCGGCGTCAGCTCGCCACCGGCCTCTCCGCAGACGAGGGCCGCCGTCGCGTAGCCGGGCCTACCCGGCAGCGGTGGAGCGGGCGTGCCACAGGTCGCGGAGCAGCGCGATCTCGGCCATGTGGTGGATGAATTCGAGGTTGTCCCCCGAGAGCACGGCGATGTACGGATTGTCGGCGTCGTTGCTGTACGGGTACCGAGAGAAGCCGACCGTGTCGAGTTGTTCGTCGGTGACGGCTCCGACGCTGTCGCGCCAGCGGTCGACCGACGCCCAGAACCGCTCCAGCGTCAAGGCGGCGGAGGGGGAGAAGTCGACCATCAGCTTCGGATCCCGCCGCCGTTCGCCGAAGGTCCACTCCCATGCGCCGGCGAACTGGAGATGCAGATGCCCCAGCCGCCACGCGATGGTCGTGATCGGCGTCTCGTCGGGCTCCGGCTCACCGGTGTGGGCGAGGACCTCCTCGACCCGCTCGACACTCACACTCCAGTCATCGGCGATCTTGGCGACGGACATGCCGCCGGCGGCCTGACGGGCGACTTCGGCGTACTCGCTCGCAGGGATGTCCGGCGCGCCCAGGTCGAGCACCCACTCGCCCGGCCCGAACGCCCTGGGTGTCACCGCTTCGCCCCGGCGCCGGAGCGACCAGCAACCCGGTACCGGCTCCCACAGGTACTCCTCGTCGCCGAGCCCCGCCAGCCGTACCCCGGCCATCTCCCTGGCCTTGTCGAACTGCTCGAGCAGCAAGCCCAAACGGTCCGTCCGCACACCCTCGATCTCCATGCCGGCTCCCCTCTCGGTCGCATCTCGCATCTCGCATCTCGCCTGTCGTAGCTCGCTGCGCTCAGCGGAAGCTAGCGGCTCACCTCCCGGGGCGCGACCGATTTCCTCGCCACGAAGCGGTGCGGCCCCACCCGCACCGTTCAGGCGGTGTGGCGGCGAGTTCGCTCAGGTCCCGGTCGGGGGGTCGAGCATCATTCCGGGGGCCGATGATGCCGGGCGTACACGTCTGCGGGGCCGTACCGGGCCGCCGCGGCTCCGGTGGCGAGGGCCCAGTAGCGGTCGCCGTAGGACCAGTGCCACCACTCCGTGGGGTAGTTGGTGAGGCCGGCCGTGCTGAGGGCGGCGGACAGGGTACGGCGGTTGCGACGGGCGGTGGCGGCGAGGCCCGGGGCATCCGTGTAGCAGGCGCCGTCGCTCTCCTCCGGGCCGGCGTTCACCGGGGTGCCCAGGTCCAGTTCGGTGCCGGAGGCGGTGCACAGGGTCAGGTCGACCGCGGCGCCCGCGACATGCGGGCCGATCTCCGGCGGGGACAGGGAACGGCTCGTCCGGGTGCGCAGATACGGCTCCGGCCAGTCGGGGTGGGACGCGCGCAACTCGGCCTCGTACGCGTCGAAGTACCGCTGCTGCAGGACGAGCGGGCGGTAGCCCTCCGTGACCAGCAGGCGCAGCCCCTCGGGCAGCAGCCGGGCGGCGCGGGCCAGCCGCCACGCCACGCCCTCACGCAGGAGGGCGTAGGCGCCCGCCGGGTCGGCCAGCCGGGTGTCGACGCGCAGGAACGACAACTCCCGCAGATCCACGAGGGGTTCGCGGCAGTCGCGGACCGGGATACCGGCCGATCGGGGGTCGTTCATGCGGATGATCTCTGACATCTCAGTCCTGTGGGAGGTGGTGCGACCGCACCACGATGCCCCCGGAGCCGGTCGGGTGACCGGTCCCGGGGGCTCCCCCGTGGTGCCTGGCTCTCGTTGCTCGCCGCTCGCTACTTCCTGGGCGTCACGTAGCCGACGACGTCACCGGCCTTGGTGTTGTGCCGGGTGCGCTTGTAGACACCCTCGGTGCCGCCGTTGCCGCTCTTGGTGGTGTTGCCCTCGATGGTCGTCAGCGCCTTGGTCTTGGGGTTGTAGCCGATGACGATGCCGATGTGGTCGACGTCCCAGCCGTTGGTCCCGAGGCTCGGTGAGCCGCCGTCCCAGTCGTAGAGGACCGCGTCACCGATCTTCGGGGTGTAGGAACCCCGCGCGTGCCACGTGCCGATGGAGTTGCGGGCCCGGTAGAAGGAGCCGGCGAAGGCGTCGGTGCCCTTCGTCCGGGCGCCGGCGTTCTTCCAGACGTAGCGGACGAAGTCGGCGCACCAGTTGTTGTAGCGCCACTGCAACCCGCCGACCTTCTTGCACTTGCCGACCGAGCCGCTCTTCGGGGCGGTGGCGACAGCGCTGTAGTAGTTGCAGTTGCCGGCCATCTCACGGTTGCGCGGCGACAGTCCCACCTGCTGCTGCGCCTTGCTCTTGATGGCAGTCTGGAGCGAGACCGCCGCGGACACGGAGGCCGACTGCGGTGACACGGGCGCGGCCGAAGCCGCCTCCGCGGTCAGTGCTCCGCCCGCGAGGGCCGAGATCAGCAGGAGGGTGGCGGCGCGCCGTGCGGGCACCTTGGCTGTGCTGGGCTTGGTGATGCTGGGCATCGGAAGTCCTTTCCCCGTTGAATCCCCGTTGGTGCCGGGGGAGTTCGGTCTGTTCCCGTTCCCCTCCGACACCAAGAAGCTTCGCGGGGCCCGCTACAACTTCCCTTCAGGTCCTCTCGACGTTCCCGCTGCCACCCTTGAAGGACCTCTGCCTGGCCCTTTACGACTCCCGCGCCTCGTGTGCCTCGTACGCGGTGAACACCTCGCCCGCCTCGGCCCGCAGGGCGGCAGCCCCCCGCTCGTCGCCGAGGCGGTCCCGTAGTTCCGCGAGGGTGCGCAGAGTGCGGGCCCGGGGAAGGGGGAGCCGCAGGGTCTCCCAGAGGGTGACGGACGCGGTGAGGTGGGTCTCTGCGTCGGTCAACTGACCCTCGGCGAGGGCGCATTCGCCGAGAGTGCGTCGTACCAGGGCCTCGCCCCACCGGTCGTCGTACGTCCGGCACACGTCGAGCAGACCGGCCAGGTCCGCCGCCGCTTCCCGGGTGCGTCCCAGCCTCAGGCGTGCCTTCGCCCGGGCCTGTGCCGCGTACGCGCTCATCAGGCGGTCGCCGAACTCCTGGAGAATCGCCAGGGACCGGCCGGACAGTTCCTCGGCCGCCTCGTACTCGCCGAGCGCGCGGTGCAGCAACCCGTACGTCCGCAGGGCGAGCGCCTCGCCGCGCCGGCTGCCGAGACGACGGTAGGCGGCCAGGGACTCGTCGAGGAGGACACGGGCGGTGGCGTACTCACCGAGTTCGAGGTGGACGGACCCGGCGAAACGACAGGCGAGGCCCAGCCCCGCAGCGTCGTCGAGCCGTCTGAAGTCGTCGATGGCGCGGGTCAGTTCGCGCGCGGCGTCCTGCAACCGGCCCTGTTCCCGGTAGGTGCTGCCCAGGCCCGCGAGGGCCGCCGCGTGTCCCCGCGCGTCACCGAGCTCGGCGCACAGGCCGACCGCCTGCTGGTAGTGGGTCATGGATTCGGTGAAGTTGTCCTGCTCGTAACGGAGTTGGCCGAGGCCGATGAGCAGCAGGGCCTCCCCGGTGCGGTCCTCGGCGCGGCGTACGGCGGCCAACGCGGCTTCGTGGGTGCGTGACCACGAGTCGAAGCGGTTGTTGACGATGTAGGCGGACGAGCACAGGGTGACGGCGGCCTCGCGGGCGAGCGCGTGCAGGTCCATGGCGGCGGCACGCTCGACGGCGGCGGCGATCGCGCCGGCCTCCGCCTCGAACCATCCGGTCGGGTCGGCCAGCACCTGGCCGGCGGCCCGGTCGCCGACCGGCCACAGGGTGCGCGGGTTCTGGAGCACCACCTCCCCGGAGGGTCCGGCGGCGGTCGCCCGGGCGGTGAGCCACAGCCAGCCGCCGAGCGCCCGGCCGAGGGTGGCGGCACGCTCGGCGCGCGGTTCCTCCGCCTCGGCGCGCTCGGCCGCGTACACCCGGACCAGGTCGTGCAGTCCGAAGCGCGGCTGCCCGGCGCGGTCGATGCCGGTGAAGTGGAGCAGCTGCGCGTCGATGAGTCGCTCCACGACGTCTTCGGCGTCCTCGGTGCCCTGCGTCTGCGGCAGATCCAGCAGCGCGGCCACCGTCCAGGCGGCCACATCGGGCGCGCCGAGCAGCCCGAGGCGCCGCAGGGCGGTGCGGCCGAGGGCGTCGAGCGCGTCGTAACTGAGGCCCAGCCCGGTGCGTACCTCCAGGTCGCCGACGGTGAGTTCGTCGAGACGGCGGCGTTCGTCGGCGAGGCGGTCGGCGAGCATGCGCGGCGTCCAGTGGCGGCGGGTCGCGAGGCGGGCCCCGGCGATGCGCAGGGCCAGCGGCAGACCGCCGCACAGGGCGACGATCCGGCGCGCCGCCTCGGGGTCGCGCCGGACATCCCCGTCGCCGGCGATCCGGGCGAGGAGTTCGATCCCCAACTCGTCGTCCAGTACATCGAGTCCGGTGCGGGAGGCGCCGTCGAGGCCCGCCAGCCGGGCGCGGGACGTGATAGCACACCGCAGCTCGCGCTCCCCGGCAGCAGCGGCCGCACCTGCGCCTCACTGCCCGCGTCGTCGAGGACCAGCAGTACGCGGCGCCGCGCGAGCAGACTGCGGAACAGGTCGCCGCGTTCGGCGAGACCGTCGGGCGGCTCGGCGCCCAGCGCGCGCAGCAGCCGTGCCAGCACCTCGGCGGGCGGCACCGGATCGCTGAAGCCGTGCAGTTCGGCGTAGAGCTGGCCGTCGGGGTAGTCGGCGGCGACGCGGTGCGCGACCTGCACGGCGAACGCGGACTTCCCGACGCCGCCGGGCCCGGACACGACCGCGACCGGCATCGCCTCACGCGGAGCGGTCAACAAGGCGGCCACCTCGGCCAGTGGCTTCTCCCGGCCGGTGAAGTCACCGATGGCGGGCGGGAGGAGGGCGGCGCGGAGGAGGGGCTCAGGCTGAGGCCGCGCCCCGCCCCGGACGTCGTCCGCGGCTTCGGCGGCGGCCGGCCGGTGGGAGGAAACCGGAGGGTGGAGGGCGAGCGGGTGCGGGGGCGGTTCCTTCCTGTCCGTGGCGGTGGTCGGCATCAGCTCCGGGTCCGACCGCAGAATCGCCTCGTGCAGCCGCCGCAACGCCGGGCCCGGATCGATGCCCAGCTCGTCGGCGAGAACGGCACGGCCCTCCGCGTACACCGTGAGGGCGTCGGCCTGTCGGCCCAGCCGGTAGAGGGCGAGCATCAGGTGCCCGCGCAGCCGCTCCCGGGTGGGGTGGGTGCCGACCAGGCCTCTCAGCTCACCGACCAGGTTCTGCTCATGGCCCGGTACGGCGAGGTCGGCGGAGATACGGTCCTCCAGGGCTGCCTGCCGCGCCTCCTCCAACCGCTCGGCTTCGACGCGCAGCGCCTCACCGACCCCGCCGAGGGCCGAGCCGCGCCACAGTTCCAGCGCGTCGCGGAAGAGCAGGGAGGCGCCCTGGTGGTCGCCGGAGGCCGCCCGGTCCCGCGCCGCCGCCGTGAGGCGCTCGAAATCCCCGAGGTCGATCCGGTCGCGTTCGCCGTCCACGCGCAGCAGATAGCCGGGCGGACGGGTCTTGATCCCGTCGGCTTCGGCCGGCAGCGCGCGCCGCAGCCCGGAGACATACGTCTGGATCAACGCGCGTGCCGAGTCCGGCGGTTCGTCGCCCCAGACCGTGTCGATCAGCGCACCGGCGGACACCACCCGCCCGGGCCGCAGCAGCAGCGTGGCCAGCAGAGCACGGGGTTTGGGCCCGCCCAGCGACAGACGGCGGCCACCGCACCAGACCTCGACCGGGCCGAGCAGACGGTATTCCAAGGTCACAGCGTCCCCGTTTCCGCGCGCCCATTTCGCGTGCATGCCAAATTGGACCAACTCGGCATCGTACGCATCCGGAATATCACGGGTCACGGAGAACATGCGGACCGCGGAAGCGTACTTCGTCTTCCGCTCGGCACCGGCGAAGCCATGGCCGACGAGGTCCGCTGTCGTCGGGGCGACCGAATCCCGCCCTCACGGAACTCGGTGGTGAAGCGTCGCGGGCGTGGTCCTGCACAGCGCCGACGTCGCCACGCCCGCGCGGTGACGGCCGCCCAGACGCGTACGCCGGTCAGGGCGGGCGGCGACGGGAGCGGGCCCTGGGGTGCCGGGAGCCGCTCCCGTCGTATCCAGCGTCCCCGGTCAGAAGTCGTCCGTCGTCCTGATGCGGTCGCGGATCCAGACACCCGCGGGCTTGAGGGAGGACGTACCGGTCCACGGACCGTTGCCGGCGCAGGTCCCCGGCTTGAACACGGCGCCGGTGCGTTCGTCGTCGGAGAAGTTCCAGTTGACCCAGCTGATCTTCTTGGCTGCCAGCAGATCGAGATAGCGCTGCGACATGGTGAAGTCGTTCGCGCCCTCACCCGAGTAGTTCTGGGTGCCGAACTCGGTGACGAAGACGGGTATGCGGTCGGCCGCGCGGGCGAGGGTCTGGAGATACTCGTCCCGGTGCGAGTACGCGTAGAAGTGGAACGTGTACATGATGTTGGCCGCGTTCACCTGGTTGTTGACCACCTCGGACTCGTTCGAGCCCTCCGAGACACCGAGCGAGGACCATGCGCGGGTGCCGACCAGGATCGGGGTGTTGGGGTCCTTGGCCCTGATGACGGGGATGAGTTGCTCGGCGTAGCTCTTGATACGGGACCAGCTCACCCCGCTGGGCTCGTTCGCGATCTCGTACAGCAGGTTGTTCTTGTCACGGTGGCGCTGGGCGATCTCGGAGAAGAAGGTCTTGGCGCGGGCGAGGTTCTGGTGCGGGTCGCCGGGGTCGAGCATGTGCCAGTCGACGATGGCGTACATGCCGCGGGCCGTGGCCTGCTCGATGGCGGAGTGAACCAGGTCGGTGAAGCGGCGCGGATCGGTCTCGTAGCCACCCTCCTGGACGTACATGGAGATGCGCAGTACGTCCGCCTTCCAGTCGGTGGCGAGCGCGTTGAGCGAGCCGTTGCTGACGCACTGGCTGTACCACTGCAGACCGTGGGTGCTCATACCTCGGAGCTGGATCGTTTTTCCTTGCTGGTTGCAGAGCTTGGTGCCGCAGACCACGAGTTGTCCGTTGGCGGCGACCGGTGTGGCCGCCGAGGGGGCCATGGCCGCCGGGAGGGGAGCGGGGGCCGCGGGACCGGCCTGTGCGGTTCCTGGGATCAGGACAAGGCCGAGAAGGAGCAGCGCGGCGACGAGCAGAACGGATCGTGCCGGTCTCATGGGGGGAACTCCTGACGGTCTGTGACGAGAATCGACGATTCTCGATCGGGTCAGTGGACTGACTATGCGACTGACTGGTAGGAAACTTTCCTAACAGAAAGGGAATTAGCAGTTGGTACGGACCTTTGCAAGGGCCATGACAAGACTGGCAAGACTGCCCCGGCTGACGCGCCGACTCCGGACAGGCACGCCGGCTCCCGCCGCTACGCCCGACTGTCCCCTGCGGACCACGCGTCCAAGCGAGTCGACGGGGGTCACGGCCCGGCCGCGAACGAGGGGCACCAGGAGTGTAGGTATCGCCATGGTCGTCAGACTGGTGGAGTCCGCCCGGTCCCGCCGACGGCCCCTGAACACGCCTCATCTCGTCGCCCTCGCGCGGGCCGGAGTCCGCTTCGAACACGGCTGCCCCGTCGAGCGCCCCGCGGGGGTAGCGGCATGAGCACCCTCAACGCCCAGACCATCAGGACCACGCGCCTGGACCTGCTGCCCCTTCGCGTCGAGCACGCCGAGGAGATGGCCGCGGTGCTGTCCGATCCAGCCCTGCACACCTTCATCGGCGGCGCCCCGGACACGCCGCAAGCTCTGCGCTCGCGCTACCGGCGCATGACCGCAGGCTCTCCCGACCCGTTCGTCTCCTGGCTGAACTGGGTGATCCGGCTCCGTGACGAAGCCTGTCTGACGGGCACGGTCCAGGCGACGATCAGCTCCGACGGCCACGAGCCCGTTGCCGAGATCGCCTGGGTGGTGGGGACCGCGTGGCAGGGAAGGGGCGTTGCCACGGAAGCGTCCCGAGCGCTCGTCGACTGGCTCGGCCGACTGCCGGTGCGGACTGTCATCGCCCACATCCACCCCGAACACCAGGCATCCGCTGCCGTCGCCACCTCCGCCGGGCTCACGCCCACCGACGAGTGGCACGAGGGCGAGATCCGATGGCGCCGAAGCGTCGGGCGACACCCGCACTGATCCACCGGCCGTGACGCCTGCTCGGCTCGGGCAGGTGGGCATGCTCGGAGTGGGGCGCCCCGCGCGAGGAGTCCGTGCTTGCCCGCACACCAGGCGTGCGCGGGTCCCTCGGCGTCACTGGCGCGGCCCCGGCTTCGTGGCGGTCGGGGCCGCGAGGCGGGCGGCCTCCAGCGGTTCGCCCGGCGCACCTCGAACGCGACTTCCACGCAGTCATCGCCCGTCTGGCACGGCCTTGGAGCCCGGGCGTCGTGGAAGGCCATGGCAATCGGATCAAGATGCTTGAGGAAGCGCCACATGTTCGCCAGGTGCGGGGTTCGAACTTTCCCGCGAACGCGTCCTGTTGGTGTGACCGAGTCTCACGGGCCTGTGGGGAAGGGGTGCCGGTCGGCCCGTCCGTGTCGGCCGCCTCATCCTGACGTCTGTCGGATTCTCTAGTTGAACGTGTTCAAAAAGAAGGGTTACCCTGGTTCCGAGTGAAGCCGAGGGGGTTCGATGAAGGTAGTGCTGCCCGGGGGAACCGGACAGGTGGGCACGATTCTCGACCGTGCGTTGACGGCGGCGGGCCATGAGGTGACGGTGCTGACCCGGCGTCCGGTGCGGGCGCACGACATCGGCTGGGACGGGGCCACGCCGGGCCGCTGGGGCGCGGCGATCGACGGCTGCGATGTCGTGATCAACCTGGCCGGGCGCAGTGTTTCCTGCCGTTACACCGCCGAGAACATGCGGGCCATGATGGACTCCCGGGTGGATTCGGCGCGGGTGGTCGGCGAGGCGATCGCCGGCGCCGCGCGGCCACCGCGCGTCTGGCTGCAGATGAGTACGGCGACCATCTACGCCCACCGCTTCGACGCGGCACACGACGAGGCGAGCGGGGTGATCGGCGGCTCGGAGACCGGGGTGCCGGACTACTGGGCGTACAGCGTTGCCATCGCGCAGAACTGGGAACGGGCGCAGGCCCAGGCGCCGACTCCCGCCACCCGCAAGGTGGCGCTGCGCGCGGCGATGGTCATGAGCCCGGATCGGGGCGGTGTCTTCGACATGCTGTCGCGGCTGACGCGATGCGGGCTGGGCGGTCCGGTGGCCGGCGGCGGCCAGTACGTCTCCTGGATCCACGCCGAGGACTTCGTGCGAGCGGTGGAGTTCCTGATCGCCCGGGACGACCTTGAGGGACCGGTGAACCTCGCCTCACCCGCCCCCCTTCCGCACCGCGACTTCATGCGGGCGCTGCGCACGGCCTGGGGCGTCCCGGTGGGCCTGCCGGCGACGCGCTGGATGGCCGAGCTTGGGGCGCTCGCGCTGCGCTCGGACACCGAACTGCTGCTCAAGAGCCGCCGGGTGGTGCCGGGCCGGCTGCGCACGGCCGGGTTCACCTTCGAGCATCCCGAGTGGCAGAAAGCCGCTACATCCCTCGCACAGCAGGCCAGGCCAGCCCGCCCGGCATCACGTCGGACCCGTGAATCGAACAGCCATGCCCTGTAGACGACCACGATAAGTGGACCAGAGTCCACAGAAACCGACACAGCCAACCTGTCGGCCGGATACCCCCTGTGGTGAACAGCTCCCCGACGACCTCCCGCGCCAAGGCGCCTGTCGCCGGCCCATCACGGCACGGAAGAAGATGGCGCCGCCGCCGAAGGCGGATTTTCCAGCAATGACCGCAAGGGGCCGGTGCGGTCCCGGACTACAGAGTCGGCACCACGACGGCCGCACCGACCACTGTTCATCGGGAAGATCCCCATGCCCCACACCGAGATCATCACTTTTGCTGACACGGACCGCGCGCGCAACGCGCGGTCCACGCCATCTGCGGCAGCCCCGAGGTCACCGAGCAACTGCCGTTCGAACCCGCACTCCGGAGCAGGTCGAGCAGATCACGGTGTGATCCATCGCCTCTGCAACGGAAGCTCCGCGGATTGAGTACGGGTTCGCCGTCATCGAGCGGGACACGGCTCAGTTGATCGGGTTCGGCTGCGTTCAGTACTGCTCGGTCTCCACAAAGCCCGCGTCCGCGTCATTGCCCGCACCGAAGCTGTCAGCGGCGGCGGTCGGATTGAATCCGGGAGGGCTGTCCTTGAGGGCCAGGCCCATGTCGGCCAGCTTCGCCTTGACCTCGTCGATCGACTTCGCACCGAAGTTGCGGATGTCGAGCAGGTCGGCCTCGGAGCGGGCGACCAGCTCACCCACGGAGTGGACACCCTCACGCTTGAGGCAGTTGTACGACCGGACGGTGAGGTCGAGCTCCTCGATCGGCAGTACCAGGTCGGCGGCGAGCGCGGCGTCCGTGGGGGACGGGCCCATGTCGATGCCCTCGGCGTCGATGTTCAGCTCGCGGGCGAGACCGAACAGCTCGACCAGGGTCTTACCGGCGGAGGCCATGGCGTCACGGGGACGCATCGCCTGCTTGGTCTCGACGTCGACGATCAGCTTGTCGAAGTCGGTGCGCTGCTCGACACGGGTCGCCTCGACCTTGTACGTGACCTTCAGAACCGGCGAGTAGATGGAGTCGACCGGGATACGGCCGATCTCCTGGCCCACCTGCTTGTTCTGCACGGCGGAGACGTAACCGCGGCCACGCTCGACCGTCAGTTCCATTTCCAGCTTGCCCTTGCCGTTGAGCGTGGCGAGGACGAGGTCGGGGTTGTGCACCTCGACACCGGCCGGGGGCGCGATGTCGGCGGCGGTGACCAGACCCGGACCCTGCTTGCGCAGGTACATCACGACCGGCTCGTCGTGCTCCGAGGAGACGACCAGCTGCTTGATGTTGAGGATCAGGTCGGTGACGTCCTCCTTGACGCCCGGCACGGTGGTGAACTCGTGCAGGACACCGTCGACACGGATGGACGTGACCGCCGCACCCGGGATCGAGGAGAGGAGCGTACGACGCAGGGAGTTGCCGAGGGTGTAACCGAAGCCCGGCTCCAGCGGCTCGATCACGAACCGGGAGCGGAACTCGTCGACGACCTCTTCGGTCAGGGATGGACGCTGAGCAATCAGCACGAGGTGTTGCCTCCAGTGGTTCGGCGCCTGCTACGTGACGCCATAGACACCATGAAGGGTACGGGCGATACGGCCTCCGAAGAGGCCGAGCCACCCGACTCCACCCCGGCAAGGAGGCTTCGGGTTTCCCTTCCGCCCGCAGTCCCACGGCTGTTTCTGCTTGCCCGCGTCCAGCTCTGGGGCGAGCAGAACGGTCAGGCGGACAACAGACACACGCTGCCAAGGACGGGCGATGTCGCGACATGGCGTTGGTCGGAACAGTATGGCAGGGGCGCTGCGCACCGCTCACGGCGCCGTGCTTGGCCGATACGCGCGTCCCCTCGGAGAACCCCATCGAGCGCACGTCGACGGTCGTTCCGTCGCCGTCTACGAGCCGTGCGAGTCGTCCCGGGCGAACTCCTCGTGGCCGTGCGAGGATCTCCTGCGTCACGGACACCGCGGGGTCGTCGACTCCGGGCCGACGCAGAGCAGGCGGGAGGAGCCGAGCAGGGCGGCGGGCCGTTGGTCCACGCCGTGCCACCGCCCGCAGGGCCCATTGGCCCCGGTCGGGGACTTGCGGCCCCTGCACCACCGACCCCCGCGCAACCGGGCTGTTCGCACGGGCGAGCACCTGGTGCCCGACGGAGCCGAGCAGGAACCCGGCGGTGGTGCCGTGACCGCTGGAGCCCGGCACCAGGACCTGGGCCCTCTCCGCCTGGCCCAGCAGCACCTCGGCTGTGGTGTCGGAGATTTGTTCGGTGCTGGCCGTCAGTTCCGTCAGTTCCGGATGCCTGCCGCGCAGTTCTTCCTCGGCTCCCGCAAAATGCTCCCCCAGCGAGGAGGTCCAGGTCCTGGATGATGGGCACGTCGTGCGGCTGCCAGATCCCGGCATGCACCCGATTCAGCGACACGGCACGGCACGACGCAGCGCCTCACGGGTGGATCAGTCGGCGGCGGCCGGGCTCTCGGGGAACCGTCCGGAGCGACGGTGATGGGGCGGATCATGGAAGAGACCTTCGGATACGGGACCAGCGGGCCGCGGACGATGGGGGCCGACCCTCGTCCCGGGCCTCACGGCCACGCGGGCGCGGTTCCAGGGGCCGATGGTTCCGACTCGCACGGCATGGTCCTCATGGTCAGGCCCGCCCGGACTTCTCGGTGTCCACTGGCCGGCGCCGGGCAGGCGGTCAAAACCGGTACGCGCGTGGGAATGCGGGAACGACAGAGCGAAAAGGGCCGTTCGGCCCTGGCCGTTAGGCCCGGAATCGCGCAGGATCTGCGACGGGGAAGGACCGGTCCCGCCCATCTGGCGGTTTCCGGTTCCGGAGACAGATGACACAGGACAGGAGCCGTCGATGGCGGACAGCGAGCGACCCGGTACCGACAACCCGATCCGGGTCTTCCTGCTGGACGACCACGAGGTGGTACGGCGCGGGGTGCACGACCTGCTGAACGACGAGCCGGACATCACCGTGATCGGCGAGGCAGGCACCGTCGAGCAGGCCCTGGCGCGTGTTCCCGCGCTGCGCCCGCAGGTGGCCGTGCTCGATGTGCGCCTGCCCGACGGCGACGGCGTGACCGTCTGCCGCGAGCTGCGTTCACGCGTGCCGGAACTGTCCTGCCTGATGCTGACCTCGTTCGATGACGAGGAGGCCCTGCTCGACTCGATCATGGCCGGCGCATCCGGGTACGTGCTGAAGCAGATCCAGGGCTCGGACCTGGTCTCGGCGGTCCGCACGGTGGCCGCCGGCCAGTCCCTGCTCGACCCGAGCGCCACCGCCAAGGTGATGGCCCGGCTGCGCCAGGACCAGCAGCCGCAGGAGGAGCCGGACGCCCTGCCAGGACTCACCGCCCGGGAGCGGGAGATCCTCGCCCTGGTCGGCGAGGGCCTGACCAACCGGCAGATCGGCCAGCGCCTCTACCTCGCGGAGAAGACGGTCAAGAACCACATCTCCCGCCTGCTCGCCAAACTCGGCGTGGAGCGGCGCATCCAGGCCGCGGTCATCGCCACGCAGGCTCAGGACCGGCTCCGGCACGAAGGACACTGAGCGTCCGCGACGCAGGGCCGGACGTCCCTCATCTGACCCCCAAGCGGCCCGAGCCGGCTCCCCTCCCCGGCCACCAGGCCGGCAGCGCACCCCGGACACCGCCGGGCGGCACTGATCGCAGGACGACGGACATGACCGGGCGCGTGGGCAGACACTCCGAACGGCACCGAGAGCAGGAACGGGGCCAACGGCGCTTTCGCACACCGCATTTCTTGCACATCGCCATGAACTATTTTCCCCTGCCGCCGCACCCCTGCGGATCGCCTCGTACACGACGCGGGCGGTGCTGGCCGTGGAGACGCCCACGCGGCTCACGCCTACCGGACCAGCTCCACCGACCGGCCCATCAGTCACAGAGCGTCACAGACCACTGGATCTGAAACAGCTACTGTCCCGGCCGAGTTGGACTGGGCGGACCTCGGCGTGGACGTGGTATGTCCCGGAGAGCGACCACGTGGTCTCCAACGCCTCGTGCACCACCAACTGCGTGGCGCCCATGGTGAAGGTGCTCGATGAGCACTTCGGCCGCGGGGCTGCTCACGTCGGCAGGGCCCTTCCCGGTGAACGGTCTGCCGCGGCACCGGGCAGGTCGTTCACCACGGTGAAGACGTGGTCCAGGCGCGTGATCTGCACTGCCCGCCACGCCGCTGGCGTGCCGCGCACGAGTCGCAGGCTGCCGTCCCGGAGTGCGACATGGTCCTTGATCTGCACGAGCAGGCGCAGTCCGCCGGCGTCGAGGAAGATCACCGGACGTAGATCGACGACGACGTCGGGGGATGGGCGACCGAGCAGCTCCGCTACGCGGGGGAAAAGCTCTCGCTGCGCCCATAGGTCCACTTCGCCGTGGAGTTCCAGGACCATCGTCCCGTCCACGGTGCGGTGGTGGAGGGCGAACGGGAAGGGGCGGCTGCTCATGATTTGCGGTTGCTCCGTCCTCTCGCCGAGGAAACCGCCTCCGGGGCCCGGCTGCTTCCAGTCGGCACACAACCACTCGCGTCACAACGATGCTGCTGTGACGGGCGCGGAGCTATTTCCTGCCGAGCTTGTGGTCTTCACGGCTGCGCCAACTCGCCCTGATACGCGGCGACTTCTGGGGCTGCCGCAGTCGAAAGTACCCGATGCGGCTGGCCATGGCGAACGTTTGTTGCAGAGCCTCTGCGGCGCCGGCCCGGGCTGCTGCCGTGGTCGGGACGGCCGCAGTTCACATGCAGAGCCCGTCACCGCTGCGCCGTCTCATTTCGGTGGCCATACGCCCCGCGGTCCGTGTTCTTCCCTACCAGGCCGTCTCACTGCGCCCGCAGAAGCGGCACTGGTGTGTGCAGCAGTCCAGATCGGCCCCTTACGAAGGCCGACCTGGTCCTGGCTGCCGAAGTGTCACCGGGCACAATGCCGTTCATGACAGACGAAGCGGTCGATGGCATGGATGCTCCTCAACTGGGTGAGGCCGTCGCGCTGTTGGCGGGCTTCCTGGGGGCCGAGCCGTTGACCGCGGCCATCGCTTCTCTGGAGCGGGACCTGGTGGGAAGGCCCGCGAGGGAGGTCGGTGACATGGCCGCCGCCCGGGGTATCGGTCCCGATCTGATGGTGGCTGCGCTGACGGTGCGTGAGAGCCTCGGCCGGCTGAACGACCTTATCCACGCGGCCGGGATCGTGCTGGCGCTGCCGCATCTCCTGGAGGACGGGGAGGAGATCGCCGTACGTCCTTCGCTGGCCGCCGGCAACGACCCGCACCGGCCGTTCGACCTGGAGACGGACCGGCGCGTGGCGGAGTTCAAACTGGCGCGGTGGCGTGGCGCGGACGCCATGCGCAAGCGGCAGACGTTCAAGGACCTGGTCATGCTCGCCGCCGACCGCACGGGCCGACGCGCCGAGTTGTTCGTCGTCGGACCTGAGCCCGGCCGCTTCCTGCGGACCTCCAGGGCGACGGCGGCCTGGGCGCTGGACCGCACCCCGCACGCGCGCCGCGTGTTCGAGGAGTCCTTCGGCTCCCTGGACGTCTCCGTCGCGGAGTTCACCGAGCGCCACGCCGGCCATGTCCGGGTCACGGACCTGTGCGACGTGCTGCCGCCCATGGTGGCAGCGGCGCTGGTGCGCTGATCACGCCGTCAAACGACCGGGCGTCGGTCATGCCGCGGAAGGCACCCCGGATGCAGACTCCCGGCCGCACTCGCGAACCCCAGCACCGAGCGGTGGGAAGCGGTCGAGGCCACGCGCGCCAAGGCAGGTAGCACCCTGTCCAGACCGGCCGCCTGAAGGGTTCGCGCGATCAACCCTGAAAGGGCTGAGTCCATCGCCCGCGGCTGACGCATGTCCGGACGTCGCTCCGATGCGGCCACATGCGTTCATCGAGAACCATGTGGCCCTCGCCGCCGGATCACGCGGAGGCAAGAGTTGTTCGCGCCCCCATGCGGGATCGGGGTTGACGTGTGGTCGATACCCGCCACGAGGACAGTCGGCACGGTCAGGCCATCTCGCTCAGGTACTCACCCATGGCCTCCAGGCCGTTGCGATTCTCGGCCACCCCGGCGGACGGCCGCCACCGGCCGGCCCGTTGTGCGAATGCCTGTGTGAACCGTTGACTCGGAAGCGCTTCGAATCTACCGTCCGTCCGAATTCACGAGCATTGTTCGGCATTTCGGACGACTGAGGGACGGGCCGTGATCGATGAACCACGTCTGAGCAGAAGGAAGTTACTCGTCGGCACCGGAGGGCTGGTGCTGGGTGCGGCGGGGTGTGCCGCGCCCTCCTTCGGGGCCGAGGGGAGGACCAGGCTGCGTTACTGGCACCTCTTCGGTGGGGGCGACGGAGCCAATATGAGCGCGCTGGTCGACGCGTTCGCCAAGGAGCACCCGGAGATCGACCTGGAGGCGACCCAGCTTCAGTGGGGTACTCCGTACTACACGAAGCTGGGGATGGCGGGGGTCGGCGGGCGGGCGCCCGAGGTGGCGGTGCTCCACCTCGCGCGGCTCGCGGGGTTCGGGCCCGGGCGGCTCCTCGACCCCTTCGACCTGGACCTGCTGCGTGAACTGGGCGTGGGAACCGACCAGTTTCCCGAGGGCATCTTCAAGCGCGGCGCAGTCGGCGGGCAGCAGTACGCGATCCCGCTCGACACCCACCCCATGGTGCTCTACTACAACACCGACGTCTGCGAGAAGGCCGGGCTGCTCGCAGACGGCGAGCAGCTCCAACCCATCGGCAGCGCACGGGAGTTCATGGACGCCCTGCGCGCGGCGAAGAAGGCCACGGGCGCGCCCGGTCTGAGCGCCGAGACCACCGGACCGGACTGCGTCACACCCTGGCGGCTGTTCGCCACCTTCTACTCGCAGCTGGGCGGCACCGTCCTGTCCGCGGACGGCAGACGCCTCACGCTCGACGACGCCAAGGCCTTGGAGATCCTGGAGTTCCTGGCCCGGCTCACGGCGGAGGGGTTGATGGTGCGCCGCGTCGACTACCCCGGCTCCATCGGGGTGTTCAACGCCGGCAGGACCGCCTTCCATCTCAACGGGGAGTGGGAGGTGTCGACCTTCACCACCGCCGAGCTGCCGTTCTCCATGACCCGCGTGCCCGCGCTGTTCGGGCGTCCCACCGTCCAGGCCGACTGCCACTCCTTCGTACTCCCGCACCAGGACGGCCGCTCGGCCGGGGCGAGCGAGGCGGCCCACACCTTCGTCGCCTGGATGCTCAAGCACTCCGTGGAGTGGGCCAAGGGGGGCCATGTCCCCGCGTATCTGCCGACGCTGACGCGACCGGACTATCTGGAACTGGAGCCGCAGTCCGCGTACCGGTCCGTCATCGACGACGTGGTCCTCGACCAGCCGGCCTGGTTCGTGGGCTCGGCCTCGCCGATGTGGATCCAGCTGGGCGCGGTCTTCTCGGGCGTACTCACCGGATCGCGCACGCCGTCGGGCGCCCTGCGTGAGGCGAAGAAGCGGCTGCGGAAGCTGCTCGACACGCCCGATCCGCTCGGCAGCGGTCCCGTCGGCAAGGCGCCCGTCAGTGGGGCACTTGTCGGCGAAGGAGGTGCCGCGTGACCACGACGACGACCGCGACCACCGTCCCGGTCCCGGCGGAGCGGTCGGGGGCGAAACCCGTCACCGTCCGCCGCAAGTGGACCGAGCACGGACTGGTGTTCATCGCCCCCTTCTTCCTCACCTATGCGCTCTTCCTGCTCTGGCCGCTGGTGTCCGGCATCGGGATGAGCCTGCGCAGCGACAACATCACCGGCGAGGGAGGGGAGTTCGTCGGTTTCGACAACTACACGGAGGCCTTCCAGGACCCGGGCGTCTGGTCGTCGCTGTGGAACACGATCTGGTTCACGATCCTGTCCACGGTGCCGTTGGTGGTGACGGGCCTGGTTCTCGCCCTGCTCTCGCACCATCTGCGGTTCGTCCAATGGCTGTGGCGGCTCTCCTGGTTCGCGCCCTTCCTCCTGCCGTCGGGCGTGATCGGCCTGCTCTTCCTCTGGGTGATCTTCCCCTCCGACTTCGGCCTCGCGGACCAGCTGCTCGCCTGGTTCGGCCTGCACCCGGGGATCGGCTGGCTGACGGACGAGCGGTACGCGATGCTGTCGATCGTGGCGGCCACCATCTGGTGGACGGTCGGCTTCAACTTCCTTCTCTATCTGGCCGCGTTGCAGTCGATCCCTCAACACCTCTACGAAGCAGCGGAGTTGGACGGCGCGGGCGCGTGGCAGCGGCTGCGGCACGTGACCCTCCCCCTGCTGAAGCGCACCACGGGAGTCGTCCTTGTCCTCCAGATCCTGGCCTCCCTCAAGATCTTCGACCAGGTGTACATCATGACCGGCGGCGGCCCCGACGACTCGACCCGCCCGATCCTCCAGTACGTCTACCAGTCCGGCTTCACCGGCTACCGCATCGGCTACGCCTCGGCGGTCTCGTACCTCTTCTTCGCCCTGATCGTGATCGTGTCGCTGGTACAGCTGCGGTTGTCGCGGCGGAGTGGAGAGTCGGCGTGAGCGGATTGCTGTCAACGGACGAGGGCCGCAAGGCCCGTTGGACCCCGGGCCGCTGGGTGATGCTGGCCGCGGCCCTGCTCCTGACGGTGGTGTGGGTGCTCCCTCTGGCGTGGGCCCTGGCGACGTCCTTCAAACCGGAAGGAGAGGCGACACGGACGCCCCTGCGCTGGCTCGGCTCCCACTTCACCTTCGACGCGTACCAGAAGGTGTGGGAGGCGGGCGACATCGGCCGCTGGATGTTCAACACGGCGTACATCTCGGTGATGACGACGATCCTGACGGTTCTGCTGTGCGCGATGGCGGCGTACGGCTTCTCGCGCACGGAGTTCCGTGGCCGCAAGGTGCTGTACGCCGTCGTTCTGGCCGGGATCATGGTGCCGCCCCAGGTGCTGATGGCCCCGTTGTTCGCAGAGATGGTGCAGCTGGGCCTGGTCGACACGTACTGGGGTGTGATCCTGCCCCAAGTCGCCGTCCCCGCCATGGTGTTCATCCTGGTCAAGTTCTTCGACGGCGTCCCCCGCGAACTGGAGGAGGCGGCTTTCGTCGACGGCGCGGGCCGCTGGCGCGTCTTCTGGACGATCGTGATGCCCCTGTCCCGTCCGGTCCTGGCGGCGGTCGGCATCTTCACGTTCATCTCGACCTGGAACAACTTCCTCTGGCCGTTCCTGGTGACCACGGATCCGGGCGGCATGACCCTCCCGGTGGGCCTGGTCAACGTCCAGACGTCCTACGGCCTCCGCTACGAGCAGATGATGGCGTCGGTCGTCATCGCGGGCCTGCCACTCCTGATCGTCTTCGCGCTGTTCCAGCGGCAGATTGTGCGGGGGGTGGCGCATACGGGGTTGGCGGGGCAGTGAGGGACGGCCTGCCGGGCGCAATGTGCCCGGGCAGCCGGCCCGCCGACTCGTTCCGTGGTGTCAAGCGCCCCGTGCGACAGGTGAGTTGTCGAACGCGATTCGACGATCGTAGTGACGGGAGTTGCTGCGCGAACCGTTGACGCGCAAGGGGTTCGATTCTACGGTCCCGTTCGAAGTCGTGACCGGCGTTCATAATGCCGAACGCGCTGAACCTGTCCGAGCGTACTGCATGCTCCGAGCATGCCGACCACGTTCGAACGGGGCCGTCCCCCCACGCAAGGAGGATCCGCGTGAGCCGCACCTCCCGCAAAGGCGCTCGCAGAACCACCCGCAGAACCGCCCGCAGAACCGCTCTCCTCGCCGTCCCCGCGGCGATCCTGCTCGCACTCGTCCCGAGCTCGGCGTCCGCGTATCCGAACCCGGGCACCGTCACCGGCTCGATCGTGGTCCACGACCCGACAATGATCCGCACATCGTCGGGCCAGTACCTGCTGTACGCCACCGGCGGCGGCATCGGCAACCGCAACTCCACCAACCGCATCGCCTTCAGCGGCGGCGCGGACGCCTTCTCCGGCAGACCGAGCTGGTGGCGCACCTACTCCTCCGTACCGGAGGCCTGGGCACCCGACATCTCGTACCACGGCGGCAAGTACCTGATGTACTACTCCGTCTCGTCCTTCGGCTCGCAGAACTCGGCCATCGGGCTGGCGACGTCGACGACCGGCCGGCCGGGCAGCTGGGCCGACCAGGGCATCGTCTACACGTCGAGTTCGTCGAACGACTACAACGCCATCGACCCGAACCTCTTCGTGAACGACGACGGCAAGTGGTGGCTGTCGTTCGGCAGTTGGTGGACCGGGATCAAGATGATCCAGATCAACCCGTCGACCGGGAAGCAGCTCTCGTCCAACACCACCCGCTACTCGCTCGCCTCCCGCCCCACCGGGACCAAGGCCGTAGAGGCCCCGTACATCGTCAAACGGAACGGCTACTACTACCTGTTCGCCTCGTACGACACCTGCTGCGCCGGCACCAGCTCCACGTACAAGGTCAAGGTCGGCCGGGCCACCAGTATCACCGGCCCGTACCACGACAAGAACGGCGTCGCCATGATGAACAACGGCGGAACGCCCGTGCTGGAGTCGCACGGCCGGTACATCGGCCCCGGCGGACAGTCGATCATGAACGACGCGGACGGGGACCTGATCGTCTACCACTACTACGACGGCCAGGACAACGGCACTCCGAAGCTCGGCATCAACCTTCTGAACTGGAGCAGCGGATGGCCCGTCGCCTACTGACCCTGCTGGCGGCCCTCCTGCTCGCGCTCTCCTTGGGGCAGTCCCCGGCGAGCGCCGCCTCCTTCGCCAACCCGGTCAAGGCCCAGAAGGGCGCCGACCCCTGGATCTCGTACCACAACGGCAACTACTTCCTGGTGACGACGAGTTGGACCGACGCCATCACCATCCGCAAGTCGCCGACACTCGCCGGTCTCTCGACCGCGCCGAGCGTCCAGGTGTGGACGGGTGACGCGGCCTCGCGCTGCTGCAACATCTGGGCGCCGGAGCTGCACTTCCTGAACGGCCGCTGGTACCTGTACTACGTCGCGGGCCAGAACGTCTCCGACTACATCCCCACCCAGCGCACCCACGTCCTGGAGAGCGCCGGCTCGGACCCGATGGGCCCGTACACCTACAAGAACCAGCTGGGCAGTGCCTGGATGCTCGACCCGAGCGTGGCGACCATCAACGGAAGCCTGTATCTGTTCGGCAGCGCGAGCGGCGGCACGCAGAACATCGTCGCCGCGCGGATGTCCAACCCGTACACGGTCAGCGGCTCCTTCTCGACGATCTCCACACCCACGCACGACTGGGAGCGCTCGGGCGGCACGGTCAACGAGGGTCCGGAGATACTCCAGCGGGGCGGTCGCACGTTCTTGGTCTACTCGGCGAGCGGTTGCTGGACACCCGACTACAAGCTCGGCCAGCTGGAGCTGACCGGCTCCAACCCGCTGGCGGCCTCCTCCTGGACGAAGAAGTCCACGCCCGTCTTCCAGCGCAACGACGCGAACGGAGTCTACGGGCCGGGGCACAACGGCTTCTTCACCTCGCCTGACGGCACCGAGAGCTGGATCGTCTATCACGCCAACGACAGCGCGAGCGAAGGCTGCGACAACGGCCGGACGACGCGGGCGCAGAAGTTCAGCTGGAACTCGGACGGTACGCCGAACCTCGGTACGCCGGTGCGGCTCGGCGCCTCGCTCGCCGGGCCCTCGGGGGAGCCGTCGTCCGCCTCGACGACGTACACGCTCGTCAACCGCAACAGCGGCAAGTGCCTCGACGTAGCGGGGAGTTCGAGCTCCGACGGGGCCAATGTGCAGCAGTGGACGTGCAGCGGCGGCAACAACCAGCGCTGGCGCCTCGAGGACCTGGGCGATGACACCCACCGCCTGGTCAACGTCGCCGGTGGCAAGGTCCTGGACACGGAGAACTGTTCCTCGGCCGACGGCGCGAATCTGCGCCAGTGGTCCTGGCTGAACAACACCTGCCAGCGGTTCCGGTTCCTCGCCACGAGCGGCGGCTATGTACGGATCGTCAACCAGGCCACCGGCAAGGTCGCCGATGTCGCCGACTGCTCCACGGCCGACGGAGCCGACGTACGCCAGTGGTCGTGGCTGAACAACACCTGTCAGCAGTGGCAGCTCAAGCCGGCCTGAGCACGCCCCACCTCGGCGGGAACGGCGGCCGGGAGGACAGGGAACCCGTCGGCGGAGGTCCTGAGCGACTCGGCCCATCCTCCCGGCCGGCTCACGTGACAAGGACACTGGCCCGTGACAGGCTCGTTGTTCTCTCCCGTGCCTCGGGCAGCGCCGGTCAAGCAGAGATCGTCGACCTGGGTCAGGCCGTGGGGGTGGCTGCGGTCAGCATCTGCCCCATCGCGGCCACCACCGACGGCTCCACCCGGTAGTAGACCCAGGTGCCGCGCCGCTCGGAGCTGAGCAGCCCGGCCTCCTTGAGCTTCTTCAGATGGTGGGAGACCGTCGGCTGGGAGACCCCGACGTCGGAGATGTCGCACACGCACGCCTCCCCGTCCTCGTGGGAGGCGACCAGCGAGAACAGGCGCAGGCGGACCGGGTCGCCGAGTGCCTTGAACATCGCGGCGGTCCGCTCGGCCTCCTCGGCCGTCAGTGGCCGTTCGGTGAGCGGCGGGCAGCACGGCACGACACCCTCGGCCGCCTCGGGTTCCAGCAGCGGAAGTGCCCTGATGTTCGACATACGTTTATGTTGACATACGTCGAACCAGAGCTGCCAGAGTCCGCAGGGTCAGCCCCGGTGCACGTGTGCCGCCAGGCGTCGGGCGATCCGGCTCTCGTCCCTGCCGGCGCCTCGGAGGGGGTTCGAGGCCAGGTTGCGCTGTCATTCCGGCCCTTCCGGGGGCGAGGCCGGGCTGGGTGAGCGAGAAGCCCTCCTGGTGGATGGGGCGGCCGTGGTCGTCGACGCGTCGAGCGGGGCCGGGTGGCCGAGGTCGGGACGGTGACCGGTGGTCGGCGGCATCGCGTCGACCTCCTCGCTGCCGCCGTCGGCCCAGGTGACCTTGATGGCGTCGACCCCGTGAACACGGGACGCCGGTCCGGAGTGCCGGAAGTGATGGCAGCCCGGTGGCGGCCGTTGTCGATGAGCAGCCGAGCCGGAGGCGTACGCAGAAATCGGCCGAGGGGGAGGGTGTCTGTCCCGGCGAGGGGAACCTGGGCGTACGGGGCCAGTGCGGCGGCATTCCGCATGGGTGTCCGGCGCCGACAGGCCCCCATGCGCTGTCCGGCGAACGGCTCCGGCGCGCGATACTCGGCTGCGTGCGGCCCCGCGCCCCGCGAAGTCCGCCGGCCCCGGCAGGACCGGACGCTGAGGGCGGCCGAAGCTTTCGGAGGTCGCTACCAGGCCCCGCGCAGACAGTTCGCTCCCGTCGTCCAGCGCGATGTTGAAGCCGTCGCCGGTAGGGGCCGCACTTCCCGGATGCGTGCCCCCGTACGGATGTCGGCGCGCGGACGGTCGACGTAGAGCAGCAGGCAGGTGGCGACCCCGTCCCGGTGCGGATAGCGATCGGGTCCCCATCGAGAGGCGCGCCGGGCAGTGCGCTGTATCCGGCGGGGGAGAAGAACGTGAGGCCTGCGTGGTGGCGCGGCCGTGACCCGGTTGCCCGGTCGGAGGCCCCCAGGGCCGCCGGTCCCAGCCCTGCCGACGCAGAGCATGCGCTGCGGCCGGCCCGGACTGGCCGCCCCCGATCACCGCGATGTCCGATCGTTCCACTGCCCTGGGCCCCGGATTCGATGGATGTCTATGTTGACGCTTATCGAAACAGGTGCCATGCTGAGGGTGAGAGATCGATGGATGTCGAAACAAAGGGGACCCCAGTGGCTGTGTCCGTCAACAGCGTGCTCACCACCGACCAGCTGCCCGTCGTGGTCATCGGAGCCGGCCCCGTCGGCCTGGCCGCCGCCGCGCATCTCGTCGAGCGCGGCATCGAACCCCTGGTCCTGGAAGCCGGGCCGGCGGCGGGCAGCGCCGTACGGGAGTGGTCGCACGTCCGACTGTTCTCGACCTGGGGCGAGGTCATCGACCCGGCCGCCGAGAAGCTGCTGGCGCCCACCGGCTGGGCACGCCCAGACGGCACGACCTACCCGACCGGCGGCGACTGGGCCGAGCGCTACCTCCAGCCCCTGGCCGACGTACTCGGTGACCAGGTCCGCTACGGCACCACGGTTACCGGAGTGGCCCGCGCCGGCCGCGACCGCATCGTCGACTCCGGCCGCGACGAGCAGCCCTTCACCGTGCACATCCAGTCCGCCGACGGCCATGAGCAGCGGATCGCCGCCCGCGCCGTCATCGACGCCTCCGGCACCTGGTCCACCCCCAGCCCCGCCGGCGCGGACGGCCTGCCCGCCCTCGGCGAGAAGTCGGCGGCCGACCGCATCTCCCACCGCGTGCCCGACCTCACCGACCCCGCCGAACGCGCTCGCTACGCGGGCAAGCGCACCGCGGTCGTAGGCTCCGGCGCCTCCGCCTTCACCGCCCTCGCGCTCCTCGCCGGCCTGGCGAAGGAGCAGCACGGCACGCACGCCGTGTGGATCCTGCGGCGTGGCATCGGCTCGAACACGTACGGCGGAGGAGAGGCCGACCAACTCCCGGCGCGCGGCGCGCTGGGCCTGCGGGCCAAGGCGGCCGTCGAGGCCGGCCACGCGAGTGCGGTGACGGGATTCCGCACTCGGGCTGTGGAACGCGACGGTGACCGGATCGCCCTGGTCGCGGAGGACGGCCGCCGCCTCGACCCGGTCGACGAGGTCATCGTCCTGACCGGCTTCCGCCCCGACCTCGGCTTCCTCTCCGAGGTCCGCCTCGGACTCGACGAGCGCCTCCAGGCCCCGACCGCCCTGGCCCCGCTCATCGACCCGAACGTCCACTCCTGCGGCACCGTCTACCCACACGGCGTGAACGAGCTCTCCCACCCTGAGCAGGGCATCTACCTCGTCGGCATGAAGTCCTACGGCCGCGCCCCCACGTTCCTCGCCATGACCGGCTACGAGCAGGTCCGCTCGATCACCGCCGCGCTCGCCGGCGACCAGGAGGCCGCCGAGCGCGTGGAACTCACCCTTCCGGAGACAGGGGTGTGCGGCGGCGCCGGCCTCTTCGACGAGCCGGAGGACGCCGAGCAGTCCGGCGGCTGCTGCGCTGCCCCGGCCACCCTCCAGATCGGCATCGGCGCCCCGGCCACCACCTCCGGTGGCTGCTGAACTCCCCACCTACCCAAGGAGGTTCACCATGACGTCCCGTGTACAGCTCGCCCTACGAGTCCCCGACCTCGCCGCATCCGTCGCCTTCTACACGAAGCTCTTCGGCACCCAGCCCGCCAAACTCCGTGACGGCTACGCCAACTTCGCCATCGCCGAGCCCCCGCTCAAGCTCGTCCTGATCGAAGGCGCCGTGGGCGAGGCGACCCGAATGGACCACCTCGGTGTCGAGGTCGAGAGCAGCGAAGCGGTCCATGCCGCCACCGCCCGCCTGGGCGAGGCCGGCCTGGCCACCGACGTGGAGAACGACACCGCCTGCTGCTACGCCCTCCAGGACAAGGTCTGGGTTCACGGCCCCGGCCAGGAACCCTGGGAGGTGTACGTCGTCAAGGCCGACGCCGACTCCCTTGCCAAGCAGCAGGGCAGTACCTGCTGCACCGGCCCGGCCGACGCCGCGGTCATCGCGAAGGAACCGTCCGTCGCGGGCGGCTGCTGCTGATCCGCTGATGACCGACCTCCACACCAGCGAGGCCGTGACCGGGACCCGGTCACGGCCTCGCGCCGCCCTCAGCCGAACACTCCGGTGGCACGAGGGGAGTTCGCTTCAGCGGCGGGCCACGTACGGCAAGAGGCCGGTGGTTGTGTCTGCGACGCACAGGCCGTCCTCCTGCACCACCGCCCGGCAGAAGAACGTCCTGGACGAGTTGCAGGGGCTGCGTACGGGCGGGGGAGCGAAGCTCGTTACGATGCGCTGCGCGTCGCCCCCGAGGCGGCGCGGATCCGTTTCCGGAGGGGGATACCCGTGTTCGTGCTGTCCATCCTGCTGCTCATAGCGGCAGTCGTGGTCTTTCTCGTAGGTCGTGGCCGTGACGGCGGGGGCTGGAAGCTCGGGGCGGTGCTCAGCGCGGTGGGGGCCGTGCTGGCCGGTGTGTTCGCCTGCGTCCATGTGGTGAGCGCCTATGAGGTCGGCGTGCCGGTGACCTTCGGCAGGATCGGCGCGCCGTTGACCTCCGGCATCCAGTTCAAGTCGCCGTTCACCGAGGTCACGTCCTTCTCCACCCGGCCGGTGGACCTCAACCTCTACGACAAGGACGTGGTCGAGGTCCGCTCCTCGCAGGGCGGGGTGCTGTACGCGGACGTCACGATCAAGTGGGCGGTGGTGCCGGCGAAGGCGGTCTCGCTGTACCGGCTGGCGGGCAGTGAGGAGGCCGTCCAGGAGCGGCTGGTGCTGCCGGACAGCCGTGAGATCGTCCGCAATGTCTTCGCGAAGCACACCAGCGAGGAGGGCTATGCCTCCGCTCGCGAGCAGATCGGCGGGGAGATCGAGGACCTCATCAAGGAGCGCCTGGCGCCGCGTGGGATCGACGTCACTGCCGTCAATCTGCGCAATGTGAGGCCGTCGGACAAGCTGCAGGACCAGATCGACAAGAAGATCCAGCAGGAGCAGGCCACCGAGCGGTCCGAGGAAGGGCAGCGCACGGCGAAGGCGGAGGCGGAGCGCAAGCGGATCGAGGCGGAGGGTATCGCCAACGCCAACAAGATCCTCGAGAAGTCGCTGAGCGACAAGGTCCTGTACAACCAGTGCCTGGAGGCCTACAAGCAGGCCGCGAAGGCCAACCCGGTGTACGCGGTACCGTGCGGTACGGACTCGGGCGGCACGCCGGTCATCGTGGACGGCAGCAAGAACTAGCCCCGCACTTCGGGCGGATCGGCGACGCTGCGGCCTGCAGCCACACCGCCCACAGGTGGTGGAGACAGAGGCACTCGCGAGCAAGGCCCCGTACCCGGCTTCTTCGGATCCAGGTACGGGGCCTGTTCGTGCACCACGCTCGGCTCCGGCCTTGCGGATCTGCGGTCAGCGGGACTCGTAGTACGGCGCGGCGAGTGCGTAGACGGCGGTGGCGAGGGCCGCGGCCGAGGCGATCGTGAGCCAGATAGAACGACCTCGAATGCGCGCTGGAATTGGCAGGTTTGGCGGAGGGCCGGCCGGCCTCGTCACGGCGACGGCTCGACGAGCCGAATCGACACCCGGTGGTCCGGCTTCCCGTCCTTGGCCAGCATCGAGTGCTCCTCGGCCACGGCGCGGTACAGCCTGACACCGGAGTCGCCCCGTACGTCGTCGACGGTCCAGACCCGCCCACCGTGCCGGAGCGAGCGCCGGGAGAAGACCTCCAACGCCTGCTCGACACCCTCGCCCTCCACAAGCCCGGCGACGGCGGCCATGAACACCCCCTGCCCGCTCCCGATCGGCACGGACGAGTCGAAGATCGCGACGCCCACCTCGGGCCGTACCGCGATGTTCCGCGAATGCGCCGCCTCCGGCGACGACACCCAGAAGAACTCCCGGCACCCCACGTGCGCGAAGTAGACCGGAGTGCTCCACGGCCGTCCCTCCGCGTCGCCCGTGGCCAGCACCATGTAGAGACTCGCGTCGACGATCCCGCGCCCGTTCTCGACTGTTGGTTTCATCTCATCGCCTCCGTCGGTAGGTCAGAGCGAAGTCCCGCTCCCACTGCCCCGAGCCGTCCTTCGCCAGCTCCCAGGCGCCCCGGACGGTGTTGCCGTCGTCCTCGATCCGGCCGGTGAACCGCTGCCGGAAGTCCAGCGGCGAGAAGTCCGCGCGCTCCCGCAGCAGCCGCCACTCCCCGCCGTCGAAGGTCATGGCGTACGTTCGTACGACCCCCCGCGAGTCGAAGTAGTGCTGTGTGTACGCGCCCGTCCCGGGGGCGACCGAGACGATCGCCGTGCTGTCCGGGACCGGGTCCGGGGCCTCCGTCTGCTGCACCAGGAACTGCCCGTCCAAGGTCCACTCGAACACGCTCCGCCCGACCGGCACCGCCTCCCCACCGGCGAAATCCGCCTCCACCACCCACTCCCCGACCAGCACATCCAGCCGCCGAAGAGCCTCCTGCCGTGCCCTCGCGTCCATCGCGAACACCTCCTCGTATCAGGGACTGTGCCGACAGCGAGAACTCATCGGTCGCGACGCTCACACCACCGCGAAGGCCGCCGCCGGCAGGCGCTGTTCCTCGGATTTCTTCGGTACGCACAGGCCGAAGTGGTTCTCCAGGTACTCCAGTACCTGCGGCGAGGTCATGCCCTCGCCGTCTGCGGCCAGGCGAGGGCCGGCGGGTCGGTGCCGTCGTCGTAGGTGGGGATGCCGGGGTCGAAGGAGGACAGGACCCTGGCGCCTTCCTACGGCACGGGGTGGTACCGGTCACGGGCGGACGCGCCCCCTGCAGACGACCAACGGCCGAAAAGGAACGTACGTACGGCGATCGCTTCCCTATCCGAAGAGAAAGCGGCCCAAGTCGGGCAGGCGGCATGTTTTCGGTTGCCGAGACCCATCATGTGATGCCCACCACAAAATGGATGACCGCAAGACTGCCGGGCGCCGTGCGAGCGGCCGAGCTGTGCGGCCGTTGCGCTGGTGGGTGGCGCGGCATCGCGCGGCGAGGCTGCGAGCGCCGAGGTCGAGTGGCGCCTGAGTGTAATCGAACAGATTCATTCGGTGAGAATTGTGGTTCGGTGGGGTGCACGCTCGCTGCTCGTGGTGCGCCATCAGGGGCAGAGGGTGCGACCGGCGTCCCTCCGGGTCCGGCAAGAGGGTCCGCCAGTCCAGGGGAGGGGCGAAAGGCAGTGTCGTTTCAGCTACTTGACGAGGTGATCCTCGCTGTGCGGGTGCTGGGCGGTGACGTGGTGCTGCCGCACGGCGTCGCGGCGGCCGGTGTGCGGGTGGGGGTCAGTGAACTGCGCCGCGGCGACCGCGAGGACGGACAGGCGTGAGGCGGGACGTCCCGGACCATCCAGCCGGCCCCGTGCCGATGACCCAGCTGCCGTTGGACTTCGAGGCATTCCACCGGATGCACCGCCCGGCGTACGTGCGCTGGGCGAGGACGTACCTGAACAACAGGGCCGATGCCGAGGAGGCGGTCGACTGTGCTTTCGAGCAACTGCTCATAGCCTGGCCGGAGGTTCTGGCGAAGGAGAGCCCGGCGGCCTACGCCTGGCAGGTGATGAAGAACCGCACCATCGATGCCGCCAGGGCCAGGGGCCGTCGTGAAGCGCTGGTGGACACGGCGGCCTTCGAGACCGCCGCGCTGCGCGAGGCCGTCGATCCCATCGGGCAGCTGGAGGAGAGCATCAACCTCTTCCAGGCGATCGAGGCCCTGCCCGAGCGGCAGCGAGATGTCGTGGTCCTGCTCTACAGCCACGACCACTCCGTCCGCGAGGCAGCCGACCACCTCGGCATCACCCCTGCGGCGGTGCGCTCCACCGCCCGCTACGCACGGCGCCGCCTGCAGGAAATCCTGGGACTGGCGAAGGAAGGACAGGTCGATGACGTTGCCCATTGACCAGCTCCTGGCCCGGGCCCGGCTGGTCAACGAGCCCTACACACCTGAAGAGATCAGTGCCGCGGCCGACCGCCTCGCCGCGAGGGTGGCCGCCCGTCGCGTCGAACCGCACACCGGAGAAGGCCCCGGCCTCGCGCCCGAAGGGCCGCAGGATGTCGCGGCGCGGGATCTCCGCACGCTGTGTGAGACGGCGGTCATGAGCAGCGGCGCTTTGGCGGGCCTCCAGCATTTCGTGGCCCGCTCCCTGCCGGAACCGCCCGGAGCGCGGGTGCTGGGATGCATCCTTCAGCTCACCGAGCACGAGGACTCCGCACGGTTCTGGTGGCAGTACGCCGCTGGCGCCGGAGACGGCGCCGCTACCTACTGCCTGTATCTGCACCACATGGCGCACGGTGAGGAACCCGAAGCCGAGTGGTGGCACACCCAGGCGGCCGGGGCCGCCGATGACCACGGCCCATCAAGCGCCGAGCTGCAGGACTTTGCCGCCACCCTGCACGTCTTGCAGGGCCTGAAGGAGACCGATGAGCCGGCCCTCGGTCTGGCCGCCAGGGCGGCTCAGGTCAGCGCGGTCCTCAACTACGTACCCGCAGCCGTTTCCTACGTCGACGACGACCTGGACCTGCCCCTGCCCGACGCCGACTTCACCGACCGCATCACCTCGTTGACCACACCGCCCGCCACGGAAGCCCGCCCGCAACCACCGCGGCCCTCCGCGTTTCTGCCGGAGCCCCGCACTCACCCCATCGCATCCTTATGCGCCGCGGCGACCCGCACGGCCGGTGTGACCCGCCAGACATCGACAACCCCGGCAGCACCCCCGCGATGGAGTTGGAACGACAGCGGAGGAGCATTCGGCTACAAGCAACGCGTCGGAGCTGGAGACCTCGCCGCCAACGCCCGCCACCAACACGCGATGCAGGTGTTCTGGCAACACTGTGAGAGGTGCGCCGACTGCGACCCCGCCGGAATCCCCTGCCCTGCCCACACAGCGCTGTGCCCCGGCCCACTCTGACCGCACGAGGCGGCGCCTGCAGCGGTCCAGTTCGACCGTCCCCGCGGCCCGTGCCCAGTGCCCGCGGTGAAGGCCGGCGTGGCAGGTTCCGCCAAGGCGAGCAGGTGCGGTACTTCCAAGCAACTGGCCAGCCCACCAAAGAGAGCAAAAGCTCACCGCATCCAGTGTCCGTCGGTGCTCCACCCCAGGAAGCGCCGGGCGCGGCCGCCGTCCCGCGTTCCGTCCTTGCCGAAGGTTCCGCCCTCGGCGACCAGGGCCAGGCCCGCCAGGGAGGGGGCCAGCCGGGTCGCGACATGGGCGGGGCGGCGGGCCGTCTCCTCGTGCAGGCCGACGATGACCTGCCGCTGCTCCTCCGTCGGGCACAGGGACAGATGGAACACCATCTGGCGCCACGCGTACGCAGCGTCCTTGATCGTGCCCAAGGGCCGTGGGTTGTGGTGCACACGGGCGGTCAGTCGGCACACGGTCACGAAGCAGCGGCGCGCCAGGTCGGCCCAGCCGGGCCGCGGGACGATGCCCATCGGGTGGACCAGTGTTGCCAGGTTGTGCGTGGTGAGGATCTGCGCCTGCTCGATCACCGTGCCGTTTGCGGCGACCGACCAGGACCCTGACGTCGTCCCGGCCCGCTCGGCGCACAGCCGGGCGAAACCGGGGGAGGCGAGGGTGCCGTACGAACGGGTCAGGGCCGTGCCTGCCTCGGAGATCGCCAGATCGCGGATCGCCGCGTAGTCGATGCCGTAGTAGCGCTCGTACAGCGTGCCGCCGAGCAGTTCGCCCGCGATCCGCGCCGCCTTGAGGAACTTCGGGCTGAACGTGCCCATGAAGATGTCGGCGGCCAGCTCCTCCACGAGCGGTGCGTCGAGGTCGCACTGGCGCTCGAGTACACCGAGCTCACGGACCAGCGGGTTGGGCAGGATGGTGCCCGGGAAGGCCTGCACGGCCAGCTCGCCCAGCTGCCGCAGCACGGTGAGCGTGCCTTCGCCGTCCGACTTGCCCAGCACCGCGGATCGCTGCCCGGACACCGCCCGTACCCAGGGCAGTTCCTCGATGCGTACCTGCCGTTCCAGGTCGAGCAGCAGCAGGGAGCGGCGGTTGCGGAACGCTCGATAGTTCGCGGTCATGAGCGCCCGCAGCGTCTCGTCGCGGTACGCCTGCGCGGTGGTGGCGGCGACCAGTTGGGGTACCAGCTCGGCCAGGACCTCGGCGGAGGGGACGACGCCCCGCTCCACGAGTGTGCCGAGCGGGGCGCTCAGTGCGGACTCGACCACCTGGCCGATCGTGGGCGGTACGGCAGCCCCGGTGGGCAGCCCGGTCTCCCGGCTCTCCTCCTCGGTCACCGCGCGAAGGAGCGGGGCGACATCGCGGATGCCCGTCTCCTGGGGGAGTACGGCCAGGCGGCGCACCATCAGCTGGGCCAGGGCGTGGTGGGAGGGGCGCGCCGCCTGCTCGGCCTGGCTCCGGCGCAGGGCTGTGTGCCCGGCGGAGCCGGGCAGACCGCGCCGTCGCACCATGGACTCCACCGCATGCCGCAGCAGGCCGAGCCGGCGCGCGTCCAGTGGCCGTCCGGCGACGATCTCCTCCAGCGCGCCGAGCAGAATGCCCAGGTTCTCCTTGGGGTTGCGGTGCTTGGTGCAGCGGGTGTGCTCCGCGGCGAGCAGCCGGTAGCGGTCGAGCAGGACCTCGCCGCACGCCAACCAGTCGGCGTCCGGCGCGAGTTCGAGGACCCGGCCGTCCCGCGCCGTCCGCAGCCAGTGAACGAGCAGCTCGTCGCCGAACGGCTGCCAGACGGCGAGCGCCTCGCGCTGGGTCTCGACGGCCGCGTTCGGCCGCCGCCGTATCAGCGTGTCGACGGCGTCGGAGGCGGTGTGCCGGTGGACGGCCGCGGTGGCGTCCGGCGCGGGCCCGTCCGCCGGGCGGGGCAGGAACCGCAGCCGGTCGGCGAACGGCTCCAGTTCCGCCGCGAGGTCCAGCGCGGCGTCCGTCTCCCCGTGCCGCACCAGCCACGCCATGGTGAGCAGCGCCGCCTCCTCCGGCAGGCCGATCTCGTAGTGGCCGCTGTCCAGCCGGGTCCACAGCCAGGCGAGCCCGGGCTCGGTGAGGCAATGGCCGAAGAGCGCGCGCCGCTCGGCGGGCACCCCGAAACCCCGCGCGGCCTCGAACTCGTACGGCTGGAGCGGACCGCCCGCGCTCGCGGTCCCGGTGGCGAAGCCGCCCCGCACCACCTCAGGGGTCACCCAGGCCGGAAGCCCCGCGACCGGGGTGCGCGAACCGACCGTCAGCCGGCCCGCGGCCAAGCCCGCGAGGACCTCCCGCCAGCGCTGCCCGCGCACCTCTGCGCGGCGCCGGGTGTCGGCGTCCTCGTGGGTCAGCGCGGTTGTGAAGGCCTTGGCCAGCTGCACCGCCGCATAGGACGGGAGCGGGGTGAGGGGCTGCTGCTCAGCGTTGTCGTTCATAAGCCGACGTGGCAGGTTCCGCCCCTGCGCCCTCCGGGTCCAGAGCCCGGTGCTCTCCTGCTGAGCTACACGCCGATCACCGCCGAAGATAGACGCTGAACGGTCACCGTTCAACCGGGTTTCGGGGGCGTCGGTCTTGGCCTCGCCGGGGTACAGGTCGGCGATCCGCCGTAGGGTCAGTCCGGCAGACAGGCCACCTCGCAGCCCGCATCGCGGGCCACGGCCGGCGGCGGGGCACCGATCGAGGCGCGCTGGTCGACGACCACCAACATGGTGCCGTGCTTGGCCTGCAGCCTGGCGAAGACCTCGCGCGGTTTCGGCTCGCTGTCGGGCAGCCGCTCGTCGAGTGCCTTCGTCCCGGCCGGGGTCAGCGCGGTGCCGTGGTGCTCGCCCTTGCCGACGTGAAGGCCGAGGAAGGCGCCGATGTCGCTGGTGTCGATCACGAGTTACCTGTGCGGCACAGGTGGCCTGCGCTACCTCGACCACGAGGTGCTGCAGCGGACCGAACTGCCCCTGCGGCGTACGCCCGGAGCAGTCGGGCGAGTCGGTGGCGGCCGGCAGATGCACCAACCGGTGATCCACTGCTGGCGGTGACCTCAGTAACTGAAACGGAAAGTCCCCCAGCTCCAGGGGGCATGCTGACGCGTTCGATGGCCAGTACTTGGGTGAGCTGGCAGATCAGGCGGCGCTGGGGACGAGAGCAACGTCATGACCGAGCGCCTGAGCTGGGGACTCCGACGTGAACGGGCGGGCCTGGGCATGCGCGGCCCGCCGACGGACCGTCTGTCGGCGATCCAGGAAGGCGGCCAGGCGCTCGCGACAACCCTGGGCAACCTCCTGGGGCGACGGGCGTGGTGTGCGGCGCCCGCAAGGGCAGGGCGCCGCACACCACGACGCGCCTCCCGCGGCCCGACCCATGACGCCCTGCCCTGTCCTGCGGCCGACGCCGGGTGTGGTCAGGCTCCCGCCAACGGCGCTACCCGCCCGCCTCCGCCGGCTCAGACGGCCGGCAGCGCGTACAGCCGCTTGCCGTGCATCACGGCCAGCCGCTTGCCCGCCGGGAGCACGTACCACTTCTGGTTCTCACCGGTTTTGTCGTTGTACGTCCAGCGCAGCTTCCCGGTCGCCGTGTCGAAGGCGTGCACGCCGCCGTTCTTGTCGTGCTCGGTCGCGCCGTACAGCGTGCCGCCCACCTTGGCGAACTGCCACGCCTCCGCAGCCTTGCCCACCAGGTCCTTGTTGTGCCAGATCTGCTTGCCCGTTCCGGGGTCCACCGCCCACATGCCGAACGCGCTGTCGGAGGCGTAGAGCACCCCGTCCAGGACCTGCGGATCGTTGAACCACGTGAACTTCTCATTCGCCAACGACCAGCGCTCCGTGCCCGAGGCCAGCGCGAACGCCCGCAGCCGCTGCCCGTCCGGCACGATCAGCATGTCCTCGTGCACGGCGAAGCGGTAGTAGTTGGATCTGCCGATCTTCTTCGTCCAGAGCTGCCGGCCCGTCGTCGTGTCGCGGACGGTCACGTTCTTCCGGAAATCGGTGTACGCGAGGCGCCCGCCGACGACCGCGGCCGTGATGCCGAACTCCTCTGTCCCCTTGTCGCGCTGCTCACGCCAGGCGACCTTGCCGGAGGTGGTGTCGATCGCGGCGATCACGTTGGTCGGCGACGAGAGGTCCTCCTCCAGGATCCCGGCGAGGACGTAGACATGGCGGTCGTCGGCCGCGATGGGGCGCGGCTGCTCGTACTCCTTGCCCAGGCGGCTGCGCCAGGTCTCCTTGCCCGTGGCCGCATCGAGGCCCACCACGTCGCCGTCGTACTCGGCGCTGGCGAGATAGAGCGTCCCGCCGCCGGCGATCAGCTTGGCGCCGGGAATGGTGACGCCCGGCCGTGACCACTTCTCCTTGCCGCTGACGACGTCACGTCCCACCAGCGGGTCACCCGACACCACGACTGTGTCGCCGAAGACCGCGAGCGCGTGGATCCCGGCCAAGTTCTGGTTGGTTGTCTTCTGCTGCCACAGAGGCTTGGGCGCGGTGCCCGGGGGCGGGGTGCTGAAGGTGTCACCGCCCTTGTCGGTGTCACCTCCCTTGCCTCCGCCAGGAGTTGTGTCGCCGCCTGACGCGCTCGTTTCCTCTTCGGGGGTGCACCCCCATGCGCCTGCCCCCAGCACGGCCAGGCCGAGGCCCGTCCCGGCCAGCCTGAGCGCCTGCCTGCGTGACACCGTGTGCCCGTCACGTCTGCCCATGTCGGTTCCCCGTTCCCGTTTTTGCCCGGATGCTGCCGACGTCCCTCGGACGTCTTGATCGCGGTCAGGCTAGCCGTCAGATTTCGGCCAGTCGTCGGGGGGTACGCAACCGGGACGCGTCCGTGAAACTCCTGTCACACAAGATCAGCGACTCCGGGCACTCGCGTTAGCGCAAACGATCTGCCGACGGTTCGCAGGATGTACGGCCCCCGCTCCGCCGGCGGAGGCGGGACCACTCCGAGCGGTCCTCACCGCCCCGACTCCTGGAAGGTTCTGTGATGCAGGGGCCGCTGCCAACGTCTCGTGGTGGGTGGCGCGTTGGGGTCTGTCCCGGCGGATCAGGTCCTACGGCGTGACGTTCCTCACCGGAAGGGCCTTGCTCGCCTTGGCGATGTAGTAGTCGGCAGGGGCCGAGAGGATCACGAACTCCCTGTCGTATCCCCGGATCTTGGCCCGGACGGTGAAGTTCCCCTTGGCGTCGGTCGTGGTCTGCGCGTTGTACTGGCTCTCGAAGTACGTCCGCAGGAACACCCGCGTACCGGCGACCGGCCCGTGCCCGGCGGGCCAGGTCACCTTCCCGGTGACGACGAGTGTGTCCCCGGCACGCACCCTGGCCTTGTTGACCTTGTACGTGATGCCGCTGGCGACGGGCTTGACGGCAACCCCCGCACGGGCGAAGACAATGTCGCGGTCCGTCGGGTCCTCCGCGGGATCGTAGGAGGCGTGGAACTCCACCTCATGACGAGGACTGAGAAAGAGACTCGCCCTCTCCTCCCACCGGTCCGCCGATACCCCGGACAGCGTGAACCGCCCTTGGTCGTCGGTCCGTACGGTCCCCAGACTCCGGCTCTCCCGCTCGGTCGGATCGATGGGATCCCCCCATGGGTTCCAGGTGTTGTAGAGCACGGACTGCCCGACCTCGACCGGCGCGTCGGCCACGGGAGTGCCGTCGGGCCGGGTCAACACACCGGTCAGATCGACCGTCCGCTCGTCGTAGTCGGTCGTGAGTCTGTCGGCCGAGATGTCCAGCCGATAGGCCGCGTCCCCGGAAACGCCGGGTGCGCGGTCGTATGCGTGGGCGGGCAGCACACCCGCGCCGGTGATGGCCAGGGTGAGGACTGCGGTCGTGGTCAGGCGGGCCGCCGGTGAACGCTTGCGCACGTGAACTCCCTTGGTGGTGTGACGGGTTGTCGTTTCGTCGGGCAGGCCGGGCCGCTGCGCCGACGGCACCTGTTTGACACACAAGACATCACTTGCGGTTGTATGACGCCCCCGTTCCGCTTTGGCGCCCCGCCGTGCACGCCCGCCGCCTCCGCACCAACGCTCAGGCGGGTGAGCCGTTGGCACCCGGAGGTCGGCGCAGAGGGTGCAGGCAGATGGCCGACGCGACGACACTTCGCCGCTCAGCGGCCTCCAGTCGGGAATCCATTTCTTCGTTGAAGCTGCTGGTCTCCCGCCGCTGCTGCCGGCTTTCGCCGGGAAGCCTTCCAGATGTGGGCTGGATCACCTGGCGACGAAGGCCACCCGGAACATCTTGGGCCACCATTTGCCGGTGAGCAGGAACTCGTCGGTGCCGGGGACGGCGGCGATGCCGTTCAGAAGGTCGGTGTGCTGTTGCCTCGAAGCCAACAGCCCTGACGCGTCGATCTCCGCGGTCACCGAGCCGGTGTCGGCGTTGACGCGCACGATCCGGTTGGAGGGCCAGACATTGGCGTACACGCTGCCGCCCACGCATTCCAGCTCGTTGAGCTGTGGCACCGGGCGACCGTGGAGGGTGACGGCGATGTCCCCCGTTGCGGCCAGCGTCCGCGGGTCCCGGAACGTGAGCCGGGAAGAGCCGTCACTGGTGACCAGCCGCCCGCGCCGGGGCTGGTGGCACACACCCCAGCCCTCCTGCGCGTAGGGGACCCGGCGCAGCTCCGCCAGTGTCCTGGCGTCGCGTTCGATCGCGACGTGGTCGCGCCAGGTCAACTGCCACAGTGTCGGCCCGAGAACGGTGATTCCCTCCCCGAACAGGGGTGTCGGCAGGTCGGCACGGACGGTGGGAGGCCGGCCGGGCGGACCCAGACGGATCGACGACTCCCCGGCCATGCCGGTCCCCTCGTAGAGCGTGCGGCCCCTCATCTCGAGGCCCTGGGTGTAGGCCTTGGGGTCATGAGGCAGGGTTTCGAGGACCTTGACCCCCAGTTGCTCGACGCGATCGGCGGCGGGCCTGGCGGCGGCCTGCCGCCGGAGCGGTGAGCCGCGGTCCGTTTCACACGAGGGGACGAGCATCGCGCCCGCCAGGGCCACAACCGCGATGGCCGGGTACACCAAAAGTGCACGCATTGGCTCAGACTGGCACATTGGCCGGGAGGCGCAATGCTGCGCCGCGCCGGATCTCCGGCGCGGGCGATCGCCCGGTCGACGGCACGTCTGCTGCCGGAATGAGTGCGTGCTTGTTTCTGAGGAGAGCGATCCGCTCGCCAACTGCCTTGGCCGTTACGTGTATCGGTACGACTGGGAGCGTCCCGTCCAGGCTCCCCCCCCGAGCAGCTGTCTGTGCACGCGGCGGACGCGGTTGCGCAGCCGATTATCGCGTGCGCTGCCGTTGGTGGATGTAGGAGACTCCCCGGCATGGTCGACATGCGCACGTTCCGGGACGAGGTCACAGGCTGGGCCGGCGGTGGCTCCGGCGGGTCGGCGGGGGAGCTGGCGGAGCTCCTGGGGGTGCACACGGTGGTCCTGCTGGAAGGACTGAGCGACCTCGCGGCCGTCGAGGCGCTGGCCGCGCGGCGGGGTCGTGACTTGGCGGCCGAGGGGGTGTGCGTGGTGCCGATGGGTGGGGCGATGAGCGTCGGCCGCTACGCGGGGCTCCTCGGTCCGTCCGGTCTCGGACTGCGCCTGATCGGTCTGTGCGACGAGCGTGAGAAGCCCTTCTTCGACCGGGTCCTCACCCCGTCCTCGGCGCCGCGCCCGGGCGTCTTCGTCTGCACGGCGGACCTGGAGGACGAGTTCATCCGTGCGCTGGGCCCGGCGCGGATCGAGGAGATCGTCCAGGCCGAGGACGAGCTGCGCGCCTGGCTGACCTTCATGCAGCAGCCCGCCCAGCACGGCCGGCCCCGGCCCCAGCAGTTGCGGCGCTTCCTCGGCACGAAGAAGGGCCGCAAGATCCGCTATGGCCGCCTCCTGGTCGAAGCCCTCGCCCCCGACCAGGTGCCCGCCCCGCTGGACGACCTCCTCGCCAGCCTGTGAGCGGATGCTGGGGACTTCGCCCCAAACCCGGGGGGAAAGTGGCTGAGTCGATGGAGTACATCGAAGCCCAGCGGTCCGCTTGATCGTGAGACGCCAGCAAGCCTTACCGCGTCGGTTTCTTGTGTCGTTTCAGAGGGCGTTGAGTCCGTTTGTGGCAGCGGCCTCGTCCGGGTGGGGTGAGGGAGCCTAAACCGGCGAGGCGTCCGAGGCGTCCGAGGGGGCTGCGGGTGACGTTCATGTCTGGGTCGTCGGTGGGCAGGTCAAGGAGTCGTGCCGTTCGCGGACCCCGAATGCCTGGTCGGGGTGCTGGTTGACGGCGTGCATGCTGGTAGGCGGTGCCTTGGTCGTGAGGACCGGACCGGGATCGGATATTCGGTGTTCTGCCCGCCCAAGAGGACGCAGGATGGTGCGCATGACTCCGGCCACCCCCGTACTGCACACCACTCGCCTGCGACTGCGGCCCTTCACCGACGCCGATGCGGACCCCCTCTTCGCGCTGCACAGCAGTACCTACGTACTGCGCTACTGGGACTCCCCGCCGTGGACGGAACGGGCCCGCGCCGAGCACTTCATCGCGATGTGCCGGAAGATGGCGGACGACGGCACCGGGGTGCGGGTGGCCATCGATCGTGCTTCTGACGGGGCCTTCGTCGGCTGGTGCGGTCTGACCGGATGGAACCCGGACTACCGCAGCGCGTCGTTGGGCTACGTCCTCGACGATGCGGTGTGGGGCCACGGCTTTGCGACGGAGGCCGCGCACGCCTTGCTGCGATGGGCATTCGACGCACTGGACCTGAATCGAGTTCAGGCCGAGACCGATACGCGCAACGTGGCATCTGCCCGGGTCCTGGAGAAGATCGGATTCGTGCGTGAAGGGACGTTGCGGGAAGACTGCGTGGTGAACGGCGAGGTATCCGACTCGTGGGTGTTCGGGTTGATCAAGCGAGAGTGGCGGCCGTCGGCCGTGCCGACTCCAGCCCGCTAAGAGGGCCTTGGAGGTGTTCAGTCCGTTTCTGGTAGCGGCCTCGTCCGGGTTGGGTGAGGAAGCCTTGGCGGGTGAGGCGTCCGAGGCGGCTGCGGGTGATGTTGACGGTCGCCTCGTCGGTGGGCATGTCGAGGAGTTCGTGCAGCTCACGGGCACTGAATGTCCGGCCGGGGCGGCGACTCCGCCACCAGGGCCGAGCCCAGGTAAGCCACTACCGGCGACAAGCCGCACAGCCATGAAGATCACGAAATGCGATGGACTGTCAGTGATCGTCCAACTCGACGAACTGGCTCACCCATGCCCTGAACCGATCGTCAGACTTCTTTCGCTCGGTCCAGAGCGCGTGCAGGTCCTGCAGTGGCTCGAGGCCGAAGTTCTGGTTCAACCAGGTGAGGAACTCATGGTGGCCATCGCTGTGTTCCTCAACGTCTCCAGAGGCAAGAAACCCGAAGTCAGCGACAGGCTCGCTGTCGATGGCCAGAAGCTGGAACAACTCCATCAGGTTTCGCGCGATCACATAGAGATGCCCTTCATCGCCGACGAAGACGACGGGCAGAGTGGCAAGGTCGGTCCGATCGTCGCACCGCCACAGCGCGTAGTCGGAGCCGGAGCCGTTGGCCTGCGCGAAGGGGATGAACCGGCTCAGGAACTCCGGATGCTCCGACCAGGTGTGGAGGCCAGCGTCTGCGCCGTACTCGCACAGCTCGAAACCCTCCGAGTAGTAGACCGGACCGATCCGGTCCTCGAACTCCTTGAGCAGGTTCAGCTCCGGGATTGGCGAGTACGCCTCGCTCATGTGGCCTCCTTGCTGGGCCGGGACGCCTGGCGCAGTTGCGGACGTCTTGCACTGGCCAGGTGATGCTATCCACGCCGGGCACAGTTGGGCACTGCCGCCAACAATCGTGCGCTCTCCACTGCCACTACCAGCGACGACAAGCCACTCGTCGATGAAGGTCACGATCTACAGCTGGAGTACCTAGGCGATCGTGTAGCCGGACGCGAAGCCGCGGCGCTGGAGGCGGTAGCCGAAGGACGTGAGGATTGAGCCGAGGGCGCGTTGCATTGCCGTGGTGGCGGTCTTCTGGCGCCGTGCCGTATCGGCGAACAGGTCGTCGGGGTGGCCCGGGCTGTGGGGATCCGCGCTGTCGAGCCGCTCGTGGGTGAACCAGCCGACGTGCACCTGCTGCTCGAGGATGTAGACGGCGAATCCGCCTGCGCCCCCGTCGGCCCGCTGCGTGAGCCCGGAGCTCTCCAGGTCGAACTGCACCCGCTGCGCGAGCTCTCCCAGTGCGGTCACTGCCTCAGCTCCTCTGGCCAGTCAAGGAAGTCGGAGGCTTCTTACTCCTGACGCTGGTATTCGTCTGAGGCCTCGCGGTTCACCTCACGTTCCGCGTTATTCTTCGGGTTCGGGAATGGGTGATAACGGGTAACTGAGCCGAAGCCGAAGGTTGTCACCAGCAGCGCGTAGTGACCTGCGGCCTTGGCGGAGCGCAGCACGGTGGTTGTCACCAGATCGGCGCGCTACCTGTCACCAGGAGCGCGCCAAGCATGACGGTGTCATAGGCTCCGGCGCTCAGCCGTCTCAGCGGACACTGTCATGTCCGCCTTGCGCGGCGGGGGTCGGGCGATCGTCGACGGCCGTCTCAACACTTTCCAGACCTTCGTCTTCGGCCACCTGCTGCCGGCGTCAGCGGCTGCCCGGGTCGCGGAGCGATCCCTGCGCAAGGCAGCGCTCGGGATCTGAACTTCCGCGCCCGACGTCCGCGACCGCGAATCCGGCAAGGACGTCCTCATCTCCAGGATCGAACACGTCCTCACCCAGGAACTCACCGCGGCCTGACGGACGGTTCGGGTCAGCCGGTGACCGTGAGCCGGATGTTGCCGATCCGCCCCATCCGGTCGAAGGAGACAACGGCAGCGTTCCCGGTCGGCAGATCGGCGATCAGCTGGTCGCCTTCCACGCGCTGAGGCACCCCGTGGTGCTCGAAGTACCCCGTGACGGCCTGTCGCGGCGAACGCCCGATGAGTGAGACTCCGGCCATGAGCAGGCGCGGCAGGGCGACCGGATCGAGCTGGGCGCTCGGCACCTTCGGGTCGTCTGGCAGGAAGTACACCTGGGTGCCGGGCCCGGCGGGCTGCCCGATGTACCCGGGAGTGTTGGCTACCCCCATCCCCGCGAAGGCCAGCATCTCGGCGGCCCGCCGAGGGTCGTCGAACCCGGACAGGTCGAGTTTCTCAGCGGTGAACTCAGGAATCCCGTGCGCCTGCCCGTACCGTGCCACGGCAGCGGACAGCGCCACGACCTCACTCCCGCCGAGCCCCGGATTTGCCCAGCCCCACAGCCAGGAACCCTCCTCCATGTCGTACGTCCCAAGGACACCGACCCGTAGCTGCACCTCCCCCTGCTGGTACGAACACGTCTGCAGGTCCGCGCTCCACGGCGCCTCGGGCAGGAACTCCATGAGCGCCTCGAGCTGAGCGGCGCCCCAGACGGAGTGCCGTTCCGCCTCAAGCAGGAACTGGTCGCTGAATCCCTTTGTCATGATCACGAGCGTAGGGGGTGAGACCCAACGACGGGTAGCCCGGGCTCCGTTCCGCCCCCTCTCGTTACCGTCTTCATTGGCTCCGCAATGGGGCCTCCCGTCTTCGGGTCCGGCATGACTTCCCCCCCTTGTTGTTCATGATCCAGGGAGGGTGTCACCGGGGCCGGAGGGGCATCGGCGGACCGCTGAGTCGAGTCCCACCGAGGGGATCTGGTATCGCTGCTCATGCGGCATCTGGCCGGACTTCGCCGCCGCCGATCTGGCACTCCTCACCCCGCGTGATCAAGCGAAAGCTGAAGAAGATCCAGTACCGGCCCTACCTTGTCGACGGCTTTCTGCCACGCACCGGTCCTGATCAAGGACGACGACGTAGCACCAGCCGCGAACCTCATCCACATGGGATGACCTCAGAGCCTCCACGGCAGTCCCGGGGGCCGACCACTCTGGTCGGCCCCCGGGACCAGGAGGATGATTTCTGGTTATCCGCACCGTTACCGGGTCGTTTCTGCATCCTCCTGACGGATCGTCAGCGGGAAACCGCAAGTACACCCCCCACCGCCTGCGGCACTTGGACCGCTGCCGGGATGTGAGCAGGCCGCGTTGCTCCGGGAGTCGTGTAGCCGGGCGGAGCGTGCACAGGATCGGTTGCCGGCCCGCACCTCGACCGCCCCCTGTCCCGTTACTGAGGCCGGTCTGCTCAGCCTCGGCTCGGTTTCGGCGACGGATAGATCGCGGACGCCGGACTGCGGTTTCTCGCGCCTCTGTTGCGTAAAACGTGGCCTGTATCGTCCTCCCCTGACGATGGCGGGTGACGGGGAGGAGGGGCCGGGTGAGGGCCAGGTCGGTGGGGTGGCGGAGGCGGCGGGATGCCGTTCTGCTGTTCGTGGGCGCGGTGTTGGTGGGGCTGGTCGGGCTGCTCGGCGCGGCGCTCGGGGAGTCCGGGGAACGGATTGCCCGGATGTGGGTCGGCGCCGAGATACGTGCCGACGGGACGGCCCGGATCACCGAGGTGATCGACTACGACTTCAACGATGAGCAGCGGCACGGTATTTACCGTGACGTGCCCAGGGCGGAACGCGGAGACGTCAGCGAGGTATCCGTCACGGCGGACGGCGAGCCGGTGCCTTACAGCTTCGAGGACATGGCGGGCGCCCGGATCGTGATCGGTGACCCCGACGCGACGGTGACTGGAACCCACCGGTACCGCATCGAGTACACCCTGCCGCGCCTCGGGGACGAGGAGTGGCTGACGTGGGACGCCGTTGGCACGCAGTGGGACGTGCCCGTCGGGCACGTCGACGTGCACCTGGCCGTCCCGTTCGCCCTGGAACGGCCGAACTGCGTGGCGGGATCGTCCGGTTCGCACGAGGACTGTGCGACGCAGCGGCAGCCCGTACCGGGGCAACTGGACGTGGCGCAGGACGCGCTGGAGGCGCAAGAGGGTCTGACGCTGTACGCGAAGGTCGGAGATGCCGACGGGGGCGGCGCCGCGGCGCTACCAAAGGCGCCCGGCGGACGGGCGGCTGCCGTCGAGGCCGGGGACGGCGTCGCGGCCGGGTGGCTGTGGGCCACGGGGATCGCCCTCGCCGCGGCGGCCGTGGTCGCGGAGCTGGTGCGGCTGGCGGGGCGAGAGCGGGTCCAGGGGGCGGACGGCCGGACCCGGCGGATGGACGTTCGCCGGCTGGGTGCCTCGGTCACACCGAACGGTGAGCCGCCCGCGGGCATCACTCCCGCACACGCCGGCATCCTGCTCACCGACCGGGTGCGCCAGGAACACCTGGCGGCGTGGCTGCTGACCGCGGCGGCGGACGGGCATCTGACCATCAGCGGCAAGAAGAAGCCCGTGCTGCACCAGGCCGGCGAGCGGCCGGCCGACGCCGCCGACCCGCTGACGGCGGAGGTGCTCCAGGCCGTGTTCGCCCGTAAGCCGCGCGTCCCGCTGGGCCAGTACAACGGGGCGTTCGCCATCGCCTGGAACCTGCTGCGGCACCGGCTCGAGGACTGGCGGCGCACGGGTGGCGACGGGCTGTGGGAGCCGTCCGGGGAGCGGCGCCGCCGGATCGCCCTGTGGGGCGGCGCGGTGGCCGCGGCCGCCGGAACGGTCGTCGTGGGGATCACGGCGACGGACGTGGTGGATCCGAGCGCGGACTGGCGGACGCCGCTGGCAGTCGGCGCGGCACTGGCCGGCGCCGGGCTCGCGGGCCTGGTGCGGGCCTGGGAACTGCGGGCACGCACCGTGCGCGGCTCTCACCTGTGGTGCCAGGCGGAGGCCTACCGGCGCCATCTGGCCGAACCCGGGCGGCACGGCTGGGAGAAGCGTGACGAGGGCGAGATCGCGTGGGCCGTGGCCCTCGGCGAGGCCGAGGCATGGACGGCCGCGGCGGCAGCGGCCCACGGGGCGAACGCGCATGCGTCCCGCACGCGGGCACGGACGGCCATACCCGGGGACGACGCGAGGCTCCGGCCCCACCTCGCCACATACCTTCCGCTGGCGGCCGTGTCCGCCGCCACCCAGCCGTCGTCCGGCGGCTCGGGATTCTCGTCGGGTTCCTCGTCTGGCGGTTACAGCGGCGGAGGCGACAGCGGAGGGGGCGGCGGCGGAGGGGTCGGCGGTGGAGACGGTGGCGGGGGCGGCGGCTCATGGTGACTACGGCGCACCCCTGTCGGCACCGTGTGCCTTGATGACGGGCAGCACGTTTTCGTCGTTCAGGCGCATTCCCTTGCCGTCGGTGCCGTAGCTGCCGAAGTAGGCGAGGCGGGAGTGGTCGTAGACGGCGGTGTGGAGGTGGCTGTAGCCGGCCCGGAGCGGGTCCTGCGGCCCGCCTGGCGGCCGTCGCTCGGTGCGGGTCGGGGTGCGGCGCGGGCTTGTGTGCGGGCGAGAAGGGAGATCGCTCATCCCGGCCTCGTCGTGCGTGCGGGAGCCGTCGGCCCACCGCTGGGCCGTGGTCGGCGAAACCTGGAAGCGTTCGGCGGCCCGGCGAAGAGTCCGGCCCCCCTCGACTACGCAGCAGGCCGGACGGAGGCGTTCAGTCTCGGCCAGGGGCGCATGAGGTGGGGCACGAGGGCCTTTCGGCCGGTGTAGACGTCGCAATCCACACCGAATCCGGAGGCCCTCACCCGTTCAAGATCCCTCAGCGGAGAGCTGCATCACCGTCCACAACAGCAAGTGGCTCCTGGCGCATCCATGCTTCGAGCTGCACTTCACCCCGACCTACTCGTCCTGGATCAACCAGGTCGGACGGTGGTTCGCCGAGCTGGAACGGCGTTGCCTTGGACGCGGTGTGTTCTGCTCGCTGGACGAGCTGAAGACCGTACTCGAGGACTGGATCAAGACCTGGAACGAGCAGGCCAGGCCGTTCAGATGGACCAAGACCGCAGGTCAGATCTTCGACCGCATCTGCCGCTACCGCGACAGGATCTCCGGACCAGGACACTAGGCACGCCTCAGCGTGGGCATGAGGCGGAGCGCGTTGTCGCGGTTGATGCCGCGACGTTGGCGGTCGGTGAAGGCGGGGTCGGTCTCGATGGCCGGTGCCGTGAAGTCGGTGATGATGTCGGCGGAGGCGGCCGGCCAGTCGGTGCCGAAGAGGATCCGGTCGGCACCAGCGGTGGCCACCAGAGTGCCCGAGGGGGCCAGCGGGCCCGCCGTGTCGTAGTAGAAGCGGTGGAGATAGTCCTGCACGCGGGCAGCATCGAGGGGTGGGGTGCAGAAGTCGCCGAAGGCCTCCATGCGGGTGGCGATCTGAGGGAGGAATCCGCCGGCGTGTGGCAGGACGACGGACAGGTGCGGGTAGCGGTCGAGTGTCCTGGTACGGATGAGGTTCACAGCGGCACGGGTGGTGTCCAGCAGGAAATCGCACATGAAGTTCGGAATTCCGGGGACGGTGGGAGCGCCGGGCGGTCCGCCCGGGAGGTCGAGCGGGTGGGTGAAAAGGACCGCGGCGCGTTCGTCGAGCTCTGCGAGGAAGCGGTCGTACGAGGGATCACCGAGGTAGATGCCGCTGTAGTTGGCTTTTACGCTGACTCCCACGGCACCGAGCTTGTCGAAGGCACGTTGGAGAGCCCACGTGGTCACTTCGGGATAGTCCAGGACAGCAGGGCCGAGGATGGCGAAACGGTCCGGGTGTGCGGCCACCAAGTCGGTCAGTGCCTCGAAGACGATGGTGAGACCTTCCCTGGCCTGCGCCGCGGAGCGGTACCGGTCCTGCATGGTCGGGTTGAGGACCGCGGTGGCGATTCCGACCCGGTCCATCAGCGCCAGAGTGGATTCCAGATCCCAACGCGCCCACCACTGCAGCTCCTGCCGCCGCACCAGGCCCTCACGCTCGGCCCAGTCAACCCATGCCGGAGCGGTGAAATGGTGGTGGACGTCAATCCTGGCCCGGCCGGCGTCATCACCGCTCCCCGCTCCCGGCGGTACAGCTTCCCCCCTGGCCAGAGCACTGGACCCGCCCGTGGCAGCGACGCTGGTCGCCACCGCCCCACCGGTGATGAGCAGACTGCGCCGACTCATGGCCTGGGCCGATTCCGACATCCGTGTATCCCCATCCGTAGCGCCATCAGCGTGCCGCACCACGATGGCCCGGCGACGGGCCCACGATCACCACGGCGTGCCCTGTTCGAGGTCATTTACCTCGGACGGACGCGGCCCAGGGAGGAGGGGCCTCGCCCGTTCCCGCCGCCGTCCGGTCAGGAAAAGAATCGGTGACTCCGTGGGAGTGGTGGCCCATCGTGTCTTCGTTCCCCGGGGAGGTCGCGAATGCCGTCGGTCGTCGGGGCTCGAACAGCACGAGTTCGCCGCTCGCCGTCGAGTCGACGAGCTGCTTGAGGAAGCCCACCGCACCCAGGCCGAGCCGGCCTCAGCCGAGCAGGAATGGCAGGAATAGGCGATCGCCCGCAGGCGGGTCGAATCAGTGCTGGGTCCGGACAGCGCACCCTGTAGGCGCTCGCGGACCGGCGTCGGCTCGATCAAGGGCCGCTGATTCGCCGGGAGATGACCATCGCTTTCGGTATGGACGCGGTGCCAGCACGGGTGGAGGCGCTGCGGTCGAAGGCCAAACGCCTGGCAGCCACGGCGCCCTGTGCCACTACGACCCTCAATCCGGCCGCCGCAGCCGTAACTACGCCACCCTGCCCCGGTCTGCTGTGCTCTGCGTTCGCCACGCACGCCACGCCGAACCTCCGATCGAACTCAGGGGGAGGCCGACACTCCGTACCCGCGCGTGACGTATTACGGGGGCGGTGCGATGAGGGTCGGCGGTGCCCCGGCCTGGCTGCTGACGGTGGCCGGATTCCTCGCTCTCGTGGCTTGGGCAGTCCTGTTCAGGGTCCGGCGGGCGCGCTCGACTGCCAGGCGGTGAACAGCAGTACTTCACCGCTGCCGCCCAGCACCACCATGCCGAACGTCCTGGCGCAGCCGGCGGCTCCGGACAGCGCCTGGCCAAGAGGTCGCGCGGGTGGGCGGCAGGCGAGGCCGGTCGGCGAGACGCGACAGGCGCAGGTTCGCTGATCATGGGATGGTTGACGCTTTGTGTTGGTTCGATCCGGCTTCCCGGCTGGGCTGCCACCGACACCGCTCGGCGACGAGCTGCTGCTGGTCCCTGTTGGCGCGAGCGGACCCGAGGGTCTGGAGGCGTGTCGCATACTGGCTGGGTGGACAGCACCTCCCTCCGGGACTCCTACGACGCGGTCGCAGACGTGTACGCGCAGGGCTTCACTGCGGATCTGGTCTCCAAGCCTTTGGACCGAGCCATGCTGGCGGCATTCGCCGAGCAGGTTCCGAAAGAGCGCCTTGTCGCCGACGTGGGGTGTGGACCTGCCCAGGTGGCGTGTTTCCTGGCCGATCTCGGGGTTCCGGTCGTCGGGTTGGATGTGTCACCGGGCATGGTGGAGGTGGCTCAGGCACGTAGGCCTGGCCTGGATGTGCGGGTCGGATCGATGCTCGACATGCCGTTGGGCGACGGAGAGCTGGCCGGTGTGGTGGCGTTCTACTCGCTGATCCATCTCCAGGCCGAGGAGCGATCGCTGGCCTATAAGGAGTTCGCCCGGGTGCTGCAGCCGGGAGGCTTTCTCCTCGCCGCATTCCACGCGGGCCAGGAGGTTCGGCACCTGGATTCCTGGTTCGACCGTCCAGTCTCCCTCGACTTCTTCGCTCTGCGCCCCGAAGAAGTGGCCACGGGCCTTGCTGCTGCCGGATTCGCGATGCAGGCAACACTGATGCGAGGGCCGTACCCGGGTGAAGCGGACACAGAGCGCGCGTATCTACTGGCCCGCAGGGTGGAATGAGCTGGGATTGCGCGGGCTGGTGGCCGCTCATGGTCTGCGCCGAGGGCGTGCGTCCCAGCGGTGAGTGGTCCAGGCTCGGCGGATCAGGCTGCGGACGGTGATGACTGTGTCGGCGAGGTCGAAGAAGGCGTTGATGACCGCGGTGCGGCGTTCGTAGCAGCGGGCCAGGGGGTGGAAGGCGTCTCCTCAGGCATGAGTGCGCTCACGTGCCACCGCTGACTCGCCTGGATCGGCGCCTTCTCACCCTTGTGGGCAACCTGCCCGTGCAGCCTCCGGTTGTTCGGTTCGGTGCGAGTGCCGGCGGAGTCGTAGCCGGTGTCCAGATGCACGGTGATGTCGTCCGGCAACGGACCAAGTTCGCTCAGGTGGTCGAGAGTGCCGCTGGACGCACAGCGCGGCATGGCCGCTGCCCACGCTCGAGACTCGCTCTGCCACCTGGACAGGTGGCTGTCACGCGCCGTCAGATCTCTTGTTTCCTGCCCCTTGCCCGGCAGCGGATGCCGCCCCTGCGACTGTCCACATCGCCATGCCCCACAGGGAGAGCGCAGAAATAAGGCCCACCACGAGGCGAACGGTCTCGTCCGTGCCGTTCGTGAGCCAGACGGCCATGCCCGCCGCCCCGGAAGCGGTCAACAGGGCCGCCGGTATTCGCAGTCGGGGCTGCTCGAACACTGCCGCCAATGGCAGGAAGTGGAGCCCGACGACAATCGCGATCAGCGGGGGAACGAGCACCGGCACCCCGACGTGACGGCAGACTGCGGCGATGGCGATGATCAGCAGCCACTGGAGCCCGTTGATCTGGTTGAACCGTCGGCGTCGGTCAACGGGGAATGGTCCCCCTGCCGACGAGGGAAGGAAACGGCGTGCGGCGAGCATCAGCCCCACCATGACGGCACAGCCGACTCCGACCAGAACCAGCTGCGTCAACCCGTCGAATGCGCTCGAGCCCAGCAGCCACCAGCCGAGCCCGAACAACGCGAGGAACCCCACCCCTGACTTGAACATGATCGAGACCCTAGGCGGAAGAGCAGCTCGCCGGTCCAAGGATTCTCAACTTGGCACGGTCCGTGATGAACGACGTCCTCATCCGCGACGAGGACATCCTCAAGCGTTTCCACTCGCATGACAGAGGGATCCCCTGGCGGAACAGTCCTGCAGTCCGGGCGCTGCCGGTCCGGGCCCCTGCGGTCAGTGCGGGACACCCAGGGTTTGAGCGATCAGTTGGACTGCTCGGCGCCACTCGTCTGCATCCGTGCCCTCGACCCAGCCCGCAGCCAGCTCTGAGCCGTCTTGTAGGACCCTGTGCAGCGCCTGCTGGGCCATCGGACGCAGAGAGGGCGGCAGATCAGGGATTGGCTCGGACGGCCCGTCCCCAGGATCGAACACGACGGGGCTGTCCGGAACCCGGCTTGCGATGAGAGCAGCGGCGGCCACTGCTTCGGCACCGTCCCCGCCATCCACTCGCATGCCGGGGGCCAGCACCCGCTGGAACGCACTCGCCATCAAGTCGATGATCTGCTGCGGCGTCCTCCCGCCAAGGCCGTCGACAAAGTCTGCGGCGACGTCACTGTCGAATGGACCGGTACCCCACGTTCCCATGTCTCTCCTGCCATCTGCGGGCTCCGTGACGGCAGCATCTCAGCACGCTCTGACCAGTCGGCCACCAGGGCTGCGTCGTTTTCGCGTGGTGGCCGGCTTGATCGCGTGATGCCGTGGTGGATCGCCGACATCGTGTACTCGATCCCCCACTGCCTGGCGGCACGGCTTGTGCTGGAGGGAACCGCGGCCCTGGGCGGGCTCGTGTCCTGGTACGGGTGGAAGAAGAACCGGGCAAGGTTCGCGGGGGAATCATGCAGATCATCGAGGTGACCGGGTATGCCGTCCGATCTGCTGTGATCACCATGAGGCGGACAGGGAAGCCACTTGAATTCGTCATCTTCCCGATGCTGCATGTGGCTTCGCCGACGTTCTACTCCCAGGTCCGCCTCAGGCTCAGGGAATGCGACCTCATCGTCATGGAGGGAGTCCGAGGGAAATCGGTCGGAGTGAGTGCTCTCACGCTTGCTTACCGGTTCGCCCCACGGCGTCGGCGCAACGGCCTGCAGGAGCAGCGCGATGAGCTGCTGCTTCCCGAGTCCGTGCCGGTTGTCAACCCGGATGTGACTGCGGCGGAGGCCATCGCGGACCTGAAGAAACTGCCGCGATGGACGTACCTGCTTCTCATGGTCGCGGCTCCCGTGATGGGTCTGGTATTCGCGCTGCGCGGTCCGCGCGCTTTCCTCGATGAGGACCTGGAAGTCGACGATCTGCCGTTGACGCTGCGGGCGGAGATGATGGCCGACGATCCTGTGGTGCATGCGCTGACCGGTCGGCGCGACAAACAGTTGCTCGACGCGCTCGGCGAGATCCACGCGGAGCGCGCCGACGAGCCGATCCGGGTGGCCATCGTCTACGGAGCCGGCCACGTCCCGGCGATCGTGTCGGGTCTGATGGATCGTTACGGGTACCGGGCACGTGAAGCGGAATGGCTCACCGTCCTTGTCCCGGCGTAGATCGCCGGGTGAAACCGGTTCTGCGCGGCCCGGCAGATGGCGGCGTTACGGCGGGTTTGATCACGTGATGCCGAGGGCGGTCAGCGGCCGGATGGTCTCCGAGGGAGTGTCTGCGCAGTCTGGCGGCGATGTTCTCGCAGCCGGTCAGACGGAGGGCGCCGATGGTCAGGTTGCGCAGGGATGCCATGGCGCATGGGGTGGTGTTTGCGGTGCGTACGCGGGAGGCGTCCTAGGCGTACGTGGTGTCCCTGACCTGGTGGATCTTGTTCTCGATGCCCCAGTGGTCGCGGACGCGGCGGGCGATCTTGGCTGCGTCGGCCTGCTCCGACGTCAAGCCGGTCACCGCGTAGACGCGTTCCAGGGTGGCCTCGCCGGTGGTGACGACCCGTCGGCGGCGTACGATCTGGGGGCTGCGAGTGGCCGTCAGGGCGGATCGCACTGTTCTGACCCGCAGGCTCTTCCCCGGTGGCCGTCGAGGGCAGCCCCTCGGTGATCAAGGGATCGGCCAGCGCCTCCACAAGATCGGGGTCCAGCCCCGGCAGGACCGCTCCACCGCTCTGTTCACCCTCGCCGCCGAACTCCCCGCGGCCCTCCTCGCCCGGATGCTCGGTGTCCACATCCGGGTCGCCGTCCAGTGGCAGAAGGCATCAGCAGGAGACTTGGCCGCCTACGCAGCCGATGTCAGCCGGAGGTTCAGCGGCAACGACCCTGCAGCCTGCCTCGACGATCGACACCCAGACCCACGACACTGATGAGGGCGAATGCGGACCTATCGATTCAAGGTGCAGAAGAGCGGCTTCGGGCTGTTTCTCGGGATCGCGGCCGAGGCCATCCGCCTGACGACCCCGCCGACCACGGGTGCCCCCGTCAGCGACCGGGTCTGGCTGGACGCTTCCGAAGTCCACAACGCCTACTACGGGAACCGGCTGGCGCTCAACGAACGCGAACTTGCCTGGTTGCGGCTCGGCCTGGGCAAAGTAACCGGCGGCATCGAACTCGTCGACACCAGCCCGTACATCCTGATCTCAGTCCGGACGCTGCAGATCGTCGAGGTCGACTACGCGGAGGCGGCCCTTGCTCCGGCGATCGCCGGATGGGTGGCAGCGGAATTCTCCCTGGCGCCCGTCCGCTGCAACGTCAGCCGCGACACCTCCACGGGCCAGTTCACGTTCGACTGGGGCGAGCGACCTACATGACTCCAACGGAGCCAGTGATCGCGTTCAAGCCCCATGCGTTCGGACCAGCGGCATGGACCGGGTGGCAGCCGCCGCCCTGCCCTCGGTCGGCGTCACCGCACTGCGCGCCCTGCGGGACACCCTGCGCCTGCGCTCGGGGCAACGACTGCTCGTGGTCGGCGCGAGCGGCGGTGTCGGCAGCACGGCGATCCAACTGGCCCACGCCTGGGGAGCCCACGTCACCACCATCGCCGGCGCCGCCAACGCCCCGTTCTGCCGCGAACTCGGCGCCGACGTAACCCTGGACTACGCCACCACCCCACCGAACGCCCTCAAAGAGGAGCTCGACGCCACCCTCGACTGCCACGGCTCCTCGCTCCGCGACCACCGCCGCGCCCTCCGCCCCGGCGGTCGCATCGCCTCGCCCTCCGCCGGCGCCATACCGTTCGCCCTGCTGTCCATCGTCCTGCCCGGCCCGCGCGTACGCCTGCTCGCGGCCCGCCCTCGCCGCGCGGACCTGAAAACCCTCGCTGAACACGTCGACGGGCAAGACCTGCGCCCGGTCATCGAGCGCGTCTATCCCCTGGACGAAATCCAGGACGCCCACCGAGCCACCGAAACCGGCCACGCCCGCGGCAAGCGCGTCATCCGCCTCCTTCAGCGCCGAGGGTAACGCCCGAGCACGTCCACAACTCAGGATGTCTCCACGCCTCGCAAGGAGCTCGGGCAGAGTGTTCGCGATGCGCGGGCAGAACACCAGCGCTTGCCGCCCAGCGCGAGAACCGCACCCGTGCCCAAAGCGAGCAAGGCATCCGCTGGAGCGGACGCCCCCTCGAAACCGCAACCCGACCCAACCCGGCGAACCTACGCGATCACAGCACCGGCGGAGAGTTCAGCCTCAGCTGTTCGCCTGTACGGGCTCGGAGTCTGCCTGCGATGTCTGCGACGTTGTGGTCGGTTCCTTGGCGTCGGGAGCGGTGTAGTACACGGACGAGCCTTGCCTGGTGCGCTGGGCGTTGCTCTTGGCTACGAGCGCTTCGAGCGTGGTGCGTACGACGTTGGTCTGGATACGGCGGTCGGGGTGAGCCTGGGTGAGCGCGGTGGCGACCTCGGCGGCGGAGCGCGGTTCGCTCTGTTCGGTGAGGTGGCGGCGGATGAGCTCGATGAGGGTGGGCTGGGCGCTCTTGGGGGCCTCGGCTTTGGCGGTGGGCTTCTTCGCCTTCGCCTGCTTACCGCCTTGTGGGGGAGTGGTCTTCTTCGCTCGGGTTCGCTTGCCGGTTTCCGGGGTGGTGGCGGTCTGCTGGCGGGGAACGGAAGGTGCTGCGGCGTCTTCGGCCGTGGAAGCGGGCTCAGGTGTTCCGGCGCCGAGTGCCTGCTGCATGTTCACCAGCACGATGTGGTCCTGCTGCAGACTCCGGAGTTGGTCTTGCAGGGCGTCGATCTCCCCGTGGAGACGTTCCTGCTCCTTGGCGTTGCGCTCGAGGTCGGCGGCGACCTGGGCGGCGTACTGCGCCTTGAGATCAGTTGTCTCTGATGGCGTTCCCGTCATGGCAGTTCCCCTTCGGGTAAACGAATGTGTTGTGTGCGGATGTTACTCACCACCGTTGCTTCACAGCTCCTTTATCTGCCCCAGACCCGGCCCGTGATGCCTTGTCGCCACCGAAGCAGCAACAGCGCCATGCGGCCTTGAGGAGGGGATGCGTCCCCAAGGTGGTCTGCACGACCGGGGCGCTGGTATGTCGTGCTGACCGCCGAACGGGCCGCACCAGAGCCGCTGCCGGCGACCGGCTCCGTGGCCGGTATCGACCTGGGCATCGCGAACTTCCGCCGACTCCAATGGCGCGTTCGTGCCCAGCCCGCGCCACGGGCGTAAGGCCGCCGCGAAACTGGAAGCAGCACAGCAGGCACTGTCCCGGTTCCCGCGACAGGCGCGGCAGCCCTGTCCCGGTTCCCGCGCCGCAAGGCCAAGGACCGCACCGCCAACCATCAGCGCGCGGTGAAGAAAGTCGCCTGCACGGCAAGGTACGGCGTCAGCGCCTCGACCACGGACACAGGACCGCCCTCGGCCTGGGCCGTGCACACGACTTCATCGCGCACGAACACCTCAAGATCCGCAACATGAGCAAGGCCCCCGCACCGAAGCCCGACCCCGGCCGGGCAGGCTTGTTCCTGCCCAACGGGGCCGCAGGCAAATCCGGGCTCAACACGTCGATCAACGATGCCGGCTGGGGGTGTTCCTGAAATCCGGGGACGACGGTGGCCGCCGTTGCCCGAATGCTGTCCAATCCTGTCCAGTGCGGGGTGATCAGTACGTGAGTGCGTCCTCGGCGGTGCCGAAGAAGCTGGTGACCTGGCCGTCGTTGACCGTGACGGGGCCATCGTCGATCGGAACCGTCGTCGGGCTCTCGGAGGCGGTGAGCGCGACCTCCACCTTGTCGGCGCTCTTGCCGCCCGCGGTGTCGGCGCGCGAGAACATGATCCCGGCGTAGGCCCTTTCGCCGGCCCCGAGAAGCCAGTCCTCGCCGTCAGGCCCCATGTGTTCGGCGGCGCCGTCGAGCCCCGGAATCGTGATCACCAGCTCGTCTGCCGGCAGCAGACAGGGGTCTGCGGACTGGTTGGTCGCGGTCAGCAAGGCGTGGTTGACGGGCTTGGACGCGACGGTGACGTTGTAGCTCAAGTCGGTCGTCTCACACATGCCCACGCCTCCGTCCTGACCGTCGTCCGAGCCGGGCTCTGATGACGGCGGGGTGCTGCCAGGTCTGGCGGTGGAGTCGCCGCTGTCACTGCCACCGTCGCTCGGGTCGGCTGTCGAGGGAGTGTCGGTGCCCTCGTGCGTGTCCGCAGCCGAAGGGCTCGCTGTCGCGCTCGGGGCGGCCGTGTCCTCCTCGGCGGAGCCCTTGCATGCGGTCAGTGCCATGACGCCGAGCGTGAGTGCGGCGAGTACGGCGGTGGTACGGCGTGAACGAGTCGTGTGAGCCATGAGAAGTCCCCCCGAGTCGGAATGTTCCGGTGATAGTGCCTCATGGGAGTGCTGTTTCCACCCCCGTACATCGAGAGGGAACCGTCTTCGAACAGCACTGTGACACTGTGACCGTGGCCATGACGCCGCGATACCCAGGCGCTTGAGCTTGCGCGAGCGGTGACGAGCCTCCGAAAGCCGGTCCGCGGCACATGTGGCGGGCCCGCCGACCCCACGGCATCGCTCGGCCTTGGGCCCCGTGACACGTCGGCGCTGCCCTGCCAGTGCGGACCGACCGGCTGACCAGGAAAGGCTGTCCCTCTTCCGCTCGGGCATCGAACGTCAACGGCGGGGCACTTCACGCTCCAGCAGCTCTTCGGCCAGTGCCGGCAGTTTCGTTCAAGGTCTCGTTCGCCCTGTCGACCAGTCCGTCCGGTCCGTCGTCGCTCCGTCGCGGATGGGCCGGCCGGTGCGCCCGCCATCGACGCCGGACACCGAGCGGGACAGTGGAGCTCGATGTCCGGCGAGTTGGGCGGCCCGGCCCCGCCAGCCCCCTCAGCTGACGGAGAAGTCCTCGAACCCGGCGATCCCTCGGGTGCCGGTCCAGCCGTTGGCGGCCGTCATGAAGACACCGATGTCCTGGTGGCCGGCAGCTCCGCCCGGGGTGGCGGTGCCGACCTTGGTCCAGGTGACGCCGTCAGTGCTGCACTCGCCGGTGTAGGTGTCGCCGGAGCGTGTCAGGCGCAGGTGTAGCGGGGCGGTGCCGGAACCGGCCAGCTCGATGGAGTCGAACCGGCCGTTGCCCTCGGAGTCCCAGGACAGCGCACATCCGTTGGACGGAGTCACCGCCAGATTCACGTACCCGGCGGAGCCGTCGCCGTTCGAGCCGCTGCCGTTCGTGGAGAGGTCATTGCGGACGATGAGCCCGGCGCGGGCCCAGGGCCCGGTGCTGTCCTGCGAGGTGACCCGGACCGTGGCACTCGCAGCGGGACCGAAAGCGGCGGCCCGGTAGACCGTGCCGAACTCGTTGGTGCCGCCCCACAGGTCGGCGCCCGCGCCCTCGATGGCGAGCGCGTCCCCGGACTGGCCGAAGACCGCGTCGTTGAAGGATGCGCTCCGGTAGGGGTCCGTCACCCCGGTGCCCGCCATCAGCCGGACCACCGCCGAGGCCGAGCCCCGCGAACCGCCTGTCCGGAAGGACGCGCTCACCGGCACCCGGGAGATCAGCGCATCGGCGGCCGCGGTGAGGGTGACCCGGAAGGCCGCAGAGAAGGTCTCGCCCGGGGCGAGGGACGCCGCGGTGGTCGTACCGACGGGCTCGGCGGTCATCCCCTCCGGTGCGTCGACGGACAGCCTCACCTCCGTCGCGGGGCCGAAGCCATTGCGGTTGGTGAACGACACGGTGACCGTGACCGGGCGGCCCTCGGTGACCGATCCCCGGTCCGCGGACGCGGTCAGCGTCACCTGGTGTGGGTCCGCGGCCAGGGTGTCCCGCACCTGGCGGGCCAGCTTGTGGATGTCGCCGGACGTCTTCACCGGGTAGCTGTCGTGCCGGTGCGCCCAGCGGTCCTCCAGCGCGAACCAGTCGATCCCGTCCGGCTGCCGGCCGGCCGCGAGCGCCGCGGACAGCTCGCCGAAGTACGTCTTCCAGCGCGTGAGGTACAGGCCGCCGACCAGTCCCGCCCATTCCCGGTTGGCGTAGTCGTGCAGCCCTTCCTCGCTGCTCTCCCGGCCGCCCCAGGTGGTGATGATCGACCGTGCGTCGTACTCCAGTTGGTCCTTCTCCGCCCTGGTGGCGCCCCAGGACCGGGCGTCGGCCAGCCACCGTCCGAGCAGGTGCTGCGGGGATGTGGCCAGCACCTTGTCCATCAGCTTCATCCAACTGAGCCAGGTCCTGGTGAGCCGGTCGAAGCCGGCGCGGTCCTCGGCCTCGTACGCCGCCCTGATCCGGGGCAACAGCACCCGGCTGCGGTTGGACAGCACCTGACGGGTCACGTCGGCGAGGTCGTAGGCGTAGGCGGAGCTGTGTCGCAGTCGTGGTGCTACCTGGAGCAGTTCGGTGAGTGCCGTGTCGAAGGCCGTGGTGTCGTAGCGGTCGGCCTCAGGGCCCCAGGCGGCGGCCTTGTTGGCGCCCAGGCTCGGCCGGGCGCCGAACAGCCCGTCGGGTGCCTCGCTCCACCCGTCCTCGCGGGTCACGTTGTACGCGGTCTCGCGGATCGTCTTCCAGGCGGCGACGGCGTGCGGGTCCTCGCCTCCGTAGCGGGACACGGCGTACGCGGCGAACCAGTCGTCGAGGTCGATGGTGCCGGGTGTCCACGCCAGGTCGGTGAGGAGCGCGAGCGCGGGCGCGTTGTTGTCGGCGGCCTCCGGCATCGCCGCGATCCCGGCGAGCGCACTGCCTTCCTTGTCACGCCACTTGGGGTACTGCTCCACCCAGTCCGGGGCGTTGGCGCCCATCGGGGTGTGGCCGCCGAAGTTCCAGATGCTGCCGAAGGCGTACGGGGTGCCGCCCCAGTCGCTCTCCCGGTCCGTGACGGTGGTGTAGCGGTCGGACAGGCCGTCCACGATCAGCATCCGGGACTTGTCGACCCCGTCGAGCAGCGCCTCGGACGGGTTGGACTGCCAGCCCAGGATGGCCCAGATCGCGCCCGGGTGAGCCTTCTGGAGTGCCCCTTCGACGGCCGCCGCGGCCTCGCCGACCGGAACGTCACGGGGGTTGCCGCCCTCGTGCAGCAGGTCCATCTTGTACATCGTGCTGTCGCCGAACCGCTCCGACTGGGCCCGGTAGAAGGCGGCGGACACCTCGTCGAAGGCCGTAGTGCGTGGGTCGAGCCAGTCGGGTCGCTTGAAGGCGCCCCAGGAACCCTGGGGGACCACGGCCGCGTCCCCGCCGTGTTTGGCGACGAAGTCGTCCGGCACGGTGCCGAAGTAGCCGGGCAACACCGGTGTCATGCCCAGTTCGCGCACCCGGTCGGTGATCTTCCGGGCGAGATCGGCGCGCCTCTCGATGAGCCGCTTGGACACCGGACCGCCGAACCCCGACATGTTCTGCAGCAGCCACCACGGCTGATGGGCCGGTGCCGGAATCCACGCCCGCATCTCGGCGTCGGAGTAGCCGAACTGCCGGAAGGTGTCGTAGTAGACGGCGTCGCCGCCGGTGTAGACCAGCACCCTGTTGATGCCGTGCAGCGCGAGCACGTCCAGCTCGCGTTCCCACGCGTCCCAGTCCCGGTAGGGGCCGGTGTAACCGTCGTTGGTGTCGTTGAGGGCGAACCGGTGCGGCACGTTCGCCGATCCGGCGATCTCCCCGTCGGGGGCGGGCAGCGACCTGGGGAGGTTCAGCTGTTCGCCGTTCCAGGAGATGTCGGCCATCGCCGCCCGCGCCAGATAGGTGTGGAGGCCGGTCAGCAATACCGCCGGACTGGTGCCCTCCACGGTGATCGCCCCGGCCCGGCCGGTGACCTTGAACCGGTCGGCGCTGCCGCCGTCCAGCGCGCGCAACGTCACCTGCCGGTGGTGGTCGGGCAGCAGTCGTCGCAGCGCGACCGACGCGGGGGTCGTGTCGAACGGCTTCGCGGCCTTGTCCGCGGCCGCTGGTGCGGCGTGGGCACCCGGCGACGGCGTCAGCAGCACCACTCCGCCGAACGCGGCCGCTCCGGTCAGCAGACGTCTGCGGCTGAGGGGTTGATTGCCTGTCATGAACGTCCTCTCAGAACTTTTCGGATCTTCCGGGCCACGGTGGGATGTGACCGCACCGCAGCCCGGATCAGGCGACGGTCATCGCGAAGATGTGCAGAGCGGGACCACCGCTCGGCAGGCCGTCGCTGACCTTCGGCAGCACGACGGAGCGCAGTTCCTTGTCCTCCAGCACGATGGCGAAGGTGAAGAGGCTGACCGGGTTCCTGTCCTGGCCCGAGGGGGTGTTGCGGTACGGCAGGACCACCGCGGCCGCGGGGTGCGCCGAGTACCAGTCGGGGACCTCGACGGAGAAGGCCTGCTCCGTACCGTCCGTGTACACGACCTTCCCGGACCCCTTGCCGTCGCCCCAGGTGGAGGTGCCGAGGAAGGCCAGCCGCGAGCCGGTGCCGGACAGCCGTACGGTCTGCCCGGAGGACACCACGTTGTCCTTGGCCCCGGGCTCGGTGTCCGGCCAGGTGAAGGCCGTCCCGCCGTAGGTGACCGAAGCTCCGGGAGTCAGTCCGACCGAGGCCAGCGCCTGGGCGGACAGGCTGGAACGCGAGCCGTCGATGTCGGCGGTGGTGGTGGCGTCGTCGGAGGAGATGCCGGCGTTGTCGAAGGCACCGGCCAGCGACCTGTACGGCAGTTTCAGCGAAGAGGTCGCGCGGGTGCAGTCGGATCCGCCCTCGTGCACGTCGAAGAGCGCGTGCGCGATGCAGGGGACCACTCCCTCGGCATCGTCGGGGAGCCGGGTCTTCCAGGTGCGGGTCACCGACTTGCCGGGCGCCACCCTGCCGAGGACGGAGGCCGCCTGGCCGGCGCCGTCCATGGAGAGATACAGCACCGAGCCGCGCAGCGCGATCCGCGTGGTGTTGGTGAGCTCGGCCGTCAGTGTCACCGCCTGACCGGGCTCGGGAGCGGACGGCTCGACGGTGATCGAGACGGGCGGGGCGAGGAAGTCCTCCTCGGAGCGGTAGGGACTCATGCCTGCTCCACGGAGAAACGGTCGAAGATCGCCCGGACGGTCGTGCCCGGATAGTTGGCGTTGACCGCGCTGGCGACGACGCCGGCGTCCATCGCGCCACTCGCCGAGGGCACCGTCACGCTCGCGACCTCGGTCCAGGACAGCTCGTTGGTGGTGCTGTACGCCGTGTACGTGGTGCCGGAGCGGACCAGCCGCAGCCAGGACGGGTGAGCCGAACCGCCGCCGCCTGCCCAGGTGTCGAGCCGGCCGTCGCCGTCGCTGTCGGTCATGAACTCCAGACCGAACCGCGCGGACATGGTCAGCACGGCGTAGCCGCCCTTCTCGGGCGCGGCCAGATCGTTGGCGAGGGCGATGCCGTACTTCGCGGTGGGGTTGTCGCTGCCGGTGAGGCTGACCGCCTTGACCTGCACCACACTCGACTCGGTGGCGGAGCCGGGGAGGTGGATGATCCCCTTCTCGTCGGCGCCGCCGGACAGGTCCCGGCCGCCCGCCCAGATCACCAACTGGCTGCCGTACTGGCCGAACTCGGCGTCGTCGGCCGTGGCGAACACCCGGTACGGGCCCCGCACCCCGTTGGGCTCGTAGGGCACCGTGAACGTCTTCGCGGACCGCGCGCAGTCGCTGCTGCGCCCGTCGACGTCGAAGACCACGTGCGCGGTGAACGACACGTTCCCGGCCACATCGGCCGGCATCGCCGTCTCCCAGCGCCGGGTCGTCTTCGCGCCCAGCCGCAGGTCGCCGAGCGGGATGGTCTTCGCCGCCGTGGTGGCGCCGGGGTCGATCAGGTGAAGCACGGCGTTGCGGAGAGGGAAGGGGCAGTCGTTGGTGAGGACCGCGGTGGCGGTGACCGTGTCACCGACGGCCGGCTCGGCCGGCTGTGTGGTGACGGTGAGGGTGGGGCCCAGGGTGTCGAACCGGGTACCGTTACTGATTCCCATGCCGCTCACCGGGCCCAGTCGACGGTGAAGACGTTGGCGATGTCGCTGGGCAGGGAGGACGGGACGGTGATGTTGATCTTTCCGTCACGGCGGGTCCACCTCAGACTGCCGCTCGTGCCGAGCAGCCGGATCCGGGACGTGGCGCTGATGGGGATGTCGCCGGGCACCGAGAGGGTGCCGCTGGGCGCACCCAGCACGATGATGTTGAACTTGCCCGGGGAGACGGTGTAGCGGATGCCGAGCGAGCTGCCCTCCTCCTCCGCCCGCACCCAGGGCGTCGACCCGTAGATCGCCGGGCCGTTGACCTTCAGCCAGGCGCCGATGTCCTTCAGCCGCTCCTGCATGATCTCGGGGATCGTGCCGTCCGGCCTGGGACCGATGTTGAGCAGCAGGTTGCCGTTCTTGCTGACCACGTCGGCGAGCAGCTGGATCAGGAACTCGGAGGTCTTGTAGTCCTCGTCCGGCTCGTGCTTGTTGTAGCCCCAGGAGTAGCCCATGGTCATGCAGCACTCCCACTTCTGCGGATCCATCGTGGGGTTGGTGCGCTGCTCGTACGTCGCGAAGTCGAAGTGGGTGTCGAACCGGTCGTTGATCACCACGCCCTTGGGGCGCTTACGGTTCTTGGCCTCGTTGTAGTAGTGGGCCAGGGGTTCTTCGCTGCGCCACGGCGGTTCGCCGGTGGGCCGGAACCACTGTCCGTCCGCCCACAGCAGCTCCGGGTCGTAGCGGTCGATGATCTCGTAGAGCTGCTTGAGCTCGTAGTCGCCCACGTAGTCCTCGACCGGCTTGTAGCCGGTCATCGGGATTTCCTCGTCGGTGTAGAAGTTGCGCATCGGCCGGCCGATCGCCGGGTTGAAGTACTCGCCGAGCGAGTAGTACAGGCCCGGGCGCACGGTGCCGCGCTTGCGGGCCGCGGTCATCAGCTCACCGACGAGGTCGCGCTTCGGGCCGTACGCCACGGAGTGACGGTCCGTCACCTTGCTGGGGTAGAGGGCGAATCCGTCGTGGTGCTTGCTGGTCAGCGCGAAGTACTCGGCGCCCGCCTGCTCGAACAGCTTCACCCAGGCGTCGGGATCGTACTTCTCGGCCTTGAACTGCGGGATGAGGTCGTCGTAGGTGACGTCCTCGCCGTAGGTGTCGCGGTGGTACTTCCACTCGGCGGTGTCCTTGGTGCTCTGATACCAGAGGTACCACTCGGAGGCGCTTCTCGGCGTCGCGCCGGCGATCACCGAGTAGACGCCCCAGTGGACGAAGATGCCGAACTTGGCGTCCTTGTACCAGCGCGGCACGGGATGGGTGTCGAGGGACGCCTTGGTGGGCTGGTAGTCGGGTATGCCGGAGCCGCCGGACACCGTCGTGCCGGCGAGGGCCTGGGCGGTTCCGGGCGGGGCGAGCAGCACGGCGCCGCCGAGGGCGGCCGCGGTGGTCATGAAATGTCGGCGGTTGACTGCCATGAACGTGCCTCTCACTCGTGGGTGGAGAAGGAGTCGAAGAGTGCGGTCGTGGTCTGGCCGGGGTAGTTGAGGTTGACGGCGCTCGCGACCAGTCCGGCGTCGCCGGTGCCGCTCGCGGACGGCACGGTGGCGGTGGCGACCCGCTGCCAGGCGGTGCCGTCGGGGCCGGCGTACGCGGTGTAGGTGGAGCCGTCGCGGACGAGCTTCAGCCAGGCCGGGTGGTACGAACTGCCGCCGCCTGCCCAGGTGTCGAGCTTTCCGTCGCCGTCGCTGTCGGTCAGGAACTCCAGGCCGTACTGCTTCGACATGGTGAGCACCGCGTAGCCGCCCGCCTCCGGTGCCGTGAGGTCGTTGGCGACGGCGATCCCCGCCTTGGCGGACGGGCCGCTGCCGGTCTGACCGGCGACCCGGGCGATCACGGTGCCGGACGGCCCAGCGGCGTCGGCGAGGTAGACCGTCGCCTTCTCGTCCTTCCAGCCGGAGAGGTCCTGGCCGCCCGCCCAGATGGCGAACTGGCCTCCGTTCTGCGCGTATTGGGCGTCTTCCGTGGTGGAGTCGGTCGTCCGATACGGCGACCGCACCTCGGAGGGGACGGGGGTCACCGTGGCGTCCACACTGTCGGAGTCGCGCCGGATCCGGCCGTCCTGGCGGAAGGAGGTGTTCACCGCGACCGGGTGAGTGCCCCAGGCCGCGTCGGCCGCCGGGGTCACCGTCCAGGTGACGGCGGCGCTGTCACCCGGGGCGAGCGAGCGGATCCGCGGACTGCCGGCCGGCTCCGCCAACCAGCCGTCGGGGAGATCCAGGCCCGTGGTGACCTGGGTGACCGTCGTGGGGCCGGTGTTGGTGACGGTCGAGGTGATCTCCGTGCCCCGGCCGCCGGCCTCCAGGCTCGGCCGGTACGGGGTGAGCCGGACGCGGGCCGAGGGGCAGTCGCGGGCCACCCCGAGGCCGGCCAGGTCGACCGCGTCGGAGAACGCCTTCATACCGGTGTCGTTGGGGTGCAGGTGATCGCCCGAGTCGAAGGCGGCGGCGTAGCGGGTGGGGTCGTCCGGGTCCCGTACCGCCTCGTCGAAGTCGGCGTAGCCGTCCAGGACGCCGCCCGAGTCCCGGACGAACGCGTTGACCCTCTGCCGGTCGGCCTCCTTGGCCTCGGTCCACCAGTCGCCCCAGCCGCGATACGGGACGACGGTCGCGCCGATCACCCGCAGCCCGCGGGCGTGCGACCGCCGGGCGATCTCCTTCATGCCGTCGATCACCTGATCGCCGCTGGCACCACCCCAGCTGAGGTCGTTGACTCCCTCGAAAAGGATCACCGTCCGGGCGCCCGGCTGCGACAGCACATCGCGCTCCAGCCGGTCCAGTGCCGACGGGTTGCCGTCGGTCCCGGCAGTGATCCGGTTGCCGCTGATGCCTTCGTTCAGCACTCCGGCGGTGGTCGAGCAGGCCGACAGCCGCGCCGCCAGATAGTCCGGCCAGCGCCGGTTGGTGTTCGCGGTGGAGGACGCGCCGTCGGTGATGGAGTCGCCGAGCGCCACCACGGAGCCCGCCGCGTCACCGCCCCGTACGTCGACTCCGGTCAGGAACGGGAAGGTGGAATCGGTCCTGGTGAAGGCGTCCCCGTCGGCGTCCCCGGCGTGATCCCCGCCGCCGTCGGGCGTCCAGTAGACGGTCTGCAGCCCCATCCAGTGCTGACTGACATGAGTGAGCCGACCGGGGAAGTACAGACTGACGACCAGGTCGCCGCGGGCCCGCACGGGAAGCCGGAGAGGATCGCTCACCGCCTGCTCCCCGGCGGCGATCGTCACCTCGTCCTCGCCGCCGAACCGCAGCCCGTACGGCTTCGCGACGGCGGCGCCACCGTCACTGTGACCCACGGTCGCGTGCCGGATCGTCACCGGCTCGGCGGTGAAGCCGTTGGTCAGCCGGATCCGCACGCTCGACCCGCCGGCGCTCACCCGCACCGGTATCCGTACCGTCACCTCCGACGTTCCCGGGTCGTACGAGGCGTGCTGCGCGGTGGCCCATGTACCCGTCCACGCCTGCTGACCGGCGGCCTCGACGGGCGCCGCCGGGACCAGCACCGCCAACGTGGCCACGACGGCCGCTGCCAGGGCCACGCATCTTCGATGCCCGAACACTGCGTGTACGCGACGCACTCCCAGCACGAGTCCTCCTCAGGAACAGCCCCGGCCGAGGCCGAGCGCGGTCAGGTCGACGGAATCGGCGAAGGCCTTCATTCCGGCGTCGTTGGGGTGCAGATGGTCGCCGGAGTCGTACGCCGCGCCGAGCCGCCGCGGGTCCGCCGGGTCCCGCACCGCCTTGTCGAAGTCGGCGTAGTCGTCGAAGACCCCGCCGGAGTCCCGGACGAACGCGTTGACCCGCTGCCGCCGGGCCTCCGTCTCCTCGCTCCAGCCGCCCCAGGTGAAGTCCTTGTACGGCGTGATCGTGGCGGCGACGACCCGCATCCCGCGCCGGTGCGCCCGGTCGGCGATCTCCGTCATGCCGGCGATGATCTGCTCGGCGCTCGCCCCGCCGAGATCGTTGATCCCCTCGAAGAGGAGCAGGGTCCTGGCTCCCGGCTGCGAGAGCACGTCCCGTTCGAGGCGGTCCAGGGCGGAGGGGTTGGTCGTGGTCCCGGCGGTGATCCGGTTGCTGGTGATGCCCGCGTTGAGCACCCCGGCGCCGGGCAGGCAGGCGTTCAGCCGGGCGGACAGGAGGTCGGGCCAGCGCTGGTTGGTGTCGGGCGTCGAGAAGGACCCGTCGGTGATCGAGTCGCCGAGCGCCACCACCGATCCGGTCCTCGGCGCGGTCACATCGACACCGCTGAGGAACGGCCAGCTCGTGGTGGTCCAGGTGTAGGCGTCACCGGCGGTGTCGGCGGCGTGGTCGCCCGCCCCGTAATCCGTCCAGTACACGGTCTGCTGTGCCCACCAGTGGTCGGTGATGTGCGTGACCCGGCCGGGGAGATAAAGACTGACCACGAGGTCGGCGAGGGCCGGTACGGCCAGGCGCACCGGATCGCTGACCGCCTCGCCGCCCGCCGGGACGGTCACTTCACGCTTCCCGCCGAACCGCAGGCCGTACGGGTGCGCGACGGAGGAACCGCTGTCGCGCAGCCCCACGGTCGCGTGCCCGATCGTCACCGGCTCGGTCGCGTAGGCGTTGGTCAGCCGGATGCGTACCGAGGAGCCGCCGACGCTGGTGCGCACCGGCATCCGTACCGTCACCTCGGACATCCCCGAGACGTCGAAGTGCTCGCTCGGCGCGGTCGCCCAAGTCCCCGTCCAGGCACGCCGGTTGTCCTGAGATCTGCCCTGCCGATCGTCCTGCTCACCGGCGTCGGCGGGTGCCACCGTCCCTGCCACGACGGCCACGACCGCCAGCAGCAGGGTCGCAAACCTGCTTCCTATCGGATGCATGTTGTGCCGCCTCCTACTGTGCCGAGCCGACGGCGGCCAACGCTGCGGCGAGTGGGGTACGCGGCCGTCCCACTCGGGCGAGGTTCACGAGGTGCCTCCCGTACAGGTCACCTTGGCGTCGGCCCAGTCGGCGTGGTCCGTGGAGACATCCCCGTCGCCGTCGACCAGCAGGTCCAGCCAGCGGGCGTCGGTCACGTCCACGTCGATGTCGGTGCCGCCGTCGGAGCCGCGCAGCACCGGTGTGGTCGCGAGTGAGCGGCCGTCGGCGATCACCTGGAAGGAGACGCTGCCGTTGTCGCCGACCTCGTCGTCCACCCCGGCGGTGGCGGTGAACCGGGTGCAGCCGCCGCCGAGGTAGACCCGGATCTGGCTGTTCGCGTGCACGCCGAGGCCCTTGGTGTAGGTGGTGCCGCCGACCGACAGCGTCCGTCCGTCACCCGCCGCGGATTCGCCGTTGGAGGCGTCCTTCTCCACCGGGCCCCAGCCGTTGACCGCCTTGACCAGGGTCAGGTCGCTCACGTGGGCGTCGGCGGACAGCCCCGGCGGCGGCACCTGCACGGCCCGTACGCCGGTGACGGTGTCCGGATGGCCGGGCTGCGTGAGCGTGGCGGTCGCGGACAGGACGGCGTAATGGACCGGGTCGCCCGGCGGAGTGACGGTGTAGGCCGCGGTCACCTTGTCACCGGGCCGGACCCGGTGGAAACGGGTGGTGTCCTCGGTGGTCGCGGTCCAGCCGTCCGGGACGTTAAGCGCCAGCTCGACGCTCCGGGCAGTCGGCGCGTCCTTCGGCACGGTGAGAGTGACGGGGACCTTGGTGGCGGTGCCGGTGCTCAGGAACGGCTCGGCGTCGACGGCGACGTGCACGCCCGAGTCCGGCATGGCATACGTCTTCGCGTTGTACGAGGGCGCGGCGACGGGGCGTACGTCGATACCGCCGACGGAGGCTCCGAGGTCCACGAGCTTCGCCGAACCCGGGCCCGCGTCAGCCTCGTTGGACCAGACGGCCAGGGCGATGGTGTTGGTGCCCTGCTCGCGCAGGATGCCCTTGGGGATGACGAAACGTGTCTGGGGCCCGGTGTCCGGCAGGTAGCGGCCGATCAGCCACCCGTTGACGAAGATCTGGGCGCGGTAGCCGGTGCTGCCGCCGTCGGCTTCGGCGAGATCGAGTGCGATCGCGTTGTCCTGGCCCCGTGGCAGGTCGAGCCGGGCGGTGGTGCGGTACCAGCGCACACCGGGCCCGGTCTTCGCGCTCTGCGCGGACAGGGTGGTGCGCTTCCAGCCGCCGTCGGGGAAGCCCGGCAGCGACCAGCCGGCCCGCTCCCCGTACAGCCCGCCGTTGTTGTACGGGCCCCGGGCGGTGTCGACCGGGTCTTCGCCACCGCGGCTGCCCTGGATCTTCCAGGTGAGTGTGGAGGCCCCGCCGATCACCTCGGCGCCGAGCAGGCCGCGCGGCTCCTTGGAGTAGTCGTGGCCCCATTCCTCGTTGTGGCCCGCGTTCTCCACGAGGACGGAGAGCACGTTGTCCCCGCGGTCCTTGGTGTCCCCACTGTCCTCGCTGTCCTTCAGCGTGCCCGCCGGTATGTCGAAGGTGTGCGCGCCGTCGCCGGAGCTGCCGAGGTGGCGGCCGTTGAGCCAGACCGCGTACTGGCCGGTCGGACCCGTGTTGGCGTCGAGTGCGAGCGCGGTCGCCGTCCCTGTGGTCCTGAACCGGCCGCGGTACCAGACGTTGCCGTGGTGGTAGCCGTACTCGTCCATCGCGAGCACCGGCAGTGACCCGTCCAGGGCGGGGTTGTTGGCGGTGAGGTGGTCGGCGGTGGTCCAGGTGGAGTCGTCGAAGCCGGGAGCGGACTCCGGTGCCTCTTCCTTGTACTTCCACGAGGTCAGCTCGGGCAGCTCGACGGGGCGCGGCGCCTGGGTGACGGCGACCGCGCGGCCGTTCCAAGTCACCTTCTTGGCCTTCTTGGCGTCCGCGATGACCTCGATCTTCGCGGCCTTGGTGGAGTCGCCGGTCAGTTTCAGAGTGCCGCCCGCCAGGTCCGCCGTACGGACGAGGGACGGGCCGCGTACGAGGACCGGGCCCGCGGTGGTGTCCTGCCGCCACCAGTGGGCGGTCTCGGCGGTGTCGGCGATGAGCAGTTCCAGACCGTTCACCAGCACCCGGGCCATGCCCTTGTGGGTGTAGTTCAGCCGCAGATCGCCGCGCTCGGCGTCCCAGGTGGTGGTGACATCGCCGTCGAGGACGGTGACCTCAGGCCGCTCGGCGTACCGCAGCACGGTCTCACCGGCCTCGCCCTCACGCCCGTACAGCAGCGCCACGTTCCGGTCGCCGATCCTGGCGTGCGTCATGATCTCGGAAGTGGAGTAGACGAGCCGCTGGTCGTCGCCCAAGTCGTAGCCCGCCACCAGGAGTTTGGCGTCCCGGCCGTCGACGGTGATCGCGCCCTGCTGCGGCACGCGCGGGTAGTCGCCGTCCGCGCCGGTCAGCGACAGCGTCGTCTCGTCCTTGTCCTTCACGCGGGTGTCGGCGTGCCGGACGGTGAAGAACTGGGTGCCGTCGTCGGGGTTGACGCGCCGGTCGACGCGCAGTGCCTCATCGGAAGGAGTGGGTGCCTCGGCCTTGTCGGTGCGCGCCAGTGAGGTGACGGAGCCGACCATGTACCCGAGGCGCTTGAACTCCTGGTACTTGTCGGTCAGTTGGCGGGACTCGTTGATCGGGGCCCCGTAGTCGTACGACGTGTAGACCGCGTTGGGGTCGGCGAGCCAGCCCCAGTTGGTGCCGCCGTACGTCATGTAGAAGGACTGGCCGGTCACTCCGGCGGCGATGTTCATCTTGCCGAACACCCGGGTGAAGTCGGTCCCGGTCAGCTTCGCGCAGTCCTGGTAGCCGGTGCCGCCCCACGGGTCGAAGGCGCCGCCCTGTGCCTCCGGGATGATCAGCGGGGACTCGGGCTTCCACTCGTTGACATAGCTGTAGTCGGGCAGGTTCCTCCAGGCATCGGGGTCCTTGCAGTCGAAGCCCTGCGGGTAGGCGTCGAAGCCGTAGATGTCCGGGGCTCCCTTGCCACTGACCCAGTTCTTGTTGGCTCCGCCGTCATTGACGAAGGTGGGCACGTCGATGCCGTCTTCCTTCGCCCAGTCGATGAGCGTCTGCATGTAGTCGGCGTCCTGGCGTCCGCCCTGGTACTCGTTCTCGACCTGGTAGAGGATCACGTTGCCGGTGCCGCGGGTGAGCTGGTGCCGGGCGATGATCGGGTTGATCCTGCTCATCCACTCCCGGGCCGCCTTCATGTACTCCGGCTCGGAGGTGCGGTTCACGCCGGCCTGCGTCTTGCGCCAGGCGGGCAGGCCGCCGCCGGAGACCTCGGCGTTGATGTACGGGCCGGGGCGGGCGATCACATACAGGCCCGCGCGCTCGGCCTCGTCCAGCAGCCGCTCCACATCGCGGACGCCGGTGAAGTCGTACGAGCCCGGCTTGGCCGAGTGGTAGCCCCAGTCGAAGTAGAGCGAGACGGCGTTGAAGCCACCCGCCTTGATCTTCTGCAGCACATCGCGCCACGCGTCGGGGCTGGGCAGCCGGAAGTAGTGGAACTCGGCGCCCCAGATGTACAGGGGTTCGCCGTCGACCTTCACGGAGTACTGGTCGTACGTGACGGTGTGCTTGGCCTGCGGCTCAGCCTCGGCCGGTGCCGCGGAGACCGCGTTGGTCAGGGGCATGACAGACAGAAGGGTGGCGAGCAACAGGGATGTCCATCGTCCTCTCATGACGTCAGCCCCTTCACCACTGCCGCCCGCGCGGTCTCGATGTCGCCGACGTCCTTCGTACGGCCGTCGAGGTCCCGCGTCGCGGTGGTGAGGGCCTCGGTCAGCGCGTCGCTGTCGGTGCCGCCGCCCTCCTTCTTCCGTAGCCGGGCGATGAGTTCGTAGTCCTCGACGCCCTCCTTCAGCTGCTCCCAGCGGATGCTGGACATCGGGCCGTCCTTGCCCGGATAGACCAGGTACTCGTCACCCTGGGTGAAGATGTGCACCGGCTGGCGGAAGGGGTCGCTGGTCCAGCTGTTGTACGACCAGCGCAGGAACCCGTCCAGGTTCCGCTGGGCGGAGATCCACGGCAGCATCCGCGACTCGACGGCGGGGGAGTACGACAGCGTGTTGGGGTGGGCCGGCGAGCCGTACACGTAGAAGGTGGTGATCTTGCCGGCCTTGCGCCGCTCGGCCGCCTTCTCCTTCGTCATCGCGTCGATGCCGCCCCAGTCGACGGACAGGTTCGACGCGACACCTTCCGTGCTGATCGACCCGGCCACGGAGATACGGTCGTCGAAGACCGGCGCGACCTCGTGGACGAAGTCCTTGACCACCCTCATGGTCTCGATCGGCCGCTCGTCGAAGGACAGCCACGTGTCCTCCAGCCAGCCCTTCGTCTTCAGATGGGCCTCGAAGGCCGGCAGATACGCACCCCACGCCTCCCGCCAGCGCTCCCCGCCCAGATCCACGTTCTCGTAGACGGTCCTGCCGGTGCGGGTGTCGGTGTAGGTGAGGTGCTCCTGGTCCTGGAACGCCAGCATGGAGAAGGCGCCGATGCCGGGCCCGAGCCCGGCGCGTCTCGCGGTCTGGACGTACTTGTCCCAGCGGGAGAAGTCGAAGGCGAACTCGTCGCCGTCCCACGTCCAGCCCACCATGCTGGTGTACGGCGTGGCCGTCTGCGACTCCCGGGTGCCGAGCGACCACTGGTGGTGCCACGGGTTGTCGACGATGGTGGTGTTGATGACCTTCTGGCCGCGTGAGGCCAAGTCGCGGTTGTACCTTTCGATCAGCTTCCAGTGCCGGTCGGACCAGAGCTTCACGCCGTGGTTCTTGGCCATCGTCTCCGGCTGCGCCCACACGTCGAGGAAGAAGTCGTAGTCCTCGGGGTCGGGCACGCTCGCGTCCGCGACCTCGATGGTCAGTGGGTAACTGGCCTGGGTGCGGCCGTCGGCGTCGACCTTCACCGTGCCGGTGTAGGTGCCGGGCCTGGCCTTCTCGGGGATGTGGAAGGTGAACCACAGCGGCTGCGCCGCGTAGGCGGGCACATCCACGGAGGACCGCTCGTCGAGTGCGTCGCCGACCACATCGGGGTTGCGGTCGCCGGAGACCTCCTTGCCGGAGCTGACCTGGTCGATGGTGGCGGACCAGTCCACCTCGCTCTTGGAGCGCTGCACGGGCACGTACTTGACGAACCGGACCTGGGTGTCGTCACCGGACAGCTTCGCACCGCCGGGCCCGGTGAGGTCGCCGACCACGGCCTTGACGTTGTCGAGGTCCTTGCCGGACGCGATCGCCAACTGCGCCGAGACCTGCTCGTTGCGCACGGCGGAGAGCTTCAGCTCCTTGGTGTCCTTGCCCTTGATGGCGGTCATCGGGTAGCGCGGGACCCGCTCCGCCGCGGAGTCGGCGAAGGACCCGGTGGGCACCCAGGTGAGGGTGTCTCTTGTGCCCATGGCGTCGGCGACCTTGACGGTCAGCCAGGTGGCGGTGGCCTTGGAATTGAGGTCGGTGCCGGTGGTCGTCGTATCGGTGACGGCGATCGCGGTGGTGCTCGCGGCCACGACAACGCCGGCGACGAAGCCCGCGACAGCTGAGGACGTACGTGCCATGGGGGTCGGTTCCCTCTCTCACGGCGGTGCAGGGAGTGGTCCCCGGCAGGCCCCCAGGGGGAGGCCTGCCGGGAAGCGGCGGTGGTGCCTGGTGATGCCGGCGTGTCAGGAAGTGACGGAGAATCCGCTGAAGACGGCTTCGATGTTCTCGCCGGGGTAGTTGACGTTGGCCGCGCCGGCGACCATCCCCGCGTCACCGGTGCCGGTGGCCGACGGCACCTGGGCGTTGCCGACCTGCGACCAGGTCTCGCCGTCCTTGCCGGCGTACGCGGTGTAGGTGTCGCCGTCCCGGGTCAGCTTGAGATACGCCGGGTGGTAGGTGGAGCCACCGCCCGCCCACGTGTCCAGCTTGCCGTCGCCGTCGCTGTCGGTCATGAACTCCAGGCCGTACTGGTCGGTCATGACCAGCACCGCGTAGCCGCCCTTGTCCGGCGCGGTCAGATCGTTGGCGAGGGCGATTCCGGCCTTGCCGAACGGTGAGGCGCTGTCCTGAGAGACCAACTTGGCCTCCACGGTGGCCTTCTCGCCGGCGGCGTCGTCGAGGTAGATGACGCCTTTCTCGTCCTTCCAGCCGGACAGGTCCTCGCCGCCGGCCCAGATGGCGAACTGGTCCCCGGCCTGGGCGTACTGGGCGTCGTCGGTGGTGGTGTCGGTTGTCCGGTACGGGTCCTGGATACTGCCCGGGGCGGCCTTCACCTGCGCCTGCACCGTGTCGGCCGCCTTCTGCGATCCGGCGTAGCTGACGGTGCCGGTGAGGTCGTGGCTGCCCCATCGGGCGTCCTCCGCGGGGGTCACCGTCCAGGTGGTGGTGAGTGTCGCGCCGTTCCTGAGGGACCGCGCGGTGGCCGGCCCGGTCGCCCTGGCGGTCCAGCCGTCGGGCAGGTCCAGTGCCGATCGGGCGTTGTTGATGGTCCGGGTGCCCCAGTTGGTCACCTCGGTGGTCACCTCGAACGGCGTGCCGGAGGCGGTGGACGGGGAGTCCGGGCTGATCAGCAGGGAGGCGGCCGGGACGTTGTCGCGCTTCAGTGCCTTGATGGCCTTGGCGGCGCCCTTGGCCTTGAGGTCGACGAAGGCCGGGGTGACGCCGAGCGGTGCCGCGTACCCCTTGAGGGTCTTGGGGCCGCGTATCACCGTGCCCTGGTTCACGTCGTACCAGGTACCGGAGGGCAGGTAGACGCTCCGGGTGGAGCCGGTGCTCAGCTTGGGTGCGGCCAGCACGGCCGGGCCGAGCATCCACTGGTCGGTGACCGTGTAACTCGGCTTGTCCTTCGGGAAGTCGAAGAACAACGGCCGCATGATCGGGTCGCCGGTCTTGAGGGTGCTCTGCACCTGGTCCCAGATGTAGGGGGCGAGCTTCTCGTGCGTCTCGATCGCCTCCCGGTAGAGGTCGATCGTCTCCTGGTCGTAGTCCACCTTCTGCCCGGTGGTGGTGTCATTGGTGTCCACCGGGGACGTCGAGGCGTACATCAGCGGCATCAGCGAAGCGGACTGCGCCCACCGCACCAGCACGTTCTTCGACGGTGCGGGCTGGCCGCCGGAGCCGCCGATCATGTCGGACTCGACGAACGGGTAGCCGATGGTGGAGATGGCCAGGTTCTGGGTGGCGGACGCACGCAGGGAGTCCCAGCCGGTGCCCTTGTCGACCTGGCGGGTGACGAAGCCCGCCTCATGGGCCGTCTTGTTCCAGTGCACCCGGATGCCCGCGCCCTGGAGGTCGAACTCGTCGGCGAGTTCCGTGCCGAGCTTCTGGTAGTCCGTGGCCTGGTGGCCCTCGCGAGGCGCACACTTCTCGTCGAAGAAGCGGGTGTCGAACTTCAGCCCGTCGATGTCGTACGTGTCCATCAGGGTCTTGAGGTTGCCCTCGTACCAGGCCTTGGCGTCGGGGTTCGCCAGGTCGATGATCCCGGCCTGGCCGTTCCACCAGGTCACTTCACACGGCTTGCTCGTGTCCTTGGCGTCCATGAGCAGATAGCCCTTGTCGACCGCGTACTGGTAGTTGTCGGAGTCCAGGTTGATCCACAGGGTGACCCAGATACCGAAGTCGAACCCCATGTCGTGGATCTTGTCGGAAAGGCCCTTGGGATCGGGGAAGGTCTGGGGATCCCAGGTCAGATTGCCGTAGTTCGACTCCCACTTGTCGTCGAGCTGGATGGTGTGCCCGTCCAGACCGTTGTCGGAGAGGTCGGTGGCGTAGTCGAGCAGTTTCTCCTGGTCGATCTTGGTGTAGAACTGCGCCCAGGAATTCCACAGCGGCTTGGCGTACTGCTCGTACGGGGCGTCGCTCTTGGTCGGCTTGCCGACGATGCCGACGTAGTTCCGGTAGACCTCCAGCGGGGTCGACTCGACGAACACGGTGGCCTTGTAGGTGTCCGAGGACTCGACCGTGAAGCGGCCGAGGCCGTCCTTGCCCTTGTTGATTGCCACGTCCATGACATCCCCGGTGTCGACGCGGAGGCCGGTCGCCGCGGAGGTGTACCAGAACGGGTCGATCATGTTGTACGACGCCGGTCCGAAGGCCTTGTGGTCGACCTCGCCGGTGTCGAGAGGCCAGGGCTGGTTGACACCGGGGCCGCCCTGCGGGGTCTCCGCCTCGCCGTGGCCGTACCAGTGGCCGGCCGACGACAGGTCATAGGCGAGACCTAATTGGTCGGGGCTGGTGCCCTCGACGTCCCAGCTCAGGTCGTAGCGGTCGGCCTCGGGCGTGAGCCGGGCCTCGATGGTGGCGCCGTCGAGGGTGGTGTCGGTGATGAGGGTGAGGACGCCGTTCCGCCACGTCCAGTCGGTGACCGCGGTGGCGTGCTGCCACGTGTCGTCGGAGCGGAACCGGAGGCCTCCGGTGTCGCCGCCTGCGGTGCCGAGCACGGTTCTTCCGGCGCGCTCGGTGGTGAGGGCGAGTTCGTCGGTGGCGATGTCGACGGTGTAGCCCGGCGCCTTTCCGGTGCCCGGCACGGACAGGGTGAGCCCGTCCGCGCTCTCGGTCACCGTCGGCTGGGCTGCGGCGTCCGCCCGGGCTGCGGTGTCTGCCCGGGCCGGTGTGGTGAGGGATTCGGCGACGGGCGGGATGAGCGTCAGGGCCAGGGCGGCCAGAAGTGTGCCGAGGCCGCGCGGCCTGAGCGGTTGGGTGCGCACTCACGTCCTCCTGCGGGGCGGGGCATGGCGTGATGGAGCAGCACTGCAAGATCATGCGTATTTCTGTTCATGTTCTGGCGATAAACGTCAGCTGTCAACACTCGCATTCATGATTTATCAGCAGCACCACGGGCCACTGTCGGACCTGGTGACGGTTGGTTTCCCGGGTCCACGCCCTGCCTCGGGAGGCCGCGGACCCGGGGAAAACGGCTGTAAATTCCGTGTGAACCGCGCCCGATTCGGGCGGTTCCGTTCTCATGCGCGGGGGCGGCGGCCAAGGGCTGCCGGGGGGCGGCCGGGGTCAGGTCAGGATCACCGAGCGGGTCAGATGGCGGGGGTTGTCCGGGTCGAGTCCGCGCGCCCCGCCGAGGGTCGCGGCGAGCCGCTGCACCACGATCAGGTCGGCCACCGGGTCGCGCCCGAGGGCGACCAACTGGCCGCCGGTGCGCGCGATCTCCTCCGGCAGGCCGACGGGAACGGCCGCCGGATCACCGAACCACCAGGCCACCCGGCCCGGTCCGGTGATGCTGATCGGCCCGTGCCGGTACTCCATCACCGGGTACGCCTCCGTCCACGCGCCCGCCGCCTCGCGCATCTTCAGGGCCGCTTCCTGGGCGATCCCGTACGCCCAGCCCCGCCCGAGGAAGGTGAACTGCTCGGCGGCGAGAAGCTCTTCGGGCAGCGGCTCGACCAGCGCCGAGGCGGCCTGCGCCCCCAGATGGCCGAGGTCCTCACCGAGCAGGGCGCGCAGCAGCACCAGTTCGGTGGTGGCGAACCGGGTCTGCACCACCGACGTCTCGTCGGCGAAGTCCAGCACTACGGCCGCGTCGGCGACATCCATGACCGGGGTCGCGGGGTCCGCGGTGACCGCGACGGTGGGCGTTCGGCCGCGCAGTCGGCCGAGCAGTTCCAGGACCTCCGAGGTGGTGCCGGACCGGGTCAGCGCGACCACCCGGTCGTAGGCCCGGCCGGCCGGCATCTCGGAGGCCGGAAAGGCGTCCGTCTCCCCGTGGCCCCCGGACTCCCGGAGCACCGCATAGGCGTGGGCCATGAACCAGGAGGTGCCGCAGCCCACGACGGCGACCCGCTCACCGGGCCTGGGCATGGCCGCGTACGCGGGGGCGTCCGGCCGCCGTGCCAGTTCGGTGGCGCGGCGCCAGCACTCGGGCTGGGTGGCGATCTCGATCTCGGTCCGACTCATGAAGGGGCTCCCGTCTCCGTGCTCATGGGGCTGCGGCATAGCCGAGTGGTAACCGTCGGCCCTTGACATCATGCGCGATCCCTTGGGCATGATGGATGTTGATGCTTGATCCTAGCCATTATCGAGCAGAAACAATCACTCGGTTGCAGTGAAGGTGGGTACCCCGTGAAACGGCACCTCGTCGGTATCGCAGCAGGTGTGTCCCTCGCTCTGGTCCTCACCGGATGCGGCAAGGGAGGTTCGTCCGGTGGCGGTGGCGGTGACGGCGACGGAAAGACGATCAGATTCGTGGCCGCGAAGTACGACGATGACACCCAGCCCTACTGGGAGAACCTCATCAAGGACTTCGAGGCCGAGAACCCCGGCTACCAGGTCGAGTTGGAGGTCGTCGACTGGGAGCAGATCGACTCCAAGGTCAAGACGTACATCCAGACCGGCCAACAGCCCGACGTCCTCAACTACAACAAGTTCTCCGACTTCGCGCGCGACGACCTGATCCACCAGGCCAAGGACGTCGTGTCGCCCGAGGTGCTCGACGACTTCCTGCCGCTCTTCGCCGACCAGGCGCGGTACGAAGGCGTCCAGTACGGCCTGCCGTTCATCTCCAGCGCGCGGCTCTTCTTCTACAACAAGGACATCTTCGACGAGGCCGGGATCTCCGAGCCGCCGTCCAGCTGGGCCGAGGTCGAGGACGCGGCCGAGAAGGTGAAGAAGGCCGGGGACATCCCGCTGGGCCTGCCGCTCGGCGCGGAGGAGGCCCAGGCCGAGTTCTACATCTGGGCGATGAACAACGGCGGCGGCTGGACCGACAAGTCGGGACAGTGGGCCGTCGACCAGCGGGCCAACGTGGAGACGCTGGACTTCCTGCGGAAGCTCACCAAGGCCGGTCTGACCCAGCCCAACCCCGAGGCCACCAACCGCAAGGACGTCTTCAACCAGTTCGCCCAGGGGAAGATCGGCATGATCAACGGCGCCGTCTTCATGCGCAAGGGCTTCATCGACACGGTCGACAAGAACCTGAACTACGGCGTCGCGCCCCTGCCGAGCAAGGACGGTACGACGCACAACACGCTCGGTGTCCAGGACTACCTGGTGGCCTTCAAGAAGGACGAAGGCAAGAACCGCGAGGCCGTCAACAAGTTCCTCGACTTCTTCTACCAGAAGAAGAACGCCTCGAAGTTCCTGTCCACCGAGGGGTTCCTCTCGGTCACCAAGTCGGCCGGTGACGCGCTGAGTTCGGACTCCGCCTACTACAAACCGTTCGTCGACGCGCTGTCGGGCGCGCGGTTCGCACCCACCGACAACCCGAACTGGTCCACCGTCGAGGGCGCCGTGAAGCAGCGCATCGGTACGGCCGTGTCGAGTGCCGAGCCGGAGAAGGTCCTCGGCGAGATCCAGAAGACCGCCGAGAAGGACGGCTGACGGGGTGGCCGTACAGGACGCCACCGCACGCACCGTCGGGGCGAAGAAGGACCGGACCCCGGCGGCACCGGAACGCGGCTCCCGCCGCCCCCGGCCCGCACGCCGTCTGCGGGCGCTGGAGCCGCTGCTGTGGCTCGGACCCGCACTCGTACTGATCCTGGCCGTGGTCGTCTGGCCCGTCGTCGAGATGGTCCGCACCTCCCTGATGGACATCAGCTCCACCGGACTGACCCAGGGCTTCGCGGGCGGTGCCAACTACACCGAGCTGTTCGCCGAGCCGGACCTGCCGGGCGTGGTCCTGCGCACCCTCATCTGGGTGGTGGGCGTGGTGACGGTCACCATCACCGTCTCGCTGGGCCTGGCGCAGTTGCTCAACGCCCGTTTCCCGGGGCGTCGGCTGGTCCGCTGGGCGCTGATCGTGCCGTGGGCGGCGTCGGTGCTGATGACGGCGCTCACCTGGCGCTGGATGCTCAACAACTTCTACGGCGTCGTCAACCGCGTACTGATGGACGTTGGCCTCCTGGACAAGCCGGTGAACTGGCTCGCCGACCCTGTCCAGGCGTTCGCCTGGATGATGGCCGCGGCGGTCTTCGTCTCCCTGCCGTTCACCGCGTTCGTCATCCTCTCCGGGCTGGGAACCATCCCGGCCGAGGTCTACGAGGCGGCCCGCCTGGACGGCGCGGGACCGGTCCGCACCTATCTCGGCATCACACTGCCGCTGCTGCGCCCGTCCCTGCTGGTCGCCGCGATCATCAACGTCATCAACGTGTTCAATTCGTTCCCGGTCATCTGGGCGATGACCCGAGGCGGCCCCGGCTTCTCCACCGACACGACCACCACCTATATGTACAAACTCGCGTTCGACAATCAGGACGTCGGCGAGTCGGCCGCCCTGGCCGTGGTGAACTTCGCGCTGATCCTCCTGGTGGTGCTGGTGTATCTGCGCGTCGTCCGCCGCCGAGAGGAGACCGGCTGATGTCCGCCGTCACAGCCGAAACCGCACCCACGGCCGAAACCGCAGCCGAAAACGCAGCCGAAGGCGCGGCCACAACCGCCCGGCGGCGGCGCCCGCCCCGGCTGCGCACCGTACTGCTGACGGCGGTGGGCTGGCTGGTCGCCCTGACGTTCCTCGCGCCGTACGTTCAGATGCTGCTCACGGCCCTGAAGCCGACGCCGGAACTGATGAAGTCACCGCCGTCCTATCTGCCGTCACGGTGGGAGTGGTCCAACTTCGCCGATGTCTGGTCGCTGAAGGATCCGCCGGTCAGCGACGCGCTCTGGTTCTCGCTGTACGTCGCCGGGATGTCCACGCTCCTCGCACTGGCTGTGGGCCTGCCTGCCGCGTACTACACCGCCCGCCACCGGTTCCGCGGGCGTGGCGCCTTCCTGCTGCTGGTGCTGGTCACCCAGATGTTCGCGCCGACCGCGCTGCTGGTGGGCATCTACCGGGAGATGGTCAGCCTCGATCTGACCGACACCGCGGAGGGGCTGATCCTGGTCAACGCGGCGTTCAACCTGCCGTTCTGCATCTGGATCCTCAACGCGTACTTCGCGAGCATCCCCAAGGAGCTGGAGGAGGCGGCGTACATGGACGGGGCGGGACGGCTGGGCGCGCTGGCCCGGGTCACCCTGCCGCTGGCGCTGCCGGGAGTGGTGACCGCGCTCGTCTACACGTTCATCGGGGCCTGGAACGAGTACGTCGTCGCGCTCACCATCACCTCGTCCGGCGACCGGACGACGCTGACCAAGGCCATCCCGGGCTTCGTCACGGCCTACCAGGAGCAGTGGCAGTACCTCTTCGCCACCTCGCTGATCGCGATCGTGCCGGTCGTCGTCCTGTTCGTCTTCGTGGAGCGCTATCTGATCAGCGGTCTGACGGCCGGCGGCATCAAGTGATCAGCCGGGCAGGCCCATGGGCCGGGGCCGGCGCTGGGGCTGGGGCTGGGGTCGGGGCTCCGCCCCCGGTCCGGGCTTCGGCCGGGGCTCCGGCTCCGGCCTTGGCCGCACGCCCGCCGGCCCCGGCCTGGAACACGCGAAGATCCTCAGGCCCGGACGATCTCCACGCCCGCCGCGGCGAACGGCTCGGTCAGCTCGGGGCCCGCCGCCTTGTCGGTCACCAGCACATGGACGTCCTCCACCGGGCAGATCCGGGCGAAAGCCCGCCGGCCCAGCTTGGAGGAGTCCGCGACCACGACCACCTGTTCGGCGCGGAGGGCCAACGCCCGGTTGATGCCGGCCTCGCCCTCGTCCTGGGCCGTGGCCCCGTGCCGGACATCGATCGCGTCGACGCCGATGAAGACCTGATCGAGGGTGATCTGTGCGAGCACCTCGGTGGCCAGCGGCCCGGTGAGTTCGTACGAGGCCGGGCGGGCCACACCCCCGGTGACGACGAGCTTCACATGGCGGCGTACGACCAGCTCGTTGGCGATGTTCAGCGCGTTGGTGACGACCGTCAGCGAGGGACCGGCGCCCTCCGTGCTCAACTCGGGCCTGACGGCCAGCGCCCGGGCGACCGCGGTGGTCGTGGTGCCGCCGTTCAGACCCACCACGGCGCCCGCCTTCACCAGGCCCGCCGCCGCGTCGGCGATCCGCTCCTTCTCCGGAGCGTTGCGCGCGGCCTTGTAGCGGAGCGGCAGGTCGTACGCGATCGCGTTGATCACAGCACCGCCGTGCGTGCGGGTCACCATCTGCTGGCGCGCCAGCTCGTCCAGATCACGCCGGATCGTGGCGGCGGAGACCCGCAGTTCGTCCGCGGCGGCGTCGACCTCGATCCGCCCGTCGCGCGTCAGCATCTCCAGCAACGCGCTCCATCTGGCCTGCGGTGCCGCCATGCGTTGTCCCCTGTTCGTGGTGTGCGGGCCCATGAACATCACAGGCCGAAGTCCGAATCTCCGAAGCCCGAATCTCCGAAGCCCGGATATGTAGAGCCCGGATGTGAAGGCTGATGCCTGTTTGAGCATTTTATCTCGCCAAAACAAGCGAATTCGTGCACGGATGTCTCAGCCCAGGAAGGCCATTACTACCCCATGCCCCTGTTCTCCACCGCCGAACTCGTCCGCTCCGCCCGCGCCGACGGCCGCGGCGTCGGCGCGTTCAATGTGATCACACTCGAGCACGCCGAGGCGATCGTCGCGGGCGCCGAGGCTGCCGGAGCACCGGTCATCTGCCAGATCAGCGAAAACGCGGTCCGCTTCCACGGCGGCTCCCTCGGCCCCCTCGCCTCCGCCACGGCCGCCGTGGCGGAGGGCGCCCGCGTCCCGGTCGGCCTGCATCTGGACCACGTCACCGACGAGGCGCTGCTGCGCCGCGCCGGCGACTTCGGCTTCGGCTCGGCGATGTACGACGCCTCGGCGCTGCCGCACGACGAGAATGTCGCCGCCACCCGCGCCGCGGCCGACTGGGCCCACGCCCAGGGACTGTGGCTGGAGGCCGAACTCGGCAAAATCGGCGGCAAGGACGGCGTACACGCCCCCGGAGTCCGTACCGATCCCGACGAAGCACGCGCTTTCGTGACCGCCACCGGCGTCGACGCGCTCGCTGTCGCGGTCGGCAGCTCCCACGCGATGACGACCAGAACCGCGAAACTCGACCACGACCTCATCGCCCGGCTCGCGCACGCCGTCCCGGTCCCGCTGGTCCTGCACGGTTCGACCGGCGTACCAGACGACGAACTCCGCCGGGCGACCATGGGAGGCATGACGAAGATCAACATCGGTACGGCGCTGAACATCGCCTTCACCGGGGCGATCCGCGACTTCATCGCCGGGGACATGCACACCGTCGACCCGCGGGCCTACCTGGCGACTGCCCGCACCCGCATGGCCGAGGCGGTGGAACACCTGCTGCGGGTCCTCGGCTGAGGGGCCACTGACAGCGGTGGCCGATGGTGTCGAAGGAGCCCGCCACGGAGAAGTGCCCGGCCAGGTGCTCCTTCTCCACCGCGATGGGCACCGGGTCTCAGCCTTGTGCCGCGGTGAGTTGGTAGGGGACCGTTGGTAGGGGACCGTCTGGCCATGGTCCGTGGCGTTCCGGCAGGTTACGCCAGAAGATCACGGTGTGGATCTCGTAGACCATGCCATTGACCACCTGCTGATGGGCGAGCCGCGGCCGCCCGGTCGCCGCTGCGCGCGGCGCGGTCTGCCGCCTCCCGGGTGACGTCGGCGTAGAGGCGGAAGAAGACAGGGCGGGCTTCGCCGGGTTCTCGTGCGTGCAGGGCCGCCCAGCACCGGGCGATGAGCTCCCGGGCCTGCGCGCCGGGCCAGGGTTGGGGCAGGAGCTGAGGCGGCAACAGTGGGTCGCGCTCCATGGCGCGGGTGAGTTCGGCGGCCAGCTCGACCGCGATGGTGAGGAGTTCGGAGGGGGAGAGTCCGGTTGGGCCGGTGAGCCGGGCGAGGCGGGGCTGGGCGACGCGGCTGAGGCGGTGGTATCGGTCGGAGATTTCCTGCAAGGGCCACAAGCGGCGGGCGAGTTCGGCAGGATCTTGGATGTCGCCCCTGCGCAGGTCTGTCGTGGTGAGGAGGGTGAGGGCGCCATGGGCGCCGAGGCGGTGGGCCGCTTCTTCGACGTACGGCTCCCAGGTGTTGGCGCAGACGTACAGTCCGCCCTGGAGCGGGGCGCCGCCGAGGTGGACGAGCGTCTCGCGCAGAGAGTCCCGGACCGTGCGCGCCGATTCGGGCACCGCGAAGGCGACCAGGTGCCAGACACCGTCCCACGGCGCGAGCCCGGCTTCCTGCTGGAAGGCGTGCCGGAGGAAGTCCGCGTTGGGGGCGAGGGCACGCGTGGTCTCCGCGGTCGCGTGCAGCTCCGCCTTGCGGCCGCGGCCTTCGTGGGTGAACCGGCCTTCGGTCACGAGGCGTTTGATGCACAGCCGGACCTGCTGGTCGCTCATGCCCAGGGCGTTGGCGACGGTGTACAGCTCGTCCGTGCTGACGGTGCCGTCCTCCCGGATCAGCGCGTGGACGAGCAGGCGGGTGGGAATTTCGACGTGGTCCGCCTCAGCGCTCACAGGTGTGCAGCTCCTCTCGTTCCGACGGCGCGACGCATGGTGGTCACTCCGCCGAACCCCAGCAGCCCGCGCAGGTAGGGCGTGCGCTCGGTCCGCACGGCCGTGAAGCCGCGCCGCTCGTACAGGGCTCTGGCTCGCGGGTTGGTGTCGATCACATCCAGTCTGATCTCGCGGCAGTCCTGCTCCACCGCGACGGCGGCCACTTCCTCTATGAGCAGGCTCCCGACGCCGCGGCCTCGTATGCCGGCGTCCACGGCGATGCCGTCCATGACGAGTTGCCCGGGGGCGGGATGGCGTTCGAACAGGGCGAGGAGCAGCAGTCGGTGCAGTCCTCGCAGGTGTCCATACACGCGCAGCACGGCGGAGGCCGACCCTCCGGTGAGGGCCCGGCCGCCGAGTTGGTAGCCGGCGAGGCCGACGAGCTGCCCGTCGAGGAGCGCGCAGACCGCGCGATCGGCGTTCAGGTGGGCGGCGAGGAAGGGCACCGCCTTGTCCGGAGGGTTCAGGGCGGGGCCGAGTTTGCGGCCGAAGGCGTCCCAGTACAGCTCGGCCGCCCGCCGCTCGGCTCCGGCCGGAACACCCCGCCGGACTGTCACCGGTCCAGTGCCGGCGCCCGTTGTGTCCAGTCCCATGCCGTCTCCTTGTCTCGCTGCGACCTCAATTCAAAACTATCATCTTCACAACGACCGTGCTGGTAATGATAGTTTCACCTCTCGCCGGCCTCCGACACCCGACACCCGACAGAGGTGGTCAGTCCCATGTGCCCAAAGATCCAATCCCGGCGGCGCGGGCTCCGCACCGGTGTGTGGTCACTCGTCACGGTTCTGATCGTGGCCGCCAATCTCGTCGGTGTGGTGCTGTGGCAGAACTCCTACGACATGGACGAACGGCGGGTCTCGATTCGCCACGGCGGCCACACCCTCAACGGCGTACTGGCCACCCCCAGGGACGGCCGCAACCGCCACGGCCTGGTCGTTTACGTCCACGGCGACGGCCCAGTCGGCGCCACCCACGACGACGGTTACAAGCCCATGTGGGAAGCCAACGCCAAGGCCGGGTACGCCTCCCTGTCCTGGGACAAGCCCGGCGTCGCGGGCGCCCCCGGCGACTGGCTCGACCAGTCCATGGACGACCGGGCCAACGAGGCAGCCGCCGCCATCGCCTGGGCGCGCGCCCGCCCGGACATCGACGGCGACCGGATCGGACTCTGGGGCGCCAGCCAGGCGGGCTGGGTCCTGCCGAAGGTCGCCGCCAAGACGCCCGTGAGCTTCGTCATCGCCCTCTCGCCCGCGATCAACTGGCTCCAGCAGGGCCGCTACAACCTCCTCGCCGAGCTGCGCGCCGACGGCGCACCGGCATCCCGCACCAAGGCCGAGATCGCCAAGAGCGACACCACCCGCCGCCTGCTGGAACGCCATGCGACCTTCGGGGAGTACGTCAGGGCGATGGGCGGCGACGCGGACGGCATGACCACCGGCCGCTGGGGCTTCATCTCCAAGAACTACACCGCGGACGCCACGCACGACCTCCGCGCCCTGCGGGGCATACCGGTGCTGCTGGCCCTCGCAGGCCATGACATCAACGTGGACACCGCCGACACCGAGCGCGTCTACCGCAAGGTGCTGGAAGCGGAAGGTGGCCTGACAGTCAAGCGTTACCCGGACGCGGCCCATTCACTGGTCAAGCAGTCCATCGAGCAGTCGGACCTCGAGACCACACTCACCGCACTTTTCTCCCCCCGCTCGCTCTTCGCGGACGGATTCCTGGACGGCCAACGACAGTTCCTCATGGAGCTCGGCCGAGACTCCGCGGCAAAAGTAGATCCTGGTCGTGGATGATCGGGCCCTGGGACCGGGCCGACCCACCCAAGCGTGGAGGCCCCGCACGATGAACCTGACCGGATGGGCAGGCGGGCCGGGCTCTGCTTGCCGCGGGTGATGCGGCGGGGAACTGGTCTTGTGATTCCTGATCAAGTCGGACGAGCCGTGCACCATGCACGGTTCCGGTTCGTCCACCGATGCGCTCACCGCCCGCATTCATGCCGGCCTCCAGGCTGAGCGGGCCGCCCGCGACCCAGGACAGGGGCACGTCCGCTCCTCCGCCGTGGCGGTCCGCAGGTGTCAGGAGCCGGGCGGGCGAAGCCCGGCCACCGCCCATTTCGCCCGCGTGGACAGCTGGCTGAGCGCCTTCGCCGACTCCTTGCCGATCGTGTCCAGCAGGACCCTGCCGTGCGCCATCGTCGTACGCGCGAGTTCCGCGTCACCCGCCTCGACCGCGGCGAGCGTCAGCTCCAAATGCTGCTCCGTGATCAGTCGGCCGAGCCCACGGCGGTGCCACTGGGGAACCACTCGGTCCGACGTGGCGCCATCGGCGCCGACCGCCGCACGTGCCCGCTCCAGCGCCCGCCCCGCTGCCGCGAGGTCGCCCTTACGACGCTCCAGGCGGGCGAGGACGTACGCCTCCGAGGCGCAGTCCCATGGCGTGTCCTGAAGGGAGAGGAGGTTGAACTGGGCGCGGGCCGCCTGCGCGTGGTCACCGATGCGCTCCAACGCGCGGCTGAGCTCCCGTAGTCGGTCCGCGTCCGGACCCGTGTCGTCCAGCATGCGGATGAGCGCGACCCGGGCGTGCTCGACACGACCCTGCCGGTGGGCCAGCTCGATCCAGGTGAACTCGCTCTCCCCAACCACTTCCCGCCCGTGCCGCTTGGCTTCCTCGGCGCGGGCCCACTCCAGGGCTCCGGTACTGTCGGTGACCTGCCCGGCAGTGGCCGACCGCAGCAGCCGAACGTCCCCGTCCTGACCGTGCAACGCCACCAGCACAGCGGCCAGCCGCCGCTCCTCGAACCACTCGGTTCGCTCGGCACTCTCGCACTCCAGGAGGAAACGCAGCAGCGGCAGGTCGTCGTCCCGGCGGTCATACTGCGCCGCCCGCAGCACCCCCGCCCGTAGCACCGCATCCTCGGCCGCATCCTCCCGCGCGCGGAGGTCGCCGGAACGCATCCGTTCCAGCGTCTCCCGTCCCGGGCCGAGAACGACGTCGCGCAGGGGCTGGCGGAAGGACTCGTCCAGCCGGTACGCGCAGAGCTTGTGGGAGTTGAGCAGGACATGGTCCGGCTCGGTGCGCCCGGCAGCCGATTCCGCCAGGGCAAGGAGTTCGACCAGCGGCCGGTCCGGCAGGCCCAGACCGCTGATCAACGCCGCTCGCTGCGCGTCCAGTTCGCGGGCGAGCTCCTTCGGCAATTCTTCGTCCGCCGCACGCATCTCGGCGAGCAGGTCCTCCTCGTCCAGCTCGGTGGAGATGTTCTGGCGCCGCCCGGGCAGCCGGACGAGGATCTCGATCGCCTCGCCGACACTGTCGGCGAGCAGCACGGCGTCCCCCGCGGAGGACGCGTGGAGCACAGCCGTTCCCCCGCACAGGAAGTACGTGCCGCCGGTGCGGTCGCCGGCGATCGGCTCCAGCGACGAACCGGACGCCAGGTGCACCGCCTCGACGTGATAGGCCCGGCTCACATCGAAGTCGAACGGGAACGCGGCCAGTTCGGCCAGATCAGTGTGGCTGCGCAAGAGTTCCAGAACGCGGTCGGTCATACGACCGAACCCTAACGAGGCTCCAACAGGGGCATCGGGCGCATACGGTTCTCCGAGGTGGCGGCGATGTGCCTCAGCTCGGCCACGCCGATGGACGGGGCGGCGTCGGAACTCGCCGGTATATCTCATCCCTCAATTACTCAACAGGACAACCCTGTTGGGTCCCTGCTCGGGATCTTCGTGTCCGTTTACTGCGTTCAGGTCACTCGGCCATTTGTTCGGCGAGCCAAGCCTCGAAGGCGACCAGGACGAACAGGAGCACCGTGCGATCTCATCTGGGTATGCTGCCTCTGATGTGTCGGCGCAGATCCGAGATCTGGACGCCGCCACTTCCGGGGGAGGGGCATTGGAACAGTGGGGGCCGCTGGTGCCGGCGGTGGCGGCCATCTGGCCGAGAGTCGTAGGACATGTCTCGGAGCACGAACTGAGCGACCTCGAAGACCTGGTGCTGGCCGGCCTGTGCGCCTACGACCAGGCAAGCGCGACGGCCGCGGCTGAGGCGCCCAATATGACGCCCGAGTCCTTCGACCTCATCGACACCGCGGCGCGTTCCGTGGAGGCCGCCCTTCGGGCTCGCCCACCTCTGGGGGCCTGGCTGAACGAGGAGTTCGATCGGCTGGCCGAAGGACAAGAACGCTTCGGGCCCGCGGCCGCGCCCTCCTACTGGACCGCCTTTCAGCGTTCGCTGCTCGTGCCCGTCATGTACGCCACCGACCGAGCGGAGCAGGGCTCGGGGGCCTATGGGTCCCGGCGTGGTGCACTCTCCTACGGACAAGCCACGGTGAGCGTGCCCGACGACCGCACGGTCGGTTCGGTGGGCAAACCCCGTTGGTGGCGTCTGCAATTCCGTCCTGACCCGGTCCGGGACGTGGTGCTCGGCGCGACCGAGCAAGCGGACGCCGACGCCTTGGTTCAGCGAGTGCGTACGCAGCTCGATCACGGTACGGACCGGGAAGCGCTGGTGTTCGTGCACGGCTACAACGTCACCTTCGCCGACGCCGCCAGGCACGCCGCTCAGATCGCCTACGACCTCAACTTCACCGGAGTGGTCCTGCTTTACAGCTGGGCGTCGAAGGGCGGGGTGCTGGACTACCCAGCGGACGGGGACGCCGCACGCCGGGCCGTCCCGTACTTCCAGACATTCCTGCGGACCCTGCTCACCCGGACGGGTGTGCGCCACGTGCACATCATCGCCCACAGCATGGGAAACCGACTACTCACCGACGGGCTGGCCGGTCTGGACACCACGGCACTGCCGGGGAACTCCGGACGGCTGGGCCACATCGTGTTCGCCGCTCCGGACGTCGACCGCGACGTCTTCCGGCACCTTCTCCCCGCCGCTCTCCGGCAGGCCCGCACCTGCACGCTGTACGTCTCCGACAAGGATCGCGCCCTGGCCGCGGCCCGTAGACTGTCGGACTTCCCGCGAGCGGGGCAGGGCGGCACCTCGGTGATCGTCGCGCCGGGACTGGACACCGTCGACGTCACCGAGTTGGGGACCGACATCCTCGGCCACTCCTACGTGGGCAACCACGCCACCGTACTCGCCGATCTCCATGGGTTGCTCAGGCACGGCCATGGGCCGGCACAGCGCTACGGGCTTGCCCGCACACCGCACCCGGACGGCGACTACTGGTCGTTCCTGCCGCAGAAATGACCTGGCCGTTGGCCGCGACCGACGATCGATATCGAGTGACAGACGATGACTCACTTCGTGGACAGAGTGCCTTTTCAATGGAACGCGCCCGGCGCTCTGGAGCTGCGCGATCTGCTGGCCTCGGTGTACAACCGCTCCTCACAGGTCGAGCAAATGGCCAAGCGGGCAGGAGTGGTGACCGGCTACGTCAACTGGGACCGCCCCATGATGACCGTCTGGTTCGACCTCATCGAAACGGCCAGCAACCAGAAGCAGTTGCGGCCCCTGCTGGAGGCTGTCACCTCCGGACCCGACCGGGCCGTCGGCGACCGGGTTCGTGAACTGCTCGATACGCATCCCGTGGTGGAGGCTCCCGACCGGACCAACAGGGCAGGAGACTTCGCACACTTCGAAGATGTCGACGACCTCGAGCGCCAGATCTTTCGCTCCAGTACCCTTCAGGACGTGGTCTTCCTGCGCCGAGGCACGGAACTGGCCACCGCCGTGTGCCGACTGCGTGTCACAGCGGCTGACGGCGCCCAGTACCACGGGACCGCGTTCCGCATCGCGGATGATCTGCTGTTGACCAACCACCACGTGCTGTTCGACGCCGCGGGAGAGCAACCCACGGCGGTGGAGGCCTGGTTCGGCTACGAAGCCGACCTGCACGGGCGGACTCGTGATCACCAGGTGGTGGTTTGCGAACCGGCATCGGCCGTCGGCGAATCCGAGCCGGACTGGGCAGCCATCCGCAGCACGGCAGACATGCCTGACGACGCCATGCGTGTGCCCTTCCCCGGAAGCGTTTCGGTGGCCAGGAACGACAGGGTCTACATCATCCAGCACCCGCACGGCGGCGTGAAGAAACTCGGCGCCCGCCACAACGTCGTACGGCACGTGGACGACACCGTGATCCAGTACTGGACCGACACAGAACAGGGCTCGTCCGGCTCACCGGTCTTCGACGAACACTGGGCGCTGGTCGCCCTGCACCGCCGCTGGCGCAGGATCGGTGCGGGCGACGAGCCGGCCGAGTTCCGCAACGAAGGCCTTCGGATCGAGCGTGTCGTCGAAGGGCTCACCCGAAAGCGGCTGGTGTGAACCGATGCCCGCGTTGATCGACGACTGCGCGTTCAACCTCGATGACGAACGCGCCAAGAACCTCCTCAAGGCACTGATCACCGTCTACGGGAACAAGCACACCGCACGCCAGCTCATTCTCAGCGCCGGTCTCAAGGAGGGCGACATCAACTGGGAAAACAGCATGGCCGACGTGTGGCCGGAGGCCCTGGAAAAGGCGGCCCCCGCAGGCCGCCTGCGGGCTCTCGTCGAGACCGCTGCCGCCGATCCCAACACCACCGCCCACCCCGTCTTCCAGTATCTGCTGACCGAGGAGACGTCCTCCCAGGAGGCGGACCCCTGTTCCGTCTATCTGGTCAACAACCGCCAGAGAGCCTTCTTCAACCGTCTGACGTTCCGGACCACACTGCACGACATGGTCACGGGCGGGGGGAAACGCGTGCTGGCCGTGCGGGGCCAGCGCCGTTCCGGCAGGACACACAGCTGGTACCTGATCGCACACGTGCTGGACAGCTATCGCGTCAACCGTCGCCGGATCCGCATGAGTGACTACTACTCCCCGGTGCGGGTCGCGGATATCGGGCACACACTGCGGGAACTGTTCGGATGGAACATCTCCATAGACCTCAACACATCGGAGGACAGCCAGGCACGGAGCCTGGTGAACCAGATCGAGAACGTGATGAACGAGGAGCAACGTGACAGCCGAGCGCAGAGCGGCCACTGGCTCGTGATCGACGACTCGGAGTCCGTGCGGTTCACAGAGCCTGCCCTGAGAGCCCTGACCCGTCTGGTGGCCGCGGTCATCGAGGAAGAGATGGCGGACCGGCTCCGCATCGTCCTGCTGGCGTACGACGGCTGGCTGCCCTCCGACCTGCAGTCGTATGTCTGCCATGAGGAGTTGACCCCCCTCACCGGCAAGGACTTGCACGACTACGTGCTCGCCGTCGCCAAGGAAGCAGGCAAGCCCGTCGACCCCGACCAGGCCGACCACCTCGCCAACGAACTGAGCAGCCGATCCGGCGGGGGAGACGTCACCGCCGACGCGCCACTGCCGATGACCGACAGACTGCAACTCGCCGCCGCGTCCTGGGCCCGCGAGCAGTACGCCCGCGGTGAGCGGCGTGGCTAAGGTTCCGATCGGCGCACACCAGCAGGAGAGCCCCCACGACCGCCGCACGTTCCGAGAACGGACGGTACTCCTGGGCTCGTTCACCGCCCACGACCTCGTTCCTCCGGAGGACGACGAGACCGCCACACACAGCGCCGCGTTACAGGATTTCCTGCTGGAGGACTGTTCGCGTATCACGACGTCCCGGGGCCGTCGGTGGTGCCTGGCTCCCGGCCCCCGGGCCCGGACGCTGGATGACCTGAGCACCCGTGACAGGCTGCTGGCCGCGGCAAGATCCGCGTCCGACATCGGCGAAGACCCGGCACGAGCCTGGACCGAGCGTCTCCTCCTGGGCGCAGATCGGCCGCTGGCCGAGCAGAGCTTTGACGAGTTGTACACCGGGCTGACCGTGGTCGGTTGGTTCAAGGAGGCCCCGCGCGCTCGGGACCAACTGGCTCGGGACGGAGTCGTGCTGCCGGATCCCGACGACATCGAGCACGCCATAGGACGGGCCCGCCTGCTTCAACCGCTGTGCGCCCTCGCCGACGCCAAGTTCACCGGCCGTACCGACGAACTGGCCTGGCTCAGTGCTCACCTCGGCGAAGCCCCGGACAACAACCGGCCCGACTCGGCGGACCCGGAGAAGTGGCAACGCGGTGACGCTCCCGGCTCCTGGGCGTTCGTGCACGGGCCTGGCGGCGTGGGCAAGTCGACACTCGTCGCCCGCTTCGTGCTGGACCGTATCGACGGCTACGGCCGCGTTGCCCACGGCTTCGCAGCCGACGACGGCCGGCCACAGGCCGCAGCCGACGTCGCTGCCGCCGACCGCGGCAACGCAGGCGGCCGTCCCCCCGCGGACGTCGGTGCACCGGACGACGACGGTCGGCAGTCGGCTCAAGGACTGCGTCCGATGCCCTGCTTGTATCTCACCTTCGACCGGCACGACCTTGTCGCCGAGAGGCCGCTGACCCTTGTGGCCGAGGCTGTGCGCCAACTGGGTCTGCTCTTCCCGGACCTCGCCGGGCGTACGGAGGAACTGAAGCGGGAGCTGGAGATCACGCTGGCTGCTGACCGGCTCACTCGCTCCGAGGACGGTCACTTCAGTCCGCGGGCCGCCCATCAACGCGACGAGTTGACCCTGATCGACGCGTTCGCCGCGCTCGTCACATCGGTCACCGGCGGCACCACCCAGCTGTGGTTGCTCGCGCTGGACGCCTTCGAGCAGGTGCAGCGCAGCGGGCCGGTCGCCGTGCAGCGCCTCCTGAACTTCCTCTCCCTGCTGCACCTGGCCCATCCGGGTCTCCGGGTTCTGGCAGCCGGCCGGGCGCCCGTCGAAGCGGCCCCGTTCCGGTGCTTACCGTTGGAGGGATTCGACCCCGCCACCGCCCGGGCCTTCCTCCACCGGGAGCTGACGGACAGTGCCGAGGACGCCCTGCCTGCCGAGAGCGGCCGGGAGCTCGAAGCCATCATGCACATCGTCGGCACCAGTCCGCTCAACCTCAAGCTCGCCGCCGCACTCGTGCGGCGGGCCGGAACCCAGGTCCTCGGCGATCGGCGGCTGCGGAGCGAACTCCTGCTGCAACTGGGCGCCGAGACGGTGCAGGGCGTGCTCTACCGGCGCCTCCTGGACCACCTCCACGATCCGGACCTGCGCCGCATCGCCAGTCCCGGGCTCGTCGTCCGCACCCTCACGCCGGGGGTCATCCGAGAGGTGCTGGCCAGGCCGTGCGGTCTTGGCCACGTGGACGAAGAACGCGCGCGGAGACTGTTCGACGACTTCCGGGCCGAGGCCACACTGGTCGAGGAGGTGCCCGGCCGGGACGCCGTCGTGCATCGCGGCGACGTCCGCCGGGCGATGCTGCCGTTGCTGCGCCGTGACCAGCGGTCCGTCGTGGACCGGATCCACCGCAAGGCCGTGGGCTACTACGCGCTGCTCCATGCCGGGAACGACCTGGTGGAAAGCCGTGTGGAGGAGCTGTACCACCGTCTCTCCCTGGCACAGTCGACGCAGACCCTGGACAAGCGCTGGATCGACGCGGCAGGTGCACTTCTGGAGAGCGCCATGGAGGAACTGCCCGCGCGCGCCCAGGTGTACCTCACGGAGAGACTAGGCAACTCGGCGACGGCCGAGCTGCGCGCCATGGCGGACGACGAGACCTGGGAGCGTCAGGCAACGCGCGTCGGTAAGGCTCTCCTGGCGGCGGACAACCCCGCCGAGGTGACGGAGGTGTTGGCCGAACGCGAGCATCTGGTGCCCGACAACCTCGATCTGACCCTGCTCAGCATGCGGTCGATGCTCGCCCTGCGCCGCCCCGCGGACGCGTACGAACTGGTCGACCGAGCCCTGGAGCTGGCCGCGGAATCGGCCGATCCCGTCGTCTTCGTGGACCTGGCTCTCCTGGGGGCCCGCACCTGTGAGGACCTCGGCCGCTTCGACGACGCCCTGGACCTTCTGACGCAGGCGCGTCGCGTGGCCGAGCGCCCGGGCATGGCGATCCGTCTGCTGTCCGTGGCCGCGGCGCAGCTCAGGATCCATCGACGTGGCGGCTCCGTGGACACCGCGGAGGCGGTCTCCCTGCGCGCGGACACCTTGGTGCGAGTGCGCAACCTGGGCTCGAAAGCCTATCGGCGTCACCCCCTGCTGATTCGCGAACTGGCTGCCGAGATCGGTGACGAGATGCCGGAGCTGGTGTCCTACACGGCCAGGTCACTGGGTGTCGGCGGCACCGAAGGGCCGGACGACGTCCTGCTCGGTTCGCTGACCGGCGAGGTCGTGACCACCCCGAGCACCGAACGGACCGCAGACGCTCCCGACACGGGTGGGCAAACCGTGGCCGCCCGGGACCGGGACCCTGACGGACCGGCGGTGTCTCCGGGATCGGTGCGCGTGAGCAGCGTCAGCGTGAGCAGCGTCAGTCGGGGGTATGCCGTCGGAAGCTACCTGGACAGTCACCCCGATGGGGCCGCGCCATGGAACCGGGCCCTGGTCGACTCCTACCGGCACGAAGTGGACCGGCCCTACACCCGAGACGCCGTCGTCGTCATTCCAGGATTCGCCGGAAGCACCCTGGTGGACGAAGAAAGCGACGAGGTCGTCTGGGGAAGCACCTTCAACCACGTCATGAACCTCATGCGGCAAACCCGCCGTAGCAACGGTCTCGCCGTGACGGAGGAGGAGCGCCAGGGACAGGGAGGGCGCCTACGGCCCGCCGAGCTGCTCCAGGGCCCTGCCTGGCTCCCACTGATAGGCGGGCTGTCGCCCTACGGCCGCCTCGTCAATGGTGTCCGCTCAGTAGTGGTGCACGGCGACGCGGCGCTGGAGTTCCCGTACGACTGGCGACTCTCGGTGGGGACCTCCGCCCGCCGCCTGGCCGAAGCCGCTCTACGGCATCTGGCGCGATGGAGGGAACACGCCGCACATCAGGCTTCCGCGCGTCATGGACCCGCCGACGGATCGAAACTGGTGCTGATCGCCCACTCGATGGGGGGGCTGGTCGCGCAGGCAGCCTTGGCCGCATACCCGGAACTGTCGCGGGCAACCCGGGACGTCATCACCATCGGCACGCCCTTCCGTGGCACGCCGCAGGTCATGCAACTCCTCGCTTCACGGCGCTCCCGGCTCCAGCGGAATGCTCTGTCGAACCCGCTCGGCGAGGCAGTGGGTACCATGCCGAGTCTGTACGACCTGCTTCCCGACACGCCGTGCGTGCTCACGGACAGCGGAGGGCTACGCCGTCTCACACCCCGCGACGTCCAAGCGGTTGGCGGGGATGACGCGCTCGCCGAGGCCGCTTTGGCCGCACGCCGCAGCCTCGCGGCCGCGACCGGGCGACTGCCGCGCATGCATGCCATCGTGGGCACGTCACAGCCCACTCCGCAGAGCATGGCCATCGAGGACGGTGCCGTCCGACTGTTCCGGCACGTTCCACGGCTGCGGGACGACGGCACACCCGTCCGTGACGCACGGGGGCTGCCGGTGCTGGTGGACGAGGGAGGTGACGGCCTGGTGCCGAAGTGGTGTGCGTTGCCGACCGACCCCGCCACCTATCTGCCCGTCGTGGGACACCACAGCTCACTTCCCGCCAGCGCGACGGTGGTCAACATGGTCCAGGAGATCCTCACGGGCAAGTTCGATCGCCGGACGTCTCTGGAAGGACCCTTCGGCGCTCCGGAGCCGGCCGGCGGCGTCGCGTCGCTCGCACCGTCCTTCGGGATCAGCGCGCCGTCCGAGGTCGTACCTGGGCAGGAGTGGTCCTTGACGGTCACCGGGGCGCATCCCGCCGCCGTCGCGTGCCGACTGCTGCGCGCCGAAACCGGTGAGGTGACAGCACGTATGCGACTGACCTCGGCAGCTGGAGATCCCGGTACTTTGACGGCGCGGGCTGTGGTGAGCACCCCGGGGTTCTACCAGGTGGTTGCCCAAGCGGGAGGGCTGTCCGCCACGGCGTTGGTGGTGGCGGTCGACTGTCCGACGGGAGACTGAGACGGGGCCTCTGAGATGAGTGCAGTGATCACTTGTCGAGGGTGAGGAGCAGCGTGATCAGCACGCTCAGCAGAAGGATCACGCCTACGCCCAACAGGACGATCCGGGCCGGTAGCAGATCTTCCGGTCGGCTGTCGGGCCGGGCGGGCGTGAAGTGCGCCTCATGGTCGCCGGGGTGTGGGTCGAACTCGAAGGCACCGGCTGCGGGGTTCGGGTCTCGCTCGGCGGCCGGTTCGGGGAGCCGCGCGGCGGGCCGTGGTCCGGTGTGCTCCGGCATGCCCGTCGAATCCGGAGAGGACGCGGTCCTGGGATCCCCCTGGGATTCGGGTACTGCGAACACGCCGATGTCCAGGAAGGGACGAGGCCCGGAGCGCGGCCCCGATGTGGGACGCCAGGCCATCGGTTCCAGGACGCTCTCCTGTGAGGCGACTTCCGGCTGCGGTTCAAGGTCTGGTTGGAGGTCGACGGGGCAGTTGAGCATCGAGCGTAATTCCGCGGCGGTGACGCGTACTTCGCGCATTCTGTGGTGCAGCAGCAGGTGCCAATTGTGAGACTGCGTCGGATCGCGGAAGTCCTTACGGGACAGCAGAAGGTGATCGGCGCCCGGCCGGTGCAGAGCTGTCCACAGAGAGACGTCATGGCTGAGCATCACCAACGCGGCGTGGATGACGTGCGAGGGGAAGCGGTCCCGGTGCATCGCCACGAGGGCGTCCGGCTCCTGGATCGGAACCCCTGTCGAGGTGCTGGTCGTGAACACGGTGCCGCTGGTACCGGTGGAAGCGGCCGTGTGGCGCACTTCGGTCTCGCCGTCCTGGCCTCGTTCGCCTTCGCGCGGGAGGCGGAAGTCGGGGTGTCCGTCTTCGCGGCGAGGGGGTATCGACCATCCAGGAACGGTCATGGCGTCGTAGTCGACGAAACGTACCGCTGTCTCGGAAGTCACCAGGACGTTGCCGCTCTGCAGGTCTCCGTGACTGATGCCGGATCGGTGCATCCGGTGGACGGCGCTGGCGAACCGGTGGGCCAGTCGCCGCAGTTCCGCGCTCGCCTCTCCCGGTCGCTGGTCGAGCACACCGTCGATCCAGTCGGTGAGACGCAGGCCCGAAACCCATTCCATGAGGACGACCGGCCACCATTTCCCCTGCACCCACAGCCCGTTCCGCAGATAGTGCACCTCTGTCTGCCAGGATCCCCGGGCGCCGTGCAGACAGTTCGCGATCTCGCGGTATCGGCGCTCGCGAAGGGGCTCGTCGCGCAGAAAGCACTTCAGCGCCCAACTCCGCCCGTCCTCCGGGTCCTCAAGGCAGTAGACGGCTCCGAAGCTGCCGCCGTCGGCGCCGGGCTGACCGTCGGCGCCCAGTTTTGGCAGGCATCGCTTCAGACGGGGCTCCTCGCTGCACTGCTCCAGCCGGGCCACAGCGGACTGGTAGTCGGACAAGGTGGGCCGTTGGCCTTGAGGCGTCAGCACGGCCCGCACTCCGCTCTGAGCAGGGTGATGTCGTCGTCCTCGAGCACGCGCTTCGCCCGCTGGGCCTGTACCCAGTTGGGGAAATCGTCCCTCGAGGCGCACACCGTGTCCAGCACGACCCAGGGCCGGCCTCCTACGTCCGCGTGGCGGGTCCACCAGCGAGCCAGGGCGTCCGTCATCAGATAGAACACGTCGTCCGAGCGCCAGTGGCCCTCTCGAAGCTCCGGCGTCGGGGGCGTCGTGGTGCTGCTCGCCCGGATCACCGGTGGCACGCGGGTCTTGATGGCCACCGATTCCACCACACGGTCGGAACGGACCTGGAACATGCATGAGTCGCCGACCGAGACCACCTGCCACATCCCTTCACCGAGGCAGTCCGGCGGACCGTCATCTTCCGGACGAGGAAGCAGTCGGATGCCCAGAACCGTTGTAGCCGGGCCGTTGTTGATACGGACCTGTGCGAGCCACGCCCTGCGGCTGGACGAGGCGACGCCTTCGAGGAGGGTTCGCTTGTAACTCGGCCACCGCAGGGTGGCGTCGGCGGCGACATCGTCGAATGCTCGGGCGTTCTGGAAGGCTCGACCGGGCGCGGCGCACAGATCGCGCGCCAACTGCCGCGCCCACCAGCCGCTTCCAGCTGATCCGCTGCTGCCGTCGGCCACGACCAGGCGGGTTTCTCCTCTGCTGCTCGCCGGGGGGAGCGCCATATGGGCGGCATCTTCGATCTGGGCCGGGTGCAGGTTGGATTTGGGCGCTTGCATCAGGCTCTGGCTCACGATCACGCCGGGGTGCCGACGTTCAGGAAGAGCATGACGGACTGCATGCTGGCGTTGAAGACGAAGCCGCGTGCCCCTGTCTCCACCTTCATTCCGAGGTCCACCGCGGTGTCGCGCATGTCGGGGGGCAGGACGTCCGACATGGAGAAGAGCTTGGCGCCCATCGGCGGCAGGCCGGCGGCGGTGTTGGGATAGTGCGTCGGCGTGGCGATGTCGGACGAGATGTGCAGGTTGAACAGGAGGGCACTGCCGTCGTTCGTTCCGATGGAACGGAGCTGTTGGGCTGGGCCGGCCGGATCGCCGTCCGTCGACTCGCCGTCTGTCAGGTTGAGGATGATGGGCGGAAAGCTTCCGGGGTGATCGGTCACCCAGCGGTCCAGGACTCGGTGCGCGTAGAGCAGGGCCTCACACATCGGCGTTCCGGCGGAGGCGGCGGCTTCCAGCCAGATCGGCATCTCCGCGACATGGGTGGTGGTCGTGCCGTCCGGGAGGACATCGGTGCGGGTGAACCGTTCGGAGCGGATTCTGCCCTGTGCGAGGGCGCTCGCAGGCACGAGGTCGCGGCCGGTGAGAGGACCGCCGAGGGCTGGGCCGACCGTGGCTCCGTAGCCGATGACGGAGACGTGGAAGAAGTCCCAGATCTCGTCGATGCCACGACCGCACCGGATGATCAGCTCACGGAGCATGCTGTTGATGGCGTCGGCCACGGCCATCTGTTTGGACTGGGTCGTGCTGGGCATGGCCGCGCGCATGGAACTGGACTGGTCGATCAGGAACACGATGCAAGCCGGATTGGCCCGGCTGATTTCTGCCTCGTACACGGCGGTTGTTCCCTTCTGCTCTGGAGGTTGATTTCGGATCGGTGGTCACCTCAGCCGGGAGGGCCCCAGGTGTTCAGGAGCCCGTCGACGAAGCTGACGTGGAGGCGGCCGGGAGTGGCCGTCACGTTCATGGGCCTCGGACCGTCCGGGGTCAGAGGCTTGAGTTCTCGGCCGGTTCGCGCATCCAGACGGCGCACGCTGCGTGCACCGCAGACGTACACCACTCCGTCCAACGCGGTCACAGCACGTCGCCCGTCTCCGTCGGTGACGGCGCGCCACTTCTGGTCCCACTGCTCCATCGACAGGGCGATGACCGCGCCCGCATGGTCGGTGACCAGCAGCAGATCGCCGTACGTGACGGGAGGCGCAGTGATCGGGAATGTCGATGCGTCCCACTGGCGACGCGAAGTCCCCTCGGGGTCCAGATGGTGGACCGTGCCCAGCGCGTCCCCGATGTACACACCGTCGGTCGTGGGTGTCGGCGTGCATCCGGCCGCGTCCCATGCCTGGTGCGGACTACGGATCTCACCGGTGGCGGGCCGCACCGCCATCAGGCCTCTGCGTTCGGTGGGAACCCAGACCTGGACACCGTCGGTGGCGAGAGGGGAGACCACAGGCTCGTCCAGCCAGATGAGACGGTGCGCGGCCCTGCTGTCGGTGGTCCGGGGGTGCTGAAACCAGAACAGGCCGTGGGTTGTTCCGATCAGCAGCAGATCGTTCACGGTGACGGGAGAGTGTCGGCCGGGATCGCCGTCGAGTTCCAGATGGGTTTCGTCCGTCAGGCCACGCAGGTCGTATCCGTTCAGCCCGCCGTCCCGTAGGGCCCACCACAGCCGGTCGTCCCATGGGACGGGGGCCGACTCGGCGGTGCCGCGCAGTGCGAGGCTGCGCTCATGGCCGCCGGTGGTCGCGTCGATCAGGTGCGCGGTGCTTCCGCAGGTCACCACCAGCAGGCCGTCCATGAGCATCGGCGGAGACAGCAGTGGGCCGCCGGTTTCCCGCGTCCACTTCACTTGCCATGCCTGGTCGGTGCCGGTGCGGCCCGTGTACGTGCGTGCCGGTGAATTGACGAGCACGCGTGTGTCGTCGGCGAGAGGTGCGTGCTGATCGTCGGTAGTGGCCTCCTCGTCTGTCGGGCCTGGCAGAGCTCGTGGCGTGTCCGATGCGGGTGGGGCCCCGTTCGGTCTCTGAGGTCGTGTGTCCGGGGTCGTGCTTTCGGCGGAGGCCCCGGCCGTCCGGTCTTGCGGTTGATGAGCGGAGGTGGCACGCGTGGTGCTCGGTCGCGGGTCGGGCGGAGCGGCGGAACTTCTCTCGTCCTCGCTCGCTGAGGAAGGCGAACCTGTGTCGAGTTCGCGGCGATGGGGGCCTGCGTTCAGGGCGGTGACCTCGCCGGGCATGTTCTGACGCGCCAGCACCGCCTGCACGTACTCACGCCAGGCCGCGCGGTACAGGCCAAGGCGGTGGTTGCCCCAGAGAGGCGAAACGGTGAGCCGCCTCAACCGCTTGGCTCCCGGCCGTGACCAAGGCCGGTGCCGAATCGATTGCGATACCGCCTTGTGCAGCTTGGCGCCCGCGTTGCCGTGGGTTGCCGCCCAGTGGGCGATGGTCGCCTCAGCTGGTTGCCGGGCGGTTCTGCTCTGCATCAGGGCGTCGATGAGGTCAATGGCGGGAAAAAGAGCCGCGCCGGTGCAGGCGTAGGCAGTGATCGCGCCCACCGCGTAGACGCTGCTGGATGCCCGCACCGGGGCGTCCGCTCTGCGAAGTTCCGGTGGCAGCCAGCTCGCGTCGGCCCACAAGAAGGACGGACGTGGATCGGTATCTGCGCGGCTGTCGGGAACGTGGAGGAGACCGCGCAGCGACAGCGCCAGGTGCACGTCGACCACAACCGCCTGGTCGGTGGTGAGGAAGAGATTGGACGGCTTCAGGCCGGAAAGCGTGAGCCCCTGAGAGTGCAGGCGCTGCGTCAGGCCCGCGAGTTGCCACAGCAGGTACAGAGCGGCCTCAGCCGGAAGCGGGCGGATGGCCACAGCAGTGGTCAAGGAAACAGCGGAATTCCTGGCACCGTTGGATGAGGGGCCGTCGCTCAGCCAGGAAGTCGCGACCCAGGCGCGGCCGGCAACACGGTCATATCCGCCCTTGGCAGGTATCGCGTGGCGGGCTCCGGGTGAGTCACCCGTTGCGTGTACCTGATGGAAGTGGCTGAGGACCTCCTGTACCCGCCTTCCAGCCGCACGAGGCTGTCCCCAGCCTGCATGCAGTTCTTTCACGGCCATATGCGTTCCGTCCTGCCCGAGTCCCAGATAGGTGTCGCCGAGCGTTCCCCGGCCCACCAGGTGTCGGAGACTGAACCCCCCGAGTTCTCTCATGTGTGCGCCCCCATACGGCTGTTGACATTCCTTGCCCACTGCTCACCCCTGGGCGGCCCGCGGCACCTCGATGCGGTCGTGGCCGTGCCTGGGGCAGGTCATGGCGCGGCAGACCCCGGGAGATTCAGGGCTTGGACAGTGCAGTTCCATGTGCCGATGTATGCGTGGCCGCGCGCGACGAGCGGCGGCGCGTGCATGGTCCCGTCGGTGCGATGCGTCCAGTGCACCTCACCGGTCAGGGCGTCGACCGCGGTCAGTGCGTCGTCGGAACCGACATACAGGGTGCCGCTGTCGTGCACAGGAACACACCTGAGGCGCCCGCTCGTGGCCAGGTGCCACTTTGCGACACCGGTGCGCGCTTCATGGGCCCACAATGTGCCGCCCACAGTGCCCACGTAGAGCATGCCCTGGCCGAGGACAGGTCCGGTGCAGGCGGCTGCCCTGCCGGCCGAGCGCCACCGTTCGCGTCCGGTGCGTGTGTCGATTGCGCACAGGGTGCCCGTCCGGCTGGCGAGGAAGAGTGTGCCGACGTGTCCGGCCGGGGCACCCACGAGGTCCTGCAGTTGCGGCAGTCCCATCGCCCCGGACCCGTCGTGCACCGTCAGGGACTGGAGTTTTCCTTGCCAGCCCGAAACGTACACCCGGTCCACCGCCACGGTAGGGGGGTCGAAGACCGGACCGTTCCCGCGGTCGCTGACCCAGAAGGGTGAGCCGGTACGGGCGGAGAGACAGTGGACCGCCCCGTCCCGTGCGCCCACCAGCACTCTGTTGCCCGCTACGACCGGGGTGAAGACACAGCTGTCGCCGGCGGTATAACTCCATCGCAAGGATCCGTCGGTGGTGTCCAGAGCCAGCAGGGTGCGATCGGAACAGGGGACATAGAGCATGCCGTGCCCTGCCGCGGGCGTGCATTCGATGCGGGCTCCGAGGTCACGCTTCCACAGGATCCTGCCGTCGGTGGCGTCCAGCAGCCAGACAGAGCCGTCCAGGGAGCAGACGGCGATGCCCTCAGTGACGTCGACCGGGGAAGTGAAGTAGGCGCGTCCGCTGAGTTCGTGGACCCACCTGACCTCAGGCCTGTCCGTGTCACTGGAGGCTCGGGTCCGCCCTGTCCGCCCGTCCCACTGCGCGGGCATGAACGCCTTCGTGTGCTCCGCGTGCTTGAGCACTTGGCTCCGGGCGGTGTTCGGCAGCCATGTTGCCCTGCGGGTCTTGCTCTCGCGTGGGTGCACACCGTGGTCCGCGAGCCTGATGAGGAGTTGCTGCGCGGTGATGCGGTGAGCGGGGTCCGGCCGGGTGCACTCCACCACAAGGTCGCGCAGGGAAGCGTGCAGGCGGTTGAAGGCATCTGCGGGGAACCGAGGTGGGCGGCCCACCAGGGCCTCTTCGAGGTCGGGCCGTTCCATCTCGGCACCGGTGGCGGCGTACACGAGCGTCAGACCGAGGGCGAACATGTCACTGGGGTGTCCTGCTCCGCCGTATGTCTGCTCAGGCGCCATGAACGCGTCCGTGCCGACCCTCATGGTCGGCCAGGTTCGAGTTTGGTCCAGTCTGCGAGAGACTCCGAAGTCGATGAGCCGTATGGAGCCGTCTGCCGCGCTGAGGACGAGGATGTTCGACGGCTTGAGATCCCGATGCACGATGTTGTGGGTCTGCAGGCGCACCAGGATGGGAGCGATCTCGGCAGCCAGGCGAAGGACCGCCTTCGTGTTGAGCGGACCATGGTCGGAAACCAGCGTTCGCAGGTCCATTCCGGATACGTACTCAGTCGCGAACCACGGTGGCACGCTATCCGGATCGCAGTCGAGGAGCCGCAGCGTCCCCTCAGCGTCCATCTCACTCAGGGCTTCGATTTCTCGGCGAAACAGGCGTCGTACGTACTCGTCCGAAGACAGGTCACTCCGCAGTACTTTCACGACGGCCAGCATCGAATCCGCAGTTCGTGGTCCGCTCGCGTTCGCGAGGTACACAGTCGCCATACCACCGGCCCCCAGCACGGCCAGCATGGTGAACCGCCCTAGCTGTGACGGGTCACCGGCGCGCAGACCTCTCACGTCCTCTTCACTCCCCCCTGCAGAAAAGGACAATGCTTTCGATTTTGCAACGTCGCCATAAAAGAGCTGAAGCGACGAAACCCCCTTCAAGAGCAGCGAGGGTACTTCATTACGGGCTCATTCGCAGGGGAGAGGCGGGCGGACTGGCGAATAGGTAGAGAGATGAACATTTTTTACTTTCATTCCTGCTCATCCAGTGCAATGGCTGAACGAATTTGTAGCACTGTGATCATGTTGACTCCTCATGGGATCGCTGAGCGCAGTCGACCAGCGCTTGTGTGAGGTCTCGGATGGCTTCCGCTTTCCGAACGTGATCGTTGGGGGCCGGGCGGGCGTGGACGGTGGTTGAGGGCGGGAGAAGAAGGTCCGGGAAGAGGTCGCGCAACGCACCCTTCCCGACGCGCTGCGCTGACGACCTGCGCGACGTCGGCGAGGTTCGCGCACCACCGTCTGAGCCATCAAGGCCTCACCAGGGGACGACCACGGCCCCTGGCACCTTTCCACAGGCGGCCGACCGGAGCTCCCGGGGCGGCCCGATCCCGAAGGAGCCACCATGCACGCGCCCGTCGGCACGCACGCAGGGCGGGATGCTCGACATCCACGACCACAACGGGCACCGGGTCCGGCCGCTGTTCTCCGCCGCCACACCCGAGTACGTCGGCACGTCGTTCGTCGCCGCTTACCTGTTCGACGCCGCCCCCCGGGCGACCCAGCCGCCGCGAAAGCGTTCGTCTTCTCAGCCGAATCGCAGGATACGGGGGGCGAAGGTGCCCTCGGGGCCGTCGGCGCGGCCGACCGACCACACTGTCGTCGTGCCCGGCACCGGCGTCAGCCGCAGCACCGAGGAGTCACCCTCCCCGGCCACCGCCGGTTCGCTGTACTCGGTGAACGACTGCCCGTTCCAGGCAAGGAAATCCGGCCCGGGGACAAACGGCGGATAGCTGCCCGGCGGGCCCCACTTCTGGGAGCGGGCCACCGAGACCCAGCCCAGTGCGCCGGATGAGGTAGGCGCCAGTGAGCTGATCGAGCCGAAGTCGGCCGGCACGGTCACCCGGCTCCACGCCTGCCCGTCCCAGCGGACCAGCAGCGGCGGAATCGGCCGGCCCACCGGGCCGCCGACGAACCCGGCCGTGCCACCCGCCCACACCTCCGTCGGGGAGACCGCCAGCACACTGCCCACGGCCGACCGCGGGAACCCGTGCACGATCGTCTGCTGCCACGCCTGCCCGTCCCAGTGCGACACGGCCGCACCCGAGTCGGTGGCGCCCGCGGCCCAGACGTCGTCGGCCGCCAGGATGTGCAGGCCGTACACGGATCCCGGCGGCACCGGCACGTCCCGCCAGCCGCGCCCGTCCCAGCGCAGCAATACCTGTGCGCCGTCCCGCGAACCGATCAGCCAGGTCTCACCGCCGCCGGCGACGACTTTGGTCAGCAGGACACCGCGCGGCGGCCGGCTCTCGTACCAGGCGATGCCGTCGAAGCGGAGCAGGTGGGCGCCGCCCGCCGAGTCACGGCCGACCGCCCAGACCGCGGTCGGCGAGGTCGCGGCGATGGACAGCAGCTCTCCCTGCCAGCCGATCCCGGGGAGACTCTGGCGCTGCCAGGCGGTTCCGTCCCAGCGCAGCACCAGCGGAAAGCCCGGCGCCTCGCGACCGACGGCGTCGGCACCCACCGCCCACGCCCGGTCCGGTCCGAACGCCACGGCCTCGTTCAGCCCGGCCTGCGGGCGTACCTGTGCCGGGACCGGAACGTGTTGCCAAGACAGGGTTTCGGCCGCGGCCGAGGCCGACGCCATGCTGGTCATGATCGTTATGATCGTTATGATCGTCATGACGACGGCGAGGGCTGCGACGAGAAGTCGGCGTGCCATGGTCAGCCTCCCAGCCGCTCGCTCATCAGGTTCGGTTTCGAGCCGTAGATCTCGACGGTCCCGAAGGACAGCAGTGAGAACCCGGCCTTCGCCAGCGCACGCGGTTTGACGTCGATCGCGTTCGTGCGCTCCGGGCCGTAGGAGAAGGTGGTGCGCAAGCCGTCCACCCGTGCGTACTTCGACTGGAATGCGCGGTCGCTGCGCACCGGCAGCCACAGCGCGCCGTCCGGGCCGCGCACCATGGCCTCGGTGTGGGTGTCGCCCAGCGGTGGGTAAGTGGTGCGCCAGGCGTGCCCGTTGAAGGTCACCAGATAGGTGCGGGCCACGCCGTCGGTGTACTGGCTGCCGCCGATCGTGACCCGGCCGGACGGTTCGAGCAAGACCGTGTGCACGTTGCTGTTCGGCGGCAGCGCCACCTTCGCGTCCCGCCACGCCCTGCCGTCCCAGTGCAGGACGGTGGTCCCGGTGCTGGTGTCCGCCCAGGCCCAGGCGTCGGTGGCGGTACGCGCGGTGATCCCCATCAGGAACAGCACACCGTCCGGGGTGGACTGGGTGGTCCAGCCGGAACCGTCGTAGTGCAACACCTTCAGTCCGGTGTCGTCCTCGCCGACCACCCACGCGGCACCCGGTACCGCGGTGAAGTCCTGGTAGGTCCACAGGGTCTGCGGCAGCGGGACGGCGCTCCACCTTCCCGACGACCGGCGCAGGATCTCCCCCACCCCCACGCGGTTGTGGAAGATCCACACCTCCTCGCCGACGAACTGCACCTCGCCGAGCCAGCCCAGCTCACCGGCGCCGGGGAAGGTGGTGTCCCGGCTCCACGCCGTGCCGTCCCACCGGTACAACATCGGCCGCAGTCCATCGGCGGCGTGCTCGTACCCGGTCGCCCACGCCTCGCCCGGCCCGCGGGCGGCGAGATCGGACACGGTCACCGGCGGGGCCGCCGCAGGCACCGGCAGAGCCGACCAACTCGGCGTCACAGCCGCGGCCGGCGACACCACCGCGGCACACGCGATCACAAGGCAGACAATGACCGCACGGAGACCGTTCACGAGACCCCCCAGAGCGCGAAGGCCGCACACGCTATTGGCGTTCACCCACCCGTGAACAGACGGCATTCGGCCGATGAATCGCTCCGGGTCTGACGGAGGCTCCGGACGGTCCCGAGTCGAACGGAGTCGAGTTGCCTGGTGTCACGCTACCGGTGGGGTGGGGAGTTCGTACTCCGCCGGGCTGAGCATGCCCAACGCGGCATGCACGCTGTCGCCGGGGATTCGCTGCCGATCGGCAATGCAGTCGCATGGGTGGCCGGCCTGCGACGAGAATGCCCTGGCCACCGAATCGTTCAGAGGAGCTTTCCGATGATCAGTCAGCAGCGCGCCCATGCCAGCCTGGACGGCCTTGTGATGGGCGATGCGTTCGGTGACGGCTGGTTCACGCGCTCTGACGAGAACGCCGAGGAGCTCTGGGCTGCGCGGGTCCTGCGTCCGGAGCCGTGGTCGTGGACGGACGATTCCGCCATGGCCTTCGTCCTGTTCGCTCACCTGATGACCCACGGAGAGATCCGCCCGGATGCCCTGGCAGTTGAGTTCGCCGCCGAGTACGACCGGGACCCGGGGCGCAAGTATGGGCCGTCGATGCACGGTGTACTCCGGAGCATTCGTGAGGGCGGGCACTGGCGGGCCGTGACCACGGCGCAGTTCGGCGGACAGGGCTCCCACGGCAACGGCGCCGCGATGCGGGTCGCCCCTCTCGGGGCATGGTTCCGGGACGATCTGGCGGCTGCCGGCGAGCAGGCCCGGCTGTCCGCGCTGACGACTCACGCTCATCCCGAGGCAGTCGCCGGCGCCGTGGCCGTGGCAGTTGCCGCAGCGCTGGCAGCTGCCGACGGGGGTCCAGATGCCCCGCCCCGCGCGGAGTTCCTGAAGGAGGTCGCCGACCACGTGCCGGACAGCGACGTCCGCTCCCGACTGTTGGTGGCCGCGAACTTCTCCGACCGTACGTCGGTTCGCCACGCAGCGTCCGTGCTGGGCTCGGGAGCATTGATATCGGCCCTGGACACGGTTCCGTTCGCCCTGTGGTCGGCCGCGGGACATCTGAACGACCTGGGCGAGGCGTTGTGGCAGACCGCTGGCGCGTGGGGCGACCGCGACACCACCTGCGCGATCGCGGGAGGTGTCGTCGCGGCCCGAACCGGCACGGGTGGGGTCCCGGCCGCGTGGCTCGAAGCCCGCGAAGACATCCCCGCCTGGAGCCGCTGGGAAGCCCCCGTGGTGGGTCCGACGGGCGCTGAGTAGATCGGGACATCGCTCATGCTCCAGGCTCGCACGGTGCTCAAGATGCCTGAGCCTTCGCGGTGTCCTGGACCTCGCCCAGGTCACCGGCCTGCCATGCCGCAGGCCGCCGACGGGCGTTCTGCCACGTCTACGGCCACGTCTACGGCCGCAGCGGACGGTCCTCGGACGACTCGAAACGCAGAGCGTCGATGGGCATGCCACCAGCCGCTGATTGGCTCTCGACCGGGAACGGCGCGCCGGGGAAACTGCGGACTTCTGATGCCGTGCTTGGAGGAGTTGTGATGCAGGTCGCCGTGGTCACCTTCGACGGGTTCAACGAGCTCGACAGCTTCATCGCTTCCGCACTGATCAACCGGTGCCGTAAGGACAACTTGGAAGCCTTCGTCACGACGCCGACGCCCGTGGTCACGTCGATGAACGGCGTCGAGGTGACCGGGCAGCGCCCGATGGAGTTCGTGACCGAAGCCGACGTCGTGCTGATCGGCAGCGGGGTGAAGGCGCGAGAAGTGGTCGCCGACGACCGGCTGATCTCGAAACTGCTGCCGCTCGACCCTTCGCGACAGCTGATCGGTGCGCAGTGCTCGGGCGCGCTGGTGCTCGCCCGGCTCGGGTTGCTGGGCGCCATGCCGGCCTGTACGGACATGAAGAGCCGACCCTTTGTCGAAGCCTGCGGCGTCACCGTGCTGGACGCGCCGTTCCACGCCGAGGGGAACATCGCCACGGCGGGCGGTTGTCTGGCGTCCCAGTATCTCGCCACGTGGGTGATCACCCGAATGCTCGGCGAGGGCGCCGCGCGCGCCGTCATCGACTACGTGGCTCCGGTCGGCGAAAGTCAGGAGACTGTCGAGCGGGCCATGCGTGCCGTCCACGCGGGCGCGGTTGCACTGCGCTGACGCCTCGCCATCAGCAATTCGGGGCCGCCTGCAATCACGACGACTCTGAGCGCATTGAGGGCGTGACGTTGTCCTAGGTACGCGTGAGCCGTGGACGCGGCGAAACAAGCGGAGGACCAGGAGCTGCCATCCCCGCTGATTGCCCGTCAGCTGGATTTCCTCTGCGTCGTTTCGGTGAAGGCCAGCCCTTGCAGGGCGAGTCGTTGCGTTTCGTATCGACCTTCGGTCGTGGCCTCCACGTCGAACCCGTGCGCGACCTGCGGTGGGTAGCCGATGAGTTCGAGCGCCCGGCTGGGCAGCGCCTGCTGGGACGCCTCTTCCGACTCCCACAGCAGAACGGCTCCCCACCGGTTGGTGTCCGGATCGGAGAGCCACATCTTGAAGCGAAGCCCGGGCACTTCGGAGAACGCGGTGACGGATTCCTCACGCAGGTACTCACGCATGGACTCGATGGTCTGTCCGGAGGCGGACAGGTCCCACCAAACAATGTCGGCACGCATGGCGTTCCTTCCTTTCGAGAACGGAATCCGGCTGTCGGCTGGCCACGGGCACGCGGTTACGGGGCGATGCGGGCAATTCCTTCCGCCGCTCGGGCCGAGATCGGCGCGCCCCACATCCTGCCCGGTGACGAGGTCACAGGCGGTCCAGGCGCTGTGGAGGGTGGGGCGGCCAGGGCTCGAGAGCAGGCAACTCCTGCGCCGCCACCGGTGACACAACGGGCGTACGTCCGGCCAGCCAGGCCGCCAGGTCGCGCACGCCTCCGCCAACCACCGTGCCCGGCGGCCCGTCGCCGACGGACCACTGGCGGCCCACGTCCTCGGCACGGACGCGTGTGCCTGCCGGAAGGCGGCCGAGGAGGAAGTCGATGGCGTGTGCGGCCAGGTCCTCGGGCCAGTCGTCCGGCCGCACGCCGAGTTCCAGATCGACCATGTGGATCCATGCCTCGCGCCAGCGTGCGAAGACCGTGGCGGCAAGGTCGGCGTTGCGGAACGTCACCGGACGGCCCCAGTCCACGCCGGTGGCGCGTGCCCAGGATGCCTCCAGCCCGGCCGTGTGCGCGGCGAGCTGAGCGCGGTGCTCGGCTGCGCTGCGGCCAGCCGTCGCCTCGATGATCGCGTTGCGCTCGTCGACCCCGCTGTCGTAGCCCGCTACGAGTTCACCGCGCAGGGCATGTTCCGCGAGACGGGCGAACATTCTCGCGTTGTCGGTGAGATGCGCGAGGACGTGGCCGCGTGACCAACCCGGAAGGGCGGAGGCCTCGGCGACCTGCTGGTCGCTCAGTCCGGCCACGAGCCTCTCCAGTGTCCGGTGGGCTTCGATCACGGCTGCGACAGGAGGTTGCACGACCCTCCGTCCTACAGGGCCGGGGTCTGGTTGAGGACTGCCGGGGCCCGGGCAGCGAGTTCCTTGAGTGGTTCACCGCTCAGCCGGCATACCGTCCACTCGTTCAGCAGCTCCACGCCGAGCGACTTGTAGAAGTCGATCGTCGGTTCGTTCCAGGCCAGGACCCACCACTCGAAGCGCTCGTAGCCGTTCTGTTGACAGATCGCGGCCAGGAAGGCGAGCAGAGCCTTGCCGTGTCCTCCACCTCGGGCGTGCGACCGTACGTAGAGGTCCTCCAGGTGCATGCCGCGCGTGCCGGTCCAGGTCGAGAAGCGGGGGAACCACAGGGCGTAGCCCACGGCCTGCCCCGTCTCGTCGTCCTCCGCGATCAGTGCGGAAGCAGCGGGATGTTCTCCGAACAGCGCGTCGCGGAGCTGCTCCTCGGTTGCTCGGGCCTGCTCAGCAGCCCGTTCGTACTCAGCGAGTTCGCGGATCATCGCGCGGATCTCCGCGATGTCGTCCACAGTGGCGGCCCGGATCATGCCGGAGATCATCAGCCACCGTACCGAGCCGTGTCCATCCGATTACGCGCCTTCTCTGCGGCGTGAGCCCGACCGTGGCTTCGCCTCGGCGGACGATCTGCGGAACACGTCCGCAGCTGGGCCGACAAGAGCCTTGTGGCGCATCAACGTGCTTGGCGGTGCTGCCCCGATGATGACTTCCGTCGTTGCGTTCGTCGGTGCGGCCTTCCTGGTCGCCATGGTTCCAGGGCCAAGCACAGTCGTGATCCTGCGCCGAGCGGTGGTGAACGGCCGGAGGACCGGTATGGCCACGGTCCTGGGTAACGAGTGCGGGGTGCTGCTGTGGGGCCTCGCCGCGGCCTTCGGTCTCTCCGCCCTGCTGCTGGCCTCGCAGGTCGCCTACGACGTCATCCGGATTGCCGGCGCCGCGGTGCTGGTGTGGATGGGAGCGCGTGCCTTGTGGCAGGCGAGGGGAGCTGGACAGCCGGATCAGGGACCAGCGGAAACAGCCGCGGTGTCGCTTCGGCGGGCGTGCTGGCAGGGCCTCGTCACCAACTTCGCCAATCCGAAGGCCGGCGTGTTCGCCGTGTCCTTCCTGCCACAGTGTCGGAGAAGTGCTTCAGCGGCGGTCCGTTCGGCGCCGGACGGAACAGGTCTCCGGGGCGCTCTTGGTCGGGCTGGGGGTGCGCCTGGCTGCCGAGACCTGAGCTTGTCCTTCAAGGTCTGACTGTGATGGGTGGCCTTCTACTGACAGGCCTGCGGCATCCGGACGACCGCGGTCCCTCCCTCCAGGTCTACCGTTGTCCGGTTCGGTGGCGCCCCGTCTTCCTCGTCGTCCCGCATCACCAGTGCCGACTGCCGCTCCTTCAGTTCGTTCTGCTTCCCGGGCGAAAAGCTCGCGTGGAGCTGCTCAAACCCGGTCGCCGATATCTGGCCCTGCCGGACGCTGTTCCGCCATGGCAGCAGTCCGGCCCGCCCGGCACGGAGAAGCAGCTGATCTGCGAACGCCAGGACGGTGAGCAGGATGACCAGTCCGGGCAAGGTCATGAAGACGGCGAATCCCATGCCCCCAGTATCCGGACCAGGGGGCGATGCCGATAGATCAGACGGTAGGGCCAACTTCAAACGCCCGGTCCTGCCGACCTCGAACATGATCACCCGAACGGGGATTCCCGGGACGTGAACACGGCCTTCGCCTGATCCTTCGCTCCGAACTGTTCGAGCTCACCGACGCGTTGCTGTGCGCGGACGGGCCGGTGAGAAGACCGGTGGACCTGACGCTGCCGGCCGGGCACCGCCGCGGGCACGGCGCCCTGTGCGAAGCCCTCAACCGAGGCCGCCTCGATACCGACCGGCTGTGGCGGACGCCGGCCGCACTGCACACATCCTGGTGCCGGCTGCTGGAAGCGGTTGATCCAGGCCCAGCAGTGGCAGGTGAACGGACTTGACGCCCACTCAGGTGTGCATCTCGGGCGGCGACCGTAGCCGTCCGGCCGTGTCGGCCGCTATTCAACCAGTCGGTTGACAACGCCGTGAGCTCGGCCGTACGGTTATTCAACCGATTGGTTGAAGATGCGAGGTGCGAGATGGCCGACGACCGGCTGTCCCGGGTGTTCTCCGCTCTGGCCGACCCGACCCGGCGCGACATCGTGGCCAGGCTGGCCGCCGGGGATGCCACGGTCAATGAACTGGCCGAGCCGTACGACGTGACCGTGCAGGCCGTGTCCAAGCACATCAGGGTCCTGGAAGACGCCGGTCTGGTCAGTCGCGGCAGGGACGCCCAGCGGCGGCCCTGCCGCCTTGAGGCAGAAGTCTTCGACCTGATGACGAAATGGATCGAACGTTACCGGCGTGAGGCGGAGGACCGTTTCCGTCTGCTCGATGCCGTCCTCGAGCAGACGGCGGAACAGCCGGTGGCGGGCACCCCGACGAACGAGGCGGCATCATGAGCACCACGAAGGCGAACGGCCGGCACGAGACCCAGATCGTGGCCGATCCGGCTCTGCCCACCATCGTCATCATCCGGGAGTTCGACGCTTCGCCGGATCGCGTGTTCCGGGCGTACACCGATCCCGACCTGGTCGTCCAGTGGCTCGGCCCGCGTCGGCTCACCATGCGGATCGACAAGTACGAGACGTGCAGCGGTGGGTCGTACCGCTATGTGCATCGCGAGGACGACGGGACGGAGTACGGCTTCCGCGGCGTGTTCCACGAGGTACGCCTCAACGAGCGCATCGTGCAGACCTTCGCCTACGACGGCTTCCCGGACGGCGTCAGCCTGGAGACAACCGCCTTCGAGGCCCTCGGCAGTCGCACGCGGGTCACCACCAAATCCCTTATGGACTCCATCGAGGCCCGCGACTCGATGATCAAGAGCGGCATGCAGCGCGGCGTCCGGGAAGGCCATGAGCGGCTTGACGAGTTGCTCAGCCGCCGCCAGAGCGGCAACGCCGACCGGCGTACCGAAACGGAAGGCTTGAGATCATGACGAGGGCAACCGATGAGCACCGCACCGTCGCAGGGGTCTTCACGGACCGCGTGCGCGGAGTGCGTCCCGGGGCATGGGACAACCCAGCGCCGTGCGAGGGGTGGGTCGCCCGGGATGTGGTGCGCCACCTTGTCGAGTGGTTCCCGGACTTCCTGAAGGCCGGCGCCGGAGTCGAACTGCCGAAAGGACCGTCGGTGGACGATGACCCGGTGGCGGCCTGGACGGTGCACAGCGACGGCGTGCAGGCCCTCCTCGATGATCCGGCCACGGCACAGAGAATGCTGTCGAATCCTCACATCGGAGAGGTCCCGCTGGACCAGGCGGTCGACCGGTTCTACACCGCCGATGTCTTCATGCACACCTGGGACCTGGCGCGGGCCACCGGCCAGGACGAGCGCCTCGACCCCGGCAGGTGCGCCCAGTTGCTCGAAGGGATGCTTCCGCTGGACGACGTGCTCCGCAACAGCGGCCAGTACGGACCACGGGTCGAGGTACCCGAAAGCGCCGACGTACAGACTCGCTTGCTCGCCTTCATCGGCCGTAGGCCCTGAGCCGGTGCTGAACCCCGGCGAGCCGGTCAACGCCGACCTCAAACGGAGCCTTCCGAGGCACGGCCGGCCCGCGATCAGGCTCAACTCGCCGCCGAGACCCACCGGTTCTTCCACCGGCGACAATGCCAGCCGCACATCGTCCGCGGCTGCTTCGGCGGCCGGCACATCCGCACTCGACGCCGTATGGGAGCTGCACGACCGCCGCATCACGGCCCAGGTGCCCGATCGCCGGCAGACGTCACGCCGTGGGCACCGGCGCCGGCCGACGCCGGTGCCCACGGCGTGACTCCGGTGCGGCTCACGGTGTCATGCGACCGGCGACGCCCGGCCCACCCGCGGGTATGTATCCCCGTCGACCCTGGCCGGGCCGAGGCCGACCGGGGGCCGGGGGCGCGGAGTGGGAACGTACCCGCCGGGAACCGCCCCCGGGTCAGCACCGGACTTCGCCGGAGGCGCTCAGCGGCCGTTCAGCCGTCGAGCGTGCCCGTGCGCGCCACCTTCGAGTACCAGTGCGCGCTGGCCTTCGGGATGCGCTTGCCGGTCGGGTAGTCGACGTAGACCGCGCCGAAGCGCTTGCTGTAGCCGTATCCCCATTCGAAGTTGTCGAGCAGGGACCACAGGAAGTAGCCGCGGACGTCGACGCCCGCCTCGATCGCGCGGTGCACGGCGGTGAGGTGGCCGCGCATATACGCGATCCGGTCCGGGTCGCGCACCTCGCCCTCCGGGCTGACGTAGTCGTCGAACGCCGCGCCGTTCTCCGTGATCATCAGCGGCAGGTCGGGGAAGTCGCGCCCCAGCCGGAGCAGCAGGTCGTACAGGCCGCTCGGGTCCACCGCCCAGCCCATGGCGGTGGTGTCGCCCGGGGGCAGGTGGAAGGCCACGTTGTCGGCGCCCGGCCAGGGGCTGTGCGCGCTCTTGCCGTGGCCGTCGGAGTTGTGGCCGGCGTCGCCGGTGGCGGCCGAGACCACGGTCGGCGTGTAGTAGTTGACGCCCAGGAAGTCCAGCGGCTGCCGGATCACCTCGGTGTCGCCGTCGCGTACGAAGGACCAGTCGGTCAGGCGCGCCGTGTCCCGCAGGAGATCGGCCGGGTACTCGCCGTGCAGCAGAGGGCCGGTGAAGACCCGGTTGGCCAGGGCGTCGATCCGGCGCGCCGCGTCAGCGTCCTGCGCGTTGCCGGTGAGGGGCCGTACGTGGTGGACGTTGAGCGTGATGGCGACCAGGGCGTCGGAGGGCAGTGCGGAGCGCAGCGCCTGGACGGCCTTGCCGTGGCCGAGGTTGAGGTGGTGCGCGGCACGCAGGGCGGCGACCGGGTCGGTGCGGCCGGGGGCGTGGACGCCGGACGCGTAGCCGAGGAAGGCGCTGCACCAGGGCTCGTTGAGCGTGGTCCAGGTCCGCACCCGGTCGCCCAGCGCCTCGGCGGCCAGGCCCGCGTACTCGGCGAAGCGGTCGGCGGTGGCGCGCTCGGGCCAGCCTCCCGCGTCCTCCAGCTCCTGGGGGAGGTCCCAGTGGTAGAGCGTGGCCAGGGGCTGGATGTTCCTGTCGAGCAGCTCGTCCGTGAGCCGGCGGTAGAAGTCCAGTCCCTTCTGGAGAGAGGGGCCGCGGCCGGTCGGCTGGACGCGTGGCCAGGCCAGGGAGAACCGGTAGGCGCTCACACCGAGGTCGGCCATGATGGCGACGTCCTCGCGCCAGCGGTGGTAATGGTCGGTGGCGATGTCACCGGTGTCGCCGTTGCGGACCTTGCCGGGTGTACGGGCGTAGGTGTCCCAGATGGAGGGGGTTCGGCCGTCCAGGGCGGCGGCGCCTTCGATCTGGTACGCGGCGGTCGCCGTCCCCCAGGTGAAGCCCGGCGGGAAGGCGCGGGCGGCAGCGGTTTCGGGGGCGGGCGCGACGCGTCCGGTTGCGGTGGCCACGTAGGTCCTTCCAGGGAGAGGGGGGTGTGAGGGGAGAGGAGGGCGCGTTCAGCCCTTGACCGCTCCCTGCATGATGCCGCCGACGATCTGGCGGCCGAAGACGATGAACATCGCCAGCAGCGGGAGCGTGCCGAGCAGGGCGCCCGCCATGATCAGTGACTGGTCGCGGACATAGCCCGCGCTGAGCTGTGTGAGGGCGACGGGGACCGTCGGATTGGTCATGTCGAGCACGATGAAGGGCCAGAAGAAGTCGTTCCAGGCGTGCACGAACGTGATCATGAAGAGCACCGCCATCGCGGGCCTGGCGATCGGCAGCACGATGCTCCAGAAGATCCGGAGCGAGTGCGCACCGTCCACCCGGCCCGCCTCGACGAGTTCGTCGGGCAGCGCCTCGGACAGGTACTGCCGCATGAAGAACACGCCGACCGCGCTGACCAGGGTGGGGAAGATGACGGCGGGCAGCTTCTGGCCCCAGCCCAGGTCCGTCATCATCATGAACAGCGGTACGACCGCGAGTTGCGGCGGCACCATCATCGTCCCGATGACCAGCATGAGCAGGGCGTTGCGCCCCTTGAAGCGCAGCTTGGCGAAGGCGAAGCCGGCCAGGGTGGCGAACAGCACGGTGGACAGGGCGATGACACCGGCCACGATCAGGCTGTTGGCCATGGCCTTGCCGAGCGCCGCGTCCTGCCACGCCTTCCCGAGGTTCTCGAAGAGATGCGGGCCGGGCAGGAAGGGCGGCGGTGTCTGGGTCACGCGGGTGTTGTCGCTCGACGCCGCCACCATCGTCCAGTAGAGGGGGAAGAGCGACAGCACCGCTGCGACGATGAGCAGGATGTAGGTGAAGGGGCCCGCGTGGTGCTGACGTCCGGCCCCTTGCCGCAGCATCCGCAGCGGGAACCGGAAGCGGGGCCGCCCGCCGGGCGCGAGGCCGCGGCCGCGGTGGTGGCCCGGCTCGCGGTGGTGGCCGGGGTCGCCGTCGTGGTCGTGTGAGGTCCGGCGGGGGGAGTCCGCCGGGACCGGGAGGCTGTCGGTGGTCATGGCTGGCTGCTCCTGGTCAGGACGACGTGCGGGATCGCAGGCGCTTGACGACGCGCTGGAGGACGAAGACGAGGATCAGCAGCAGGAACATCACCCATGCGACGGTGGCCGCGCGCCCCATCTGGTAGTTCTTCCAGCCCTCCTCGTACAGCAGCAGACCGAGCGTCTGGTACTGGTTGCCCGCTCCGCCGGTGATGCCGTTCGGACCCTGCCCGAAGATCAGCGGCTCGCCGAAGAGCTGGGTGGCGCCGATCGTGGACAGCACGATGGTGAAGACGATCGTCGAGCGGATGCCGGGGACGGTCACCGAGCGGAACTGCTGCCAGCGCGAGGCGCCATCGATGGCGGCCGCCTCGTAACGGTCGCGCGGAATGGCCTGCATGGCCGCCAGGTAGAGCAGGGCGTTGTAGCCGGTCCAGCGCCAGATCACGATGGTGGAGATGGCCGTCTGCGCGGCCCACTTGTTGTTCTCCCAGTCGACGTTGTCGACGCCCACGACGCTCAGCAGCCAGTTGATCATGCCGAAGTCACGCTCGAAGAGCATGGTGAAGACGAGCGCCGCGGCGCCGACCGAGGTCGCGTACGGCGTGAGGGCGGCGACCCGGAAGAACGTCGAGCCGCGCAGGCGGTAGTTGAGGAGATGGGCCAGGCCAAGCGCCATCAGCAGCTGCGGAACGGTGGAGATCACACCGATGGTGAAGGTGTTGGCCAGCGCGTTCCAGAAGCGCTCGTCCTCCCACAGGGCCGTGTAGTTGTCGAGCGCCACCCACTCCATCAGGTTCATGGAGGCCAGCTCGACGTGGTGGAGGGAGATCCAGGCCGTGTAGATCAGCGGGTAGAAGCTGAAGGCCGCGAAGACGACGAAGAACGGGGCGACGAAGGCGTAGGGCGCGCCGCGCAGGTCCAGGCGGTGCAGCAGCGCACTGCGCTGCCGTCGGGGCCGGGGCCCCCGGGGTTGCTCGGACGTCAAGGTGGAAGTGGCCACCGGAAAGGGATCCTTCTCGAGACATGGATGGGGCTGCGGCGCCGGCGACGGACGGGCCGACCACCGCACGGGTCGCGCGGCGGTCGGCCGGTCGCCGGGGCACCGGGGATCAACCAAGAGCCGGTGAATCAACCGAAAGCCGGTGAATCAACCCAGAGCCGGTGAATCGACCGGAGGTCGGCCGGGAGTCAGCCGACGGCCTTCTCGATGCGCTCGTCCGTGGTCTTCCATGCCTTGTCCGGGCTCTGGTTCTGCGACTCGATCAGCGTCAGCCCCTGGGAGAAGATGTCCTTGATCGTGCCGTCCTTGCGGCCGAGGACCTGCTCGTCGGGGATCTCCTGGGCCCCGGCGCCGAAGATCTCACCGATGGGCGCGTCGCTGAAGTACTCGGACTTCGCGTTGACCACTTCGGGTGCCTTCAGGGCCTCCTGCGAGGACGGGAAGTTGCCGAGCTCCTGGAACAGGTAGGCCTGCTGCTCCGGCGCGGTCAGCCACGCGATCAGCTTCTTCGCTTCTTCCTTGACCGGGCTCTGTTCCGTGACGCCGAGGAAGGATCCGCCCCAGTTGGCGCCCTTCGGGGCCTTGGCGACGTCCCACTTGCCCTTGTTCTCCGGACCTGCCTTCTCGCTGATGTGGGCGAGCATCCAGGCGGGGCAGACCGTCGTGGCGAAGGTGCTGTTGGCCAGGCCCGGGTCCCAGCCGGGCTGGAACTGCCGCAGCTTGGCGGTCAGCCCGCTCGTGGCGGCCTTCGAGGCCAGGTCCCAGGCTTCGGTGACGACGGGGTTGTCCTTGTAGATCAGCTCCCCGCTCTTGTCGTAGAACTGCTGGGAGTTGCCGTAGATCATCGCGTTGAACAGACCGCTGGCGCTGTCCAGGTAGGCGACCTTGCCGTCCTTGTTCCCGGCCTTGAACTTCTCGCCGGTCTTCACGTACTTCGCCCAGTCGCCCTCCCACAGCTTGGCGACCTCGTCGCGGTCGGTGGGCAGGCCCGCCTTCTCGAAGAGGTCCTTGCGGTAGCAGACGGCCATGGGGCCGATGTCCGTGCCGAGACCGAGGACCTTGTCGTCCGGGGTGGTGACCTGGCTGAGCTTCCAGGGGAGGAAGTGGTCGATACCGGCAATGCCGGACAGGTCGACGAACTTGTCGGCCTGGGTGTCCACGATCTCCTTGGCGCGTCCGAGCTCGATGCCCTGGATGTCCTTCAGGCCACTGCCGGCCGCCAGATGGGTCTGCAGGGCGGTGTAGTACGTCTGCTCGTCCCCGGCCACCTCCGCCTTGACGGTGACGTTCGGGTTCTCCTTCATGTACCGGTCGAGCAGTTCGGTCTCCTTGAAGCCCATGACGCCGAAGAGGCCCATGGTGATGGTGACCTTCCCGTCCTTGACGCCTCCGCCGGTCCCCCCGGTTCCGCCGCTACCGCCGCATCCGGCGATGAGGCCGACCGCGGCGACGGCCGATATCGCCCCTACGGCTCTTGTACGCAACTGCCTGCGAACCCTGCTCATTTCGTCCTCCCAGCGGCGGCGCTGACGCACCGGAGTACGAGCCTCTCGGACCACTCCGCGGCTCCGAATCTTAGGTGGGCACGTTCCCAAACGGCATTGGGAACGTGCCCACCAAGGTGTCCGAAGGTTGACGGGCCCTCGACACGTCTGTCAAGAACTTGAATCCAGTTCGTTGCGGGAAGATGTCGCGTCCGCGGCACTCGGGCCCGTTGGCATCGCGGATACTTCTGGCACAATGCGCTGGTGAGCGGCGCGTGGACGCCGAACGACGAGGAGGGGGCCATGGGGGGCAGACAACGGCCGACCATCAAAACGGTGGCCGCACATGCCGGTGTCGGACGCACGACGGTGTCCCGCGTCATCAACGGCTCGGAACTGGTCAGCGACAAAGCCCGGGACGCCGTCCTGGCCGCCATCGCCGAGCTCAACTACATACCGAACTCCGTGGCCCGCGGGCTCGTCACCAGCAGGACCGACTCCATCGCGCTGGTGATCCCCGAGTCGGAGAGCCGGCTGGGTTCCGAGCCGTACTTCTCGGCCGTCATCCGCGGCGTCAGCACGGGCCTGGCCGACACCAGGACACAGCTCCAGCTCGTGCTCGTACGCGACCAGGGCGAGCAGGACCAGCTCACCGACTCCGTCGCGGAGCGGCGGGTGGACGGTGTCCTCCTGGTCTCGGTGCACGAGCACGACCCGCTGCCCGGTCTGCTGGAGGACATGGGACTTCCCACCGTGCTCGCCGGACGCCGTTCCCCCGACGAGTCACTGAGCCATGTGCAGTCGGACAACCTGGGGGGCGCCGCCGCGGCGGTCCGGCACCTCGTGGAACGGGGCAGGACGACGATCGCCACGATCACCGGACCGCTCGACATGGACGTCGGCCGCACCCGGCTGGAGGGCTGGCGCAACGGCCTGCTGGAGGCGGACCGCGAGCCCGACCCGAGCCATGTGGCCACGGCGGACTTCACCGAGGAAGGCGGCCGACTCGCCATGCGTTCACTTCTCGAACAAGTCCCGGAACTGGACGCCGTCTTCGTGGCGTCGGACGTGATGGCGGTGGGCGCGATGACGGAGCTGCGCGACCAGGGCCGCCGGATCCCGGAAGACGTGGCTGTGGTCGGCTTCGACGACTCGTTCATCGCCCGGCACACCGCCCCGCCGCTGACGAGCGTGCGTCAGCCCGTCGAGGAGATCGGCAGCACGATCGCCAGGATCCTGCTCGAGGAGATCAGCGAACCCAAGGCTTCGCGGCAGAGCGTTGTGCTGCCCACCCAGCTCGTGGTCAGGGGCTCTTCGTGACGGGGCCGGCCTAGGGGGCCAGACCATGTCCGCCTGCCAGGTCATGACCCCGCTCACCGCACCGACGTCGCCGAGTTGGTAGGAGACACGCTTGCCTCAACCATCGACATCACCTCCAACAAGAAGCTGATCGGCGGCCTGCGGCTGTCCGACCTTGAACGCTCCGCAGGGCAGGTGCTGCTTGCCGCTATGCTCCGGCCCAAACCGCGCAGCAGGCCCGGAGCGACTTCAGCAGTTCCCCGTCGCGGCGTCGAGAGCGACCGCCGCCCACGCTGCTCGCCGAGCGCCTCGAAGGCCGCCTTCTACGCCTCCGGATCAACGGTCTCCACGTCGTCGCCCTTGCGGTGGGTCAGGCAGTTCTCGTAGATGGACTCCAGCCCCGCAGTGCCCCGTGCGAGTGATCGATAGCCGGTCACGGGCGCATACAACTCACCGTCTGCGTAGGTGCGTTGAGCACGCCCCCGCCGTCAGACGTTGACCTAGATCAATGCCCTAATTCCGCTGGGTGCGGTTCGTTTCGAGAGAAGCTCGCGATCAAGCGGTGAGGTCGTCATTCTGCTGGTCGGGGTGGGTAGAGGCGCGGCTGCTCATGGGCGGCGTGGAAGCGCAAGGTTCCTCACGTACCCGCCTGCTCCGCGCAGGACGCGGCGAGAGCACAGCGCCCGCCGCGACCGATGTTCCCGGCAGCAGAACGGCTGCAACCGGCCCCGTGAGGCGGCTACCGTGGGGGCGGATGAGCAGACCGGAAGGGCGGCAGCGCGGGATGACGTCGACGGGGGACTTCGAGACCCTGGTGCAGCGGTACCGGCCGGAGCTGCTGGCGCACTGCTACCAGATGCTCGGCTCGGTCCACGACGCCGAGGAACTCGTGCAGGAGACGTGTCTGCGGGCGTGGCGCGCGCGGGACCGTTACGACCCGTCGCGTGCCTCCCTGCGGACCTGGCTGTACCGGATCGCCACGAATGCGTGTCTGACCGCGCTGGACGGGCTCGGCCGCCGTCCCATGCCCTCGGGTCTGGTCACCGAGAGCGAACCCCTGCGCCCGCTCGTCCACGGTGGGGAGGCAACCTGGTTGCAGCCACTCCCGGACAGCCTGCTCGGCCTGGGCGCCCCGGCCACCGCGGCGATCGACAGGGGCAGCCTGCGGCTGGCCTTCGTCGCCGCACTGCAATTGCTGTCACCGAGAGAGCGCGCCGTCCTGATCCTGCGCGACGTGCTCGACTACCCGGCGGCGGAGGCAGCGGACATCCTGGAGACCTCGGTCGCGGCCGTGAACAGCTCGCTGCAGCGGGCTCGCGCCCGGATCCGGGCCGCGGGAGTGCTGCAGGAGCAGGTCGCTGAGCCTTCCGACGCAGAGCAACGGTCGTGGGTGGACCGGTACATGGCGGCCTTCGTCCGGGCGGACATCCAAGGGCTGCTGCAGGTGGTGACCGAGGACGTCCTCATGGAGATGCCGCCCATGGTCAACTGGTTCACCGGCCGGGAGAACTACGCGAGCTTCATGGGCTGGGTGTTCGCCAAGGCCGGCAAGGCCTGGCGGTTGCTGCCGGTGCGGGCCAACGGGCAGGCCGGCTTCGCCGCCTATCGGCACGGGGATGCCGGTGTGTTCGAGCTGCACACCCTGCAGGTGTTCACGGTCACGGCCGGCGGCATCAGCCGTGTCTCGGTCTTCCAGGACGCCGACGTGTTCGCCGCCTTCGGCTTGGCGCAGAAGGTTGACGGCTGATCCGCTCGCACCTGTCGGCGCGGGCCCGCCCGACAGGGTGCGGGCGGACCCGGGCAGGACTGACTCTGGATCAGCTGGCGGACTTGACCGGGCTGTTGTGGTAAGCGGCGATCAGCCAGGCGCCGTCGCGCTTCTCCAACACCCAGGTCGCGTACACGATCCGGTCGGCGGGAACCTCGGACTCGCCGGGGAAGAGGATGCCGGCCTCGGTCACGACGATCGCGCCGTCGCGGCCCAGGAACCGGATCCCCAGCTGCCGGTTGGTCGTCGTGGTGCCCTTCAGGAAGGAGGTGAACCCCGCCGCCATGCCCTGCCGAACCTCCTCGCGGGAGGCGCGATAGGAGCCGGGCATGATCGCGGTGGCCTCCTGCGTGTAGTCGGCGACGAACGCGTCGGCGTCGCCGGCGTCCCATGCTTTGTAGAGGCTCTCAAGGACGGCGGTGATCGCGGCCGTGTCGTTCGCGCGGTTGTCGGACATCGTTCTCTCCAGTCATTGCACTTGGTCGGGACCGAAGGGGCCCGTGAGTACATACCGGCGTCCCTTTCGGAACTCATCGTGCGAACCTCAAGATCTTCTCTTCGGAGCGCAGTTCCCCTCTGCACCGTCGGCCTGCCGGCGCTGGAAAGCCGACCGGAGCCAGGGCGTGGACGATGCGGACGGGCTGTGGCGCGCGCCCGCCGCCCGAGATCCTCGCCCTGGCGTACGACGACGCCCGGCGCGGTGGGCAGCTCGCCGCCCTCCTCCAGGTGCAGAGCCCGGTGAGGTGGAAAGCCCTCTGCCACTCCACCGGCCAGGCGGGGCACCACGACGGGTCGATCTCCTCCAGATGCTCGTGCCGTTCCTCCGACAGGGCGCCGGCCGACAACTGAACCGGCAGTCCCTCGGCACCCTGATCGATCTCGACAGCCTTCCTCATTGTGCCGGTGCGAGCAGAAACGTGTGGTGGTGAGTTCTGGGAACGCTTGAGGGTGATCGCCGGTCGGCTCGTCGATGAGTTTCAGCAACACCTGGTGGCCTTCCGGGGCGCCTTCGAAGGTGTCCGGCGCGGTTCGCGGCGAGCCGTTTTCTGTTCCGGGCAGTTATTTTCGGATGCGGCGTGCCGTTGCTCCGTGGTGGGATGCGCGGCATGAGCGACTCGCTGCGTGCTCGTATCGAGCAGTACTACGCCACCGTGCCCCTCCTGTTCGCCGACGCCGAAGAGTTCGGCCCGTTGCGGCTGTTCGTACGAAAGGAGTTGGGAACTCCGTACTACGGTGGTCCGAGTCACGCTCAACCCACCGCAGAGAGCTCCGCGACCGTCACCGCTCCTGACATCGCCCGGGTGCGCGCCCGGCAGCGCGAACTCGGCGTACCGGAAGCCTTCGAGTGGCTCGCCGAGGCAGCACCGGCCCTGCGTGCCCGTATCGAGGCCGCCGGCCTCCCGGTGGAGGAGCGCCCGCTGATGACCCTCCAGGTGGACCACCCGGTGCCCCCGCAGGCTCTGCCGGACGGCGTGACGATCCGCGTGCTGACGGCCGACGACCCGGCCCTGCCCGCAACTCTCGCCCTGCCCCGCCTGGCTTTCGCTTCGGTGGGCACTGCGGTGGGCCCTGCGGGCCGCGCAGAACTGTCGGCAGTGGCGGAGGAACTGATCGCGGATGGCACGGTCGAGACCACTGGCCCCAGTATCCGCGCCGGGCACAAGGTACTCATTGCAGCTCTTGACCTGGACGGCACCCCGCTCGCCGCCGGCCACTACCACCCAGCGAACGGCACGACCGAGATCGGCGGCGTTGGCACCCTCCCCACCGCTCGCCGCCGGGGCCTGGCCGCAGCCGTCACGGCGGCCCTGGCAACCCACGCCCGCGACCACGGGGTGCGCACCGTCTTTCTCGCCTATGCGGAGGACAACGTCGCTCGTATCTATGCCCGCTTGGGCTTCCGCCCTGCCGACCTCACCCTTCTGATAGCCAACCAACCCGCACGGTCGTAAACGCGCGCAGGCCCGCGGGAGGGACGGCCTTGGAGAAAGGGCACCCTGGGGTTCTCAGGTCGCGCCGACCTGTTCCGCTTCGGCACGGGACTGGGCGAGGCGGTAGGAGTCGGTGCCGGTCTCGATGATCGTGCCGTTGAAGGTCAGCCGGTTGACAGGGCTGTGCAGAGCCGGGGATCGGTGAAAGTCTTGGTCCAGCCGCCGAAAGCCCCCGCACCCGGCGGCCGATGAAGCGGACCGGCATCGGACGGCCCGGAGCCCGCCGGTCGGTGGGCCCAGCGCAAGAAGGCCGCGCATGCCCTGGTCCACGAGCTGCTCGCGCAGGGCCACTCGTGCCGGGCGATCGCCCGCCCCTGGGCTGATGCCTCAACACCGTGCCGCGCTACGCGCGCGCCGCGCACCGGCAGGACACTTCCGTGAGAATTGGCCCCGGCCCAGCCATCTGGCTTGAACGTGCCGTTCCCTCACCGAACGACCTGTGCCGACACCTTCGAGGTCGGGCGGCCGCCGCAGCCTGTCGCAGGCGGCGTGACTGTGCCCAAGGCCATGGACGGATCCGCCGGATCGTGCGCCTCGGAGCAGCTGTCGCAGTTACGCCTTCTGCGCCGGCTTCCTGAGTACTTCGGTCAGGGCTGAGATGCTGTGGTCGCCGTGACCCGCCGCAGCCGCCCTTTCCACCAGGTCGTGCAGTGGAGCGAACCAAGCCACGTCGACGTTCGTCCCCTTGGTCAGTTCCATGTCATGGGCCGCGCTCGCGAGGAAGAGGTTCACGGAGGAGGCGGCATCGGTGTAATCACCGCTGTCGGTTTCTGTGGCGTAGACCGGCAGCAGAAACTTGATCATGTCCAGCCACTTCCCGGCGAACCGCACAAGAAGGTGCCGGTCGCGCTGCGGCAGGACGCCGGTGTGCATGAGCAGGTCACGGATGTGGGCGACGGACCGCCGCAGCGACAGCGTGCTCGATCCCGCGTGAGTGAGGGGCACTTCGCCGTAGGCGAGGGCGCGCAGGATTTGCTGGATATGTATGGCTTGCCGACCCGGGTCAGCGTTGCCTCGGGTCGGGGCACTGACCTGACCTCTTCGAAGAAGGGAACAAGTGCGAACAGAAATGATGAGCGGGGAAGTTATGCGTAAAACATCACTTACGCCAATCGGGTACAGGCGGAGGGCCGCGCGCAGTGGACGGACGAGTCGCGGGCAGAGGACGGGGGAGGGAACCCCACGCTTCGGAGGCGCTTCACATGCCCGTGCTCTTCTTCGACATCGGGGCCACTCTGGCGGATGCCCGTGTGGAGCCCGACGGCTCACTGACGCTCAGGCCCCGGCCCCGGGTGGTCGCCGTCCTCGATGCCTTCCGTGACGTACGCAAGGGCATCATCTCCAACCCCGGGCTGGGCGACGGTGCGGCCGAGCGCGCGGCGGCGGCCCTCGAGGAGGCGTTCCCCGGCCGTTTCACGGACGCGAGTCTTGTGCACTGGGGTGTGAAGGACAGCCGCAGGCTCTTCGATCTGGCGGTCGCGAGCATCGGGGGTGCGCCGGCCGAGGACTGCGTGTTCGTGGGCGAGGATGCCCAGGAGAGAGCGTTCGCGCGGGAGGCGGGGATGCGTACGGCTCCGCATCCGGTGTTCGCCCTCGCCGCGGTGGAGAACCGTCCCGTGCTGTTCGCGCGGATCGGGCTGCCGGACGGCCGGGGCCTGCCGGAGCTGGCCGCGGCGGCGGAGACGGTCGAGGTCGTTCCCGTGCATGTGGCCTCGGACCGGCTCGTGCTCGTCATGGCGAGCGCATTCGGTGCCGAAGCGCTCGAACGCGCCGGGTTCACGGTGGACCGGCGTGAACCGGTGGAGGACAGGGCGGCCTTCCTGATCCGCGACGACCGTCCGGTCACGGAGGCCGAGTCGCTTGTGGACTCCACCGACACCGCGGGATCGGCGACCGGCGCGGCCCGGCGCGCCACGGCCGTGTACAGCTTCATCGCCGACGCCCTGGCCGGGAGGGGTGCCCCGTCGGCCGCCCTGCTGGGGCCCGCACCGGGGGGTGTGTATCTCGCCGTGACCGCCGGTGCGCCGGTCGAGGAGGTGCACCTGCCGGGTGCCAAGCCCGGACACACGGAACGCCTGGTGCCGGACCCGACGCTCCTCTCGCGACCCGGCGAGGCTCAGGTGGACGTGCTCACCGGCGCAGCGGCCGAGAGCCCGCGCCCGGGCCGACCCGGCGCGGCGTCCGGCAACGGCCTCCCGTCGCCCGAGACGATCGCCGCGGTGCGGGCGGCGGTGACCTCCGAGGCCCTGCGGGGCCATGTGGCGCGCATCTCCGGCGTGGAGCCGCTGGTCGAGGGCGAGTCGCTGAGGGTTCGCAGCAGGGACGCGGCAGCCGAGGACAACGGGTGGGTCGTCGAGGCGTTGGAACGCCGGTTCCAGGAACTCGGGCTGCACGTCCGACGGCACCCCTTCCGGTGGCGGGGACGACAGCTGTTCAACCTGGAGGCCGAGCACCGTGCCACCGGAGCGGACTCCACCGTCCTCATCACGGCCCACCTGGACTCGACCGCGTCCGGCGGTGACTTCGTGGACGCGAACGGCGAACCCCGCCCCTACGACCCGGCGGTGGACCCCGCGCCGGGGGCCGATGACGACGGTAGCGGGACGGCGGCAGTCCTGGCCGCGGCCGAATGCCTTGCGGCCCTGGTCGCGGACGGCAGGCAGCCGACCCGCAACGTGCGCTTCGTGCTCTTCAACGCCGAGGAGCAGGGCCTCGTCGGCAGCAAGTTCTACGCACGGGCCGCTGCCGCGCAGGGCGAGCGCATCGCCGGGGTCTTCCAGATGGACATGATCGCGGGACTGCGGCCGGGCAGCACGCCGACGGTCGAGATCCACGCGGGATCCTCCGTACCGGGCCCGGTCGTGGGAGCGTCCGACGCGCTCGGCGCCCTCGTCGCACGCACCGTGTCGGCCTTCGATCCCACGGTGACCGTCCAGCACCTGACGGGCCCTGGCGACCCGGCGGTGGGACGCAGTGACCACGCCAGCTTCCATGAGCGGGGATGGGCGGCCGTCGCCGTCTCCGAGGACCTCTTCTCCACCCTCGACGGCGCGCCCGGGACCGGCACCCGGCAGTACCACACCCCGGGTGACACGCTCCTCGACGAGGACCATGACACCGGTTTCGCCGCCACCATCGCCAGGTCGGTCACCGCGACCGCTCTGACCTTCGCCGGGCTGTAGGCACCGACGGAACGGAGTTGACGTATGAGCACGGACAATGACACGAACCCGGCCTCGGGCGGGGACGGGCACGAGCAGAACGACGAGGCCGAGCGCCGGGCGACTGAGAAGTACGTCAGCGACCTGCTGGCACGGGGCCAGGCGGTGTTCGAGGGCGAGGAGCCGACGTCCCGGACGACCCACGTCGTCAAGCGCGAGGACGACGGACGGCTCACCGTCCGTCGTCTGCGCTTTCTCGGCTACGGCTGACTTCCCGGCCGGCTGCTCAGTCGAAGCAGCGCCGGACCAGGGCGAGACCGTCGGCGGTCTCGCTCCGGACGATCGCGTGGGTCTTGAGGCGGGGGCTGTCGTCGACGATCGCGACCTGGGAACGGTGCTCGGCGGGGATCTCGACCCGACCGCGGCGGAGGAGGTCCTCCAGGTACGACGTGGCGACCTGCTCGGGGTCGGCGGGCCGCACCGAGCCGCCCGCGCGGTCGGAGCCGGCGATGGCGAAGCGTCGGGACTCCCCGGGGGCGTAGAGGGTGAGCGGCCCCGTGATGCCGTACACGGCCCCCTGGACCGTGATGGCCGTCAGGCCGTCCTCATCCCGGCCGCCCGGTGTCGCCTCGGCCATGGCGGCGCCCTGAAGTGCGATCTCCTGTGCGGTGAGGGACGTGGCGGCGTTCACGGAGAGGATGCCGTGACGGGTGAACGCCGAGCGCAGGGAGGGACCGTACTTGCCGCTGTGGCGACGCTGGTCCGCCGCGATCATGTGGCCCGCGACCTGCGCGTAGTAGCCGGCTACCACCGGCGCGGCCACGATGGCGTCCACCAGCAGCTGGCCGGCGATCCGGCCCGCCTCGGCCAGCGCGGCCTGGTCCTGGCTGTCCTGCTGGCGGAAGATCCCCGCGACGATCTTCAGGAACGCGCCGCTGAACACCCGGGAGAACGAATGCGGCCCGCTGGTGAGCATGTTCGCGGGTCCGCTCGGCGGCAGCTCCACCGGGTCACGGTAGAAGAAGCGGTTCGACATGTTGCGCAGGCAGTCGGGTTCGGCCGCGCCCGGCTCGACCTTCTCCAGCGCCCAGCCCAGTTGTTCGGCCAGCCGCGACATGCGGGAGGACTGCTCGATGCGGCCCTGCGTCTGGGTCAGGACGGCGGTCCGCAGCGACTCCATCTGCAGTGCGGTCAGCAGCGCGCTGATGTCACCGAACGCCTCGTGCAGGGCGTCGGCCTCGTGCATCGCCGCGTTCCACAGCTGGGGGCGCAGGGCGTCGAGGACCGCGTGCCCCAGCTCGTGCCGGACGATCTCGGGGCTCCCTGCCGAGAAGACGTCCACTCCTGCCACCCTCTGGTGGAAGAACTTCAGGCTCCGTCGGTCGTAGAAGGCGTTGAGGTCGACTCCCTCGTCGAGATGCGAGGTCAGGACCCGTCCGACCGACGGGACCCACTGCGTTCCCGTCGGAACCAGCGGACCCCACGTCTGACAGCCCGTGCTCAGCGCGTCGGCCGCCACCCAGTAGCGGAAGGCCGGCGTGCCCGGCCCGGCACTGTCCGGCTGTGGCGCGGCCTCGGCGATGGCCGTCGGAAAGGGCTGTGTGTCGAGCAGGGGCACCGGGTGCCGCACCGGCACATTTTCCTGCAGAGGAGCTCCGGGATCGTCCTCGTACACCAGAACTGTCTGGGTCGTCGCGTGCTGCTGCACGGTCATTGCCGCTCCAGGGGGGAAGGGAGGGGAGTCGACAGGCGGTGGATGCACCGCCGACCGGACTCCAGGGGAATAGACCCTTATGCCCAGTACGCGACGTATGCCCCTGTGTGTCAATTCGAACACAGTGGGTGACCGTGGATCACGCGAGCACGGCGAGTCGCCTCCCCCCCACCGCATCCGTGAGCCGGATCGCCCCGCCGCCACGTTCTCGACGAGGTGGTCCGGGCTTCCCGTGCCGGGGATGGCCGGCACGTGCGGATCCTGGTGCAGGGGCCAGTCGAGGCGGATCTGGGCAGGGGCGGCACCGAGGATGACGGCTGAGAACCTCGGTGTCCACCTCGCGGCCGGCGCCGCGCAGTTCACCGACGGCCGGGCCCATGTACTCGGTGTGCCAGCAGACCCCCGCGTTCGTCACCACGGTCAGGCGCCACGCCTGCTCGTTCTCTTTCGGCGAGAACTACCGGGACCCCGACAAGCACCCGGAGCAGCAGCCTTTCGTGGCCGCCCGCGGTTCATCCGTCCTCATCCTCGTCGAGGTCCCCACGCATGGCTTCGTTCACCTTTAACAACAGCGTTTGTCCAGCATCCTGGGCAGCTAGGGCAACAGACGGAGGTCGACGGGATCGGGAATGTTCACGAGAAAGTGACGTCAATGTGGGACGGCCAGGTTGAGGTCAGCCAGCTTGTGCGGAGTCGAGACTCACGAATGCCGCCGGGGCAAGCAGGCCAGGCAGATGCTGGTGATGCCTCAGTGCTGGATCAGGCCACCGACGGGGACGGGAGGGACGTGGCCGGTCGTCGGAAGGGTCTGCGCCAGGGCGAGGCCGATGTCGACCAGCGATGACCGTCGCAGGTCGACGACGTCGGGGATCGGAGTCCAGACCGACTCTGCGGTCTCGCCGTCCGGCTCGGGCCGGAGCCGGCCTCCGGTGATACGAACCCGGTAGAAGATGCCGACGTTCTGATGCTCGCGGTCGCCGGGGACGTTGCGTTCTGCCGCGGGGATCACTCTTGAGTCCACTCCCAGCAGGCGTTCGACCACGGCCTCGCAGCCGGTCTCCTCGGCGACCTCCCGGATCACCGCATCGAACGGATCCTCCCCGTGCTCGACCCTTCCGCCCGGAAGAGTCCAGTTACTCCCGCCCTCCGGTGATACGTGACGGGCGAGCAGCACCCGCCCGTCCTCGATACACACGGCGTACGCCGCCAACCGGAAACTCATCCCCGTACCTCCCACCGGCCTGTCCAACGTCCAGAATCCGCGCATCGCTATAAGGAGTGGCGCCAGATCAACTCTGAGACGGTTCCGACGCCGCAATCACTCCAGCCACGACAAGATCATGGCATCGCGTTCAGCAAGCCAGGGCGCCTGACGATCGGATCGGTCACGGGTGTGCAACCCGACATCGCATGGGCCAAAGCCCCTTGGTTCAGCGATGAACGTTTTCTCGGCGCGGTGAGTGCCGGCGCGCTGGCCGAGGCCGCGATGCGGACGATGGACTATGGCCATGGTCTGGACACCGAAAGCATGCGGGAACGGTTCCGGCCCTGGTTCCATGCCATCGACGTGGTCTCTGCCCGCCAGCCGCTGCCGGAGGCGTTGGCCAAGATGGGAATCCTGCTGCGGGCATGCGGTCTTACCGATATGTCGTTTGCCCTCTGCGACCAGGCGGACTCCGTCGAGCGGATCATGCTGACGGAAGTCGTGCGAGCGGGCACGTGGCGCAAGCTGGGGGATCCTGAGCAGACCGCAGCGGCGTTCGAGCGCGCTCTTGCCCTGGACCCGGCCAACTGGTCGCTCTATCTCGACCTGGCCGACGTGCGAGCCGAGCAGGGCGACTTCACCGCTGCGGTCCGGCTGATCGATCAGGGGATGAAGCACGAGCCGACTGAGCTCACACTTCGCGCGGCCGGGGCCGCCTACCGCGCACGGCTTACCGGCTCGCCTGCTGAACTGAGCGAGCTCATCGAACTGGCGCCGAATCTGCCGAACGACTCGTACCGGGGCCTGCTGATTGATCACGCATGTGCTGGTCCCGCCCTGCCTGCCGACCTCGTGGCCGCGGCTCGCCGTATCCAGAACGGCTGAGGCTCCGCTGTGGGCCTACAGGCAGCCGCGACTGCGGCAGCCGGCCGGTGTCGGGCACCCGGCACCGGCCTCCAGGCCGCGCCAGGGCTTCCCGTACCCGCCGTGGTGTGTCTGGCCGTGGGGAGCCGCCGCTGCCGGGCCGGCATCCCTTGCCCGGGGACGGTGACAGGACTGGTGGTGTCGCTGCCGACGGTCGGTCGCTCCACGCTGGCGCTGAACGTCGCCCTGTCGCCCTGCACAACGCACGGCAGGCATCGGCGCACCGTTCACCTCCGGGGAGATCACCAGGAGGGCCGTGGCCCAGAAGGTCTTTGCCGCCGGATACGGGTTCGACCCGCGTTCCCGGGTGCCTCCCGGCGGCTGGTAGGCGTTCAAGGCCGCCCCGGTGTCCGAGCTCAACGCCACCCCTCTGCTCCGGCACGGCGCGAGGGTGGCGATCAGCGCGGACGACGGCCTCCGTGCCGGCCTGCCGGCCGCACCGCAACCCGCGTGGGCTTCACGCTCGGGCTGTGGGTTGTCGACTCCGTCTGGCACCTCAGCGACTTCAGCGACGAAGGACGTGACACCGCCGCGACAAGAAGCTCTCGGACGAGGACCGGCGGGGCCCGACCGCGCTGTCCTGGTCGAACATCAACCCGTACGTGACCTACCGCCCGGAGATGGACAAGCGGCTCGACCTCGCGCCGCTTCTTTCGGTGCCCCGCCCTCGCACCCCGGCGGACGCCGCCGCCCAGGCAGTGGCGGAGCAACGGTGAACCCCGTGGGCCGGCGCCCGTACCGCGCCGAGCGCGCCTACGTCGACGACGAGGGCATCGGTCACGACGTCCTTGACCTGTACGCCACCGGCCACGCCACTACGGGTACGCCGATGAGGAGTGGGACTGGCCCCACGGGCTCGACCTGTGGGACCTGGTCGACGTCGACGGACGGGGGCAGGTCCTCATCGACACGGCCCCGTTCGACAAGCAGAGCAGTGGACGAGCGGCCCGGCTCAGGTCAATGACCTCCTGCCGGCGAGAGGCCGCCGTCATCCGGCGTGATGGCACACGGCGACTCCATGTCGCATGCGAAAGCCGCTGCCCGGCGCCGAAGACCGCCAGGCGCTCGCCGCTCTGCGCGACGCTCTCGCCACCAGGCACTTGCGGCGCGGGCCCGTCTGACCGGGCTACAGGCCGAGTACGACCAGGTCGGCGTCAGCGCCCAGGTCCAGAGGTCCGCGGCCCGTAGATCCGGGCCTCAGTGGGAGAAGCCGGAGATACCGCGCGCCGTGACGAAACCGTCCGGGTTCTCACGCGGTGTCGGCTTCCAGCTTGACCACCACGTCCGGAGCGACCGGAGTGTGCTCGAAGCCGAGGCGCCCCGGCCAGAACTCGCCGCCGCCAGAAGTAACGAACAAGCGGGCCGGGGCTGCCTGGGAGGCGGGCTTCCCGTGCCCCGATCAGATGACGTTGACGGCGTTGAGGAAGCGGGCGGCGAGCTCGGTGTCGCCGGTGACCGTCACGTCGCTGTCGCGCCAGGACGACCGTTGCGTGCCCCAGTCGGGGAAGGTCAGCGCGGGGACGGTGATGTGCGCGGCGACCGCGCCGTTGGACGGAGCCAGGCCGCCTGCCTCGTCGAACCACCAGGTCCCGCCACCGGGGCCGGTGAGAGTCAGTGCGACGCGGGCGTCGAGCCCGGCGACCGGTGCCTGCGCGACCTGATTGCTCAGTACGGCGATCATCCACGTCAGGACCGCGCGCATCCGGTCTGCGTCGGTGGGCGGTGCGGGCCGGCCGAGCGCCGGGGCCATGTCGTGGCGCAGGTGGGTGTGGTGGTCGAAGATGAGTGCGCCGGCCATCATCAGGCCCAGAGGGTAGCGACCGAGTTCGGCCAGCCGCATCCGCGCTCGGGCGGCGGGCGTGCGTCTGACGACGTCCAGGAACGTGGTGGCTCGCCGGCTGGCGCGCTGATACTCGGCCATCACCTTGGCACGGCTCCAGTTCCGCCGCCGGTCGACGGGGTCCTCGTTCGCCCGTTCGAGGCTGGCGGCGAAGGTCGTGCGCAGCCCGGCGGGTATGTAGAAGCTGCGCGCCGTCGCACCGATGTGGGCGACGACGTCGGCGATGCGCCAGCCGGCTGCGGCGCTGGGAGCGGTCCATTCGTCGTCGGTGAGGTTGCTGGTGAAGTTCAGCAACTCGGCGTGTTCGGTGCGCAGGGCGGCGGCCATGTTCGGCAGGTCTGCCGGGGGCAGGCGATCGGTCACGTCGTCTTCTCCTCTGGTGGTGAGGAGGGACGGCGGATCGCCTGCACGGCCGCGTCGTACAGGTCGAACTGGTCGACCTGTCCGCCCAGGCGCATCCACTCTTCCGTCGCCGCCTGGAGGCAGGTGATCGCCGCGGCCGCGATCGCTCGCGCCTGCAGGGCACGGTGGTCGGAGCCGGGCAGTCGCGGCTCGATCAGCGGTGCGAACAGTTCTTGCCAGCGAGCCTGTTTCTCGGCGTGGCCGGCGCGCAGGGATTCATTGCCGAACAGCAGGGTGACCAGTTCGAGCCGACGCTCGGCGGTGGTCTCGATCTCCTCGAGCACCTGGAACGCCGCACGCAGCGACATCCACGGATCCTCGTCGGCCGGACGCTCTGCGAGCCGCGCGGCGATCAGCTCCCCCTGCTCGGACAGGCCGTTGAGCGCGAGGTCTTCCTTGCTGCGGAAGTAGTTGAACAGGGTCCGTTTGGAGACACCCGCCGCGGCGGCGATCTCCTCGAGCCTCGTGTCGTCGTACCCCTTGGCGGCGAACAGTTCGAGGGCGGTTCGGGCGAGCAGCGCGCGAACCACCGAGCGGGTCTGTTCCCGAAGAGGTGTCGGTTTCTGTGCCATGCACCGATGGTACATTCCTTCATTCGATGCAGCTACTTGCACTCAGTGCAATTACGTGCGTAGTGTGCAGGCCATGAGCGCAATCGACTATCGCCGCCAGACCGTCATCGTCACCGGAGCGAGCTCCGGGCTCGGCGCGGAATTCGCGCGCCAGCTGGCCCGTCGCGGATCGGATCTCGTCCTCGTCGCCCGCCGAGCGGACCGGCTCAAGAACCTGGCCGACGAACTCACCCGCGCCCACGGCGTCACGGTGACCGTCGTCGCCCGCGACCTCGGCCTGCCCGACGCCGGACGCACGCTGCGCGCCGAATTGGAATCCCGCGGCATCTACGCGACCGGGCTCGTCAACAACGCCGGCTTCGCCACCCACAACGCCCTCACCGACGAGGATCCGGATCGCCTGCAGAGCATGATCGCGCTGAATGTCAGCGCGCTGGTCGACCTCAGCCGCGCCTACATCGGTCCGCTGGCCTCCGCCGACACCGGCGTCCTGATCAACGTCGCGAGCCTGCTGGGCTTCCAGCCGACCCCGTACCTGAGTGTCTACGGCGCCACCAAGGCCTTCGTCCTCAGCTTCACCGAATCGCTGTGGGAGGAGACCCACGACACCGGCCTACGCGTCCTCGCCGTGTGCCCCGGCGCCACGAAGACCGAGTTCTACGACGTCGCCGGCAGCCAGCAGGCCGACTACGGCACGAAGCGAGCCGCCCCCGCCGATGTCGTCAAGATGGCCCTCGACACGCTCGACCGCCGCTCCGCGCCCCCGTCGGTGATCACCAACGGCCGCCGGCTCGCCCTCGTCAGCAAGTTCCTGCCGCGCCGCCTGATGGTCCGGTTCATGGGCCGCATGGCCCGCCGTTGACCGGCGCCGCTCCTCCGCCCCCACCCAGAGTCGCCCCCATCAGCAGCGGTCGCCCTCGACCGCGTCGAAGAACTCGGTGCGGGTCGGGCCCGGGCAGAGCGCGAGCACGCGCAGCCCGGGGTCGCGCTCGGGCGCGGTCGGCGCGGAGTTGGGGTCCTTCGAGCTGGTGGTGACCAGCGCGTCGCCGAGGGTAATCGAGACGGCGGTCGCCATGGGTGGGCTGTTGACGATGCCGTCGACATGCCATCCGGCCACGTTCCGGGCGAGGTCGGGCACCACGACCAGCGGGGTTGGCCGCAACCGTACGTTCGTTACGCCGAGTTGAGCACAGCGTCATGGCTTGTCCGGTGCTGTGAGTCGAGCTTCTGTCGCACATCCAGATAGCAGCGCAGCCGTACGCCGGGCTGCCCCGGATCCCGGGGCGTACGGTCCGCCCTCGCGGTCGCCCACCGCGCGACGAGCAACTCCTGGACGGCGAGGGCGGTCTGTTCGTCGCACTCCGCGATCTTCACCACGGCAAGCCCCGGCTGTTCCGCATGCGCTTCGTTGATCGGCCCCATGCATGGCACTACGCTCCGGCGCCGCAAAGGGTCTCCGAGCCCGCCGACTGCACCCGGCCGAGTGGCTCTCCCGGGCATGGCAACCACGGAGGCGCTGGCTCTGTACGCGAGAACGAGCAGCACTCGCACGGCGCTTTGCTTCCGACCGGTGGTTCACGGGTTTATGGATTCAGCATATCCTGTACTGTCATGAAAGTGCTGACTCTCGCTGCTGACATCGAGGCGCTGGCGCGGTTCGGCCGTGCCCTCGCCGATCCGATCCGCTGCCGGATTCTCCTCGCCCTGCGCGAGGCCCCGGCCCATCCCGCAGACATGGCCGACCACTTGGGGATCTCCCGGACCCGGCTGTCGAACCACCTGGCGTGCCTGCGTGACTGCGGCCTGGTCGTCGCGGTGCCGGTCGGCCGGCGTACCCGCTACGAGCTCGCCGACGAGCGCCTCGGGCACGCGCTGGACGACCTGCGCACCGCCGTGGTGGCCGTTGAGACGGACAAGACCTGCCCGGACGCGGAAACGAAGGGCTGCTGCTGATGACCGCGGAGATATCCATCGGCATCGGCCCGTCCCCAGCCCGCCGCGACGCGCTGGCCAAGCGCATACGGCTGCTGGTCGCAGCCACCATCACCTACAACGTCATCGAGGCGATCGTCGCGATCACCGCCGGGACGCTCGCCTCCTCCACCGCGCTGATCGGCTTCGGCCTGGACTCCGTCATCGAGGTGTCCTCCGCCGCCGCGGTGGCCTGGCAGTTTTCCGCCCACGAGCACGCCGTGCGCGAGGCGCGGGAGAAGACCACCCTGCGCATCATCGCCGTCTCCTTCTTCGCGCTCGCCGCGTACGTCAGCGTCGACGCGGTCCGGGCGCTGACCGGCACCGGGGAGGCTGAACGTTCCATCCCCGGCATCGTCATCGCCGCGCTGTCCCTGGCCGTGATGCCGTTTCTCTCCGCCGCCCAGCGCAAGGCCGGCCGCGAACTCGGCTCTGCCAGTGCGGTCGCCGACTCCAAGCAGACCCTGCTGTGCACCTATCTCTCCGCCGTCCTCCTGGTCGGCCTGGTCCTCAATGCCACCCTCGGCTGGTCCTGGGCGGACCCCATCGCCGCCCTCGTCATCGCCGCTATCGCGGTCAAGGAAGGCCGTGACGCCTGGCAGGGCAAGGGCTGTTGCGCGACACCGGCTGCAGTTGCGCCGACAACAGCGGCTGGAGCCGACGCCTGCGGCCTCCGTCCCGGGGGTGACTGCTGCAAGTGATCGGCAGCCTCGGATGAGCATCTGGCTGCGAGAAGCGGATCAAACGGACGCCACGCCCGCGCCCTGGCCGCGCACCTCGGGCACTACCGCGACCCTGCCGCCCGCGCGGCCGCCGGCCTCCTGTCGCCGCCGGTACCCGCTCACGCCGCGCTGCTCACCGAGCTCGCGCGTCCCGCCCCGGAGACCGCCGTCGGCCAGCTGGTGTTCGCGGCCCGGCTCGCCACCGCCGAGCCCGAAGCCGCCGCCGACCTTGCCGCGCTCCTCGCCCGCGCCGCCGAGACGCCCGGCGCCAGGCGGAGCCCGGCATGGGCAAGCACCACGAGCGCGAGGCCGTCGTCGCGCTCTGGGCAGAGCGCGACGACATCGGGCGTCACTACGAAGAGCTGGTCGCCGACGCCGAGGGCCATCGCCTGAACCGAGCCCCCGTTCGGCGAGACGGTGCACCCCGGCGAGGACGGCCCCGACCGACACCGAAGGTCAGGCGTGTGCCATCGAGTTTTCGTCGAGGCCGCTGCCTGGATGCACGTACACCTGCGAGCGGGCTTGCTGAACCCGGAGCTGCTTGAGCTGGGCGGCGACGGACACAAGGACTGTGGCGTCCATGCCCGTGCCGGGCGAGGGCTAGCTCGTCCAGCTGTGGGCCACGTCGACCACGACCCGGCCGTCCAACTGAATCACGCGGAACGGCAGTCGGGCGCGCACACCGAGACCGACCTGCGTCTGGCCCTCGAAGGTGCCGCCGAACCGGGTGTCCCGGAAGGTGCTGTACCCGCTGGTGTTCACGCCGGGCAGGGGCTCGCCCACCTCGCCCGGGTAGGTCGGCACGCCGGCCTCCAGGTCATAGCTCCAAGCGCCGACGCGGATGTCGAGGATCGCCCCGCCGCCGACCGGTATGTACTCGCCCGAGGGGTCCGCGTAGAACCGGTCCACGTACTGGACGTGGTAGCCGATCTGGTCTCCGCCGCCGGGCACGTCGAACACGATGCGGTCGTAGCACTCATGCTGTCCGGTCCTGATGTCCTCCAGGTGATCGGCCCCCATGGCGCCACCCCCCTTGGCGCCGCTGCCCCAGCCCGTCGGGCAGGCCGCCGCCGCGCGCGAGCCCTCTGCCGGGGCCGCGCCCGCGGTGCTCGCCGCCGTCCCCAGCGTGGCGCCCGCGAGCACGAGCACCGCCACTGCCGCTCTGATACCTCGCATCATGTCCCCCTTGGTCGCGCTTGGTCGCGCTTGGTCGCGCTTGGTCGCGCTTGGTCGCGTAACTCTGACACCAGGCGAGACGGCCCGCAGCACCGGAAGGTTGTACGCCAGACGGGACAAAATGGGGAATCTCGCCGTCCGCAAGATTCCCTCGAGGGCGCCACGCCCGGTTCGACGCACGGCAGGACTCCCGGCACGAGCACCTGGCCGACGACACCCGCGGCCACGCGCTTAACTCGCGGAGTGGGAGCGCATCAACCGGCTGCTCGCCGACACCGATCCGGGCACCGCGTACGACCCCGCCCTCGACGACGTCGTCCAGGAGGAGCTCGCCGCCGAAGCCGCGGCCGCCGCCCGGGAAGCCGAGCTGCGCGAAGCCGCCCGGATCGCCGCCCGCGCCGATGAGCTCCAGGCGCTGCGCGAGCTGGGCACGCTGGAACAGGCCGAGCCCCCGTGAACCTGACGAAGGCCGTACGGGACGAACTCACCCGCCGCGCTGGGTGGTACGTGCAGAAGGACGTCGACGCGTGGCTCGCCCGCGCCCTGGCCGCGCACCGCGGGCACTACAGCGACCCGGTCGCCCGCCAGGCCGCCACCGGCCTCCTTCCGCCGCCGCGGCTTCGTGCGCCAGAGGCGTCCGTCTCCTGCCAGTCGGCGTCGGCCAGCTCAGCCCAGGTCAGCCACGTGGTTCCGTGTACGTCGCCGGGACCGCCGTATGCAGCGAAATCCCCACGCAGCCCATCCGACGCGTCGTCCGGGAAGCCGCGGCCCTCAGCCAGGGGGCGGAAGCCAAAGGAATTGCGGATTCCAAAGAGACAAGCGAGGCCGTCGTAGGCGTTGCCCCTGTTGAGCAGGAACAGGTCGATGGCGGCTTGCCACACGGAGTCCTCGTCGTCGGGCCCCCACAGTTGGGCTCCCGGACGGCATTCGATCATTCCACTGACGTCGGTCGACATACCGAGATCCTGCCTGTGCGGCCCGGAAGCATGGGGACTCGTGACCGCGGGATGGGGAATTACGCCGACACGAAAGCGCGGTTCGCGGGGAATCGCACGACTGTCGACAGCCAGCGCCGCGCCCACGGCACGAAGCCTCAGGCGTGGTGCGGCCAGAAGTAGGCCGGCGAGCGGACCTTGGTGCGGGTCGTGCTGCAGTTGCTGCCGACCCGGTGCGTGTAGGCGCTGAGAAGCCGGCGAAGGCCGGCTGAGCTCAGGGCGACCAGACGTACGGTGTCGTCGTGGTGACCGCGTGCAGGCCAAGGCGGGTGAGAATCGGGGCGCTGTCGGCTGAGGCGTCGACGTAGACGTAGGGGACATCGCGGGCAGCGGCGAGTTGGGCTCGGTGGGCGACCATGGCCCGGTAGATGCCTTGTCCTCGCCATTCTTTGAGCGTTGAGCCGCCCCAGAGGCCGCCGAAGTCGACGCCGTCCTTCAACACCAGCCAGGCGGCGCAGACGACTTCGATGTGTGCCTCGGCGACGAGGACGATGGTGTTCTCCGGGGCGTTCTCGATCCGGGCGGTCAGGTCGTCGGCGAGCCAACTCCAGTCCTCGCCCCAGACGGTGCTCTCCATAGCGGCGATGCGCTGGAGGTCTGATCTGGTGGTGACACGACGGAGGGTCACGCCGTCGGGCAGGAGGGGGGCGGCGGCAAGGTCCGCGGACTGCCCGATGAGCACGGTCTCGCTGTCCTCGGCGACGAAGCCGGCCGCCGTGAGTCGGTCGGTGAGGTCGGCTGGGAGGTCATGGGCGCGAGTCTTCCATTCGACCGCCTCACCACGGGCGGCGTAGAAGTCACGCTGCCGCGCTATGAGCGCGTCGAGTTCTGCCCCGCACACACCGAGGTCGCGTGGGCCCGTGACGAAACCACGGTGCCATCCGACGACACGGGTCAATGGGCCGTCCTTCTCGATGCGGGCACTGCCGCCAGGCGGAGTGACATCACGGAGTTGGGCGTCATACGCGGTGCGGAGTTCGTCGATCAGAATGTCCTTCACTCAAACACCGTACGGACCGGGTCAAGTGATTAAACGCCGGTCGAAACCGCTCGAATATCAAGGGCTGTACTCACTCACCCGGCCACCTGAGATCAGAAACAGGTATGTGCCTGTCTCTGATCCGGGCGGATGGAAGGTCTGGGGAGGTGGTGCCTGCCGGAGCAGCAGGAATGGTGCGGCTCCGGCAGCGCACGATGACGCTTGTCAGGCGTTACGCGGGTCACGCTCGGCGTGCGGGACGGCGGTGGTGCTGACGGGCGGCAGGGCGCGGTAGTGTCTGGGAAGCGTCGCGTGCCGGTGGCAGACCGTGTCAGGCATGGAGGCGCCGAATCGAAGGAGGCCGACGATGCACGCGTCGCACCCTTCGCTCTCGTGTGACTGAGCGCGAGACGACCAGGCTCGTCGCCTGGAGCCAAGAACTCCGTCGGGTGCACGGCCGACTACGGGAAGCGCTGTCAGTGACCCGCGCCTCCCTCGCGGACGGCACCCCCGGTAAGGCGGCCACCCGTGAACTTCTGCTGTATTGCCATGGCTTCTGCACGGCTCTCGACGGCCACCACCAGGGCGAAGACCGCACCCTGTTTCCGGCCATCGCAGCTGCGCATCCGGAGCTGCGTCCGGTGCTGCGCTCGCTCGAGCAGGATCACTCGATGATTGCCCACCTGATCGGCAGCCTCCGTGCCGCGGTGGACCGGGCCGCGCCGCCTGAGGAGCTTGACCAACACCTCGAAGGTATCGCCGCGATAATGGAGAGCCACTTCCGGTACGAGGAGCGGCAACTGCTCACTGTGCTCGAAACCCTTGAGCTGGCAGCCGCACCCGGAGAGGTGCTGGGCCCGATGTGATTCCAGACCGGATTGGAGGGGGCGGTGGTGACCGCCACCTTCAGAGTGATCAGTCCCGTCGCGCTTCACGAGATGCCGGTTGCAGGACGACGCTCCGCCCGCCGCGCGCCAGACTCAGCGGAGGGCCCGGTGCCGTCAGACGGCTTCTTCCGCATCACGCGACTTCGTACGCTGACCTGCGTGACAGATGAACTGCAGCGCCTGGCCGGTGAACTGGCGATCGGTCCTCGGATGCGGCGCGGCTGGGGGAGTCCAGCATGGCGGCGCACCGCGCCGCGACCACGGCGAGCCGACCGTGCGTGACCTCCCGGCCGGCCGTGCGCAGTCCGTCCTGTACGGCCTGGGCGCCGGCCCCGCCTTCGGCCTGCGGAGCCTCACCTGGCGACCGCGGCTACTCCAGCCACGCTCCCTCGCGCATGAGGACTCTGCCGCGCAGCTCCGGCTCGCCACGCCAGGCGAGCACACTCCTCGGAGCCACGCGTATATACAGAAAAGGGCCTTCCTCCGCACGGGGGTCCCACCCGAACTTTTCGGCGAACGCATCCGCGGCGTCCTCCGGCACGCCCCGGTCCGAGAAGCACTCCGCCTCCCCCTGCAGGAGCACCACATCGAAGGTGTTCGGCAATGCCAGGCGCACACGGGGCTCCTGTCGCACGTTACGCGCAGTCGCGGAGGTCTCGCCGGTGCACATCCACACGGCCTGCCCGTCCCACCAGAACCACAGCGGCACTTGATGCGGGCCGTGATCCGGATGGGCCGTCGACACCCATATATCCCGTTCTCCAGCGAGCCGTTCAAGAGTGTCGTGCCTTCGCTCCGGCACATCACGACGAGCGATTCCCGGGGTCTGCATGAGCGCCGACCCTAATCAGCAGTTCCGAAGCGCGCATGGGGCGTTGGTCCTACTCCCAGCGACCGGCAAGCGACTCAGCCCGAAGCTCGTGAAGTGCCAAGTCACAAGCGACTCCAACCAGCAAGATCACGACCTGCAGTTGGAGTATTGGACAGTTGGGGCGGGTACCGGGCGTCCGTCGGCAAGTCGGGGGACACGGAACTGCTCCGGAACCGGGATCATCTGCCGGAGGGCGCGTGCTCAACCATCCCGGGGCCCCCGAAATGGCCGAGTCGGTGGCGGCACACCTGTACAACCTCGCTCCCCGACATGGTCAGGGGCTACGAGCAGATCAAGGTGCAGAACGTACACCGCTACCGAAAGGAACTCGCGTGGCTGCGTGACGAGTTCGGGGAGAGCCACCGCCTCGGCACGCTCGACAAGACGGCGAGCGGGTCGCCGGACCGGTGAACCGAGGGCCCATCGCTCACCAGGTCGTGGCGGCCGCGCGGATTACGGTCCACGTGTCGCCTTCGCGGGCGTAGTCCATGGTCATGTGCAGCCGCCAGTTCGCGCGGGTGCCGTACACCGTTGCATCGGTGATGAAGCGACCGGAGACGTGGGCTGTGCTGCCCTCGATCGCGACAGCCAAGCTCTTCTCCTCGATCCGGTGGTAGAGGAACTGGCCGGAACGCATCTGCGACAGCCACTCGTCCTTGGGCTGCACGTAGCCGGTGACGTGGGTGAGGGTGCAGCCGTCGGCGAGCAGGGTGTCCAGGGCGTCGGTATTGCCGTCGAGCATTGCTCGCAGGTAGGCGCGGAAGGCCGTGGTGACTTCGTCGTGGGCGCTCTGGTCGGGGGACGGTTGCACGATGGCTCCTGTTGTTCGGCAGGCCGGTCGGGATCTGCGGCACGTCGGCCGGGATCCCGGTTCGAGGAAGTGCGGGGTGTGGCGCTTCTCCGGGAGCGACGACCGGATCTTGGTGCTTCATGTGTCCTGTTGTCAGGAGGCGGACTCGGTGCGTGGGGCCGCCAGACCCGTCAGCAGCCACAGGGCTTTCCGGCACGTCGAGCCGGGCTCGGCGTGATGGACCACGAGGGTCTGGTCTGTGTCGCCGGGTAACCCCATGGCTTCGAAGGAGAGGGTGAGTTCGCCCACCACCGGGTGCCGTAGCCGCTGGACGCCGTGGCCCCTGCGGCGCACGTCGTGCCGGGCCCACAGCCGTCGGAAGTCGTTGCTTTTCTCCATCAACTCGCCGATCAGCGCGGCGAGTTCCCTGTCCTCCGGGTGTGTGCCCGCGTCCACGCGCAGGATGCTGACGAGGTCCAGCATCTTGGCTTCCAGGTCGGCGAAACGGTCGCGTGCCGCGGGGGAGAGGAAGACCAGCCGGGACAGGTTGCGCTCCCGAGGGGGGAGCCGGGACCAGTCACCGAACACGGTGGTGGCGAGCCTGTTCCAGCCCAGGATGTCCAGGCCCCGGCCGCAGACGTACGCGGGGACCCCGTCGAGCGCGTCCAACAGTTGCTGGATGCCTGGCCGCAGCCTCTGCGGCACGGCGTGCCGTTTCCCGTGAAGGTCCGGCCGGGCGAGGCGAAACAGATGGGCGTGCTCGTCTCCATTCAGGCGCAGGGCGCGAGCGACGGCGTCCAGCACCTCGGCTGACATGGTGTCACCGTGTCCCTGTTCCAGGCGGGTGTAGTACGCGAAGGACACCCCCGCCAGCCGTGCGAGCTCCTCGCGGCGCAGTCCCGGCACCCGGCGTCGCCCGGACGACGGCAACCCCACGTCCTCGGGTCTGAGCCGGGCCCGCCTGGATCGGAGGAATTCCCGCAGTTCGGCGCGCCGGTCCAGTCCGAGGTCGGAATCCTCGCCTTCAGGGGTACGCGTCGGCGGCTGTGCGCTGCTGGGCGTGATGTGAGAAGGCATGTGCTCAGGACTTTTCGATGGGTTGCCAGTCGGGTGAGCGTCGCGGGGCGTGCTCGGACTCGGCGGCGGCCAGGTCGAGCAGGGCCAGCGCGTCGTGTTCGGGTGTGCCGGCATCGGCGTAGTACACGACCATGCACTGGCCCGGGGTGCCCTGCAGTTGCATGGTTTGGTAGCCCAACGTCAGGTCGCCGACCTCGGGATGGTGGAAGGTCTTGCGGCCGTAGGAGTGGCCCTTGACGTCGTAGCGCTCCCACATGCGCGCGAACTCGGCGCTCTTGAGCAGGAGTTCGCCGACCAGTTGCGTCAGGTCGGGTGCGTCCGGCTCCATGCCGGCCAGGGCGCGCAGTCCGTTGACGCAGGTACGGACCTGGTTGTGCCAGTCGTCGAACAGGCCTCGGGCTGCGGGGTGCAGGAAGACGTAGCGGGCGATGTTGCGCTGCTTTGCCGGCCAGTCGTCCATGCCGGGGAGCAACCGCAGCCCGCCCGGGTTGTGCGCCAGCACGTCGCCGGTGCGGCTGAACACGTGCGCGGGGTAGGGGCGCAGGCTCTCCACCAGTAGCTTGACGCCGGGCCGCACGGTGCGGTTGGGCGCCGATGGCGGTTCGGGTGCCGACCGGGCGGCGAGGGCGGCGAGAGCGCGCAGGTGATCGCGTTCGTCCTCTTCCAGTTTGAGCGCGCGGGCGAGGGAGTCGATCACGGACGGGCTGGGCCGGGTCTCCGTGCCGCGCTCCAGCCGCGCGTAGTAGTCGATGCTGATGCCGGCGAGCGTGGCCAGCTCCTCCCGGCGCAGTCCGGGCGTGCGACGCCGCCCGCCGCCAGCCGCCAGGCCGACCTCTTCGGGCGTCAGGCGGGTACGGCAGGCGCGCAGGAAGCGCCCCATCTCCGTACCGCGGGTGCCGCCGCTGTGCTGCTCACGATCCATGTGTTCAAAGTGTGGGGATGCCACGACCTGGGCGGAAGGCGGGTGGGGTGCCCTGCCACAGCACCGAACGCGGCTCCAGGGCACGCCCCGCCCTGCCACATGTCGCCGTCGGCCCGCACGCTGGACGCGTGTGGAAGAGGGCCTTGCCCGCGCGGCCGACAGTGTGGTCCCCGCTCTGAGTGTCCGGCGCTTCCCTTCGCTCCATCCGTCACAGAAACCGAGCCATTCATCATGCCTGCAAGTCACACTTCCGCCGGTGCGCCGGCAGTCGATCCCCGGCGCTGGAAGGCGCTGACGGTCATCGCGATCGCCCAGCTGATGGTCGTGCTGGACGCGACGGTCGTGAACATCGCGCTGCCGCACGCCCAGGCGGATCTGAACATCTCCGACGGCAACCGGCAGTGGGTGATCACCGCCTACAGCCTCGCCTTCGGTGGTCTGCTGCTGTTGGGCGGACGCATCGGTGACCTGTGGGGCCGCAAGCGGGCCTTCGTCGTCGGGCTGGTCGGCTTCGCCCTGGCCTCCGCGCTCGGCGGCGCCGCCGTCAACCTCGGCATGCTCCTCGCCTCCCGCGCCCTCCAGGGCGTCTTCGGCGCCCTGCTCGCCCCCGCCGCGCTGTCCCTGCTCACTGTGGCGTTCACCGAGGCCAAGGAGCGCGCCAAGGCGTTCGGCATCTTCGGTGCCATCGCCGCGGCAGGCGGTGCGGTCGGCCTGCTCCTGGGCGGTGTGCTCACCGAGTACATCAACTGGCGCTGGTGCATGTACGTCAACATCGTCTTCGCCGTCGTGGCCGCGGCCGGTGCCACCGTCTACATCAGCGATCGCGGGGACCAGCGCAACCGCGACCGGCTCGACGTCGTGGGCACCCTGCTGGCCACAGTCGGACTCGTCACCCTGGTCTACGGCTTCGCCCGGGCGGAGCAGGACGGCTGGGGCTCCGGCCTCACCATCGGCATGTTCGTCGCCGCGGTCGTGCTGCTCGCCGCGTTCGCCCTGGTCGAGACCCGGGTCAAGGCACCCCTCCTGCCGCTTCGCGTGATCACGGATCGCAACCGTGGCGGCGCCTACCTCTCCATCGGTCTGGCCATGATCGGCATGTTCGGCCAGTTCCTGTTCCTGACCTACTTCCTGCAGCTGAACAAGGGCTACTCGCCCGTCCTGTGCGGCATCGCCTTCCTGCCCCTGGTCGTCTGCCTGGTCATCGGGTCCACCCAGATCGGCACCCGCCTGGTCAACCGTGTCCCGGCCCGCTTCCTGATGGGGCCCGGCTTCCTGCTGGCCGCCATCGGCATGGCGCTCCTGACGCAGCTCGAGGTGGACAGCTCCTTCGCCACCCACGTCCTGCCCTCCGAGATCCTGCTCGGCCTGGGCATGGGTACGGCCTCGATGCCCGGCATGAGCCTGGCCACCTCCCGCGTCCGGCCGCAGGACGCGGGTGTCGCCTCCGCGATGGTCAACGTCTCGCAGCAGGTCGGCGGCTCCATCGGCACCGCACTGCTGAACACCGTCGCCGCCAGCGCCACCAGCAGCTGGATCGCCGCACGCGCGTTCTCCGGTGCCGTCCCCGAGGAGGCCGCCCAGCAGGCCGCCGTCCACGGCTACGCCGTGGCCTTCGGCTGGGGCACCGCCATCATGGCGCTGGCCGCGCTGATCGCCTTCGTCCTCGTCAACGGCGGCGGCCGCAGCAAAGCCGACGGCGAGTCCGCGCAGCAGGTCGCGATCCCGGTCGTCGCGCACTGACGGCCAGCCACGGCCTGCTCCCTCGCAAGCCACCTCCCCCTGTACCCAGTCGCACTTCGACCCCAAGGGAGAACGCACGATGGAATACCGCCGACTCGGCAACACCGGCACGGTCGTGTCGAACCTTGCACTCGGCACGATGACCTTCGGCGACGAGACCTCGCAGAAGGAGGCGTTCGTCCAGATGGACGCCTTCCTGGAAGCGGGCGGAAACCTCATGGACACCGCCGACCTCTACAACCGAGGCGTAACCGAGGAGATCATCGGCCGGTGGCTGGCGAGCCGTCCGAGCGACGTCACCGACCGGGTGGTGCTCGCCACCAAGGGCCGGTTCCCGTTCACCGACGACGTCAACGACATCGGCCTGTCCCGGCGCCATCTCTCCCGGGCGCTGGACGGTTCGCTTCGCCGACTGGGCGTGGACAGCGTCGACCTGTACCAGGTGCATGCCTGGGACCCGCTGACCCCGATCGAGGAAACTCTGGCGTTCTTCGACTCCGCCGTGCGGGCAGGCAAGATCCGCTACGCGGGCCTGTCGAACTTCACCGGCTGGCAGCTCCAGCTCGCGGTCTCCACCGCCGCGCGGGCGGCTGGCCGGTCCCGGTGACTCTGCAGGAGCAGTACAACCTGGCCGTCCGCGAGGTGGAGTGGGAGGTTCTGCCGGCGGCGGTGCACAACGGCCTCGGCGTACTGCCCTGGTCACCCCTGGCGAGCGGATTCCTGACGGGCAAGTACGCGCGCGGCGTCCAGCCAGGGCCCGACACCCGGGCCGGGGGAGGCAATCCGCTGTACCAGTACACCTCGGCCAACTACGCCAACGCCGACCGGACCTGGGACGCGGTCGACGCGGTCGTCCAGGTGGCCGAAGAGACCGGTGCCTCGCCTGCCCAGGTGGCGCTCAGCTGGGTCGCCGACCGTACAGGTGTCACCACGGTCATCATCGGCGCCCGTGACATGAGGCAGCTGACCGACAACCTCGGTGCCGCCGACCTGCACCTCGACGCGGACGCCGCGGCCCTCCTCGACAAGGCCAGTGACCCGAGCCCGACGCCCTACCCCTACGGCCCGTTCGGTCTCGCCCAGAGCCACCGGACCGTCAACGGCGGCGCTCAGCTGGACTGACACCCACCCGGGGGCCGAAGCGGCCCCCAGCAGCCCGCCGAGGCCCTGCTCACTGGCAGCCGTCGCCCACCGAACCGTACGGAGCGGCAACCGTGCACCACCACATCACGCGACACCGGGGCGAGGGCTCCAGGCCGACAACCGCCGTCGGACCGGAAGTCGAAGCCGGCAGACCGGACGCCGGAGGCAGCCGTTTCGCCTTCGACGCCATCGGGACCGGCTGGCAGATCGACACCGACGAGCCGCTGAGCGGCAGTCTGCGCCGCCGGGTCCTGGACCGCATCCGGCGATTCGACGCCACCTACTCGCGCTTCCGCCCGGACTCGCTCGTGTCCCGGATCGCGGCCGCCCCGGCCGGGGGCCGGTTCGAGTTCCCGGAGGACTCGCTGGCCCTGTTCGACCTCTACGACCGCCTCGCCACCGCGACCGGCGGTGCCGTCGACCCACTCGTCGGCCGTGAGCTCGAGCTCCTCGGATACGACGCCTCGTACTCCCTCACGCCCGCTCCGCAGACGGTTCGGGCCCAGGAAGGCGCCCGCGGCCGGGCAACCTGGGCGGCTGACATCGTGCGGGACGGCAGGACGCTCGTCATCCAGCGCCCGGTTGTGATCGACGTGGGAGCGGTGGGAAAGGGCTACCTGGTGGACATCGTCTCGGCGATCCTTCGGGATGCCGGAATCACGCGGTTCGTCATCGACGCCAGCGGTGATCTGCGCCATGCGGGGGACCGCGCCATCCGGGTCGGCCTGGAGCATCCGTTCGACCCGCAGCTCGTGGTCGGCGTGGCGCACCTGCGGGGACGGGCGCTGTGCGCGTCCGGGGTCAGCGCACGCGCCTGGGGCGACGGGCTGCACCACCTGCTCGACGCACGCACCGGTCGTCCGGCCAGGAGGGTGGCCGCCACCTGGGTCGTGGCCGACAGCGCCGCTCTCGCCGACGGACTGGCGACGGCGCTGTTCCTCACCGAGGCGCGCCGGCTCGCGCAGACCTTCGACTTCGCCCACGTGCGCATGTACACCAGCGGCCACGCGGAGATCTCGCGGAACTTCGACGGTGGGCTCTTCACCTGAGCGACTGACCGGACCTCGTACAGAGCCCCATGGCAAGGAGGAACATGACAGCACCGAGCAAGAAGATCACAGCCGCGATCGGGATCTCCCTCACCGCGGCGCTCACCGGGTGCGCCTCGACGGACGCGGACAACGCGAGCCCACCGGCCGCTTCGAACAACGCGAGGTCACCGTCCGCTTCGGACAACGCGGCTGAACCGAGTTCCTCGACCTACGAGGACGGCGAGTTCGAGGCCGAGGGCCGGTACGGGAACCTGCCTTCGAGCATCGGAGTGACCGTAACCCTCGCAGACGACAGGATCACCGCCGTCAAGGTCACACCCCGGGCAACGGACGAGACCTCGCTCGCTCTGCAGAAGCGCTTCGCCGCCGCGGTCCCACGACTCGTCGTCGGCAAGGACATCGACAGCGTGCGCCTGGACCGCGTGGCCGGAAACAGCGGTACCCCAAAGGGTTTCAACGACGCTCTGGCGCAGATCAAGGCCGAAGCATCCAGCTGACCGACGGCCGTTGGTCGAGTGACAGGTCCGGTCACAGACAGCCGGGGACGCATCCGCCCCCCGGACACCACAAGGGAAGGGCTGCGCAGAGTCGTGGTCATCGTCGTATCCGTCTTCGTCCTGGCGTTGTTCGGCGCACTCCACTGGTACGTGTGGCGCCGCCTCGTACGGGACACCACACCCAAGGGGTCGTTCCTCCGACGAGCCGGAAGCATCGTCTTCGTGGCCGGGCCCCTGCTGTCGATGGCGGCCATGACAGCGGAGGGCGACGGTGCCCCTTTCCTTCTGCAGCGGATCCTGGCCTGGCCCGGGTATCTGTGGCTGGCGCTGTTCCTGTACCTGCTGCTCGCGTTGCTGGTTGGTGAGGCCGTGCGGCCTGTGCTGCGGCGGTGGCTCGTGCATCGGGGCGCCGGGGCAGACACGCGGCAGCGGATGCTCCCGACGGCGCGGTCCGCGGAAGTGGCGGAAGTGCAAGCGACCGACTCCGAGGCGGAGGAACTGGTCTCGGCCGACGAGCCGCTGACCGCGACGGCGCATCACGGCGATTCCGATGCCTCTGCCTCACGAGGCACCGTGCCCGTCACCGTGCTGGACCCTCCGCACGTATCGGAGCCGACGCTGTCGGCCGGCACCGCGCCCACCGGCCCGTCGCGCCGCCTCTTCGTCTCCCGCGTCGTGGGCGGGGCCGCCGCGGCCGTCGCCGTCGGCACCGTCGGCCACGGCACGTACGGTGTCCTCCGCGGGCCCAAGGTGAAGCGCCTCACGGTTCCGCTGGCCAAACTGCCGCGCAGTGCGCACGGTTTCCGGATCGCCGTCGTCAGCGACATCCACGTCGGTCCCATCCTGGGCCGTGGCTTCGCCCAGCGGATCGTCGACACCATCAACGCGACCCAGCCCGACCTGATCGCGGTCGTCGGCGACCTCGTGGACGGCAGCGTCGAGAACCTCACTCCGGCCGTCGAACCACTCGCCGGGCTCCGGGCACGGCACGGCGCGTACTTCGTCACGGGCAACCACGAGTACATCTCCGGTGCCGAGCCGTGGATCGAGAAGGTACGGGAGCTGGGACTGCGACCGCTGGAGAACGCCCGCACCGAGCTGCCTGGCTTCGACCTGGCGGGCGTCAACGACGTCCGCGGTGAAGAGGAGGGCCAAGGCCCCGACTTCGGCAGAGCACTTGGCGACCGCGACCGTTCCCGCACGGCCGTCCTCCTCGCCCACCAACCCGTCGTCATCGACGACGCCGTACGTCACGGCGTCGATCTCCAGCTCTCCGGCCACACCCACGGCGGTCAACTCTGGCCGGGCAACGTCCTCGCCGAACTGGCCAACCCCACGGTCGCCGGCCTGGAGCGCTACGGCGACACCCAGCTGTACGTGAGCCGCGGTGCCGGCGCCTGGGGCCCGCCGGTGCGCGTGGGCGCTCCGTCCGACATCACCGTCGTCGAACTGGCCTCGGTACAGGCGTAGTTGTGTTGCCGACGTGGCGGGGTTGATCGGCACGAGGATATTCAGGCCAGGTCCGCGACCATCCGCGGCAGGTCGAGGGTGGTCCTGATGCCGGGCGGTGCCTCGCAGACCAAAGGCACGGCGTTGACGACGATGTGGGCGCTGTAGCCGGGCGAGACGGCGGCGTAGTTCTCGGACGTGACACGGATGTCGATGTCGAGGGGCGCGTCACCCTCGACGACGACGTGCCAGCCGGTGTCGCGCACCTGCCCTTTCCAGTCCTGTTCGAGATCCTGGGTGAGGTACCAGGTGGGCCGGACCACCATGAACGGCTTGCCGTCTCGCCAGCCGGTGACCTCGAACCGCCAAGCGGCGACCGAGCCGGCCTCGACGGTCGTCGTGCCGACCTTCACCGGTTTCGCCGCCGTGCCCACCGTTCCTGTCGCGGTGACCTCGTCGAGAGGCACCGAAAGACCGTCGGCGAGTTGGCGCAGCGAGGTGCCGAAATCTTCGCCCAGGCCGGCGGCCACCCGCGTGAGGTCCATCGCCCCGGGGTCTTGGCCGAACATCTGGGAGAGCAGCTCCGGTGAGTTGCGCGTCGTCATGTCGGCGAACTCCTCGATCGTCAGGCGATCGAGCCGGCGCTGGAGGGCGGTCACCGCGAGCGGGAAGACCTCGGTGATCCAGCCCGGGCTCGAGCCCGTGGCGTGCAGCGATGTACCGCCGCGCTCGCACGCGGCCTGGATCCGCTGCCGTACATCGCGGTCGAGACCGGCCGGGTAATGGAAGTCGGTGACGCTCGTGACGACGTTGGCGCCCGACTCGAGGAGTCGGCAGATCTCGTCGATCCTGACCGCATCGAGCACCGGCATGTACAACACACAGTCCGGATCGGCGGCCAGGATGTCGTCGATGTTCCCGGTGGCACGGACGCCGGTCGGCTCCATGCCGCACAGTTCACCGGCGTCGCGGCCGACCTTCGCGTCGGCGTACACGTACACACCGACCAGGTCGTACTGCGGGTGCTCGATGACGCATCGCAGGGCGTGTGCCCCGGTGTGACCGGTCGCCCATTGAGCGACTCGGTAGCGTCCGGGCGGTGTCCTGGCCGGCTGGTGATCAGACACTTCTCTCCCTCTTGCGAGTCGTGCGGCGGGCAGGCACCGAGCCCGCAGGCCTCCAGGCGCGCTGCCCACCGGGGCCGGGGCACGGGCTGCCTTGTTCGCCATGACCATGGGTGGGCCCCGACCGGTCGGATACGGCTCTTGTCAGCCGAGTTCGGCCAGCCGTCGTGCCGCCGGCGCGGCGCGCTCCTCGATCCAGCGGGCGGCTCCGGCGAGCGGAACGGAGGCGATCACGGTCTCGATGCCGAGCTCGGCGTAGCCGGTCATCGCCTTGGCGAAGCCGTCGAGGTCGCCGTCACGGAGCGCGTTCCCGGAGTACATGGCAGTCTTGCGGATCCGCCCGCAGTCCCGGCCCAGATCGTCGCAGTGGCGGCGCAGCACCTCCAGCTTGTGCGCGACCTCGGCGTGGGTGAAGGCGGTGAGGTTGCAGGCGTCCGCGTACTGGGCCACCAGCCTCAGGGTCTTCTTCTCACCACCTCCGCCGATCATGATCTCCGGGTGCGGAGCACTCACCGGCGGTGGCACGCACATGGTCTCGGCCAGCTGGTAGTGCCTGCCCTCGAACGGCCCGTCGTCCTGCGGGTCCCACATCTGCAGGCAGATCCGCAGGGTCTCCTCCAGCCGTTCGAACCGCTCGGCCGTCGGCGGGAAGGGCACGCCCAGGCCGAGATGTTCGCGCTCGTACCAGGCCGCCCCGACGCCGAGGGTGGCGCGGCCGCCGGAGAGGTGGTCGAGCGTGGTGACGATCTTGGCCAGCAGGCCGGGATGACGGTACGTCACCCCGGTCACCAGCGCCCCGAGTTGCACGGTGGAGGTGTGCGCGGCGAGGTGGCCGAGCGTGGTGTAGCACTCCAGCATGGCGCTCTCGGCGCCGCCCAGTACCTCCATCTGGAAGTAGTGGTCCATCACCGACAGCCGGCCCACCCCCGCCGCCTCGGCGGCGGCTCCGACCGCAGCCAGCTCAGGTCCCAGCCCACCGTGCCTGTTCAAGTCACCTGCGGGGTCGTCGAATCCCACGATGTTGATGCCCAGTCGCATGTCGGCCTCCCGCCGCAGTCCCTGCTCCGCGCTTCCTGGTTCAGTCCCGGCTGAGGGTCTGGCGGGCGTCGGCCGCGGAGCGCCGGACGGCGGTGTCGGTCAGTTCCTTCACCTCGTCGGCAGGCACCGGGACGCTCGGGGCTTGGAAGAACCAGCGCCCCATCTCCTCCTGGGTCAGTCCTTCGGGCTGTGCCGGCAGGTAGGGCTGGACGTAGACCGGGGTGCCCGGCTCGCTGCGCCAGCTGTCGGCGAGGGGGCCGATGTCCACGGCGTCGTAGCCCAGCGCGTCCAACAGTTCGGCGACCTGCGCTTTGGCGGCCGTGTCGTCGCCGGCCATGGGCAGGGCACTGCGGTCGTCGGCGCCGGCGGGTCGGGCTGCGGTGAACAGGCGCACGAAGTCGACGCTGTTGAACGCCTTGACCACCCGGGAGTCGGCCAGGTGCCGCTGCACCAGGGCGCTGGAGGTCTGCTCGCCCGCGTCCAGCTCGGCGATCCGGTCGTCGCGCTCGGGGTAGTAGTTCATGGTGTCGATGACGGTCTTGCCCGCCAGGGCGGCGGCCGGAAGCTGCTCGTACTTGCTCAGCGGGACCGTCGCCACCACCAGGTCACCGGCCTGCGCTGCCTCGGCGGGTGTGGCCGCGCGCGCCTGCTCGCCGAGTTCGGCGACGAGGCCGGCGAGGGTCTCGGGGCCGCGGGAGTTGCTCAGCACGACGTTCAGGCCGGCGGCGACGGCGAGACGGGCCAGTGCGCTGCCGATGTTGCCGCTGCCGATGAGTGCGAGGGTCTTGGTCATGGGTCACGTCTCCAGTTCAGTGGACAAATAGGGGTGGTGCAGGGGTCTCGAATCGACGAGCGCGTGCTGTGAGTTGCGCCCGTCCTCAGCCGCGCAGGCTCATGCCGCCGTCGATCGACCAGGCCTGGCCGCTGATCCAGGCCGCGTCGTCGGAGAAGAGGAAGGCGGCGGCGCCGGCCAGGTCGGCGGGTTCGCCGAGGCGCGGGCTGCGGGCGTACTGCAATGCCATGGCCTGCAGCTGCTGGTCGTCTTGTTGCTGCTGGGTCTCGCCCATGACCAGGCCAGGGGCGACGACATTGCAGCGGATGCCCTCCTTGCCCCAGCGGGAGGCGATGTGGCGGGTCAGCGCATTGACCCCGGCTTTGGAGGCGGCGTACGCGGGCCGCGTGGGCTCGCCGCCCCAGGCCGCGCCGGAGGAGGTGTTGACGATGACGCCGCCGCCCTGGCCCAGCAGGTGGGGGAGGACCGCCCGGCAGGTCAGGGCGTAGCCGAGCAGGTTCACGTCGTGGGTGCGGCGCCACACGGCCGGGTCCATCTCCATCAGGTCGACGTCACGGCCCAGAGTGGCCGGCGAGAGGTCGGCGCCGACGTTGAAGAGCCCGTCGACCCCGCCGAACTCGGCGACGGTCCGGTAGACCAGCGCTTGAATCGTGGCCTCGTCACCGAGGTCGAACTCAACGGCGATCGCGGTGCCACCCGCCTCGGTGACGCCCTTGGCAGTGGCTTCGGCTCCAGCGAGATTGATGTCGCCGACGACGACCGAGGCCCCCTCCTCGGCGAGCCGTTCGGCCGTGGCCGCGCCGATGCCGGTCGCGCCCCCGGCAATGACGATCCTCTTGCCCTGCAGACCCCTCATGACTCTCTCCCTTGCTGAGCTGAAGCGCCACACTTGCGTCAATCACTACACTCTGACACTCAGTGTCAGAGTGGAAACTGTAGCTCATCATTGCGAGCCGAGGTCAAGAGAGAGGTAGGATCGAGAAGTGAGTGGAGCAGTACGTACGAACACGAGAGACATCGCGCGGGCCGCCATCCGGTTCGAGCTGGCCCGGGTGGCCTTCGACCTGTTCCGCCGTGAGGGCTTCGACAACGTCACCGTCAATGACCTGGCCGCGGCTGCGGGAGTGTCTCGCAGTACCTTCCTGCGCTATTTCGGCAGCAAGGAGGACGCCGTCCTCGGCGCCGTCGACGCCCAGGGCGAACAGGTCGCCGATGCTCTACGCGCCCGGCCTGCCGACGAGGGTGACGGGACGGCACTGCGGCGCGCGCTGGACACCGTCACCGAAGTCCATCGCCGGGACCCGGATGGCGCACTCGCGATGTCCCAGCTGATCATGCGCACGCCCGCGCTGGGCGCCCGCACGCTGGAGAAGCAGAACGGCTGGCGCCCCGTCATCGCCCAGGCCCTCGCCGAGCGCGCCGACCCCTCTTGGCCCTCGCTCCTGGTTCCGTTGGTGCGTGCCGCCGTCGCGGTGGACTGCTTGAACGTCGCCGTCGAACACTGGACCGCCTCTGACGGCCGCCTCGACCTCGATGCCCTGCTCGACGAGGCCTTCGCCGCATTCGCATTGCGGTAGGAGCGCCCGCTTCGTGAAACCGGGTGTCATGTTGGCGCCCGGGCCGCCATACGGGCCGAACTGGCCCAGGTGGCGGTGGACCTGTTCCTGCGTGAGGGATTCGACAAGGTCACGCTCGATGACCTGGCCGCCGCTGCTGGGGCGTCCCGCAGTACCTTCCGCCGGTACTTCGCCAGCAAGGAAGAGGCGGTTCTCAGCGTCTTCGACGCGCGCGGCAGGCAGGTCGCCGACGCCGTACGCGCCCGCCCGGCCGACGAAGACGACTGGACGGCGCTGCGTCACGGGTTGGACGTCGCCATCGAGCACTACCGTCAGGACCCGGCCCGGGCCCTGACGATGACCCGGCTCGTCCTCGACACACCCGCCCTGTGCGCCCGGCAGTTGGAGAAGCAGCGCGGCTGGTGGCCTGCCCTGGCCAATGCCCTCGTCGAGCGCACCGACTCCCCGCAGCCCCTGACGCCGGCCATCTCCGTGAAGGCGGCCGCCGCGCTGGACTGTCTCAACATCGCTCTCGACCACTGGATCGCCTCCGACAGCCGTCCCGACCTCGTCGACCTGCTGGACCAGGCATTCGCCGCGCTCAGCCCCCGCTGACGCGCTGAAGTCCGAGCCGCCCGGGGCAAGCCAGGGCTCGCACTTGAGCGGCTTCGGCCGGCCTGTCACTGCGTCGCACGGTTTCGGCCTGCCGCGCGAGATCGCCGAAGCCGTCGCATACCTCGCCTCCGAGGGCGCCGCCTTCCTTCATGGCGCGTTCCTGCTTGTCGACGGAGGCGCGAGCCTCGTCTGAATCGGTGCCGGGCGACCTGCGTCACCGCTCGCATCTGGCTGCCGACACCCGCAGCAGGTAATGCCGCGGGTGCCGGCTTCGCCAGTTCAGGAGGTCCGGTCGCAGTTCAGCACGGCGGGGTCGATCGTTCCGCGCTGCACCTTCGCGTCGTGGGGCTCGGCGAGACCGGCGTTGGTGACGTAGAGCCGGTTTCCGCGCACAGCGGTGGAGGTGGGGGAAGCGAGGCCGTCCTTGGACGTCAGGACGGTTTCGGTGGTCCCGTCGGGGTGGACGAGCGCGACCTGGTTGAGGCCGTTCTGCGCGGCGAACACCACGTCGGAACGGTCGTTGAGGAAGTTGAAGTCGTCAACGCCGGTGAGGCTGCTGGTCACGGTGTGGATCCGGCCGGGGGCGCCGGTGGCGGTGACCGGGATCCGCAACAGGGTGCCCTTCGCGAGGTTGGAGACCCAGACGGCGCCCTTGTGGAAGCGGAGCCCGTTCGCGCCGAGGGGTACGGACGGGTCTCCCGCGAGGACGGGGTCGGTCAGCCAGGCGGTCGCCGTTCCACCGGATACCGGGACGCTCCATACGGTGGCCTTGTTGCTGTCGGCCGCGTACAGGGTGCGTCCCGCCGGGTCGAGGGCCAGGCCGTTGGGGAGTCCGTCGGTGGGCAGGGCGGCGATGCGGCGCGGGGTGCCGCCGGGGGGCAGCGTCCATACGCCGGCCCGGGCGGAGTCGGAGGAGGCCACGTTGTAGTAGATGTTGCCGCCGCGGTCGCGCGTGTTGCCGGTGAACGTGTCGCCCGGCTGCCCGGCGACGATCACCTGGCTGCGCCCGGACGGGGCGATCCGCACGAGTGCCGGACGCTTGCCCGCCACGCTGCCCAGCATGGAGACGGTCAGTGAGTTGTCCGGGTTGACGGTGAGGTTCTCCGGGGAGTCGCCGGCCGCGAAGTCGAAGGCGGCGAGGGTCTTGACGTCGGTGACGACCGGCTTCGGGGATGTCTCCGTCGCCGTGGATGCGGACGCGGACGGCGTCGAGACGAGAACGGCCGCCGTCGCGGCGATCGCCGCCGCGAGTCTGAACCGCTTGTTCAGGAGGGTTGCGGTGGGGACTGCTGTGGAGGTTTCCATGGGGTGCATCGCACTTTTCTTGAAGGGCACAACTGTGGTTGCGCGTGGGGTGGAACAGGAAAGGTCGGGGCCGCGTCAGTCGCTCAACTCGGCCCCGGACAGGCGTACTTCCTCGATGTCGAGGTAGGCCTGTACCTGGCGCAGCACGGTGTCGTCGATGTGGTTCTCGTCGCGGAGTCTGACGACGGTGGCGCGTTTGCGGGCGAGGAGGGCGAGGCTCAGCGCGGTGTAGTCCTCCTTGTGGCGCAGGACCACGGGGTCGTCGGCATCGTCGTCGGCGCGTACGACGCGCAGGTGGGTCTCGTACTCGTGGCGCGTCCAGTCGGCGACCTCAGGGGCGGTGCCGAGACCGGCGGCCACCTCCGGCAGCGCCTTGAGGGCTTCCTCGGCGGCGGTCGTCTCGGCGAGGGAACGCTCCTCCTCGGCGGAGGTGTCGCGGGGAAGTCGGGCCCAGCGGACGACGCGCGGCAGGAGCAGGCCCTGCATCACCAGGGTCAGCATGATGACCCCGGAGGTGACGAAGACGATCACATCGCGGTCGGGGAAGGGTGCGCCCGAGTCGAGGGTCTCCGGTACCGACAGCGCCACGGCCAGTGACACCGCGCCCCGGAAGCCGGTGACTCCACCGACCACCCGGGCCCGGTGGCTCATCCGGCGCAGCCGCTGCTGTGGGCGGCGGTCCAGTAGGCGGATGAGGTACACGGCGGCGAACTGGAAGGCGAAACGCACGGCGACGAGCACCACGGACACGACCCCGACGGTGATCAGGGCGTGCGTGAGGTCGTCGCTGGTCAGTTCACGGACGGCGGACTGTGCCTCCAGGCCGACGAGGACGAACAGGGAGGCGTTGAGCAGGAACGTGGACAGCGACCAGAACGCCTGCGCCTGCCGCCGCGTCGCCGCCCCGGTCAGGCGTGGGCCCACCTGGCTCATGATCAGCCCGGCCACCACAACAGCCAGGACTCCGGACGCCTCGATCAGTTCGGCGAGCAGGAACGCGGTGAAGGGCGTGCCGATCGTCACCACGTTCCCCAGCAGGGGGTCGTCCAGGCGGCGGCGCAGTTGGATGCCGAGCCAGGCGGTCACGGCTCCGGCCGCGGCTCCGCCGACGTAGGCGAGGAGGAAGAGCCACCCGACCTGCGGCACGCTGAAATGCTCCTCGCCGACGGTGATGCCGACGGCCAGGCCGTAGACGACCAGGGCCGTGCCGTCGTTGATCAGGCTTTCGGCGCGCAGCAGGGTGATGCTGCGGCGGGGCAGCATACGGGCGAGGACTCCGACCGTGGTCGCGTCGGTGGGTGCGACGGCCGCTCCGAGGACCCATGCGGGCCCCCACGGCAGTCCCAGCGTGTGTGCGACGGCTGCCACGGCCCAGGCGGTGAGGATGACCAGCGCGGTGCTCATCAGCATGATGCCGCGCAGGTCCTGCCGGATCCCGCGCAGCGAGGTCGTCAGGCTCTCCCAGTACAGGAGGGCCGGGAGGAACAGCAGCAGCATCGCCTCCGGCGGCAGATGCACCTCACGCAGTGCCGGGACGAATCCCAGGAGTGCTCCCGCCGCCAGCAGCAGGATGGGCGGGGCAATGCGAAGGCGGTCTCCCGCGACCTGGCACACGAGCACGGTCGCGCACAGGACCACGACGAGTTCGAGACCGAGCACGTTTCATCTCCTGGACAGGTGGTGCGGGTACGGCGGGACGCTGCAGGAGGCCCGGCGCGGTGCGCGACGGTTCTCAGGCCGGGGTTCGGGGTGCGGCTCGTTTCTGAAGCCGGGTTCAGCGCGGCACGAGCTGCATCGTTGTGGTTGACGCCTCGGGGCCCGTGATGGCCTCGATGATCTCCTCAGCGATGGGGGCACCTCCCACGCCCTTTAGGCAGGGGGGGAGCCCGTATTCGCTGCGGTACGCGACGTCGTTCGTCCATGACCTCGTCATTGGGGCTCCTTCGTACATACGGATGTGGTCCTCGCCGCACGTGGGCGGCTGCCGAGGTCACGATGAGCAGTGCCGTCACGATCGGCGAGCGGGCGCGCAGGCCCTCGGGGATCGTCACCCCGTTCGTCATTGGCCACGCCCGCACGCCGCGGACCTGGGAACATCCGCGTGCCCTCAGCTTGCCGCCCGCACGCGCCGGATGGCAGGCCGGGCTGTGCCAGGCAGCCGTGTTCAGTGCTGTGACAGGGCACCCCTCGATGTCGTGTGCATCGCCACACGGGTCACGGGGCTGTCACACTGGAAGACATGGCACGTGAGCAGCGCAGTGGCGGTAGCGGCGGCACCGAGCTGGGGCGCTTTCTGCGAGCACGTCGCACTCGGGTGAAGCCCGGCGACGTCGGCCTGCCGGCCGTCTCCGGATTGCGCCGCACCCCGGGGCTGCGCCGCGAGGAACTGGCCACCCTCGCCGGCATCAGCATCGACTACTACGCACGCCTGGAGCGCGGGACCGAGACCCGTCCCAGCCCGTCCGTGATCGACGCCATCGCCCGCGCGCTGCGCCTGGGGAAGGCCGAGCACAAGCACCTGCGAGAGCTCGCCGCGAGCGCCGACGGCAACGTGGCAGCGCCGACGACGGTGCCCAGCCGGTCCGTACCTCCGGGCACCGAGTTGATCCTGGAGAGCCTGCGGCCCAATCCCGCGTACGTAGTCGGCCGCACCTTCGAACTGCTCGCCGCCAACCCCGGCGGACTGCACCTGTTCGCCGGAATCGAGGACTGGCAGGGGGAGCAGCGCAACCTGGCGCGCTACGTCTTCCTCCACCCCGCGGCCCGCGACCTGTTCGACAACTGGGACGACGCGGTCCGCAGCTCCGTCGCATGGCTGCGCGGCCTGGCCGGCATCGAGCCGGAGGCCCCCGACCTCGCACTCATAGTCGACGAACTCCTGCGCAAAAGCCCCGAGTTCGCACGCATGTGGGACCGCTACGACGTCAAGGGAAACTCCAGCGGCCGCCACACGTACCACCACCCCGTCGTCGGTGAACTCGCCCTGGGTTACCAGGGAATGACGCTGAACGGCACCAACAGCCAGCACCTGGTCGTCTTCTACGCCGAGCCCGACACCCCCGCGTACGACGCGATGGTCCTCCTCGACAAGTCCGCGCAGGTCCGGGCCTCGAAATCGTCGACGTCGCCTGCGCAGTAGCGAACCGGCGGCCGTCCATCCCTCGGGCGGCGTGAGCTCGATCTCGGCATCGACAGCTGCGGGCAAGCATCAGGCACACCAACGCGCCAGGCGTTGGCTTGAACTGGCTGATACTGCCGGACGTAGGCACGGGAGTCGTACGCAAAGTGCTCCCTGGCGACTCTCCGACACCCGGCGCAGGCTGGACCCTGCGCCGAGATCACAGCCGTAACCGCGGCCCTGTCCCGCATCTCGGCTCACTGCCACAACGCAGAGGGCCCACCCCACAACGGGCCTTCGCGGAAGGCCTCCGGCGATGACCCACGTCCGCCGTGGGCCGACGGGCGGGCGCCTGAGCGTATACCGCACAGCGTCGCCGGACGGTCGTGGCGTACCAGTCCGTGACGGCCGATCTTCCGCTGAATCCCCCCAAGCGAGAGAGTGCGTATGACCACCGAACTTCCGGACTCACCCATCGAACTGTCCGAAGGACCCGCGCCGGTGCCCACTCGGCGCACCTTCATCGCGACGACAGCCGCCGTCGGTGGTGTGGTCGCGGCGGGTGGCCTGACCGCGGGGTCGGTCCTGGCCGGTCAGGAGGCGCCGGCCGCCGAGGCTCCGCCCAGCGGTCGACTCTCGCTGACCGTCAACGGCGAGCGGCGCACGGTCACGATCGACAACCGGACCTCACTGCTGGACCTGCTGCGCGAACACCTCGGGCTGACAGGTTCCAAGAAGGGCTGCAACGCGGGTGCCTGCGGGGCCTGCACGGTCCTGGTCGACGGCAGCCGGGTCAACTCCTGCCTGATACTGGCGGTGCGCCTGGAGGGCGCCGAGGTAACCACCATCGAGGGACTCGCCGACGGCGACCGGCTGCACTCGCTGCAGGCGGCGTTCGTCGAGCAGGACGCGTTCCAGTGCGGCTTCTGCACTCCCGGTCAGATCATGTCCGGCGTCGGCTGCATCGAGGAGGGCCACACGGACTCCGCCGAGGAGATCCGGGAGTGGATGAGCGGCAACATCTGCCGATGCGGCTGTTACGTCAAGATCGTCAAGGCGGTCGACCAAGCCGCCCACGGGAAATGAGGCCCGGCCCCATGCACCCCTTCTCCTTCACCAAGGTCTCCGACACCCGTGAGGCACTCAACGCCGGGCAGCGCGGCGGGCGCTACATCGCCGGGGGCACCACCCTGGTCGACCTGATGCGCGAGACCGTCGAACGCCCGGACACGCTGGTCGACATCAGCGATCTGCCGCTGCGGGACGTGACCGTCACCGAGCGCGGAGGCCTGCGCATCGGCGCCCTCGTACGGATGGCGGAGGCCGCCGCCCACCCCAAGGTCCGCACCCTCTACCCGGTCGTCTTCCAGGCGCTGGAGCTGAGCGCCTCCGCCCAGCTGCGCAACATGGCCACCATCGGTGGCAACATCATGCAACGCACCCGCTGTACGTACTTCCGTGACGTGAGCGCCGCCTGCAACAAGCGCGAGCCCGGCTCGGGTTGCGCGGCGCGGGAAGGCTTCAACCGCACCCACGCCATCCTCGGCACCTCGGAGTCCTGCGTGGCCACGCACCCCTCCGACGTCGCCGTGGCTTTCGCGGCGCTGGAGGCGAGAGTGCACCTGCTGAGCCCGGACGGGACCGAGCGCACCGTCGCCTTCGCCGACTTCCTGTTGCGGCCCGGCAACACCCCGAACCGTGAACAGGCCGTCCGCAAAGGCGAGTTGATTACCGCGGTGGAGATTCCGGCCCTTCCGCGTCCGCTGAAGTCCGGCTACCTGAAGGTGCGGGACCGGCAGTCGTACGAGTTCGCCCTGACCTCGGCCGCCGTCGCGCTGCACATACGCGGCGGAGTGATCCGCGAGGCGAAGGTGGCCGTCGGCGGCGTGGGCACCGTGCCCTGGAAGCTGCCCGCCGTCGAGCACCGTCTCATCGGCGAGCGCGCCTCGGACGCGCTGTGGGCCGAGGCGTCCAAGGCGGCGGCGGAAGGGGCCCGCCCCCTCCAACACAACGGTTTCAAGGTCGAGTTGCTTCAGCGGACCGTCGAACGCCAGCTACGCATCGTAGGAGGTGGCAAATGAGCCCGCAGCCGCAGGCAGCCGTCGGCGCACCGCTCTCCCGTGTGGACGGACGGCTGAAGGTGACCGGTCAGGCGAAGTACGCAGCCGACCACGACCCGGACGGGACCGTGCACGCGGTCGTCGTCGACAGCACCGTCGCCCTCGGACGGATCACCGGCATCGACACCCGCGCCGCCCTCGCCCAGCCCGGCGTCCTGACGGTGATCAGCCACCTCAACGCACCCACGCTGGCCTACCGCGACAACCCCGGGGGATACAACCCGCCGGGCAGGCGGCTGCGTGCCTTCCAGGACGACCAGGTCCTCTTCCACGGGCATCCGGTGGCCGTCGTGGTGGCCACCACCCTGGAGGTCGCGCAGCACGCCGCGGACCTGGTGGCGATCGCGTACGACGCGCGGAAGCCCAGGACCGACATGAGCGGTAGCCCGGCCGGCGGCCAACCCCAGAACTACGCCCGGGGCGACGCGGAGGCAGCGCTGGACTCCGCAGCCGTACGCATGGACGCGACATACCGGCTCGCCCGTAACCACCACAACGCGATGGAACCGCACGCCACCGTCGCCCGCTGGGACGGCGACAAGCTCACCGTCTGGGACAAGACCCAATGGGTGCAGGGCACCCGGAACGAACTCGCCGCCGTGTTCGGCATCCCGCAGGACTCGGTGCGCGTGATCTCGCCGTTCGTCGGCGGCGCGTTCGGCAACGCGTCGAGGGTCTGGCCGCAGACCACCATCGCGGCTGTCGCCGCGCGAGAGACGGGGCGTCCGGTGAAGCTCGCGCTGACCCGCGAGCAGCTCTACTTCCACGTGGGCTACCGGCCCACGTACGAGTACCGGGTACGGGTGGGCAGCGACCGGCGGGGACGCGTGACCGCGATGATCCACGACCTGAGGTCGGAGACCTCACGTTACGAGACGCACGGAGAGCCCATCCTGAGTCTCGGGCAGATGCTCTACAACACGCCCAACGTCCGCATGACACAGCAGTCGGTGCCCCTGGACGTCAACACCCCGACGTGGATGCGCGGCCCCGGCTACGCCACCGCCTCCTACGCCATCGAGTCGGCGATGGACGAACTCGCCCACGAGCTGGGCGTCGACCCGATCGAGCTGCGCCTGCGCAACGAACCGGAGGACGACCCGTCCGACGGGCTGCCGTTCTCCACCCGGCGGCTGCGCGAGTGCCTCGCCACCGGCGCCCGCGAGTTCGGCTGGAACCGCCGCGACCCCCGGCCGCGCGCCACCCGCGACGGCGACTGGCTGATCGGCACCGGCATGGCCGCCGGCGCCTACCACACCCGGCGGGACCCGGCCCAGGCCTCGGTCCGGCTGGACGCCGACGGCACCGCGCTGGTGCAGTCCGCGGCCAGTGACATGGGGCCGGGCACGTACACCTCCATGACCCAGGTCGCCGCCGACGCACTCGGCCTGACCATGCGCAACGTGACTTTCCGTCTCGGCGATTCCCTCATGCCGCCGGCGCCGCTGCAGGGCGGTTCGAAGACCATGGCCAGCGTCGGTTCCGCCGTTCAGGACGGCTGCGACAAGCTGCGGCAGCAGGCGATCAGGCTGGCCGTCGCGGACGAGGGATCGCCGCTGCACGGCGTCGACCCGGACGATGTCGTCGTACGGGGCGGCCGGCTGCACGTGAAGGACAACCCTGCGCGCGGGGAGACCTACCGTCAGCTCCTGGCCCGCAACAACCGCACCCGCCTCGAGGCGAACGGGTCCTACACGCCGGGCGAGGAAGTGGAACGGTTCTCCACCCATGCCTACGCGGCGACCTTCGCCGAGGTCGCCGTGGACGCCCGGCTGGGTCTGGTTCGCGTGCGGCGGATGCTCGGCGTGTACGACGCGGGCCGCATCATCAGTCCGAAGCTCGCCGACAGCCAGGCACTCGGAGCCATGGTGGGCGGTATCGGCACGGCCCTCCTTGAGCACACAGTCACCGACCACCGCGACGGCCGGATCGTGAACGCCAACCTCGCCGACTACCTCGTCCCCGTCAACGCCGACATCCCCGACCTGCGCGCGATCTACCTCGAAGGGGAGGACACCGAGGCCGACCCCCTGGGCGTCAAGGGCCTCGGCGAGGTCGTACAGGTCGGCGTGGCACCGGCCGTCGCCAACGCCGTGTTCCACGCCACCGGGCGCCGGATCCGCGAACTGCCCATCACAGCGGAGGGGTTGCTCTGAGCCGAGACTTCAGACACGAGCCCCCGGGCGGCCGGAATCGCCAAGTGGTGAGCCGGGTCCGCCTGCCCGTGGGGTACGTGGGTGCGATGGGCTCCCGGCGTACCCACGACCACCGCCTGGGCCTGCCGCGGGAGGCGGGCGTACCGGAGACGCATCTGGCCCGTCTCCACTCACCGATCGGCCTGAACCTCGGTGCCCGCACCCCCGAGGAGACGGCCGTCTCCATCACCGCGTAGATCATCGCCCATGCCCACCACGGCACAGGACTGCCCCTGTCCCATGGCACCGGGCCCATCCACGAGCCCATTGCCGCGAGGGGTGCCCTGGCAGGTCACTGAACACCGCTCCAGGGCACAGCCCGGTCTGCCACATCGCGGCGCCGCGGAGCAGGCTGAATGCTCGTAGGAGATCTCTCCCTCGGCAAAGCACCCCTTTTTTTCGATCACAGGAGCAAGACGATGACGATGGACAAGGACGTAGCGGTCATCATCGGCGCGGGCGGCATCGGTCTGGCGATCGCCCGTCGTGTGGGCATCGGCCGCATCGTGCTGCTCGCCGATTACAGCGAGAAGGCGCTGGGCGTCGCCGCTGAGCAGCTTCGCGGCGCGGGCTACGACGTGTCCACCCACGTCGTCGACGTGTCCCAGCCCGACGCGGTGGCGGCCCTCGCCGACACGGCCGCGGAGCTGGGCCCCGTCACTCAGGTCGTGCACAGCGCCGGAGTCTCGCCCGTACAAGGCACCACGGAGCAGGTCCTGCACGTCGACCTGCTCGGCACCGCGCTGGTCCTCGACGAGTTCGCCCGCGTCATCGCGCCTGGCGGCGCCGGTGTCGTCATCTCCAGCATGGCCGGCCACATGGCGGGCGCCCACCCGTACGACACCGAGCACGCGCTGGCGAGCACCCCCGTCTCCGAGCTGCTCGCCCTGCCGTTCCTGGCCCCCGAGGAGGTGGGCGACTCCGGTGCCGCCTATGCCTTGTCCAAGCGGGGCAACGCGCTGCGCGTGCAGGCCGCCGCCGTCGAGTGGGGCAAGCACGGCGCCCGCATCAACTGCATCAGCCCCGGCATCATCTCCACCCCCCTGGCCCAGGACGAGATGTCCGGGCCCGGCGCCGAGGGATACCGCCAGATGATCGAGACGTCGGCCGCCGGACGCATCGGTACCCCCGACGACGTTGCCGAGGCGGCGGCCTTCCTGCTCGGGCAGCAGGCCGGCTTCATCACCGGGTCCGACCTCCTGGCCGACGGCGGTGTGATCGCGGCGCTGCGGGCCGCTCAGGCGTGGCCCGTGGGCCGGGCGCAGAGCTGACGCACCGTCGCCGGGGCGCGGGAACGCGGGCCCGCCCGGATCAGCAACCAACGGTGGCCCTGCGGGGTCGGTGTACGTCGCGCCCGCCCCGCCTCGTTCCATCGCCCCCTGAACCGCACCACCATCAGCCTCATCGAGAGGAACCCGCCGTGCCCCGTCCCACTCCGATAACGCCCTGGGCCGCGGCCTGCGCCGCCGCTGTACTGATGCGCGCGGGCTGCACATCGGGGAGCTCGGGCGGCGAGGAGGAGCCCGCGTCGCCGCAACTACGGCTGGCCGGAGGTCGAGGGCAGAAGCGACCGGGCGGGCTTCACCGATCCAGTGGCGCAGTGGACTCCCGCCGAGGCCTCACCCAGCGGCGTCGCCTACGCCGAGGGCGCCATCTGGATGGCGAGCCTGCGGGGTGAGCGCCTGTGGCGCATTCCGCTGGACGGCTCCCGGGTCGCGGGCGAGCCGTCGGCCGCGCTTGAGGGCTCGTACGGCAGGCTGCGCACGGTCGTGGCGGCGGGCGGTGACAGGCTGTGGCTGGTCACCAGCAACACGGACGGCAAGGGTTCACCGGAGGACAGCGACGATCGGATCCTGCTGCTCCGGGTTTCCTGAAGGTACGTCACGGCGGGCACATGGCGTCTGCGCCCTCCGGCTGACATGGCAGCCAGCAGTCCGAGGACCGTGGCTCTCCATGGGCACGCCGTGCCGGGCCCATGATCCGTCCCACCGGTCCATCCCGCCCCCCGTATGCCTGCAGGACTGCAGTCGTCCCCGGCCGAACTCCCGTAGCGGTACGGGAGTTCGGCCGGGGACGAGAGGGAACTGTGCTGCACTGTTCGGCTTGGTCGGTCGGTCAGCGAGGCGGTGCCTCGACGCCCGTCAGCGCGAGGCCCGCCGGCGAAAGCCGCTCACCATGGATGGTGATGCGTGCGAGGGCGGCGTTCAGCTCCTGGAGTTCGTCGGGGCTGAACCCGACTTCTTCGGCGCCGATGTTCTCCAGGAGGTGGGACAGCCTGGTGGTGCTGGGGATCGGCACGATCCACGGCTTCTGGGCCAGCAGCCAGGCGAGGTCGATCTGGGCGGGCGTGGCGCCCTTGCGTACGGCCCAGTCCTGGAGCAGCTGTACCAGTGGCATGTTGGCGGCCATGTTGTCCCGGCTGTTGCGGGGCGTCGCGGTCCGGCGGTCTCCCTCCGTGAACCGGGTGTAGGGATTGATCGTGCCGGTGGTGAAGCCCGTGCCCAGGGGCGAAAAGCACACGAAGCCGATGCCGAGTTCCTCGCAGAGCGGCAGGACCTGCTCCTCGGGTCCGCGCCACAGTGTGGAGTACTCGTTCTGGATCGCGGTGAGCGGCAGGACCGCGTGGGCCCGGTGGATGGTCCCCAGACCCGGCTCGGACAGGCCCCAGTGCAGCACCTTGCCCTGGGCGATGAGGTCCTTCACCGTGTCCGCGACGTCCTCGATCGGGACGGTGGGATCTACCCGGTGCTGGTAGAGCAGGTCGATGTGGTCCGTCCGCAGGCGCTTCAGCATGGCGTCGACGACTTGCCGGATGTGGTCCGGACGGCTGTTCCGGCCGGTGTTCGCCCCGGTGACCGGGTCGATGTTCCAGCCGAACTTGGACGCGATCACCACGTCGTCGCGGACGGGCCGGAGGGCCTCGCCGATGATCCGTTCCGACTCGAACGGCCCGTACGCCTCGGCCGTGTCGAAGAACGTCACCCCCTGGTCGAAGGCTGTCCGGACGAGGGCGACCATGTCCTTGCGGCTGGTGACGGGGCCGTAGAGGTTGCCCGGCATGGTCTGGGTGCCGAGGCCGATGCTGGAGACCTTCAGGGACCCGGGCCCGGACCCGAGCCGACGGTGACCAGTCTGCGTGATGGCTGCGGTCACCGGGTTGCGACGGCCGACGGGGCCCTTGGCGCCGGTCGCGGACGATGCGGTGTGCGCCTGTGCCAGTGTGGCCGGCGCGGCCACCACCGAGGTGGCTGCCAGCCCGGCCGCACCCATCAGGAAGCCGCGACGGCCGCGGTCGGTCGAGTTGCCGCTCGGCGTGCTGTCCTGTTCGTGCATGCGTTACATCCCTCATGTTCGTCGGTTGGGAGCACCCTCGGTACGTCACCGCGTCACCGCGTCACAGTCGGCGGCGAAGAAGCAGACCGCGTCGGAATGAGCACCTGGGCACTTCGTCCGGAGGCATCGGCCCACCACGTCCGTGAATTCGGACGACGTTCCGGCTCGTCCGGTGAGGGGCGCGTCCTGTGGTGCCGATGGTGCCGGGCGGTCAGTAAAATTCAAACAGAGCGCCCGCCGGGGTGGGAGGCCGTGCTGTTCCACGCCGTGCCAGTGCCCCCCAAAAAAACCGGCCAAAGATTTCCGACCTCGGACGTTCTGGCGTCGCCCACGAGGGAAACTCCTCGACTGCCCGTCTCTCGCACATTTTGTAGGTTGAAGTAGACGAGTGTCGCCATAGCCAGGCCAGCAACAGTGATCAGGGCGATCGAATTTATATTTCGGATTACACGCGAGCCCTTTTCGGCGAGGGCGGCTTGGAGGTCTTACTCATTGAGTACAAGAATTGCCGGCGGCCGGCCGCACCCGGCCGTGGCCGATGCGGCGCCTGCAGGGCTACACCCGTCGGGACGCGGATGCCGTCCGAGACTGCATCCGCGTCGAAGGACACCCCCACACGCCGGCGATGCCCGGAGTCCCACGTCTTCGGGCTTGAGGCGTGGGCTGCGCAGAAGTGCGGGAACTCGATCTGTGCGGCACGTCGGCGAGTCCGGGTACCGGTTCGGTACGTCGGCCCGTGCCGACCGGTCAGGAGAAGAAGATGGGCAGGCGCGGCACGTACGGTGCTTCAAGAGCGTCGATCTCGTCGCCGGTGAGTTGGATGTCGAGCGCGGCGACGGCGTCGGCCAAGTGGTGCGGCTTGGTTGCGCCCACGATCGGGGCCGAGACCACCGGGTTCTTGAGCACCCAGGCCACTGCGATCTGCGCCATGAGTGAACCGGCCGGTGAGGAAGCCCTTGCCGAGCGGCGAGTACGGCACGAAGGCGATGCCCTGCTCCTGGCAGTACGGCAGCACCTCGGTCATCCAGTCCCGTGTCCACAGCGACAGTTCGGACTGCACCGCCGTGACCGGGTGGACGGACTGGGCCCGCTTGATCTGCTCGACACTCACCCCGGACAGACCGATCGCCCCGGCCTTGCCCGCCGTCACGGCCTCCGCCAGCGCGCCGACACTCTCCTCGATCGGCACATCGGGGTCGACGCGGTGCGGGTAGTAGAGGTCGACGTGGTCCGTGCCCAGACGCCCGAGGCTCTCGTCGATCGAGCAGCGGATGCGCTCCGGGTGGCCGTCGACGCCGGTGACCGCACCGTCCTTGGCCAGCACGCCGACCTTGGTGGCCAGTACGGCGCGCTCCCGGTGGCCGTCCGCCAGGGCTCGCCCGACCAACTGCTCGTTCGTGCCAGCGAGGCGTGACGACCGTGAACTCGCCGCGGGAGCGGCCCGGCGCCTTCGCGGGGACTGCGCGAACGAGCGCTCTGGAAGCAGGGCGCGAGGCCGCAGTCGCCCGCCGCCGCGCCGACAGCGAGAAGTGCCGACGGCGCGTGCTCGACGTGATCGCCGGCATGCGCAAGACGCGCACACCCCTGTCCGACGCGGAGATCACGCGCCGGGCCGGGGTGAACCCTCAGTACCTGCAGCGCCATCGGGACCTCAAGGCGGAGGCGGAGGTCGTCCGCGCGCACCTTGCCGACAGCCGGCCCCGGGCCGCAGCCGCGCAGGCGGCCCGCAAGGAGGCGGCTCTGCAGGTGGAGAACCGCATGCTGCTCGAACAGAATCAGGCCCTGCGCAAGGATCTGGAGACGGCACGGTCGGAGCTGCGCTCGATCCGGACCCGCGATCTCACGGCCGCTGCACGGGGGGACCTCGCTGTTCTGCCTCATCGCGACCCCGCACTCGAGGAACTGCGCAGGGAGCGGGACCAAGCCCTGGCCGTCGGGCGGTGCGCGGAGGCAGACCTGGTGGCCTTACGCCGTGTTGTTCAGCGACTCATGGCGGAGAACACCCGGCTTCTCGGAGGACAGACCGACGCGCCCGGCGGCGGCAGCCCGTCGGTCGGTCAGGAGGCTTTGGGATCGGGTGCGTAGGCCTCGGTGACGTCGCCGAACCTTTCCCTCAGCAGGGATTGCAGTTCCGGGGTGAAGTGTTGGCGCCATCCTCCGACGCGTCCTTTGTGGAAGTCGATCCGCTTCTTGGTGATCTTCGTCCCACCTATTTGATCTTGCTCGGGCAAAGGGTCGTTTATGCGAACCCCTTCCCTGCTCTCGGATCGCGTGTAACTGAGCGTTGGGTCGGCCCCGGAGGTTCGGAGGGCTTGAGCGGCGTGGTGAGTTCTGTTCTCACCGCGCCGGGCCGGTCTCTGGTCTTGTGGTGCGGGCGGCGTGGGCGTAGCGGGCGGCGAGGTCCCCGAAGGCGGTGGCCAGTTGGGGTGGGCCGATGACTTCGATATCGGTGTCGAAGCGGCCGATGGCGGCGGCGAGTCCGGTCCATGACCAGGAGCCGAGGATGAGCCGGCAGTGACGGGAGCCGAGTTCCTCAACGATTCCGTCCTGGGCGAAGGGTGCGACATCGGCGGCCGGGAGGCGGAGGATGACTTCGCCTTGGCAGGGCCAGCCAGTGGTGGTGCCGTCGTTGCCGCGGAATCGGCTGGTGATGAAGGTGGAGACGGTGCCGCCGGGGAGGTCACGAGGGGTGAAGCGGGGGCCGGTGGGTGTGCGGGGCCGGATGCGGTCGACGCGGAAGGTACGCCAGTCCTCGCGGTGGAGGTCCCAGGCCACGAGGTACCAGCGATGACGCCAGGTGACCAGGTGGTGGGGTTGTACGCGGCGGACGTCATCGGCCGAGGTGCTTGGACCCGGGGCGTAGTCGAAGCGCAGTTCCTCGCGTGCGTGGATGGCGCGGCTCAGGTCCACCAGGACCTGAGCGCCGACCTGAGGGGTGTCGCCGGCCGCCGCGGGCGGTTGGACGGCGGTGATGTGCAACAGGTCGATGCGGTGGCGCAGGCGGGGTGGCATGACCTGGCGGAGGGTGGCCAGCACGCGGGTAGCGTCTTCGGCGACGGTGGTGCCGGCGGCCGCGGTCTGCAGCGCGACGGCCAGGGCGACGGCCTGGTTGTCGTCGAACAGCATGGGCGGCAGGTGAGTGCCGGCCTCCAGGCGGTAGCCGCCAGCCGGTCCTTTGAGGGTCTTGATCGGGTAGTCGAGTTCGCGCAGGCGGTCGATGTCACGGCGCACCGTGCGCGAGGTGATGCCGAGACGCTCGGCGAGATCATCGCCGGACCAGTCACGGGGCGTTTGAAGGAGCGAGAGCAGCGCGAGCAGCCGGGCAGATGTTTTATGCATGGCACCCATATTCCCCGGAGTACCGGACACAGCCTGTCCTCTACCTCTGCCATCGTGGCATACGAGCCATTCGGGGGGCATCGCTCCTGGTCACGGCAGCCGCCGCTGGAGCTGGGACGGTCGGCGGTGTATTCATCACATCGAGCAAGGAGCAGGTCATGTCCGTCACGACCACCACTCACCTGAACTTCCGGGGCACCGCACGTGAGGCGCTGGACTTCTACCAGTCCGTCTTCGGCGGACGTGCTGTCGCGGTCACCTACAAGGACGCGGGCGCCGTGCAGGATGAGAGCGAGGCGGACTGGGTGATGTGGGGCGAGGTGGCCGGCGACAACGGCTTCCACGTCATGGCCTACGACGTGCCCTCGCAGCTGCCCTGGAACCAGGGCGAGAACCCGTTCTTCGTCTCCGTGCGTGGCGACGACGCCGAGGAGATCAGCGCCCTGTGGGGCAAGCTCGCCGAGGGCTCGACCATCGTGCGTCCGCTGGAGCCCGCGCAATGGGCACCGCTGTACGGCATGCTCACCGACAGCTTCGGCATCACCTGGGTCCTGGACGTCACCGCTCCGTACAACGGCTGAACCAACCGACCGACCTGACATGCCTGCGCCGTCCGGGCCGCCGCAGCCGCACGGGCGGCCCGGACGGCGCAGGCACCGAACACGCACGGCAGCGGAAGGAAACGGGGCACCGTGAGGATACGGAAGCTGGGACGGACCGGCATCGAAGTCAGTGCCTACTGCCTGGGCACCATGATGTTCGGCAAAATGGGCAATCCTGATCACGACGACTGCGTGCGCATGATCCACCGGGCGCTGGATGCGGGTATCAATTTCGTCGACACCGCCGATGTGTACGGCTACAGCGAAACCGAGGAGATCGTCGGAAAGGCCCTCAAAGGGCGCCGCGACGAGGTCGTGCTGGCATCCAAGTTCAACGGACCGATGGGCGAGGACCCCAACCGCAGCGGCAGCTCCCGGCGCTGGGTCGTCCAGGCGGTCGAGGGCTCACTGAAGCGGCTGCAAACCGACTACATCGACCTCTACCAGATCCACCACCCCGACCCGCACACCGACATCGAGGAGACCCTCTCCGCGCTCACCGACCTCGTGCGGGCCGGGAAGGTCCGCGCGATCGGCTCCTCCAACCTGCCGGCCTCGGAAATCGTCGAAGCCCAGTGGGTGTCCCAGCAGCGCGGCCTGCACCGCCTGCGCACCGAGCAACCCACCTACTCCATCCTCAACCGCGGCATCGAGCGTGAGGTCCTGCCCACCTGCCGCCGCTACGGCCTGGGCGTTCTGGCGTGGAGCCCGTTGGCCATGGGTCTGCTCACCGGCCGCTACCGCAAGAACGCCCCGCGGCCCGACAACGCCCGCATGCAGTGGGTCTCCCGGCACCTCACCGACGAACGCAAGCTTGAGGCGGTGGAGCAGCTGCTCACCCTCGCCGAAGAAACCGGCCACTCCCTCACACACGTGGCCATGGCCTTCGCCACCAGCCACCCCGACGTCACCGCCGCCATCATCGGCCCGCGCACCATGGACCAGCTGGACGACTTGCTCGTCGGCGCCACCCTCACCCTCGGCAACGACATCCTCGACAAGATCGACGCAATCGTCCCGCCCGGCACCGACATCAGCCCTCTGGACGTCTCCTACGTACCTCCCTCCCTCACCCACACGGACCTGCGCCGACGCCCGTCCCACGAGCGAGCCGCCGCGTGAGGATGCCATGACCGTTCTTGACGCCCGTGCCCTCAATCGCGCCACCCTCGCCCGCCAGCACCTGCTCAAGCGCAGCGACACATCCGTGTCGGAGGCAGTGGCCCATCTGTGCGGCCTGCAGGCACAGGATCCTCAGGAACCCTTCACCGGGCTGTGGTCCCGCCTGTCCGGCTTCAAGCCCAAGCAACTGGACGATGCGCTGACCGGTCGCGCGGTGGTGCGCACTCACCTGATGCGGCGCACCGTCCACCTCGTCACCGCCGACGACGCGCTCACCTGGCGAGCCCGCCACGACACAATGCTGCGCCAGCGAGTGCTGGGAACCTACCGGCGTGAACTGGCCGGCATCGACGTGGACGAGGTCGCCGCAGCCGGCCGCGCGGTCATGGCCGACCAGCAGCCCCGCACCATGACCGAACTCGTACAAGCTCTCGAAGACCGCTGGCCCGGCCCACCACGTCGTGTCCTGGGCGAGCTGCTCATCGCAGCCCTCATCCCCATGGCCCAACTCCCGCCCCGCGGCCTGTGGCACCAGACCGCCGGCGTACGCAACCTGCCGTTGAGCACCTGGCTGGAACGGGGCATCGACCCCCTGCCCGCCGATGGCAGTGATCCCGTCGGACAGCAACTGCTGCACCGCTACCTCGCCGCGTACGGGCCCGCCGCCAGCACGGACCTACGTGCCTGGTGCGGCCTCGCCGGCCTTCCCGCCGCCGTCAGAGCCGCCCGAGAAGAACTCGTCGTCTTCCGTGACGAACGCGGCCGCGAACTGCTCGACTTGCCCGACGCACCCCGCCCCCACCCCGACACCCCCGCCCCCGTCCGGTTCCTCCCGGCCTTCGACAACGCCATCCTCGGCTACCACGACCGTAGCCGCATCATCGACGCCCCCCACCTCGGTCTGTCCGTCGCAGGCCACCGCACCGTCCTTGTTGACGGACGCGTCACCGCCACCTGGACCGTGCGCAACCACCAACTCCACATCAGCTCCCTGCGCCCCCTCACCGCCCTGGAACAGGAAGCCGTTCACACCGAAGCCCAGGACCTGACCACCTTCCTGGACAACGACATCGAGCACATTCAACTCGACACCGAAAGCTGACGATCACCCCACTCCCGGTGATCCGTCGTCGTACTCATCCGGTGACTCCTTGGGGGAAGATCACACCTGATTCATGACACTCCCCGTGTGCGCGAGTCGATCCAGATGGGACGGGCGATGTTCACGATCGGCGATCACGCCGTGGAGATCGAGCCGATGAGGCCGCAAGGCGGTTCGACCTCGCCAAGCGACGAGCTGTTCGGGGTCTACGCGTCGCTGCAGATATACGCCGACGACATCGGGGTGTCGCTGAGTACGGTCCTCAACTACCGGTTCACCTCGCACCGTTGGCCGGCCGATCGGCGCCGTGAGGGCGTCTCGCACAAGGTCCACTCGATCCTGGCGTCGATCCAGGACGATGCCGAGCGGTTCAAGGCGATCGACGACCCGCCGGTCGACGACGTGACCGGTACGCGCAGATGGACGACGAACTTGGCCAAGAAGCGCGTCGGCCGCCGGCCGGACCGGCCGGGGACGGTCCAGGAGAAGGTGGAGCGCGTCCACGATCTGGCCGCCGACGAGGAGGTCGCGGTGGAGGTGACGCGGGACGTGCTGCGCCGTCCGCAGGTCGCCGCCCGGCTGTTGGAGGACACCGCCGTCAGACACGCGGTCAACGACGCCCAGAAGCCCGAGCACCGCGCGGAGGCCATGCAGTCCCTGGTCAAGGACGACGCCGCGGCAGCGAGGATGGCCTCCGACGTGCTGCGCCGTCCCGAGGTCGCCGCGCGGGTCGCGGCCGACGACAGAGCACGGCACATGGTCAACCGGGCCCAGGCCGACCGTTCCCGCCAGCAAGCCGAGGCCTTCCGACGCACCTCGCCGGTCGGCCCGGCGGTGAGGAGGATCGAGCGGACCGAGGAGTTCGTCGACCTGCTCGGCGCGTTCCTCCGGTTCGTACGCGAGGCGTCCAGGGCGGTGCCGAAGATGCGTCACTGTGAGTGGTCGGGGGACGAGCGTGAGGTGCTGCTGTCGAACATTGCCCGCACCCGCGCGACGCTCGACTGGATGGAGACCGCGGTCTCCACCGGGTCGACATGGACGAGGAACTCGCCCGCATCCTGCGGGGTGAGTGACCGTGCGCAAGCGCTCCCCGGCAGCGGAGCGTCATGCCGAGTTCATTCACATCGCGTTGATGGAAGCCGCTCCTGCGGGGCTGCCCCTCAAACGGCTGATGGGAGCCTGCGAGCTGAGCAAGTACCAGACCCGCAGCGGCCTCGCAGACCAGCTGACCTCTTTTCCGGGGCGCCGACACTTCGACAGAAGGAAAGGATCGGGGGTGCTGGACGGCTCCCTCCTCGCACCAGACGACCAGGACCCCTTCCTTCCCTATGCGCCGACGCCGCTACCCGTCCGACACGACAGACGCCGAATGGGCCCTGATCGAGGCACTGTTACCGCCCGCGGCCTGCGAGACCGGCCGCGGACGGTCGGAGAAACACCCCCGCCGCGAGATCATCGACGGCATCCGTTACCTCGTCGATAACGGGATCAAGTGGAGGGCGATGCCCGCGGACTTCCCGCCCAGGAGGACGATCTACGGATTCGCCCGCCGCTGGGCCGCCCGGCGTCATCAACCTCATCCGCGACCAGCTTCGCAGACGAGTACGGCTCAGCAGCGGCAAGACCCCGCAGGCCGCCGCAGTGATCGTGGACTCCCAGAGCGTGAAGGCGTCCGAGACCGTCAGCAGGGACAGCCGCGGCTACGACGCCGGGAAGAAAATCAATGGCCGCAAGCGCCATATCGTCGTCGACACCCGTGGCCTGGTCCTACTCATCATGGTCACCCCTGCCGATGTCACCGACCGGGACGCGGCGAAGGAGGCCCTCTTCCGGCTCCACCTGATGCATCCCGAGATCGCGATCGTCTGGGCCGACTCCGCCTACGCGGGAGGGCTCGTCGACTGGGCGAAGAAGCGACTCGACATCAAGATCAAAACGGTCCGACGCCCGCCGGAAGCCAAGGGCTTCGTGGTCCTGCCGCGCCGCTGGGTGGTCGAGAGGTCGCTTTCGTGGATCATGCGGGCCCGTCGGCACTGCCGGGACCACGAGAGGCTGCCGCAGGTCAGCGAGTCGCTCATCACATGGGCGGCCGTCACGCTGATGACCCGTTGGCTGACCCGGAAGCCGGCGCAACGGTCCAGGAGAGCTAAGGGCCGTACACATCAGAGGTGTCCAGAAGCGTCATCCCCAGGTCGAGGGCCTGGTGGATCACCGAGACCATCTCGGCCTCGTCGCGCGGGGTCGCCTGGTCGTAGCTGAAGCTCATGCCCATGCAGCCCAGGCCGACGACGCCGACCTGGGGTCCCTTGGTACCGAGGGTGGTGGTACGCATGCTGTTCGTCCTTTCGGTCTTCGGTGGTTCGGACCGGTGTTCGGTGCGCGGGCGACGCACCGGCCGGGGTGATTGCTGTGTCAGTCCGCGAACCCGGTGCGGGAGGCTCCGATCCTCGGCGCGTGCGCCGAGTCGGACGCCATCAGATCGAGCAGGACCATCGCGTCGTACTCGGTGCTGCCGGGCTCGGCGTGGTACACGACCAGCCGGTGGCCGGGGGTGCCTTCCAGCTGCATGGACTGGTAGCCGAGGGTGAGGTCGCCGACGTCCGGGTGGTGGAACGTGTTGCGGCCGTAAGAGTGGCCGCGGACGTCGTAGCGTTCCCACAGTCGGGCGAACTCCGGGCTCTTGAGCAGGAGTTCACCGGCGAGCTGGGTGAGGTCGGGGGCGTCCGGATCGGTGCCGGCCAGAGCCCGCAGGCGGGCTACGCAGCCGCGGACCTGGTTGCCCCAGTCGTCGAAGAGGTCGCGGGCGGCGGGGTGGAGGAAGACGTAGCGCGCGATGTTGCGCTGTCTCGCGGGCCAGTCCTCCATCCCGGCGAGCAGTCGCAGTCCGCCCGGATTCCAGGCCAGGACGTCGCCCGTGCGGCTGACCACGTGGGCGGGCTGGGGCCGCATGGCCTCCAGCAGGATCTTCACGCCGGGCCGAACGGAGCGGCTGGGCGCGGTGGGCGGTTCCGGAGCGGTACGGCCGGCATGCGCGACCAGGCTGCGCAGGTGGTCGCGTTCCGGCTCCTCCAGCCGGAGGGCGCGGGCGAGGGAGTCGACGACGGACGGGCTGGGGCGGGTCTCCTTGCCACGCTCCAGCCGGGTGAAGTAGTCGATGCTGATTCCGGCGAGGGTGGCCAGTTCCTCGCGGCGCAGTCCAGGTGTGCGACGCGGGCCGGTACCGGGTGGCAGGCCGACCTCTTCGGGGTTCACCTGGGCCCGTCGGGCACGTAGATAGCGCCCCAGCTCGGTGCCGCTGCTGTGCTGCTCACGATCCATGTCTTCCGAGTGTGGGGACGCCACGACCTGGGGGGAAGGCGGGTGGGGTGCCCTGTCACGGCACTGAACGGCACTCCGGGCTGCAACGCGGTCTGCCATATGGAGAGCCGGAGGCGCAGGCTTGACGCTCGTAGAACATCTCCGTTCCCGGCAGCCGCGCACGGCGACGATCCAGCTCGTGGCCGCGCTCGGAAGGTCACGGGGACGGACTCGGCGGCCACCCGGCTGCCCGGCACCACCCCGTCCTTTTGGAGAAACCGTGCTCACCGTCAACGCCTATGCCGCGACCTCCGCGACCGAACCGCTCGCCCCGACCACGATCGAGCGCCGCGACGTCGGCCCGCACGACGTCCTCATCGAGATACGGCCTGGTTGTCGAAGAGCTCGATCAGCTCCGGATCGGTGACCGCGAGGCTGGAGACGTGGCCGGGGAACAGCCGCTCATGTGCCGCCGCAGCGGCTTCGTTGGGCTTGCGAACGGTGACGGCCGCCTCCAGGACCCGATGCGGGGAACGGATGGACTCCGCCTCGCCGGTGCCCGAGTCGGTGTAGCCGTGGGACATGCCCACAGCCCCGGCCCGATCCGGGAAACCCCCAGGTTCCGCAGCTTGACTGTGCCGCATCGCTTGTTCCTTCTCCTGTTCATGTCTCTGCTCTTCTCCAAATGCTCTGCAGCCCCGGGGACATCGATGATCCAAGTCCTGCATGCGGCTGTCCGCGCCTGCGGTGCGCCAACCATGGAACAGGAAGTGCGGCGGATGAGGGAGAGCCTGCTGATACAGGCCCTGACAGGGCACCCCAGCCCGTCGGCAAGTGACCTGCCGCGAACGCCGCAGCTGCATCGCGACAGCGCCAGAGAGCTCGAGCTCCACCCACCTCCTGGACGTCGGTCGACGGCGACCTCTGTCCGGCCTACGAGCACCAGGCTGCGGGCACCCCGCGGGCGGTCCCGTGGGGTGCCCTGGCACACCACTGAACCTCGTTCCCCGGTACAACCCGCCCTGCCATCCGATGAGCGCGGCGAGCACGCTGGACGTGAACTGAAGACCTCTTTCGAAACCACCCGCGGAGCACTGGAGCCATGAAGCACATCAAGCTGGGGGACCTGGACGTCTCCCGTATCGGCCTGGGCACCATGACGATGTCCGGCGTCTACCTCAGCCCCGGGGAGACCCCGGACGACACCGAGTCCATCCGGGCGATCCACCGGGCGCTCGACCTCGGCGTCACCCTGCTCGACACCGCGGAGGCCTACGGTCCCTTCGTCAACGAAGAACTCGTCGGCCGGGCCCTCAAGGACCGCCGCGACCAGGTCGTCCTGTCGACGAAGTTCGGCATGTACTCACACACCAGTGGCGGCATGGGCCACATCGACGGCACCCCGGCCAACCTCCGCACCGCGCTCGAAGGCTCCCTCAAGCGGCTCGGCACGGATCACATCGACCTCTACTACCAGCACCGCGTCGATCCCAACACGCCCGTCGAGGAGACCATCGGCGCCCTCGCCGACCTGGTCACCGAGGGCAAGATCCGCCACATCGGCCTGTCCGAGGCGGCGCCCGAGTCGATCCGCCGCGCCCACGCCGTGCACCCGATCGCCGCACTGCAGTCGGAGTACTCGCTGTGGACGCGGGACGTGGAGGCGGAGATCCTGCCGCTGCTGCGGGAGCTGGGCATCGGCCTGGTGCCCTGGTCGCCGCTGGGCCACGGCTTCCTCACCGGCAAGATCCGCGCCACCGAGCACTTCGAGGCGAACGACTGGCGGGCGAACAACCCCCGCTTCACGGAGGAGAACCTCAGGCGCAACCTGCGCATCGTCGAGGAGGTCGAGGCCGTCGCCGCCGAGGTCGACGCCACCCCCGCGCAGGTGGCCCTGGCCTGGCTGCTGGCCCAGGGCGACGACATCGCCCCGATCCCCGGTACCAAGCGCGTCTCACGCGTCGAGGAGAACACCGCCGCCGACGCCGTCGTGCTGACAGCCGAGCAGCTCACCCGCCTGAACAACCTCGCCCCCGCCGCCGGCGACCGCCTCCACGAGGCGGGCATGCGGCTGGTCAACCGCTGACCCGGCCCGCCCGACGACCTTCGGAAGGAATACATGCGCACCACCACACTCGGCCCCGACGGACCCGAGGTCGGCGTCGTCGGCCTGGGCTGCATGGGCATGAGCTTCGGCTATGACCAGGCGACCCCGCGCGACGAGGCCGAGATGGTCTCGGTGATCCACCAGGCCCTCGACCTGGGGATGACGCTTCTGGACACCTCCGACGTGTACGGCCCCCTCACCAACGAGCAGTTGCTCGGCCGGGCCCTTGCCAAGGGCCACCGGGAACGAGCGGTCCTGGCCACCAAGGTCGGCGCCCTCACCCGTAACGCCCAGGGGAATCCCGTACCCGGCCTGAACAACCGCCCGGAGCACATCCGCTGCTCGATCGACGAGAGCCTCCGGCGTCTGGGCACGGACCACGTCGACCTCTACTACCTGCACCGCGTCGACCCCGATGTGCCGATCGAGGAGAGTGTCGGCGCGCTGGCGGAGGCCGTGACGGCGGGCAAGGCCGGGGCGATCGGTCTGTCCGAGGTGAGTGTCGAGCAGATCAAGCGGGCCCAGTCCGTCCACCCGGTCACGGCGGTGCAGTCCGAACTGTCGCTGTGGACACGCGACTGGATGACCGAGGTGCTGCCGTACTGCCAGGAGCAGGGCATCGCCTTCGTGCCGTACTCGCCGCTCGGCAAGGGCTTCCTCACCGGCCGGTTCACCTCCTTCGACGACCTGCCGCAGGACGACTTCCGACGCGGACTGGCCCGCTTCCAGCAGGACGCTCTGCGCGTCAACTTCGCCCTCGCCGAGAAGGTCCGCGAGCTCGCCGACCGCATCGGTGCCACTCCTGCTCAGGTGGCGCTGGCGTGGGTGCTGGCCCAGGGCGAGTACGTCGTCCCGATCCCCGGCACCAAGACCCCCAAGTACCTGCTGGACAACGCCGGCGCGGCCGACGTGCGGCTCAGCGCCGAAGACCTCGCCGAACTCGACGCCCTGCCCACCCCGCAGGGCGGCCGCTACTACTGAACCTCCGCACCTGGCCCCCGACGGGCCGCACCCGCACCAGCCGAACATCCGCAGAGAACACCGATCCACCGGAGGTGGAGATCATGACCGAGACCAGACCCTACGTTCCGCCCGCCCATGTCGTCGGCAGCGGCGCCCACAAGGTGATCGTGCTGCACTCGCTCTTCGCCGGACACGAGTCGTTCAGCCCCTGGTGGCCGTACCTGGACGGCACCCGCTTCAGCTACGCGTTCATGGACGCCCGAGGCTTCGGCGACGCCATCGACGTAGAGGGCTCCTACACCTGTGACGAGATCGCCTCGGACGTCCTCCTGCTCGCCGACAGCCTCGGCTGGCGCGAGTTCTCCCTGATCGGGCACTCGCTCGGCGGCATGCCGGTCCAGCAGGTCGTACTCAAGGCGCCCGAGCGTGTGCGCAAGCTCGTCGGGCTCAGCCCCGCGCCCGCGAACGGCCTGGGCATCCCGGACGCGGCCTACCCCTTGCTCGCCGAGGCCGCGCACAAGGTCGAGAACCGCCGCATCATCATCGACTCGTCCACAGGCGGCAAGCTGTCCCCGCACTGGGTCGCCTCCTGGGCAGAGCAGTCGATGAAGGCTGTCGGCCCGGACGCCTTCCGCAGCTATCTCGACTCCGTCAACACCACCGACTTCTCCGCCGAGATCACGGGTGCTCCGCTGCCCGCACTGGTGGTGGTCGGTGAGAACGACCCGGCGACCGACGCCGACGCCATGAACCAGACCTGGATGCGGCACTACCCGAACGGACAGCTCGCAGTCGTCGGCAACGCCGGCCACCACCAAATGGTGGAGACCCCGATCGCCCTCGCGACCCTCGTCGAGAAGTTCCTCGGCGACTGACCGGAGCGAGGAGGCCTTCGACCAACCGACAGGCGGCGCGCCGTCCGTTCGCGGGTCGGTCAGTCGTAGCCCTCGATCCGCCATTCGTCGTGCCAGTCCACGAAGGCCATCTCTCCTTCGAAGCGGAGGGGCAGCCAGACGTAGTCCGCGATCGAGGTGTCGGGGTCGATCAGTTCCTGGGGGAGCACGGCGGCGTCCTCCGTCGCGTCTCCGGAGAAGCGCAAGCTTTCCTGGGGTATGCGGACGGCTGTCACGCCCCCGGTGCGACGGAAGGCACCCCGGCGCTGGCCGCCGCGCATCATCTGCTGATCGGTCACGGTCTGGCGATGCGAGAACTGCGTACGGCCGGCGTCCGGGAGGCGGGCATCACGCTCAACCTCAGCCATGTGACCGCGGCCTCCGACTCCGCCGCGGATCTCGCGGCCCTCGCACGTGCTGAGACCATGCAGAAGCTGATGTGGACCGAGCCGCTGCTGCGCGGGCGCCATCCATCCGCCGAAGAGGAGACGTGGGGTGAGCTGGTAACCCGTCAGACGTTCCGACAAGAGGGCGACCTGGAGCTGATCTCCACACCGATGGACTTCCTCGGGATCAACTACTAAACCCCGACCGTGGTCCGTGACGCGCCCCATCGCCGGCCCGACCCGGCCATGCGTACGGCGACGGACTGCCGCATCGAGACGGTCGACATCCCGGGAGTCCGGCGCACCGCGATGGGTTGGGCAGTGGTTCCCGACAGTCTGCGCGAGCTGCTCGTCTCACTGCGTCACGAGTATGCGGAAGCCCTTCCGCCCATCCTCATCACCGAGAACGGATCGGCGGAGGACGACGTGCTGTCCACCGACGGCCAGATCCACGATCCCGACCGGATCGTGTACCTCCGCGACCACTTGGCCGCCGTCGCGGAGGGAGTGGACGTACGCGGCTACTACGTCTGGTCGTTGCTCGACAACTACGAGTGGGCCTTCGGCTACGACAGGCGTTTCGGGATCGTCCACGTCGACTACGACACGCTGCGGCGCACGCCAAAGGACAGCTACCGCTGGTACCAGCGGTTGATCAGCGGTTGATCGCGGCACAGGCCTGACCGCCGGACCGAGCGCTTCCCGCCGAGGCCACACGCCTCTCGCTGTGGTGACCCGAGCGACCGCACGGCCGGCCGGGGTGGTGACGGAGGCGGCGCACGCGCTGAGCATGCTCCTCAATCGGCTCGGACAGCACTGGCCGGGCCCGTGCGCGCGTGGAACCAAGGGCCCGTGGCGGTCCGGCTCTCGCGCTCCCGGGCGCCAAGTGCCTTATTTGTATGAGCCGTTGACAAAAGAGCGCCGGTCTCCATACGTTCGGACGGCAGTACGTCACTCGCCTCACCGGCCTCCTGAGCAGCGCCAACGCCCACTCGGGAAAACACCTGTTGGGCTCTGTTCACCCGACCTCCGATCGCCGAGCTTCTGTGCGCACGGCGCCGATGGGAGTGTGCAATACCTTGACCAGCGAAATCCGGCGGGCCCTTGTCGTCCGTGGTGGTTGGGACGGGCATCAGCCCGTGACGATCAGCGACAGTTTCGTCCCGTTCCTCAAGGATCAGGGCTTCACCGTCGAGACCTCCGAGGACCTCGCGGTGTACGACGACGCGGAGTGGCTCGCTGCCACTGATCTGGTCGTGCAGTGCTGGACGATGGGGACGATCACCCCGCAGCAACGCGACAACCTGGCCGCCGCCGTCCGCGGCGGCACCGGACTCGCCGGCTGGCACGGCGGCATCGTGGACTGCTTCCACGATCACGGCTATCACCTGCTGACCGGCGGCAAGTTCGTGATGCACCCGCCCGGCTTCCTCGACCACACCTACCAGCTGTCGCCCGAGCACGCGGACCACCCGATCATCGCGGGCCTGGACGACTTCGCGATCCACAGCGAGCAGTACTGGGTCCTGACCGATGCGCACATCGACGTCCTGGCCACGACCACGTTCCCCGCCGACGACCTGCACGACCGGCCCGCCGTCATGCCCGCGGTGTGGACCCGGACCCATGGCGCGGGACGCGTCTTCGTCTCGACCATCGGCCACAAGCCGGACGACTTCGACGTGCCGCAGGTGCGGACGCTGACCGAGAGGGGACTGCTGTGGGCGAGCCGGTGAAGCCTTTGAACATCGGGATGGTGGGCGCGGGCAAGATCAGTGGCGCCTATCTGTCGACCCTTCAGAAGCTGACGTCGGTGCGGCTGACCGCGGTCACCGACCTCGACCGGGCCCGTGCGCAGGCCGTCGCCGACCAGGTCGGATCGCAGGTCTCGGTGGCGGACTCGGTCGCGGACCTCGTCGCCCGTGACGACGTGGACGCGGTTCTGAATCTGACCATCCCGGCCGCGCACGCCGAGGTCGCCCTGGCCGTGCTCGCCGCTGGTAAGCACGTCTACGGCGAGAAGCCTTTCGCGACGAACCGCAAGGAGGCCGATGCCGTCCTGACCGCCGCCCGTGATGCGGGACTTCGGGTGGGCTGTGCCCCCGACACCGTGCTGGGCACCGGCACCCAGACCGCGCGCAAGGCGGTCGATGACGGACTGATCGGTCGTCCGGTGGCGGCGACGGCCTTCATGACGACCGCGGGGCACGAGACGTGGCACCCGGACCCGGAGTTCTACTACCAGCCCGGAGGAGGCCCGCTGCTCGACATGGGCCCCTACTACCTCTCCGCCCTGGTGCACCTACTGGGCCCGGTGGTGAAGGTGACCGGAGCCTCCTCGCGGCCGCGCGCCGAGCGGGTCATCGGCAGTGGTCCGCGGGCCGGGCAGTCCTTCCCGGTCGAGATCGACACCCACGTCACGGGTGTCCTGGAGCACGCGGACGGCGCCCTGTCGACGCTGGTGATGAGCTTCGACATCAAGGCCGCGCGCCTGCCGCGCATCGAGGTGCACGGCACCGAGGCCTCGCTCTCCGTACCCGACCCGAACAACTTCGACGGTCCCGTCGAGATCCACCGCGGCGACGGCTGGGACGTCCTGCCGGTGTCCGCCGGTCACGCGGACACGGGCCGTGGCGCGGGGCTTGCCGACCTCGCCGAGGCCCTGGACGCCGGGCGCCCGCACCGCGCCTCGGCCGAACTCGCCGCGCACGTCCTGGACGTCATGCTCACCCTCATGGACGCCGCCGAGCACGGCTGCGCCCTGCCGGTGACCAGCACCTGCGAGCGGCCCGCCCCGGTCATCGGCCTCTAGCCAGGTGTGCTGACGGTGGACCTCACCGTCGGGCCGGACGCTGGTCGACTTCGGCCAGATCGCCGTGGGTTGGGTGCGGTTGCGCGTCCGCGGTCTCGCGCCGGGCAGCGAGGTCGTCGTACGACACGCGGAGGTCCTGGAGGAAGGGCAACTCGGGACACGCGCCGACGGCCGTTTCCGCCTGGAGGCGCGGGTTCCCGTCGGGACCACCGCGCAGGTGCGGCTGCCCGGCACCGACGCGCATGAGACCGTCGCACACGGCGAGCATCGCTGGGAGGTGCCCGATTCGTTCCCGCCGTCGCCCGGACCGCGCACTCCACTGACCATCCGCGACGTGCTCGACGAACCGGCGACCTGGTCAGCGGTAGCCGCTGCGGCTGTCCGGACCGGTGTGGTCCCCGGCGGCGAGGCGGAGGCGGCCCGTCAGCTCGCCGCACACCTCGACGCGCCCGCGACGGATCTCGCTCGCGCCCTCGCACCGCAGGAGTTCTCACCGGGCGCAGTCGCCTTCCAGCGTGAGGTCGACGCCATCTTCGGGTCGCTGTCTTCGGGCCGCTCCCTTACTGACTGACGGTCTCGCTTCCCAACCGCTCAGCAGGCCGGACGATCGGGAGAGGAGGAACGAGAATGCCCTGGGGGTCGGCGCTGCCTTGTGGAGGTACCAGGTCAAGCCCGCGCGGCGGTGGCCGGCTCGCACTGGCCCTGACCCAGCCCCCGAAGAGGTTCTGCCGCGGGCACCGCACCCTGGTCCGCCTACTTGGTGAGCACCGCGGTGCGCCGGGACCAGGAGCCCTCGACGGCGGCGCTGAGCAGGAACGCGGCGACATCGGCCCGGGAGATCCTGGGCACGCCGGGCAGGCGGTCGAGCTGGGTCAGGTCGATTGCCTGGACGGTCGTGGCCGGCTTGTTCGTCAGCAGCACCGGATAGACGAGCGTCCAGTCCAGGGCGGAGGCGGTGAGGATGCGCTCGCCTGCGGCCTTGTCGGCGAAGTTCGCCTTGCCGCCCTTGTAGAGGAACCGGAGGATCCCGGAGGCCTTTGCCAGGGACTCGCCGACGCCGAACGCCGACATGACCACCACTCGCTTGGTGCCGCCGGCCTCGGCGGCCTGGACGAGCGCGCGGGTGCTTTCGGTGATCAGGTTCGCCGGGTCCTTGGCCTTGCCGATCCCAAGGGTGCTGACCACCGCGTCCACGCCGCGCATGGCCTCGGCCAGCGCATCGGCGTCGCGGACGTCACCGGCGACCGCGGTCACCCTCTCACGCCGGGCGAGCTTGGCCGGGTCGCGTACAAAGGCGACCACCTCGTGTCCGGCGGCGGTGGCCGCGTCCGTGAACAGGCCACCGGTCGCGCCGGTGGCGCCCAGGAGGAGAAATCTCATTGCAGTCAGTCCTTTCAGGAGCCTCGACGGCTCTCGATCGCGAATGTGGTGGTTGCGGAGCCGGACAGGCGCAGCTCGGCGCGGGCAGAGCCGACCGCCCAGGAGCACACCGGCGACGCGGCGCGCTTCCGGTACCGGGATCGGCCCCCGCTCGTGGGGCAGTCCGTGCAGGCACATCTCCTGCTGACCGCAACGTGCTCCTCACCGTTGCGTACGTCGTCCGCAGTCACCGCCCTGCCCCGGCTGAGGCCTTGGCTTCCGCCCATTCCTTGAGGGGCTGGTTCATCCGCCCGAAGTTCTCCAGCGTGCGGTCGATCCAGCAGGCGAAGTCGGTGCGGACCTCCCACACCAGCCCGGGGTTCCCGTCGATGCCGACATACGTACTGATCTCTCGCATTGCCACTCCCTGCTGGTCGCGCTGGGCGATGACTCGCTCGCCTGGGAGCGCACTGATGACCTCTCCCACCCTCGGCGGCACCACGGATGTGGCACGTCCGCCGACGCGGCTTCTCTTGAATCCACTCAGCCACTCGTGCTACACGCTAGCTAAAGTGGAACTGAGTCGCAAGTTAGCATCGCACTTTCAATCTAGGGTGTCGGCGTTGAACATGAGTATGGCTATCAGGTGTCAATCGGCGCTGTGCCGAGCGAGCACCAGAGACATCGCACGAGCTGGGATCCGAGCTGAACGCGCCCGGATCGCCCTCGGCCTGTCCGCCCGGGAAGGCTTCAACCGGGTCACCGCCAGTGCGGGTCAGTGTGCGGATCCGGCCCTCACGCGGACGCCGGGGGCAACGTGGGATGCGAAGTCACAGGTCGTACGGTGTCTCGCCGCCCGCCGTGTCCGTACGACGGGACACGGAAGCGGTGATCTGCCGGCTTTGGTTCCGCATCTCCCGACCGCTGTGCCCGAACGGCTCGCACCTCACCGGTGTGAGCCGTCTGCGTTCCCCGGGAGGAGCTGGTCGTCCGGCACCCCCGGCGGAGTCCGGCGTATGGGTTCCGTCAAAAGCGGACGGGCCGCCGTAAGGGAGGCGTTAACGGCGGCCGAATCGGGTCGGTGAGGCGCTTTCCTCTCATCGTCCGTCCGATCCGAACCTCATCTAGGAGCTCGCGATGGCCGACCTGGCCTTCGTCGTCACCACGATCGCGGTCTTCGCGCTGGTGGCTCTCGTCGCCAAGGGGGCGACGAAGCTGTGACCGTCGAGAACATCGTCGGCCTGATCGTGGCCGTCGCCCTGCTGGGCTATCTCCTCCTCGCCCTTGTGTTCCCGGAGAGGTTCTGAGTCCTGATATGAGCCCCGTCCTCGCCGGTGTGCTCCAGTTGCTCGCGCTGATCGCGGCGCTGGCACTGGCATACCGCCCGCTCGGCGACTACATGGCCCGGGTCTACTCCTCCGACAAGCACCTGCGTGTCGAGCAGTGGATCTACAAGGGCATCGGCGCCAACCCGAACACCGAGATGCGCTGGCCCGCCTATCTGCGCGGTGTCCTCGCCTTCTCCGCGGTGAGTGTTCTCTTCCTGTATCTGCTGCAGCGCGTGCAGGGCAGCCTGCCCGGCTCGCTGGGCTTCTCCTCGATCGACCCCGACCAGGCGTTCAACACCGCCGCCTCCTTCGTGTCGAACACCAACTGGCAGTCGTACTACGGCGAACAGGCCATGGGCCACGTCGTGCAGACCGGCGGGCTGGCGGTGCAGAACTTCCTCTCCGCGGCCGTCGGCATCGCCGTCGCGGTGGCGCTCGTCCGAGGCTTCGCCCGCTCGCGGACCGGGGAACTGGGCAACTTCTGGGCCGACATGGTGCGCGGTGTCGTACGCATCCTGCTGCCGATGTCGGTGATCGCCGCAATCGTGCTCGTTGCCTGCGGGGCCATCCAGAACTTCTCCGGGATTCACTCCGTGGGCCAGTTCATGGGCGGCTCGCAGGAGTGGAACGGCGGCGCGGTCGCCTCCCAGGAAGCCATCAAGGAGATCGGCACCAACGGCGGCGGTTACTTCAACGCCAACAGCGCCCACCCCTTCGAGAACCCCAACTCGTTCTCCAATCTCTTCGAGATCTTCCTGATCCTGCTGATCCCGTTCGCGCTGACGAGGACCTTCGGCCGGATGGTCGGCTCGCTGCGGCAGGGATACGCGATCCTCGCGACGATGGCGACCATCTGGGTCGGGTTCATCTGCCTGATGTGGTGGACCGAGTTCGCCCACCACGGTCCGGCGTTCGAGATCGCGGGCGGGGCGATGGAGGGCAAGGAGACCCGCTTCGGTATCAGCGCCTCGTCGATCTTCTCGATCTCCACGACGCTCACCTCGACCGGTGCCGTGGACTCGTTCCACTCGTCCAACACCGGTCTCGGCGGCGGGCTGAACCTGCTGGGGATGCAGCTCGGCGAGATCGCGCCCGGCGGTATCGGCTCCGGCCTCTACGGCATGCTGATCATGGCGATCATCGCGGTGTTCATCGCGGGTCTGATGGTCGGCCGCACTCCCGAGTACCTGGGCAAGAAGATCGGCACCCGCGAGATCAAGTTCGCGGCCTGCTACATCCTCATCACTCCGGCGCTGGTGCTCACCTTCACGGCCGCGGCGATGGCGCTGCCGACTCCGGGCAACTCGATGACCAACTCGGCCGCGCACGGTTTCTCCGAGATCCTGTACGCGTACACCTCGGGCGCCAACAACAACGGCTCGGCCTTCGCCGGCCTGAACGCGGACACGCAGTGGTTCAACACCACGATCGGCATCGCGATGCTCCTCGGGCGTTTCCTGCCGATGGTGTTCGTGCTGGCGCTGGCCGGTTCGCTGGCCGAGCAGCAGCCGGTGCCGGCCACCGCGGGCACGCTGCGTACCGAGAAGCCGCTGTTCACCGGGTTGTTGGTGGGCGCGATTCTGATCATCACCGGCCTGACCTACTTCCCGGCGCTGGCGCTGGGGCCGCTCGCTGAAGGGCTGGCGTCATGACCAGCGACATCAAGAAGCACGACGACGCAGAGAAGAACGCAAAGGAGCACGACGACGCAGAGGAGCACGACGACGCAAAGAAGCAGGACGCCATGTCCACCTCGACTCCGACGCTCGCGCCCCACCAGGACGCACCGACCGGCCACAAGGGCGGCGAAGGCCGTGTCGGCGCGGGCCTTTTCGACCCCAAGCAGCTGCTCCAGTCACTGCCGGACGCTCTGCGCAAGACCGACCCGCGGGTGATGGTCAAGTCACCTGTCATGTTCGTGGTGTTGGTCGGCTCGGTCCTGACGACGGTGTTCTCGTTCAAGGACCCGGGCGACTGGTTCGGCTGGGTGATCAGCGCCTGGCTCTGGCTCACCGTGATCTTCGCCAACCTGGCGGAGGCGGTCGCCGAGGGGCGAGGCAAGGCGCAGGCGGACACCCTGCGCAAGGCCAAGACGGACACCGTGGCGCGTCGGCTGTCCCGGGACAGCAGGGCCGAGGAGCAGGTGCCCGGCACCGAGCTGCGCATCGGCGACCTGGTCGTCTGCGAGGCGGGTGACATCATCCCCGGCGACGGTGACGTCGTCGAGGGCGTGGCATCCGTGGACGAGTCGGCGATCACCGGTGAGTCGGCCCCGGTCATCCGGGAGTCCGGCGGCGACCGCTCGGCCGTCACCGGCGGTACGAAGGTGCTGTCCGACCGCATCGTCATCAAGATCACGACGAAGCCGGGTGAGACCTTCATCGACCGGATGATCAATCTGGTCGAGGGCGCCGCACGCCAGAAGACGCCCAACGAGATCGCGCTGAACATCCTGCTCGCCTCGCTGACGATCGTCTTCCTGCTCGCGGTGGCCACCCTGCCGCCGTTCGCGGACTACGCGGGCACGCATCTGACCATGGTCGTGCTGGTGGCCCTCCTGGTCTGCCTGATCCCGACCACGATCGGCGCCCTGCTCTCCGCGATCGGCATCGCGGGTATGGACCGGCTGGTGCAGCGCAACGTACTGGCCATGTCGGGCAGGGCGGTCGAGGCCGCCGGCGACGTGTCGACCCTGCTGCTCGACAAGACCGGCACCATCACGCTCGGCAACCGGCAGGCCGCCGAGTTCGTGCCGGTTGCCGGCACGACCGAGGCCGAGCTGGCCGATGCCGCCCAGTTGTCGTCGCTGGCCGACGAGACGCCCGAGGGCCGCTCCATCGTCGTACTGGCGAAGGAGAAGTACGGGCTGCGCGAACGCCACCAGGGCGAGCTGGCGCAGGCCGAGTGGGTCGCCTTCACCGCGCAGACCCGCATGTCCGGTGTCGACCTCACAGAGAACGGCACCGCCCGCAGGGTCCGCAAAGGGGCCACCGGTTCGGTGCTCGCCTGGGTCCAGGAGCAGGGCGGCACCGTCGCCGACGACGCCGACACCGTCTCCCACTCCATCTCCGAGGTGGGCGGCACCCCGCTGCTGGTGGCGGTCGAGGACGCCGACGGGGCCCGGGTGCTGGGCGTGATCCACCTCAAGGACGTCGTCAAGGAGGGCATGCGGGAGCGGTTCGACGAGCTGCGCCGGATGGGCATCAAGACCGTCATGATCACGGGCGACAACCCGCTGACCGCCAAGGCGATCGCGGACGAGGCCGGGGTCGACGACTTCCTCGCGGAGGCCACTCCCGAGGACAAGATGGCGCTCATCAAGCGGGAGCAGGCGGGCGGCAAGCTGGTCGCGATGACCGGCGACGGGACGAACGACGCACCCGCGCTCGCGCAGGCCGACGTCGGCGTGGCGATGAACACGGGTACGTCGGCCGCCAAGGAGGCCGGCAACATGGTCGACCTCGACTCCAACCCGACCAAGCTGATCGAGATCGTCGAGATCGGCAAGCAACTCCTCATCACCCGGGGCGCGTTGACAACCTTCTCGATCGCCAACGACGTCGCGAAGTACTTCGCGATCATCCCGGCGCTGTTCGCGGCCGTCTACCCGGGCCTGAACAAGCTCAACATCATGAACCTGTCCTCGCCCGACTCCGCGATCCTGTCCGCGGTCGTCTTCAACGCGCTGATCATCATCGCGCTGGTCCCGCTCGCCCTGCGCGGCGTGCGGTACCGGCCGGTCAGCGCGGACAAGATGCTCCGCCGCAATCTCGGGATCTACGGCCTGGGCGGGCTGATAGCCCCCTTCATCGGCATCAAGATCATCGACCTGCTCATCTCTCTCATCCCCGGGATCGGCTGACCGCCATGAACAACTCGGTTACGAACACCGCCCGGTTGCTCGGGGCCGGCCTGCGCGCCCTCCTCGTGCTGACCGTGGTGACGGGCATCCTCTACCCGCTGGCCATCACCGGCGTCGCCCAGGGGCTCTTCCCCGGCAGGGCGAACGGCTCCGAGATCAAGGCGGACGGCAAGGTCGTCGGCTCCTCGCTCATCGGCCAGGCTTACACTCTGCCGCTCAAGAAGGGCCAGGAGACCCCCGAGCCCGACCTGAAGTGGTTCCAGGGGCGCCCGCAGAACGGCCTGGGCACCAACAGCGTCAACACCCGGTACAAGCTGATTCTGTCCGGCGCCACCAACCGTTCCGGTGACAACGCCGACCTGATCAGGTGGGTCAAGGACGCCAAGGCGGCGGTCATCGAGGACAACTCGACCTCGGACTACAAGGTCAAGCCGTCCGACGTACCCGCCGACGCGGTCACCTCCTCGGGCTCCGGCCTGGACCCGGACATCTCCCCGGCGTACGCCGACCTCCAGGTCCACCGGATCGCCGAGAAGAACGGCCTGCCCGTCGCCCAGGTCCAGAAGCTCGTGCACGAGCACACGGACGGCCGCATCCTCGGCTTCCTGGGCGAGCCGACGGTCAATGTCCTGGAACTCAACATCGCGCTCAAGGAACTCGTGGCGAAGAGCTGATGGCCTGACGCGACCCGGGCGGGAGTTGGCGGGCCTGGAGGCATTCCCGGTCCGTCAACTCCCGCCAACTCCCGCGGCCCTGACATGGGTACGCACCCTCTGGCTCTCCGTGCAACGGGAAAGGCGCCCACCGATGATCCGGGTACTGGTCGTAGAGGACGACCCCTCAGCTCGTACGGGCGCTCGTGATCAACATGCAGGCACGGCAGTACGGCGTCGACGCGGCCCCCGACGGCGCGACCGCGCTCCGGCTCGCCGCCGCCCGCCAGCCCGAGGTGGTCCTTCCTCCATCTGCGGCTGCCGGACATGGACGGCACGGACGTCATCAAGGCCCTGCGCGGCTGGACCAAGGTCCCGATCCTGGTGCTGTCCGCCCGCCGGGCCTCCGACGAGAAGATCACCGCGCTCGACGCGGGCGCCGACGACCACATCACCAAGCCGTTCGGCATGGACGAACTTCTCGCCCGGTTGCGCGCCGCGGTCCGCCGCACCGAGACCGTGCCACTCACTCCCGGGACGACGCCGGTCACCACGGACGGCTTCACCATCGATCTGCCGGCCAAGAAGGCCATCCGTGCCGGCCGCGAGGTGCGCCTCACCCCCACTGAGTGGCATCTGCTGGAAATCCTGGTCCGCAACCCCGGCCGGCTCATCACGCAGAAGCACCTGCTGCAGGAGGTGTGGGGTGCTTCCCAGAGCAACAAGAGCAACTATCTGCGTGTGTACATGGCCCAGCTGCGGCGCAAGCTGGAAGCGGACCCGGCCCACCCCCGCTACCTGATCACCGAACCGGGCATGGGCTACCGCTTCGAGAGCTGACCCGCTCCCGACCGTTCTGACCGCATACGACGTAGAGACGAGACCATGGCACGCGGCAAGCTTCGGATATACCTCGGCGCGGCACCGGGCGTCGGCAAGACGTACGCGATGCTGTCCGAGGCGCACCGCCGTGTCGAGCGGGGCACCGACTGTGTGGTCGCCTTCCTGGAACACCACAACCGGCCCCGCACCGAGATCATGCTCCACGGCCTGGAGCAGATTCCCCGCAAGGAGCTGGAATACCGGGGAAGCGTCTTCACCGAGATGGACGTCGACGCGGTCCTGGCCCGGCACCCCCAGGTGGCTCTCGTCGACGAACTCGCCCACACCAACATCCCCGGCTCCCGCAACGCCAAGCGCTGGCAGGACGTCGAGGAACTGCTCGCGGCGGGGATCGACGTCGTCTCGACGGTCAACATCCAGCACCTGGAGTCGCTCGGGGATACCGTCGAGTCGATCACCGGGGTGCGGCAGCAGGAGACCGTCCCCGACGAGGTCGTCCGGCGGGCGGACCAGATCGAGCTGGTCGACATGTCGCCGCAGGCGCTGCGCCGGCGGATGGCGCACGGCAACATCTACAAGGCCGACAAGGTCGACGCGGCCCTGTCCAACTACTTCCGCCCGGGCAATCTGACCGCGCTGCGGGAGCTGGCGCTGCTCTGGGTGGCCGACCGGGTCGACGCGTATCTGACCGAATACCGCAGTGAACACCGGGTGTCGAAGATCTGGGGCTCGCGTGAGCGGATCGTGGTCGGTCTGACCGGTGGTCCCGAGGGACGCACGCTGATCCGCCGTGCCGCCCGGCTCGCCGAGAAGGGCGCCGGCGGCGAGGTGCTGGCCGTCTACATCGCCCGCAGCGACGGACTGACCAACGCCTCGCCCAAGGAGCTGGCCGTCCAGCGCACCCTGGTAGAGGACCTGGGCGGCACTTTCCACCACGTCATCGGCGACGACGTCCCGTCGGCTCTGCTGGACTTCGCGCGGGGGGTCAACGCCACCCAGATAGTCCTCGGCGTCTCGCGGCGCAGGGGATGGCAGTACGTCTTCGGGCCCGGTGTCGGCGCCACGGTCGCCCGGGAGTCGGGCCCCGACCTCGACGTCCACCTGATCACCCACGATGAGGTGGGCAAGGGCCGCGGGTTGCCGGTTGCGCGAGGTGCGCGGCTCGGCCGTGCGCGGATCATCTGGGGCTGGCTGGCCGGGGTGGTCGGCCCGACGCTGCTCACGCTGCTGCTGACCAACGTCGACGCCGAGCTCGGTCTCGCCAACGACATGCTGCTGTTCCTGACGCTGACCGTGGCGGCGGCCCTGCTCGGCGGCCTGCTCCCGGCGCTGGCCTCGGCGGCCTTCGGGTCGTTGCTGCTGAACTACTACTTCACCTCGCCCCTGCACCACCTCACCATCGCCGATCCCAAGAACATCGTCGCCCTCGTGGTCTTCTTCGCCGTGGCGGTATCGGTGGCCTCCGTGGTGGACCTGGCCGCCCGTCGTACGCATCAGGCGGCCCGGCTGCGCGCCGAGTCGGAGATCCTCTCCTTCCTGGCGGGCAGCGTGCTGCGCGGCGAGACCGGCCTGGAGGCCCTGCTGGAGCGGATGCGGGAGACCTTCGGTATGGAGTCGGTCGCCCTGCTGGAGCGGGAAAGCGACGTGGACCCGTGGACCTGCGCGGGCAGCGTGGGCCCACAGCCCTGCCAGTACCCCGAGGACGCGGACGTGGACATGCCGGTCGGCGACCACATGGCCCTCGCGCTGTCCGGCAGAGTGCTGCCCGCCTCCGACCGCCGGATCCTCGCCGCGTTCGCCGCCCAGGCCGCCGTGGTCCTGGACCGCCAGCGCCTGCAGTCCGAGGCCGACCAGGCCAAGGAACTCGCCGAGGGCAACCGTATCCGCACCGCCCTGCTCGCCGCCGTCAGCCACGACCTGCGCACACCCCTGGCCGCCATCAAGGCCGCCGTGTCATCTCTGAGGTCCGACGACGTGGCCTGGTCCGAGGAGGACCAGGCCGAACTCCTGGAGGCCATCGAGGAGGGCGCCGACCGCCTCGACCACCTGGTGGGCAACCTGCTCGACATGTCCCGGCTCCAGACCGGTACCGTCGCCCCGCTGATCCGCGAGATCGACGTCGACGAGGTGGTGCCCATGGCCCTGGGCGGCGTACCCGAGGACAGCGTGGAGCTGGACATCCCGGAGACCTTGCCGATGGTCGCCGTCGACCCGGGCCTGCTGGAGCGGTCGGTGGCCAACCTGGTCGAGAACGCGGTCAAGTACAGCCCCGCCGGCGAGCGCGTCCTGGTGGCTGCCAGCGCCATGGCCGACCGGGTGGAGGTGCGGGTGGTGGACCGTGGCCCGGGCGTCCCGGACGAGGCCAAGGACCGCATCTTCGAGCCGTTCCAGCGCTACGGCGACGCCCCGCGCGGCGCCGGCGTGGGCCTCGGTCTCGCGGTAGCCCGCGGCTTCGCCGAAGCCATGGGCGGCACCCTCAACGCTGAGGACACCCCCGGCGGCGGCCTCACCATGGTCCTCACCGTCCCGGCCGCCGCAGACCGCCGACCGCTCCCCTCCGGCCTTCCGGCGACCGCCACCTCCTAGCGGCGCCAACTCCCCGCCCGTAAAGGCCAGTACGGCGTTCGAGTCCCCTCAGGGCCATCGTGCCCGAGTGGAAGCGGATACGGCCCCCACTTCACGTGTGGTCGGGGGAGAGCGCTGCACCCCGTCAGCGGAGGCCGATCGGCACTCCAGCATGCTGCGGGTGGCCGGCTCCCTGGTCACCAATCAGGTCCGCGCCTACGACCTGATGCGGACGTTCGGCCGTGAAGGGCACCCGACCCCGCCGGGGCAGGTGTTCGCCGAGTACGGGCAAAATCGCCACGACCTGCACCTGCTTGCCGTCGTCGATCCCGTGGACGACACCTACCGGCGGCAGATGAGCAACCGGCGCACCGTCCGGGAGCCTCGCCACAACCTCGACCGCGACATCTGCCACGGCAAGTAGGGCACCATCCACCAGGCATACCGGGACGGGATGGCGGACCAGCTCGGCTCGGACCAGTTGGGTCAGTCGGCCTTCCCGTCTGGGAGGTCGGTGTGTCGGCGTCCGGCGACGCCGGTGTTTGATCAGCTCCCCTCTCGGCACGAGAGTCCACCACCAGGTGGCTCACACGCGCCTTGGCGCTGGGTAAGGGGCGACGAAGCCGTCGGCGAATTCCACCACCCCGACCACCGCCTCGCCGATGAGATCGAGGAACTCGTCGACGCCTGCTGACACAGCGTCTCCTCGGACGCCTACCGCCGCATCAGCCCTGACCAGCGCCTCGCCGGCCGGGGTCGCGTCGTCCTGGCGCCGAGTGCCTCACCGCTGAGAGCTCCAGTCCGGGTACCGAACTTCGGGAAGGACCGCCGACGATGCGCTGGGCCGGCTGCGTGACTGGTAGCGGCCGCGCGATTTGCCGCCCGGCGGGATCGGGACCCTCATTGGCGCCAGCAGCGCCCCGGTGGAGACCGTCGACCGCATTATCGCGAACACCCGCCTGGCCTGCCTGCCTGTCCGCAGTGGATGTCTGACCGAGGCCTGGTTGCGACAGATGTTGCGCCAAGTGTTGCCTTCCCCATGCCCAGGCTGGAGTTGGGAGTGGGAGGGAGGGGCGGCGCGGACGCAGCCGAGGACCGGGCGTGAGCTGCTGGCGGACGAGGACCGCCGGGTGGAACGGATCCTGCTGGAACTGAGGCTCCGCAAGGGCTGTCCGCTGTCCCTGCTGCCGGAGGAAGGCCTGGCAGCCGCCGGACGAGCCCGCTCCAGGACTGCTGGAGGCGGGACCGTACGAGGAGGGGCACGCGGTGCTCATGCTGCGGGGGCGGTTGCTGGCGGACTGGCTCGGCCGCGGCTCTGGTGAGTGGCGGGGTCCTGCGGCTAGAGTTCCGCCCGTGATCTCTGGGGGAGCGCCGGCTGCGGACGCGACGATATTGCGGTACGGCCTGCGGCGGTTCCTGGGGACCCTGCTCTTTGTTCCGATAACGCTCGTTTCTGGTGGGCTCGGCGTGTATGGGGCGGTCTACAGCCGTGACAGGTTTGCCGCCGGTTGGGGCGCCGTGTTGTTCATACTGATGGCGCTGCTGTTCTCCATTCCGGTTGTCGGCACGTGGCGGACTCGCCGGTGGGTGATGGCCTTCGACGCGACGGGATTCTGGTGGATCCGGCGCAAGGAGATCGCCCTGATCCCCTGGGAGTCGCTCGCCGGGGTGGGTATCTACTGCACGCACCGGACTTTCACCGTCGAACTGTGCCCCCGGGACGAGATCGACCGCGACGACCCGCTGCTGTGGGGGTTCGTCCGTGACACGGAACCGCTCCGGCCCGGCCTGCCCAGGCTGCGCTACCGCATCGGCCTCCCTCACTCCTTCAAGCCCTACGAGAAGGCCCTGCGCCAGTGGGCGCCCGAGCTGTGGTTCGGGCGGGTGGTGCAGCCGCTGTCGTACGCGGGGCAGCCCGACCGGGCAGGGCACCGGGAGCGGATGGCAAGGCGCCAAGAGGGCTGACCGCCGACGTCACGCACCCTCGCCGACTGTGACGAAGTCGATCAGTTCCTCCACCCGCCCCAGCAGCGCCGGCTCCAGGTCCGTGTAGGAGCGCACGCTCCCCAGAATCCGCCGCCACGCCGCATCCGTGTCCTCCGGTCGGCCGAGCGCCCGGCACACCCCCGTCTTCAGTCCTGTCCGCGCGGTGGCTGCCCACGCCGGCCCCGGCCCCGTTCGGCTCCTGCAGCTGAACCGTCGCGACACCGAGCCGCCCCTGCTGTCAACGGAGGTGGGGGATCGGGCAGCTTGACCTTCAAGTGGGAGCGAAGGTCCAGTGCTAGGGGATGAAGCAACGGATGAAAGCGACATCTGAAAACGACCTTTCAGCGCGTGGAGACACTGGTGCCCGGCCGCTGCCGGCGGCCGGGCACCAGAGGTCACGGGACTGGGTTACGCCTTGTGGATCTTCCAGTCGGCGACGTTGGAGTTGCTGCGGTTGTAGTAGGCGTTGGTGCACACGTCGTACTTGGCGCCCGAGGCGGTGGTGCCGCCGTTGGTCTCCAGGAAACCGCCGTTGTCGCCGTAGAGGTTGACCAGGTGGACGGTGTCGCCGATGTGGACGTTCTGGTCCAGAGGGTTGGAGGTCTGGGCGTAGATCCGCCAGCGGCCGGTGCCGGTGGCCCGGTCCTTGGCCTGGGACGTGAGGACGTTGAACTTGCCGCCGGAGTTCTTCTGGTCCGTGGTGGCATGGCCGTTGGTGTCCAGGTAGCCGCCGTCGCCGCCGTAGAGGTTGCGCAGGTAGATCACATCGCCGCTGAGGACCTCGGTGCCGGCGGCCTTGCCGGAGGTGGAAAGGACCTCCCAGGTTCCGGTGCCTGTGCCGCGGGTGGGGGTGTCCGCGGTGAAGACGCCGTACTTGGCGCCGGAGTCGCTGGCGCCGCCGTTGGTGTCGAGGTAGCCGCCCCTGAAGGCGTCATAGCCGTTCTGCAGGTGGATCCGGTCGCCGTACCTGAGCTCGTTCGCCATATGGAATTCCCCTTTTTCGCCGAAGTCTGTCTCGGACCCGGACGGTCCCTGCGAGAAGCTCTCAGCTCCCCTGCTGCGGCATGCGGCCCTTGCTTCCGTCCAGGCCGGGAGATCGAGATCCGACGCCGAAGTTCGATGACGAGCGCCATCCGCGACCCCCCTCCTTGTTCATGCCGGCCCTGTCCGGCTTGGCCGCCCCGAAGGAGTGGCCTAGAACCCGGGGCTCACCCAGTGCGCCATGACTCCCGTTCGTCCGTCGCCGTTGCTGATGACGGCGGTGTTGCCGCCACCGATGCGGTACGCGTGGAGCGTGATGACGTCGTTGACGTCGAACTTCTCCAGGATCGTCTGCCCGGCGGTGGTCTGCATGACCGCGTTCCCGCCGGTCAGGGCTTCCGTGCCGGTGATGAGCTGGCCGTTCTTGAACAGTGCGGTGCGCACGAGCTCACCCGCCCCGCCGGTGTACGAGCGGGCGTGGTAGGAGATCTCCCACACCCCGGGGTGGAGGATCTTGAGTTCCTCGACCTCGGAGATCCGCTCATCGGCTCGGTCGGCGCCGGAGAGGGTGTGGTTGAAGTCGACCGTTTTGGTCTGGAGCCAGGTCGAGCCCTGCCGGTAGTTCGCTGGAGTCGTCATGCCATTCCGTTCTTTGGTCGCGCCCGGATACACACTGACCGTGCCGGGTGTTCATGCCGCCGGCACCGGGCCCTATGACAGCGGCAACACAGGCGGTGGCGGTAGGCGGCCCAGGACCCTGTAGGCTAATCCGGCCTTACGGGTTTAATTCGACCTTCCGGTCCTGCGTCGAGGGTCTTCCGCACGCAGAAACCCTTCTCCATACAGGCGTTCGCCACGTAGTGGTCCTCCACAACGGCGGGAATACGGCCCTGCCGCCACCCCTCCCGCCACCCGCTGGGGTGAATGGGTGCGCGCCCGCGTTGACGCCGATCCTGCCGTCACAGTCGAGGCATGTTGGTCCTTGCCTCAGCTCGTACGCACGCGAGCCAGGCAAGCTCGGTCTCGTCCTGCTCGCTCTTCAGCAGCCGACGCCGCCGGCCACCGAAGCCGAGCCTCGTCGGCCGCCGAGAGCCGCGCCCGTCGTGCCGGTCCCGGTCGGCGCCTCAGCTCCCGCACATCCCCGAACGGACCCACACCCACGAGGGGCGAACGTTCCAAGGGCCTCTGGGCTAGTGCCGGATTCCGCTTTCTGTGGGTATATGCGCTGGTGGCGGGGTGGTTCGGGTGCTCGGGGGCAGGTGCTGGGTGGTGGTGTTACGGGCACGGCCAAGCCGTGACGAAGGCGGGCGGGCAGTGGTGCGTCGGCTGTCGCGGGCCCGCAAGGCGCCACGGGACGTGGTGATGCGGGCCCGGACAGTCGAGCTGAGCTGGGCGGGGCTGCGGGTTCCGGCGATCGCGGACGAGGCGGGCTGCGGCCAGAAGACGGTGCGGCGTTGGCTGCACCGCTTCAACCGGGGCGGGACGGAGGGGCTGGAGGATCTGGGCGGGCAGGGCCGCAAGCGGCGGATCACCGAGGCCGATCGGTCCCGGATCACCGCTCTGGTCAAGCAGGTGCCGCCGGGGAGGCTGGAGGTGCAGCCCGGCGGGGATCTGTGGGCAGCGGATGAGACCGGGCCGGCTGAGTGGACGCTGGACAGACGCTCCAGCAGGCCCGGGATCTCCCCGGGTACGGCCCCGGGGTGCTCGCGGAGTTGGTCGAAGGCATGGGGGATCGGCGATGACGCGTCGGCGGGCACGGTTCATTCGCCCGCGGTGTCCTCGCCCTCCCAGCGAAGCAGGTCGCCCGGCTGGCACTTGAGCACCTCGCAGAGCGCGGCGAGCGTCGCAAAGCGCACCGCCTTGGCGCGGCCGTTCTTGAGTACCGCCAGGTTGGCGGGCGTGATCCCTACGCGGTCTGCGAGCTCGCCCACGGACATCTTCCGCCTGGCCCGCATCACGTCGATGTCGACGGCGATCGGCATCAGATCACCTCGTCCAACTCGGCCTGCATCTGCGCCGCTTCGACGTCGCGCGCGACGGCCTGGGCGAGCAGCATCCGCAGCACGAGCACGATGAGCGCGACTCCCAGGATGGCCACACCAATCCCGCCCATGATGAGGGTGACGCCCGGGTCGTCCCGCTGGCCGGGCGCATTCAGGGCCGTGACTGCGAACCACACGAGAGCAGCCGCAGCGATCGCGCCGATGATGACGTCCACGTACCGGAAGGCGGCGTGGGAGAACACGGTTCCGCGTCGCACCATCGTCACCAGTCGCCATACACAGACCAGGGCGACCTGGGCCGTCCCGATGCCCAGGATCGTGATCACGCGCAGCGGGGTCAGCGGGAGCGACCCGTCCTCCGGGTCACTCCCGCTGACCAACGCCCACATCATCAATGCCTGTACGAACACGGTGCCGGTGAGTACCACCACGAGCACGGCGCGCAGCGCGCGCACTGTCAGCTTTCCCATGACCCATCCTCCCATCGACCTACGATGGGAATCTATCGAATCTCGATAGGTGAAGCAAGGGTTGGGTCGGAGGGCGGGCGGCGGTTTCGCACCATGGCGGGATGCCGCCTCCCCCTCCCGCGGCATGGCGCGATGCGAAGGTTTCGATCTTGCCGAAGTCGACCTCGCTCAGCCGCAAATCGGACGCCATACGACTACGCCGAAGCCTTGGATCTTCCCCCTTTTCCCGAGCGCGGCAGAACATCGCCGGCATCCAAGAGCGGGCTCGGCATAAGGCAGGCGGGCATCGGGAGCCCAATTAGAGATATACGGAACGGCGGAATGCATGATATGCCATACGGTCAGCCGTCATGGATTCAGCCGTAGGGCCATGGCTTACCAAGTAAGTCAAGACTTATCTTTGGGGAACTTCGACCGTATGGTGTGGCTCGAATCGAAGGAGCCCCCTGTTGTCGAAAATGAATGATCCCGCTGTGCGTGCGGTTGAATCGGAGCGGAATTATGTGTCCTCCTTATATGAGCTGCTCACCGAGCGGATTTCCGAGGCGCGAGTACGCCGAGCGAGTGTGCTGAAGGCCCCGGCGAAAGGCGCCGGTGAGGCATACGAGAGAGAAATCGCCGCCGAGCGTCTGGCCAAGGAAATCGGCCGGCTGGAGGGCGCCGAAAAAGGGCTGGTCTTCGGGCGCATCGACTGGACGGATGGCACGGCCCTGCGCATCGGGCGGATCGGACTGCATACGGAGGAGGATGACCTGCCTCTGCTCGTGGACTGGCGCGCGAACGCGGCGCGGCCCTTCTACGAGGCGACACCGGTCCACCCGATGGACCTGCGGCGGCGCCGGCACCTGCGCCTCGAGGAGCGCACGGTCGTCTCGGTGAGCGACGAACTGCTGGACGGGACCGCCCCGACCGACGAGGACGTCGTGGGGGACGGCCCGTTGACCGAGGCTCTGTCGGCACGGCGTACGGGCAGGATGCACGCGGCCGTCGCGACGCTGCAGGCCGAGCAGGACGAGATCGTCCGCTCCGCCCACCGCGGGGTGACCGTGGTGCAGGGCGGGCCCGGCACCGGCAAGACGGTGGTCGCCCTGCACCGGGCGGCCTATGTCCTGTACGCGTTCCCGCGCGCCGCGGAGGAGGGCGTCCTGGTGGTGGGCCCGAACGCCCGGTTCCTCGACTACATCTCCCAGGTCCTTCCCTCGCTCGGAGAGAACGACGTCGTTCTGGCGACCTGCCGGGAGCTGACCGGAGTGCCCACGGGCACGGTGGACCCGCTCGATACGGCGCGTCTCAAGGGCAGCTCCGACCTCGCCGACGCCTTGGCCGGCCTGCTGCGCGTCCACCAAGCCCCCGCCGGTGACTTCACCGTGCGGGTCGGACAGGAACTGGTTCACCTCTCCGGCGAGGAAGTCGCCATGGCACGCGACGCCGCCGTGGCAGCCGCACCGGGGCACAACCCCGCGCGCCAGGTGTTCAAAGAGCTCTTGGTCGACGCCGTCACCGACGCGATGCAACGAGACATGGGCGACCTCCTGGAGCGGATCGACGCCGATGCCGAAAGGATGACGGGCATTGACCTCGACCGGTTCACGGGAGCCGCCCAGCGCCGTGCCGAAGGTGCGGCCGACTCGGGTCCGGTCCACGAGCTGGACCTGGACGCCATCCGAGCCGATCTCCTCGACGACGCCGGCGTCGACCGAGCGGTCGAGGTGTTGTGGCCGCGGCTGGTACCCGGTGACCTCGTGACGGCGCTCCTGACGAACGCCGGCGCTCTCGCCGAGCGCCTGCCCCGCCTGACCGCGCGGGAGCGGTCCCTTCTGCTGCGCGGTCCGGACGACCCGTGGACGGATGCCGATGCGCCGTTGCTGGACGAGGCGGCGAGCCTGGTCGACGGTCCCCCCGAGCGGACGTACGGGCACGTCGTCGTCGACGAGGCGCAGGAACTGACCGCCATGCAGTGGCGGATGATCGTCCGCCGCTGCCCGGCAAGGGCGATGACGCTGGTGGGTGACTTCGCCCAGGCAGGCCCGGTCGCGACAGCACGCGACTGGAAGGAAGCGCTGAGCCCCCACGTCGGACCGCGGTTCAAACTGCACAACCTGACCGTCAGCTACCGCACCACGCACGAGATCCTGGAGAGCGTCCGGGACCTGCTCACGCGGATCGCTCCGGACCAGAAGCCCACACGGTCACTGCGAAGCGGTGAGAGCCCTCGCACCGTGACCACACCTCCGGACGGGTTGGTCACCGCCGTTGTTCAGGAACTCCGCGCCCAGAGCACCGCGCACCCGGGCGAGCTTCTAGGAGTGATCTGCGCGGACACCAGGGTGAGCGAGCTGACGGCCCAAGGCATCGCTCACCGCGCACGCATCGTGCCGGCGTCCGAAGCACGCGGCCTGGAATTCGACGGGGTCGTCGTCATGAACCCCGAGGAAATCATCATGGCCCGCCCCGGTGGGGAAAGGGACTTGTACGTAGCCCTGACCCGGGCCACCAAGCGCCTCTGCGCAATCACCGTCCAGTCCGCCTGACGACTCGGCGCCCGCGTCGTCGCCGCGGGCGCGCCCGGCGCGGTACAGACACCGGCCCGCGCGCACGGGGCTGCTCGTCGCCTCACCGCTCGTGGCCGCACCCGGCATCGGGAACCCGACGCGTACGACCCGAAGCGCGACGTCGACTTCACTCTGCTGCGCGAAGGGGATCTGAACGTCGTCGGCTTGGACCAGGCCGCGTCACGTCGATCACCTGCTGGGAGGCTGCCCGGAGTGGTACGGCGCCCGGACGCGGGCGCGGGCACCGGCCGCCCGACGTGATCCGGTCCGCGATGTTCCTCGGGCGGGGGAGAGGCATGTCGATTCCGGTGCCGTCCTCCGGTGCGCTGCCGCAGCCGGTGCTGAGTCCGCCGACGTCCGCCGCGTAGCTGTCACCAACGGACAGTCCTGCCCGCACGTCTGCGCGGCCGCACCGGACTGCCCGCGCCCGTCCAGGCCGCCGATCACCACCTGCGTGGACGCCTCGGGCTGCGCACCCTCGACGGCATCCGGCCGATACGCCACCATCCACCCGAGGGCTACGGCACAGTGTGCGTGGGCTTCAGGTGCGCGACGGCAGCAGGTGCCTCGTCCGCATCCGCCCCCGTCGGGCCGCAGAGCCCCGCGTCACCTCCTGCGCGGACTCGGTCAGCGCCAGTACCCCACGACCGTCGATGGTCATGCTGAAGCCACAGGACGCAGTGAGTCATCCGCCGAACAATCTCCTTGGACCCGCCGAACAATCTCCTTGGGCGCGGCAGGCATATAGCGGCAGGCATGCAGCGGCAAAACGTTGCAAGGTCGTACGAACTCGGCGCGCGCTATCGTCGAAGAAGCGGACGTCGTCAACAGCGTCCTCACCGAATCGAATGCGTCGGCCACCGGCGAGGAGAGCCGCCTACGGTGAGTGCCCGCCTGCTGGGTCGGACGCCGGTGGTGGTGGACGTGTGGCGTCGCGTCGGTCTCCTCGGAAGGACGGCTAGCCATGCAGAGCGACCCCGAGGTTCTTGAGTTCCTCAACGAGCAACTGACCGCAGAGCTGACCGCGATCAACCAGTACTTCTTGCACGCCAAGATGCAGGAGAACTTCGGCTGGACGAAGCTCGCGCAATACACGCGCCACGAGTCGTTCGACGAGATGAACCATGCTGAGGTTCTCACCGACCGAATCCTGGTCCTTGACGGTCTGCCCAACTACCAGCGGCTCTTTCATGTGCGGGTGGGGCAGACCGTCACCGAGATGTTCCAGGCGGACCGCGAGGTCGAGGTCGAGGCGATCGACCGTCTCCGGCGTGGCATCGAGGTCATGCGTTCCAAGGGCGACATCACCTCGGCGAACATCTTCGAGTCGATCCTCGCCGACGAGGAGCACCACATCGACTATCTCGACACGCAGCTCGCACTGATCGAGAAGCTGGGCGAGCCGCTCTATATCGCACAGGTCATCGAACAGCCTGAAGGCTGACCGCGAGGCCTACTCCGCACACATCGACCTGCCCCTCACTCTCGCGCCGCACAAAAGTGGACAAATGCGTCTCCTGTGAGGTTAGGCTGACTTAAGGAAACTTAGGCTGACCTAACCACTATGGCGACCGGTGTGACCGGCGACGGAGGGGCGGGATCGTGAGTGTCTCCGGGATGAGACCCCTGCTGGCGGCCGGCCTCGGCGCTCTGCTGGCCCTTGGAACCACGGCTTGCGGCTCGGAGCAGGCCGCGCAGGCGCAGCCGGACTCCGACAAGAAGATCACCGTGTACAGCGGTCGGAGCGAGTCGCTCGTCAAGCCGGTGCTGGAGGACTTCCAGGAGGCCAGCGGCATCACCGTCGAGGTGCGCTACGGCGACACCGCACAGATGGCCGCCCAGCTCGAAGAAGAGGGCAGCCGGAGCCCGGCGGACGTCTTCCTCGCCCAGGACGCCGGGGCCCTGGGAGCCGTGGCCGGGCAGGGGCTGTTCGCCAAGCTGCCGGACTCGGTGCTGGACAAGGTGCCGACCGCATCCCGGGACGAGGATGGCGAGTGGGTCGGGGTGACCGGCCGCGTGCGCACGATGGTCTACAACACCGACCAGGTCCCCAAGGGCGAACTGCCGGAGTCGGTGTTCGAGCTGACCGAGCCCGAATGGAAGGGCAAGGTGGGCATCGCGCCGACCAACGGCTCCTTCCAGGCGTTCATCACAGCGATGCGGGTGGAGCACGGCGATGAGAAGACCGAGGAGTTCCTCGCGGACCTGAAGGCCAACGACGCGCAGATCCGCGAGGGGAACGCGCCGATCGTCGCCGACGTCAACGCCGGCAGGCTCGCCTCCGGGCTGGTCAACCACTACTACGTGTACGAACTGGCCAAGGAGGAAGGCACCACCGTCGACGCCCTCAAGGCGAAGAACCACTTCTTCCCCAACGGAGACATCGGCAGCCTGGTCAACGTCTCCGGGGTGGGCGTGCTGGACAAGGCGGACGACGATCCCGACGTCCGCACGTTCGTCGACTATCTGCTGGGCACCGAGGCCCAGACCTACTTCGCGGAGCAGACGTACGAGTACCCGCTGATCGGCGGCGTCGCCACCGCCCGCGGGTTGCCCGCGCTGTCTTCGCTGAACGCACCGGACATCGACCTCAACGACCTGGACGATCTGGCGACGACGGTCGAAATGATCAAGGATTCGGGGCTCGTCTGACCACCTGGACTCTTACCCTGCGCCGGGCGCGGCGGCTGGTGCCGCGGCCGGCACTGGCCTGCGCGGCGGTGCTCGCCGTCGGTGTCGCGCTCATCCCGTTGGCCTATCTGGCGATCCGGGTCGGTGGGGCGGGCTGGGGCAGCATCGCCGACGAGCTGTTCACGGCGCGCACCGGGGCGCTGATCGTCCGGAGCGCGACACTGGCGGCCGTCGTCACCGCGGCCTGCACCGCGCTGGGCGTGGCTGCGGCGTTCCTGATCACCCGCACCGACGTACCGGCCCGACGGCTGTTCGGCGTGCTCGCCGCGCTTCCCCTCGCGGTACCCAGCTACGTCGCCGCCTTCGCCTGGGTCTCCACAGCGGAGGGCTTCGAGGGGTTCTGGGCGGCGGCCCTGGTGCTCACCCTGGTCTCGTACCCGTACGTCTACCTGCCGGTCGCGGCCGCTCTGGTCGGCGTGGATCCGGCCCAGGAGGAGGTGGCGCGATCACTGGGGCGCGGCCCGTGGCGTACGGCCGTCGGCGTGACACTGCGCCAGGTACGGCCGGCGGTGGCGGCGGGCGCGCTGCTCGTCGCGCTCTATGTGCTCTCTGACTTCGGTGCCGTCTCGATCCTGCGGGTGGATGTCGTCACCCGGGCCGTCTTCACCTCGATCAACCTCGGCTTCGACCGCACCGGGGCGCTCGTGCTCGCCACGGTGCTCGTCGCCCTCACCGCGCTGGTGCTGTTGGCCGAGCAGCTCAGTCGGCGGCGCGCGGCCCGCTACGCCCGCCTCGGCGGCGGGGCACCCCGGTCTCCGACCCGGCTGCACCTGGGCCGGCTTCGGTGGCCGGCCGCGCTCGGGCTCGCCGGCGTGATCGCGGCGGCTCTCGGCGTGCCGGTGGCGAGTCTGGTCCGGTGGTTCGGCGAGGGTGTCTCACGGCCCGGGTCACTCGGCGAGCTCGCCGATGCGGCGGGGAACTCGCTGGGGGTCGCCCTGCTTGGCACGGGACTGACCATGGTGCTCGCGCTGCCGGTGGGACTGCTGTCCGCCCGCGTACCCGGCCTGCTCGCCTTGGCCCTGGACCGACTGGCCTATCTCTCGCACGCGCTGCCCGGGCTGGTCATCGGGCTCTCGCTGGTGTTCTTCGGCATCCATGTGGCTTACCCGCTCTACCAGAGCGTGTGGCTGCTCGCGCTCGCGTACGCGGCACTGTTCCTGCCCCTGGCGGTCGCGGCCGTCAGCGCCGCCGCGGCACAGGCCCCGCCCGGCCTGGAGGAGGTGGCCCGCTCGCTCGGGCGGCGCCGGGCCTACGTACTGCGCACGGTGACAGTCCCACTGGCCGCGCCCGGCATCGGCGCCGGGGCCGCCCTGGTCTTCCTTACCTGTATGAAGGAACTGCCCGCCACCTTGCTGCTGCGCCCCACAGGAGTGGACACCCTCGCCACGGGCCTGTGGAAGCACACCTCGGTCGCCGCGTATGCGGCCGCCGCGCCCTATGCGGCCCTGCTGGTGCTCATCGCCGCCGTACCCACATGGTGGCTGTCGGTGCGCACCGGCGTCCTCACCCGAACAGGCGGCTGACATGGCCGAACTGCGCATCACCGGCGTCCACAAAGCGTACGGCCGCGTCCAGGCACTGTCCGGAGTGGATCTCACCGTCCGCTCCGGATCGCTGGTGGCCGTGCTCGGCCCCTCCGGCTCGGGCAAGACCACTCTGCTGCGCTGCGTCGCCGGCTTCGAGGCGCTGGACTCCGGCGAGATCCGGATCGACGGCCGTCGCGTCGCGACCTCCGACGCGTCGGTTCCGCCCGAGCGGCGGCGGATCGCGGTGGTCCCCCAGGAAGGCGCGCTCTTCCCGCACCTGTCCGTCCTCGGCAACGTTGCCTACGGGCTCGGCCGGTCCGCCCGGCGAGCCGGTCGAGCGGCCGCTGTGCTGGACCTGGTGGGCCTGGCGGGGCTCCAGGACCGGATGCCGCACCACCTTTCCGGCGGGCAGCAACAGCGCGTCGCGGTCGCCCGCGCGCTCGCACCGCGCCCGCCGGTCGTGCTGCTCGACGAACCGTTCAACGCACTCGACGCCGCCCTGCGGGCCGAAGTGCGCCGGGACGTCTGGCAGGCCCTGCGCGCCGACGGCGCCACGGCCGTCCTCGTCACCCACGACCAGGCGGAGGCGCTGTCGATGGCCGAGGAGGTCGCGGCCATGCGGGACGGCCGGATCATCCAGAGCGGACCACCGGAACTCCTCTACGGCTCACCGGCCGACCCGTGGGTGGCCGGGTTCGTCGGCGAGGCGGTGTGGCTGCCCGCCGTAAGGGACGGCGACCGGGCCCACACCCCGCTGGGCACTCTGCGGCTCACACCGGTCGAGGGCGGTGTGCCGGCCGGCCCGATGCGCGTGCTGCTCCGTCCCGAACAGATCACGCTCGCCCCGCCCGGGGCTGCGAACGGGGTCGCCGCGACCGTCGTACGACGCGACTTCTACGGCCACGACGCGATGCTCGCCCTGCGCCTGAGTGACGGCACGCCGGTGGCCGCGCGGGTCTTCGACCCGTCCGTCCGTCCGCCCGCCGTCGGCGACGAGGTGGGCCTGTGCGTCCGCGGCATCGCCCGCGCCTTCCCGCCCGGCGGACGACTGGTCAGCCCAGCCCAGCCATCCGCCACGGACGAACTCCACCCCTGATCCCGCCGGGTGGAACGGCTCGGGTCTCGGTGTTCGCCCCTTGCGCATGTGAGCCGGGGAGGGATCGTATGGAGCGCTGGACGTGCAGGTGACGAACGGCCGCCGGGGCTCCTTCCACGCGACCCCGCCCTCTCGGGGCGCGTATCGGGTCGTGATCAATGAGCATCGCAGTTCGCGGGGCGGTGCCCGTCTGGGGTACGGGGCCCGGCGATCTGCGGCCGCGCCGTGCGGGCGCGAGTGACCCAAAGCGCTACCGCACGCAGGCAACGGGGCCCGAGGACCCCGACTGCGTGCCCGCCGGGACGGTGTGTCAGGCCATGGCGAGCCGGTCCACCAGCAGCTCCACCCTCCGCTCGGTGTCCTCCGGTGGCAGCCGTCCCGACCGGGTCAGGGTCGCCACCCCGTGCAGGGACGCCCAGAACACCTCGGTGAACAGCCCCGGCTCGACGCCGTCCCCGGTGACCTCGCCGAGGCACTCCAGCAGCGCGGCGAAAGCGTCCTTGAGAGGTTCCGGGGTGTCCTCCTGTGCGTACGGGAGACCGCCGTCGAGCTGGAAGATGGCGTCGTAGACCGCCGGGTTGCGTGCGGCGAAGTCGAGGTAGGCGCGGGCGAGGGCGTACACCCGCTCGCGCGGGCCGTCTGCGGCGGCGGTCGCGGCACGCACCGCCGCGGCTAGCTCGGCGGCGCCCTCCAGAGCCACGGCGCCGATGATCTCCCGTTTGCCGCGGAAGTGGCTGTAGAGGACGGGCTGGCTGTATTCGATGCGCTCGGCGAGCCGGCGGGTGGTGACCGCGTCCCAGCCCTGCTGCTCTGCGAGTTCGCGGGCTGTCGCCACGATGAGGCGCTCGCGGCCCGCCCGTTCGCGCTGCTTGCGTTCCTGTACCGACATGACTCGATCCTAGCATCGCTAGACAAGTGAGCGGCAGCAGTACTAGCGTTGCCTCATCTGCTAGCAACACTAGATGCCCGGGAGGGTCACCATGCTCAACGCACTCGAGGTCTTCACCACCGTGGTCGTCGGCCTGATGGTGGGGGTGGAGTTCTCCGTCGCCTTCGTCATGAACCCGATCTTCAACGCCCTCCCGGAGGACAGTAACCAGCTGGCCCACTCCCACGGGGGCCGGATGCTCGGCGCCGTGATGCCGTTCTGGTACATCGGCTCACTCGCCCTCGTCGCGGTCTGGGCTGTCGCGGGATGGCACCACCACGGCACCGGCCTCGTCGTCACCGCCGGCGCGCTGCTGATCGTCAGTGTGATCATGTCGATCCTGCTGCTCGTCCCGATCAACAACCGGGGCAAGACGTGGACCCCGGAGAACCGGCCCGAGGACTGGAAGGAGCAGATGCACCGCTGGGAACGCTTCCACTACGTCCGCGTCGCCGTCATCATCGCCGCCTTCACCCTGCTCGTCGCCGCCCTCGCCTGAGTCCGCGGGCCGACACCGCGCCGGCGGCGACGCGACGCAGGATCCCCGCTCCCCGGGCGGCAGCGGGCCACCGAACTCCCGACATCCGGGAATGCGACTGCCGCTGAGAGCCCACAACTGCGATGGCAGGCCGGTAGATGGAACAGTCCGCGCGGTAGGTCGATGGGGGGCCGGGCGGCATCGGCGGACTCGGCAGCGACTGCCCGGCCCCGTCGCGCCCCCGACGCCGCCGCCCCCGACACCTGGCGCCGCCTCGTCGGCCAGATGCTCCGCTCCTGCGCCGCCCCCGGCACCGACGTCCCACCGCTGCCGAAGCCCCAGGCCCACCGCTCTCTATCGCGCCATGGTTCGCCTCGCGCGATCCGGCAAGGATGGCTCCTGAAGGTCACTCACCTGGGATCGACCGGTGACCTCGCAGAGCCCAGCGTTCGACCTTAGGTGTACGCGAAGACGGGGCGTGACGGTGGTGATCCGCCTCCAGGTGCGCGCCGCCTAAGCTGCGCCGACCGCCGAGCAGCGGGGTCGTTGGTGCGCTGGGCGCCGGGGTGTGGAGCAAACCAGCAACCGGATTGACCTATCCGGTTTTGCTGGTACGGTAGTCGTGTTGAACCGGAAAGGGCTATCCGAATCGCGAATCGGGTAGACGCCCCGATGTGAGCGCGGCTGCTTGGAATGAGCCCTCCGAGGCGTCCGGCCGCAAAAAGACTGTTCCCCCCTCGCCTTGACATGCCGTTTTTCTCACCTTTCTGAAGGGATCGCTGTGACCAGCATCGCCATCGTCGGAGCCGGACCCCAAATGGGTCTGGCCATCGCCCGCACCTTCGGCTCCCAGGGCTTCGACGTCGCCCTGATCTCCCGCAACCGCGAGAAGCTCGACGACCTCGTCGGCAAGCTCGGCGCCGAAGGCATCACTGCCGCCGCGTTCCCCGCGGACGTCCTCGACCGCGACGCGCTGACCCGGGCCCTCAAGGATGCCGCCATCCGGTTCGGCGGCATCGATGTCCTGGAGTACTCCCCGGTGGGGACGTTCGGCGTCACCACGCTGACTGCTCCGGCCACCACCGCACCGTCCGATGTGGAGTTCGAGATGAACTTCCAGTTGTACGGGGCGATCGCCGCCACCCAGGCGGTGCTGCCCGCGATGCGCGAGGCCGGCGCGGGCACCCTGCTCTACACCACCGGCGCCGGCTCGATCTGGCCCGACCCGCGGGTCGCCAACGTCAACGCCGCCGCAGCAGCGCTGCGCAACTGGGTGATGAACCTGCACAAGGAGCTTGCCGGCACCGGCATCCAGGCCGCCCACGTCGGCATCGACTCCTCGATCGGCGTCTCCGTCATCCCCGGCGTCGAGGCGGCCCGGCCCGAGCAGATCACCCCCTGTACTGGGACCTGCACACCACCAAGCGTGACCAGGCCGAACTCGTCTTCAAGCTCGACGACGACGGCTTCCCCCGCGGCTGACAGCACACCGAGCCGTACCCGCCCCCTCATCGAACCCTGATCGCGCCACGGAGACCCGGTCCGCGGCGCGATCGAAGAGAAGGGTTCCGTTCCGATGAACCGGTTCCTGCGGATCGTGCAGGGCCTGCTCGCCGCGGTGTTCGCGGCCTCCGGCGTCCTGAAGACCACCAAGTCCCGCGAACAGCTCAGCTCTCAGCTGCCGTGGGCCAGCGATGTGCCGACGCCCGTGGTCCGCCTGATCGGCACCGCCGAACTCGTCGGCGCCCTCGGGCTGTTCCTGCCCGGCGTCTCCGGCATCGCGACCGTGCTCACTCCGCTGGCCGCCACCGGCATCGCGGTGATCGTGGGTCTGGCCATGGGTTTCCACGCCCGCCGCAAGGAGCCCCAGGGCATCGCGTTCAACGCGGTGCTGCTCACGCTCGCGGCCGTCGTCATGTGGGGCCGGTTCGGGCCCCACGCGTTCTGACTCGGCGCCTTCCTTATGGCCGCCCGGCACACCGCAGCACCGGGCCGCCCCTCCCGGCCCTCAGCCCAAACGGTCAACCGGCCGTCCGTGTTTTCGCTCCAGGCCGACTGATGTCCGCATCAGCGAGTCCCACCCCCAAGGAGGAGACAGGCATGACCACGACCACCGATCCGTCCTACGTCGACCCGGCACTGATCAACCCACGCGCGGTCCGTCTCGTGAACGCATTCAAGAACGCTCTGGCCCGCATGCGCGACGAGGAGGGACCGACCTTCGACGCCCTCAACGCGGACACCGACCTTCTGCAGAAGGTCCAGGCGGCCACCGGCGCCCCGCTGGCGTTGGCCGCCATGCCGCTGTACAGCGAGGTCTTCCAGGGCGGCCGCGACGGCTACACCCCCTCCGAAGACGTCAACAGCCCCACCTACATCGCCGATTCACCGTGCATCGACAACCCGGGAACCCTGCCGATGCGCCCCGACGAACCCGGCACCCCGCTGATCGTCTCCGGCCGCATTCTGGACGGCCACGGTCAGCCACTCGCAGGCGCCAAGCTGGACATCTACCACGCGGCCAACAACGGCAACTACTCAGCGCTGTACGACGACGGAGTACCCAAGTACAACCTGCGCGGACATCTCCTCACCGACGCCGACGGCCGCTACACCTTCACCACCATCACCCCCGTCGCCTACGCCGACCCCACATCACTGCGATCGACGAGGTCACCACAGCCGTCGCGGCCCTCGGCCGCAGCCTCTACCGCCCGGCCCACATCCACTACGAGGTCCACCACCCCGACCTGATCACCCCCTGGCGCGGCGAGATCTATTTCAGGGGAGACCCCGTCATCCCGGTCGACTTCGTCGGCGGCACCCTGGCCCCTCCCGCTCTGCAGGCCCACACCGTCCTGCACGAGGACCCCAAGGACATCGCCGAAGCCGGCTTCCAGGGCCCCTACCGGACGACGGAGTTCGACTTCGTCCTCAAGACCCGCACCAGCCCCGACACCATCACCCCGAAGGGCGCGACGGCATGACCCCCGAGGATGCCACCGCCTGGGCACTGGCCCGGCTCAGCACCGCCCTCTGCCACCACTACGACCGCGTTCCGACCCGGGCCTTCTCCAAGGCGACCGGCAGGTGCGCCGGTTCCGGGGCGATGGCCGTCCCGGACCGCAAATCCGGTGGCGGGACCGGCGTTCCGGACACCAGGGCGACGGCGTGGCCGCCGATCCGGGTGGTGCGCGGTTCCGCTGATCCGGGGAGGAGGGTGACCATGACGGTCGCGGAGCCTATGAGTCCGAGCCTGGTGGCAGCATCGAGACGATCCCTCTCGGAGCTGAAGGGGTCGCAGGCCATCCTCACCGCGGCGTCGGCGGAACGATGGGCGAAGTCTGCCGTGAGCGCCTGGACGGCGAGGGCCTGGCTGCGGACCCGAGAACGGGAGCCATTTGTTGACGACTTCGGGAGGCGCTTCGCGTGCCGCTGCCATGATCAGTGTCTATGAGTTTGGGAGTCACAGATAGCGGCCGGACACTACCCCACGGCTTGTCATACTTTCCGTATGGAGACGCAAGCTCAAGAGGACGCGAGGCGTTGGCTCGCCGAGCGGGGCGTGGTCGAGGTCGGTGACAGGTGGGTCGGCGTCGAAGGGCCGGAGCGGCCGTTCACCGCGAACGAGATCGCGCATTCCTGGGCCGGCGAGGTGTTCACCGACGAGAGCATGGACGTGGCCGAGCAGGCGCGGCTGGCCTTCGGGATGCTGGATCTTCTCGACGACTACTGGGTGACGTGCGAGATCCGGTTCGCGGACCGGGGTTCGCAAGGGCCGCTGCCCGCCGACGTTCTTTGGGGCGGCTATCGCCGACGACTGGAGGCGGATCGGGATGCCGAGGCCGTCAGCTACTCCCTCTGGGTCGACTGGTTTGAGGATCGCGAGACCGCCGCGACGGCCTTCGCCGAGGTCCTTGGGAACGACATCGATCACGTCGTGGCGGAGGGGTCGGACGCCCCACTCCGCCGTGCCAGCCGGGTTCTGGCCTGCTCGGGGCCCGTGCCCTGGCTCGTGAAGCAGAAGGTGTACGACACCGTCGTACGGCTCCCCGCACTGCATGTGCCGCTCTTCAAGGGCCTGCTGGCCGGCTACCACGACGTCTACGGCGACCTGGAGCCGACGGCCGCACTCGCTCTCCTCGCGCGGCTGCAACTGCCCGCGGACACCCCGAATCTCCCAGAACTCCGGTCCGTGCTCGTCGCAGGCCACCGGAACCACTACCGCAGCCCCCACGCCTGGGACGACGCGGTGCGGGCGTCAACGAACTGAAGTTGGCCCACGTCACGGCTTCAGACCCACACCACCGGCCTGCCTGAGCCCTCAATCGGGCTTCACACGACGACTTCGACCGTTGAGCGAAGCCCGGAATGGCTGACTTCAGCGGCCACCATCACGGCAGAGACCGACTCCATGACCGTCCCCCGCTTTCCATGTTTCCCGACCAAGGTCACCTTGGCCAGGGCGACGTGGCGAAGTGGGTGACGTCCCCATTGCCATGCCGAGGGCTGCCCGGGTCGTCGCGGCTGCCGCACACACTCGTCGCGGAGCCGGCGGTGGGCGCACTTGCTGCCGGTTCCGCACTGCGCTGGTTGTGGCTGGGCGCCGTGGTCGTGGTCGTCACGTTCCCGGTCTACGTCACCGTCGTCACCGCCCTGTTGCCGTCGGGCGACGTCGCCGCCGGGCGCCTCGTCCCGGTGCCGGACCGGCTGACCTTCCACGATCACTCACCGCAACAGAGCATGCCCTACGGTCGGGAGACGGGGCGATCGGCGCATCTGTCTCTGCCGGCGCACCAGGCGCTGTGGTTCACGGAGCCGGGGCCAGAACCTTGAAAGTCCCCACGCGCTGCTCAGGAAGCTCCCCCGAGCTGCTCACCGTCGTTCCCCATCCAATCGGGGCGCTGGCCAGCGCGGAGCTTGTTGTCCGGACTCGCCCGAGAGCGGCCCGTACCTGGGCGGACGGTGTTCTTGAACCGGGCTCCGCATGGGATGGGGGGACCTATACCTCTACCTCTCGTACGGCGTTCAGGCAGCGGGCGCCTTGGGTGCGCAGGGCGTCGGCAAGTTCCGGTGGGGCGTGGGTGAGGGTGAAGTCGGCGTCGACCGAGGTGATCATCCACGCGAGGTCGCGGGGGGTGTCGGCGCCCAGGTGCAGCAGACAGCTGTGGCCGTCGACGGGTTCGATGACGCCCATGCCGGGCCAGACGCGGTCGGCAACCGCTACGGCGGGCTCGTGCAGAGTGATGGTGGCCTGGAAGGGCCACGTCTGCGACGACAGTTGGTGGGCCAGATAGGTGGCCACGTCGCCGTCGGGGAGTTCGCGCGGGGGGGGGAACTGCGGGCCGGCCGGAGTGCGTGGGGTGAGCCGGTCGACACGGAAGGTGCGCCAGTCGGTGCGGTCGGTGTCCCAGGCGACCAGGTACCAGTGGCGTTCGAAGCTGATCAGGCTGTGTGGCTCGACCGAGCGGATGCTTGGGCCGCGGCGGGGGCTGATGTAGTCGAAGCGCAGCCGCTCACGTTGGCGGCACGCCTCGGCAATGGCCATGAGGGTGTCCGCGGAGACTTTGGGGGCTGGGACGGCGCCGGCCCGGACGGTAGCGGTGTTCAGGGTGTGCACACGGTGCCGCAGCCGGGATGGCAACACCTGCTCCAGCTTGGTGAGTGCGCGCAGGGAGGACTCCTCGATCCCGATGACCGAGCCGCCGGCCGCGGTGCGCAGCCCGATCGCGACGGCGATGGCCTCATTGTCGTCGAGCAGCAGCGGGGGCAGTTTGGCGCCGGCGCCGAGCCGGTAGCCGGCGGTGCCCTGGGTGGCGTGCACCGGGTAGCCGAGGCGAGCCTTCCTCGCCGGCCACCGCATGCACGACGAACCGATCACCTGGCACCCGCCCATCAACCTTGTCGCTTTGTTAGCCGTCGCCTGCGGCCGGAGCCGTCGCTATTACTTTCACGCCGGCCTCGCGCAGGGCCATACAGGTCGCTTCGTCTTCCGGTGCGTTGGTGACAAGCGCGTCCAAGTCCTCGGGGCCGCAGATCTTCACCATGCCGGTTCCCGGAAACTTGCTCTTGTCAGCCAGGAGCACCACCTTGTCGCCGGCGGCAATCATGGCGCGTCGGGCGGGCACCTCGGCCACGGTGGTGTCCATGACCTGGCCCCCGGGGCGGAGGCCACAAGCACCCATGAACAACCAGTCGGCGTGAACCTGGCGGAGGTTGTCCTCCGCCATGAAACCGTCCAGCATGCGTGACTCACGGATGACCATGCCTCCGAGCAGCATCAGGTCGATGTTCTCGTCGCCGATGAGCTCGTCATACACGGCGAGGTTGTTGGTGATCACGGTAAGTCGGCGACCGTGCAGTTGAAGTGCCAGCCGGTGGACCGTTGTGCCGCTGTCGAGAATGATCGACTGGCCGTCCTCGATCATCGTGGCCGCTTGGGCGGCAATGGTGTCCTTCTCCGCCACCAGAACCTCGGCGGCATCGTTGAAGGGAGTTCGCTCCTCATCGATGACCGCTCCACCATGGACACGGGTGAGCAGCCCGTCTGCCTCCAACTTGAGGAGGTCACGGCGGATGGTCGCCGCGCTGGAGTCAAGCTGCTCGGCGAGGTCGGTCACGGAGGCGGTGCCGCCGGAACGCAGGGCCCGCAAGATGAGTTGGTGTCGTCGTTCAGGCAGCACGCAACGGGACACTACACGCTGCTCACTGGCACAATCTGCTGACTTTCAGAGGCAGTTGACTACTCGGGCATTCGCTTCATCTATGTGACCCAGGGAACCGCGACCCTCACGGCGGGCGAGCCGGGGCTCGTCACCGATCTGTACAACCAACACCTGCAGAGCGGCAAGCCGGTGCTGTGGGTGCTGACTGGCATCTTCCGCGCCCATCAACGCGGCAACGACAACCGGCCCGGCTGGCGGTCGGCGCGGGACACCAACTGTGCGCATGTGCGCGAGCGCTTCTCGGTACCGGTGGCCCTCCTCGGCCTCGCCTGATGACAAAGCGGACGTCAGGCGACCATGCCGAGGCCCTGTCCCGGATCACGATGGCGGCGGCGCCGGCCGTGCCCGAGGCCTGAGGGATGCTGGTAGAGGTGCCCTTGACGGCCGATCTGGAGGTATACGCCGTCGGGTCGGATCGCTCGGCACCAGGAAGGGGGCCCAGGCCGCGTATCTCGCCAAGAGCCGCTCCATTCCGCGCATCTCCACGGGGTGACTTGTTCCGGGTGAACATCAGTCGGGTCGCGCCATCGGCAGCCCGCCGGTTCGCGCATGGTTCACAGACCCGCTCCTCGGTAACGTGCCGGCCAGACGCCGGACTTGCCGGGGGCGATGATGCCGTTGGGGTCAAGGGCGTCCTTGACGGCTTCGTGGAACTTCAGCAAGGCGCTGTCGCCCCAGCTGTAAGTGCTCATGACCTGGTCCATGAGGGCGTTGTGGGTGCGGTACTCGCCGTATCCCTCGGCGGCCGCCTCGTCGATGAGCAGCCGGGTGAGGGTCAGGGTCTCGGCCCGCGCCGTGGCGTCCTTCGTGTCGAACAGCAGCAGTGCGATGTGGTGCATCTCCCGGAGGCCGACGACGAATTGGGCGGCGTAGTCCTTGGCGTACTCGTCCGCGCGTGAACGCACCATCCGGAACTGCTTCATCGCGTCCCGGCCCACCGGCGGGGAGATCGGGGAGAAGCCCACGTGGCCGCCGTTGGGGAGCCAGTCCAGCACCTGTAGTTCGCTGAGGCTCGGAATGCCGTTGTTGATCTTGTGCCGGTCGTGCAGGACATGGGCACCGCGGTCGTGGCGTTCCTCGTGAGTGTGGAAGCGCGCGCCGGGCACCTGCCCGAAGGCTTCCTTGATGATTCCGTAGTTCATCTCGATCAGCTGCAGCGGGCCGTACAGGGTGCCGTAGAAGTTCCAGTAGCCGAGGCCGAGTTCCTTCTTCATCCGCTCGATCACCTCGGGCGGCAGCGGGCCGTCGCCGTCGTACCAGTCGGCGCGCCTGGAGACCGCCGCGGCGTCGAGGATGATGTTGCGCAGCACGGGGACGTTCTGCAACGGCGCCATGTTGATGCGCAACGGCAGCATGATGTCGACGATCTGTTCGAGGTCGCTCTCGTTCTCGAAGGTGATCCGGTAGGTCAGCGACGCGGGCGGCTTCTGCATGAGCGCGATGCCCATCTTGGTCACGACGCCCAGATTGGACTGCGTGAACATGCCGTCCGGGTACGGGCCGAAGCCGTACGGGATCAGTTGCCATGTCGTGTTGCCCGGTATGGCGCCCATCCCGGTGCGCATGACATCGCCCTGTGGCAGTACGACCTCCATGCCGGTCTGCCACATGAAGTGATCACCGTAGGGGGTGTAACCGGCGCCGCGGTCGAGGGCGTTGCCGACGACGCTGCCCCAGCCGAGGTCGGGGCAGTCGATCATCAGGCTGGGTGCGTTGGCCTCCAGGTACTCGTAGAGGTCGAAGTAGGTGACGCCGGGTTCGAGCAGGGCGTAGCCGAGCTTCTCGTCGACGTCGAGAACGCGGTTCATCCGCTCGCCGGTATTGACCACCACGGCACCCGACAGCCGCGGCGCCGAGCCGCCGTAACCGTTGTTCTTGCCGGTCGAGATGACTGAGAGCGGGACTCCGTAGCGGTTGGCGATGCGGACGACCTCCTGCACCTGTTCGGTGTCTCTCGGGGAGACCACCGCCGAGGCGAGGTGCGCCTCGGCGTCGCCGACGGGGTACGGGTCGCGGAAGCCGGCCAGGTCCGCCTCGTCGATGCGGACGAACTCGTCGCCCACGGCCCGGCGGAACTCCTCGATGGCGGCGGTGAAGTCCTCGTCGCTGACGCCGGGGGGAAGGATGCGGCTCATGTCACTCCTTGTCGTGCGAGAAAGAACGGTCAGACGGCGTCGAACAGGAGGACGGGCTTGATCGCCGTGCCGTCCCGGGCGTCCGCGACCGCCTGGTTGATCTCGCTGAACGGGTAGGTCCTGACGATTGCGTCCAGCGGAAGCCGGTCCTGCCGGTAGAGGCCGGCGAGCAGGGGGATGAGCGACTCGGGATCGGCGTCCCCCTCGGTGACCCCGACGATCGAACGTCCTACCAGCAGGCCCTGGTAATCGAGCGCGAGTTCGGTACCGGGCGTCGTGGCGCCGATGGCGGCGGCACGTCCGAGCGTGCCGAGCGCGTCGACCGCCGTACGCAGGACACTCATGTTCGCGGTGGTGTCGATGGCGTAGTCCAGTCCGGCACCGTCCGTGATCCCGGCCAGCGCTTTCGCGATGTCCTCGGTCCCCGCGTTGACGCGGTGGGTCGCTCCCAGGCCGAGCGCCACATCGAGACGGTGGTCGACCAGGTCGACGGCGATGACGGCCGACAGCGGAGTCAGCGCCGCCGCGGCGATCGCGGCGAGGCCGACGGCGCCCGTGCCGAACACGGCCAGTGTGCTGCCCGGTTCGGGCCGCAGGACGTTCAGCACCGTGCCGGCGCCGGTCTGGATGCCGCAGCCCAGGGGCGCGACCAAGTGGAGAGGGAGGTCGCTGCCGACCTTGACGACACTGCGCTCGTCGACGACGGCCTTCGCGCTGAGCGAGGACTGGCCGAAGAAGCGCCCGCCGAGCACGGTGCCGCCGCGGCGGAGGGTGGCGCTTCCGTCGGCGCGGGTGCCGTTGTTGAAGATGTTGGCGGGCAGCCACGTCGCGCAGTACGCCGGATGCCCACCGCGGCACTGGCCGCACCGCCCGCACGAGGTGAAGGACAGGGCGACCGAGTCGCCGGGCGCGACACGGGTCACCGCGGAACCGACCGCTTCGACGACACCGGCACCCTCGTGGCCGATCACACCGGGCAGTGGGAAGGGGATGTGGCCGGCCTGGACACTGAGATCGGTGTGGCACAGACCGGCGGCCACCATGCGGACCAGCACCTCGTCCGCCCTGAGGTCGTCGAGCTCGACCTGGTGGAAGGCGAACGGCTGACCGGGCGCCTCCAGCACGGCAGCGGTGGTTGTCGTGGGCATCTTCGACCCTCCGGGTTCGTGGGGCGCCCCTGGGACGTACGGGCGTCCGTCCGGGCTCGTGTCACGTGTCGGAGCGACCGTGTCAGCGCACCACCCGGGACCGGAGGGGTGTATTACCCGACGCACCACCCGATCCGCGTCCACCGGGCGACGAACGGCGACCGTCCTGCCCGCAGAAGTCCTGGTGAGACGTACGTCATTCGTCTCGAACAGGGCCGTTCGGCAGGGAAGCCCGCTACCGGGGTCTCGAAGATTCCGGCGGGCGATGCCAAGGTGGCTTGCGTCATGGACGAGCGGAGGGCAGCGCGGCCCCCCGGCAACCTGCCGGTCATCGCCAGCAGTTTCGTGGGCCGCCGACAGGAACTGGGCGACGTCAGACGGTGGTTGGAGACCACACGTCTGCTGACGCTGACCGGCCCGGGCGGAGTGGGCAAGACCCGCCTCGCCGTGCGGGCCGCCGAGCTTGCCCGGCGGGCGTTTCCGCACGGCGTATGGTTCGCCGACCTGGCGGCCGTCGATGACCCGGACAGGCTCGCGGACGCCGTCATGGTGGCCCTGGGTGTCAAGGACCAGTCCCTGCGGGCGGCGAAGGAGCAACTGGCCGACCACCTGGCGGACCGGCGGCTTCTGCTTGTCCTGGACAACTGCGAGCACCTGGCGGTGGCCTGCGCCGGGCTCGTCGACCATCTGCTGCGCCGCGCGCCCGGCCTACGCGTACTGGCCACCAGCCGCCAGCCGTTGGGGGTTCCGGGCGAACACGTCCGCATCGTGGATCCACTGCCCGTACCCGCCGGTGCCCCGTCCGCCGAGGCGCTCGTGACGTACGAGTCCGTGGCGCTGTTCGTCGACCGGGCGACGGCGGTCCAGCCGGGCTTCGGTGTGCGCGATGACAACCGCGCGGCGGTGGCGCGGTTGTGCGCCCGGCTGGACGGTCTTCCGCTCGCGATCGAGTTGGCCGCCACCAGGCTGCGGTCCCTGTCCGTCGAGCAGGTCGCCGACCGGCTCGACGACCGTTTCCTGCTGCTCACCCTGGGCAGTCCCGCGGCGGTGTCACGGCAGCAAACGCTGCGGGCACTGATGGAGTGGAGCTACGACCTGTGCTCGGAGCAGGAAAGGCTGCTGTGGGCGGGGCTGTCGGTCTTCCCCGCCGAGTTCGACCTGGCGGCCGTCGAGGGCATCTGCGCGGGCCCGGGCACCGGTATCGACGCCGCGGACGTGATCGATCTGGTCGACGGTCTGGTGGCGAAGTCCGTGGTGTCGGCGCGCCCGCAACTGCCGCAGGCCCGCTACCGCATGCTGGAGACGATCCGCCACTACGGGCGCGGCATTCTCGCCGGCAGCGGTCTCGAACACGACCTGCGCCGACGTCACCGTGACCACTACCTGGGCCTGGCGGTCCACGCCTGCGAGACATGGCCCGGGCCAGGCCAGGGCGAGAACCTCGCCCGCCTGAACCTGGAGCGGGACAACCTCGCCTCCGCGCTCGACTGGTCACTCTCCGAGCCCGGCGAGATCCCGTCGGCCCTGCTCCTGGTGGTGGCGCTGCGGTACCACTGGACCGTGGGCGAGCAGCTCGCCCAGGGCCGGCGACGGCTCGACCAGGTCCTGCGGGCCGCCCCCGAACTCACGCCGGACCGGGGGCACGCCCTCTGGGTCGCCGCCTGGATCGCGCTGCTGCAAGGTGATGGGGGAGCGGCCGCCGGGCGGCTGCGGGAGTGCGCCGCGATCGCTGAACGGTACGACGACGACCGCCTCCGCGGCCATGTCCTGGTCCTGTCGGGCAGTATCGCCCTGTTCGCCGGTGATCCGTCCGGCGCCGCACGGCTCTTTGAGGAGGGCATCGAACTCATACGGGCGCAGGACGACGTCGCGGCGGTGCTGTGGGGGCTGTTCCAGCGCAGTGTCGCGCTGTCCATGAGCGGGGACAGTGCCTCGGCCCAGGTCGTCGGCGACGAGGCGATCCGTCTCGCACGGGAGCGCGGCGAGACCTGGGCCAGATCCGAGGCGATGTGGGCATGCGCGTTCGACCACTGGGTGACGGGTGACCGGAACGCCGACGCCGCCGGGCTGGTGCGGGAAGCCCTGGCCCTGACCCCCACCGCCAACCAGCTGGGCATGGCGCTGGACGCCGAACTCCTCGCCTGGATCGCCGAGTCACGCTCGCACCACGACGAGGCGGCGCGGCTCTTGGGAGCGGCCACCGCTCTGTGGGACTCCCTGGGCACCGGGATCGAGGCGTTCGGGCCGGTCTTCTCCCACCATTCGGCCCAGTGCCGCGCGAACACCAGGGCCGCTCTGGGCGACGGCCGCTTCGGCACGCTCCTCGACGAGGGCCGCCACAGCCCCACAGACACGCTCCGCCTCCCCGGTCCGGCGGTCCGGAGCGGACCGCCGAAACGGGGCGGACCGCCGAAACGGAGCGAGGAACAGGCGCTGACCCGCAGAGAGCAGGAGGTGGCCCGGCTGATCACCAGAGGGATGACCAACAAGGCCATCGCCGCCGAACTCGTCCTGTCCCCGCGCACGGTGGACGGCCACGTGGAGCGTCTCTTCGACAAGATCGGGGTCAACTCGCGGGCCCAGGTAGCCGTCTGGATGGCCCGCGTCGGCCGTGACACCGCCGAGCGGAACGCGGGGCAGGACGGTCACACGGGCGGAGCGCGAATCGGGTAGCCGCCCCGTAGAACCACCCTGGGAGAGTCGGCGTCCGGCACCGACGATCGTCTCCACGGTGCGCGTCGCGAACGGCGGTTCAACCGCGTACGGCCTGCCGCGCACGGGACCGGTTCGAGGGAGATCACGATGACCACAGCCGCTCATCCCGCCTCCGAGGTGGACCTTTTCACCGAGGAGGCACTCGACGACCCCTACCCGCACTACAAGGAACTGCGCGCCCTGGGGCCCGCTGTGCATCTCACCCGCCACGACCTGTGGTTCGTCTGCCGCTACGAGCAGGTGCGGGCCGCCCTCGGCGACTGGCGAACGTTCTCCTCCGCCCGGGGAATCGGTCTCAACGACGACTTCAACTCGGCATGGGACGGTGCGCTGATCCACCAGGACCCGCCCACCCAGACCGAGCAGCGCAAGCTGTTCACCGAACGACTGTCCCCGCGCGCCCTGCGGTCGGTGGCCGAGAACATCGACCGGCGGGCCGAGGAACTCGCCGCCCGCCTCGTCGAGCGTGGCAGTTTCGACGCCGTCACCGACCTCGCCCAGGACCTCCCCATCCACGTGATCATGGATCTGATCGGCTGGCCGCAGAAGGGACGCGACGAACTGCTGGACATGGCGGCCGGATGGTTCGACTCCGGCGGTCCGGCGGGCCCCCGTACCGCGGCCGCCGACCCGAAGGTGCAGGCGCTCATGGCATACCTCAGCGAGGTCGTGGCCAAGGAGGACCTCGTGCCGGGCGGATTCGGCTGGGGAGTGCTGGAGGCCCACAAACGGGGCGAGATACCCGTCGAGGGAGCCACCGGGCTGCTCGCCGGTTACGTCGTCGCCGCGTTCGACACCACCGTCTCCGTGATCTCCAGCGGAGTCTGGCTCTTCGCCCGTGACCCGGAGCAGTGGGACGTCCTGCGCCGTGAACCCGCCCTCGTTCCGGCAGCGTTCAACGAGATCGTGCGGATGGAGAGTCCGATCCAGGTGTTCTCCCGGGTCACCACCCGCGACGTCGACCTCGGCGAAGGCGTCGTGATTCCGGCGGGCGCCCGTGTGATGCACAGCTACGGCTCCGCCAACCGGGACGAGCGCCATTTCGCCGACCCCGACCGTTTCGACGTGCACCGTAACCCCGTGGACCATCTCGGCTTCGGCTTCGGCAACCACTCCTGCGCCGGCCAGGGACTCGCCCGTCTCGAAGCCCACGCCGTACTGAAGGCGCTGGCCGCCCGCGTGGAGCGCGTCGAACTGAACGGGGAGCCCGTCCGCGCCCTCAACAACATCACTCGCGGCTTCAGCAGTCTGCCCGTACGCGTCCGCTGACGCCCGGACCCCGCCGGTCGGAGGACCCGATCGGCGGTAACCGCCGCGGCCCGATGGTCACGAGAACCCCCTGATCATCGGGCCGCACAGTCTCAACCGCCCTGTCACGCGAGGGAGATGACCACCGACTTGACCTTCGTGTACGCCTCCAGCGCCTCCGGGCCGGATACCCGTCCATAGCCGGGCTGCTTGAACTGCTTGACGCCGCCGAAGGGGATGGCGGGGTCGAGCCTTGCCCAGTCGCTGACCCAGACGATGTCGGCCTGAAACCGTACGGCGACCCGGTGGGCGCGGGCCACATCGGTCGTCTGCAGGCCGTCGGCCAGCCCGTACGGTGTGCTGTTGGCCAGCGCGACGGCCGCTTCCTCGATGTCGAAGGGCTGGACGGTCAGAACCGGTCCGATCTTCGAGCTGCGGCGGTACTTCGTTCGCAGAGCAGCTCTGTTGGCCACAGCACACCCAACCGGACCAGAGCCCGTTGAGAGCTTCGCAGCCACGTGAGCGAGGGAGCTGGCCTGTTGGGGCTCTGCGCTCTGGGCCTTCGCACGGCAGAGTGCCTCTCACGGCATGCCTGAGCAGGCTGCCGGCCCTGCGGGCAGACTGTGCGTATGCAGCTCCCCGCCGAAGCCGTTGCCGCCACCGTGCTGATCGAGGTCGTGAGGATCTCCGCCCTCCCGAGCAAGCAGAGCGCCTCATATCCCGGCAGGGCGGTCGCCCACTGGGCTGGGAGCGAGGCCGCCGACGCCCTGACCTTGATCGAGAACCTGCCCGGCAGCGAACAGTATCGCTGCGGCTTCTCGCCGGGCTGGAGCGTTCGGGCGTACGAGGACTCCCTCGACCTGGCACTGTTCGAGGCGGCGTTCTGTTTTAGATGCCACGAAGTCCGTATGCACGGAACGGCCGTGCCACCCGCGCTCGGCACGCAGTTCTTCGACGCGGACGCCCCGCCGGCCCAGGCCCTCCTGGCACTCTTCCGCGCCGCGGCCCCGTAGCCGGCCCATTGGACGAGGGGCTGCGCAGCCCTCGGGCCGTCAGCTTCCCAAGAGTCAGTACAGGTCAGAGCTTCCGGGTTGACGTGGTCTTGCAGCGCGGCTGCCGGGCTCTTTCGGTACGCGCAGCAGGCGGATGTGGAGGTGCTCGACATCGACCTTCCAGTGGGGCCAACTCGAGCCGCCCGGGCGGGGCCGAACGACATCGCAGCCAATGACGTGTACGCGGGTGAGGGCCGGTTGCGCCTGGGCTGAGGGCCTTGTCCCACCGCGAGTCGGCGTGGATCATGACCGCGTGCAACACCGAGAGGAACTCCACGAACTGCTCCCGTGCGCCGGACTCACGGTCGTCGAGGACATGCGCCCGGGCAGCCTGTTCCCGCCGGAGGCCGGCTGGCGGATCGCGCGGGGGATCGCGGCGCCGGACGGCGCGGTCCGGGAGGCGCTCGACGCCGCGTGGTGGCGCCGCCTCGCAGATGCCGACGGCGAGTTCCTGGTGGCCGTCCTCGGACATCGGATCGGCGGCAACGACTCCTGGTGGACCCGGGTCCGCTACGCCGGCGGCGGTGTGCCGGGGCTGACCGGCGACCCCGGGTTCGTGGCGCTCTCCCTCGACGGGCAGGTGCTACTGGCGGAGGTGCCCGGCTCGGACGGGCCTCGGGTGACGGCCCTCGACCGACTGCCGGAGCGGCTGGAGGAGGCCGCCGAGGCCGCCGGGCGCGAGACGGAGGTCGAGCGCGCCGAGGTGTGGGCAGCGGTGCCCGGCCGGCCGGCATGGCCTTTGCACTGGGCGGAGGGGATCGGGTCCAATCCGGCCGCGCCGGACGAGCTGCTGATCCGGCTGCTGGATGTGGAGACGGGATTCCTGCACGGCTGCGACCGGCCCGCCGTACTCGACGCCGCCGTGGCGCATCCCGATCCGCGGGTGCGCTCGGGGCCCGCGGACACCTTCCGGCCCAAACTCACGTCCGATCAGTGGGTACGCCTGGTCCGCGCCGAACCGTCGCCGAGCCGGCGCGTGCTCTGGGCCGAGCATGCCTGCGCCTGGGGCGTCGAACTCCCCGGGGACCTTTACGACGACCTCCTCGCCGGCCCGTCCCGCGCTCAGGCCGCCGAACTCCCGGGGCTCCCCGCACACCACCTCCCCAGCCTCGCGGCCGACGCCGATCCCCGGGTGCGGGCGACTGCCTGCGCCCGGTGGGAAGACCTCGCCGCGCCGCTGCGGGCGCGGCTGCTGGCCGACACCGACGACACGGTGCGTACGGCGGCGCTGCTCGCCCACCACACCGGCGTCCCCATGCCTCGCGAGGTCTTTGCCGCGCTGCCCGCGCCCCGGCGCGCGCTCGAACAGTGCCGTCTCTCGCCCGAGCTGGAGATGGAGCTGGTCCGGGACGGGGACGCAGAGGTACGCCGAGCGCTGGCCGCCAACCCGCGGCTCAGTGCACACAGCGTCGCCGTCCTGGCGGAGGACCCATACGACGACATCCGCTCGGCGGTGGCACTGCGGCCCGACCTCGACGAGGAGCAGCGTGCCGAGGTGCGCTACGACTTCGACCCGACGTCGATGTCGCGCACTCTGCCCTGGGTCGAGGGCCTGCACGGTGACGCCGACGCGATGCGCCGCCTCGCCGTATCGTCCCATCCGCTCATCCGCCGAAGCGTGGCCCGTGCCCGGCATCTTCCACCGGACGTCGTGGAGCGTCTGGCGCGGGACGAGGACCGGACGGTCCGCCTGTTCCTCGCCGAATCGTGCGATGACGCGCCGGCCGAGATGCTGCTGGAGGTCTGGCGCTGGTGGGACGGCAGCTTCACTCACCCCGACCGCCCCCGCAGCCACCCCAACTTCCCCCTTACGGGCCTGCTGCGCTACGCCGACGACCCCGGTGAGCGAATGCGCCGCCTGGCTCTGGACGATCCGGAGTCCACGCCTGCCGACGTCGCACGTCTCGCCCGCGACCCAGAAGCCGAGGTGCGCCGCCGCGCGGCCGAGGACACCCGGCTGTCACCGGCCGACGCGGTGCGGCTGCTGAACGACCCAGCGGCCCACGTCCGCGGGGCCGCGATGCGCAATCTGCGGCTGCCGGCCCGCGTCCTTGCCGGGCTGCTGCACGACCGCGACACGGCATGCGCGGCGGTCACCAATCCGGCGATCCCGGTCCCCGTCCTGCACCGAATCCTGGCCGCGGCCGCGGCAGCCGTGGCAGCCCGGCGCTGAACACCACCACCCCGCAGGGCGGCCGTGCCGGTCTGACCCTGAACTCCGGCAACCCCCGGGTCGGGTTCGGGGATGGCGGCACGCAGGACGGCGAGGAATGCGGTGGCCGGCGTGCAGGCAGTGACGTGGCGGTGCCGGGGGGTCCACTTGCGGACCTGAGGCTGGGTCAGGCCGACGAGCTGCTTGTTGATCTTGTTGTCCTCCTCGATCTGCCAGCGGCCACCGGCCCTGGCGATGTTCCCAGGACCGTGGTGCCGGCGGGGATGTGGACGAGGAGGTAGGCGATCTCGCAGTGGAGTTGTCCGTCCTTGCCGCGTCGGTCGGGGTGCAGGGACCGTCGCAGCACCAGCCAGTGCGTGAAGCCATCGGCCGGTTTCTCGTCTTTGACCTGCACGGCGAAGGTCGTCCAGTCGTAGAGACGCTCGCCCTTGGCGCCGTCGCCGCAGGAGCGGCGTTCCACTGGTCACGGACCTTCGCGCAGTGGAGCAAGTCATCGGCGCGCTTCACGGCCGGCTGGCGCGGCTTGTCCGGCGGGCCGGCGATCGGGAGGTCGACCGGGACGCCGAACACGTACGGCACCTTCCGCCCGTCGCACCAGGCCCGAAGCTGCGGGTCACGGCCGTAGCCGGCGTCAGCCGGCACCCAGGAGAACGGCACGTGGGTCGCGCGGGCCTGCTCGGGCATCGTGATGGCCCGGTCGGGCTTGGTGGCGATGGTCTGGCAGTTGCGCATCGCTGGTCAGCCCACAGCGCTGGAAGGTCACCCCTACCGACTTGGTGCCCTTCTTCTGAGCCCGGGTGTCATCGATGACGGGTGAGGCGTCTTCGCCGCCCAGATGCGTGATGACGTAATCGCGGACCGCGTCACTCAGCCGGTCGGCGTCCCCACCGAGCCGTTGAGCAGCCACTGCATCCGGTTTCGCGGTCACGTGCCCGGCATGCTCCGACAGCGTCCAGCCGTTCTTCTTCGATAGCGCCGCCAGCAGCCCCGCAATGAACTGCGCGAACACGGCCCGGGGCTCCGGCCGATTGAACACATACCCTAACGAACCGGTCAATGAGGATGAGGACAGCCCGACATCCCCCGGGCTATCTGCTCAGCCGTCACACCCAGCATCATGCCCGGTCAACGATGCCACGCAGGCTCCGTCACAAGATCTCCGGCTTTAGTGCGTGCGGCCGGGCGGGAACCGTAGAGCGGTTGGGCGGCAACGCCCACGGGGCGGTCGTTGTGGCGATGGGGCGCATGGCCGCGTATTTCGACGTCACCACGCGGATCTGCGCGATCGCCGACTCGTCGAGGTGACCCCGGGGCAAGGGTCGAAGACGGTCCGGGTGCAGGCGAGGCTGTTCGGCGGCGTCGAAGGGGGGTCCGAAATCCAGGAAGAGGGGAACACCTTCCTGGGAAGCGCCTCCTACCTGGCGTGGGTGAAGATCGCGGACTAGCCCTGACCTCCGCCTTTCACTTGCGGCTCGGCGTCCGGATCCTGAGCGGAAACGCGGAAGTGCCTCTTGAGCTGGGGATGTGGTGGGGAACCTGGCACGTGCAGCGATTGTCCTCGTTCGATCTGGACGGGGGCATGCGCCACCAGGTCCTCCTCACCGACACCCCTCCCGGCGAAGGCTCCCTGCAGCATCTGGAGGTCCGCCCACCGGGCGGGCGCCCGCGTCGAGGTCCGCATCAGCTGTGGCAAGACCACCGACTTCGGACGTTCCCCCTCCCGCCACTTCCAGATCAGCGCCACCTTGCTACCGGCTGCTGCATCCAGCCGCCCGCATCACCCGCGGAGGCCGCCGCTCCACCTGCGGATCGCCGCCAGCTGGCCCTGGCGACATGAGCTGGCGAACGCCCCGCCTGGCGGCCTGCCGAGGCCGGCCACCTGGCCAACGGCGCTGCCTCTGCCCACCCACGACCCGAGGAACCCCGAGCGGCTAAAGCGGCTGCGGGACGCCCGAGGAAAGCGTCCTGCAGCCCTGCCCCTGCCAGCCGCGTCACCAAGCTGTCGGACAGCACACCTAGAGGGCCACGGCCACAGTCACGTCCCCGACGGTCGTGGTTGTTCCGGTGGTACCGAGCTCTCGGCGACCGCCATCCACTGGTCCAGGTCGGCCTGGGTGAACTCTGCCCACGGGGGGATTCCGGGGAGCTGGCGGAGGAGGTCATAGGCCTCGGGGATCTGGGCTCCGCGGAGGACCGGGCAGTGGCAGCCAGCGATGACCTCGGCGTTCAGGCGTTGGAAGTCGTCCACGACCCTCCCGAACTTCTGGGTGTCCAGCAACGCGACCCAGGGCGAGACCAGGCGTCCGCCGAAGAATTGGCCGTCGTGGAATTCGTCCGCGGACAGCGCCGCTACGTCCGGCATCGGGGTGGGTACGTTCGTGGCGAAGGTGTCGACGGCCCACAGGACGTTGGTCTTGGGGTCGAAGAGGGCGCGGGTCGTGGGGTTGTCGTACAGGGGCGGTCGTTTGGCGACCAGGGTGCGGTCGCCCGCGTCGATCGTGTCGCCGTCGGTCATGAAGCGGCACCGATTGACGGGGGTCTCCCACTCCTCGGCCATACGGCCGATGGAGAACCATGTCGTCAGCAGGGTCGCGTTCGGGCATTCGGCGAGGACCGCCAGGAGGTTGCCGGCGTGGTCGCGGTCGTCGTGGGTGAGGAAGATCCACCGTACGTCCAGGGGATCCACGACGGACCAGGCTGCCTCCAGCCACTGGGAGCGCACTGCGGGCGCCCCGGTGTCCACGAGGACCGGTTCTGCTCCGCGGATCACCATCGAGTTCATCGGGAAGTGGCCGACCGGCGGGGCCTCGAGGGCCCACGGGATGACGAACGTCTCCTCGGCGATCTTGTACGGCTGCAGAAGGTTGAACGTTTCCATGGTTGTCATCGCTGCTCTCCCTAGAACGGAGTCGCGCAGCATCCATGAATCCAGTGCAGCCCCGTGGCGGGCCATCGTCAAACGCAGAACGTTCATGAGTCCTCGTTGGTGTGCTGACGGGGACTCTGTGTTGCGAGGTGCGGTCCTTTTTCGGCGCTGGGGCAGGTCCACGGCCCGGTTGTCGCGTCGGGTGAGCGCAGTGTTCCACTTTCCCGGTGTGGCGGTGCGGATCGGTGGGGCGGGTCAGCCGGGGCTCGGCAAGGCGTTGAGCTGGTCGATGGCCCTTACGACGTAATAGTCGATTGCCTTTACCACGTATTAGAAGACGGCACACGGCACAGCGAATTCCACCGCTGCCACGAAGCCGGCGGCGGGGGAGCAGGACACCGAGAGCCAGACCGACCAGCCACTACCAGCACCTCACCGACACGACCACGTCCCACCTCGGCCCCGACCACCCCGACACTCTGACCGCCCGGGGCAACTTTGCCCGGTGGCGGGGGGAAGCGGGAGATGCGGCCGGAGCCGCGGACGAGTTCGCCCAGTTACTGCAGCATGTGGTGCGGGTGCTGGGTGAGGACCACCCCGGCACGCTCACCACCCGCCACAACCTCGCACGATGGCGAGGCGAGGCAGGGGACGCCGCCGCTGCCGCAGCCGACCTCGCCGAACTCCTGCCCGACCAGTTACGGATCCTCGGCTCGGACCACCCCGACACCCTCACTACCCGGGCTACCTCGCGTTCTGGAGGGGCCGGGCTGGAGATGCCGCCGGTGCCGCAGCCGGCCTCGCGCCGTCCAGGCCGTCGTCGGCATGGACAACCTCGCCCTCGGCCGCATGGTTGGACAGGGAGACTGCCCCGTTCAGGCTGTGTGATCACGGCACCAGGCACCAGGCACCAGGCACCAGGCACCAGGCACCAGGCACCAGGCACCAGGCACCAGGCACCAGGCACCAGGCACCACGCTTCAGGCGCAGCCCGGCGGCTCGTGCTCGGTCGGTACGAATTGCATCGTGGGCATCCCGGCCGCATCGAAGTTGGCCGTGTCCGGCCCGATCAGGGTCATGTAGCCGGCGAGTCTCTGGCTTTCCTGGGAGGGCGGTTCCCCCTTGACCTGCTCGACACCGGGGAACACGGAGTCGAGGACCCACCAACGGCCGCCGAACTTAACCCACTTGATCCCGCAGTGCGTATAGATGTCGTACTGATACGGCTTGTGCTGCTTGGGCTTTGCGGGCCCTTCCTGCCACTTGCCCTCCGTGACGGTCCGGGCGGGCAGGGTAGGACCGGTGTATCCCTCGGTGCCTGGGCTGTCGGACGAGGAGGAGCAGCCGAGGAACAGCCCGGCGCTCAGGAGCAGTACAGCGGCTTGGCGCGACACGTTCATGTTCCTCAGACGCTGCGGATGCGTGTTCCGTTCGGCCCCTGCGGGTCTTACGGCTGCGACGATCGATCTGGGCAGCCTACCCGAGGTCGATGCGCGTCCTCGCGGCGCTGTCCTGCGGCATCGAGGCACAGAACAGACACTAACGAGTCCCTCATCAGTGTTTGAGCAGGAAGTGGAGGATGGTCATCACGCCGATGCCCACGATGAGGGCGACGCCGAAGGTGGGCTGGAGGAACGCGATGTTCGTACCGATCCCGCCGACGAGCAGCAGCAGCGCGGTGCGCGCGTCCAGCCCGCCCCCGTTTCCGTTGTTCACCGTGTAGCTGCCTTTGCCGAAGCGATAGGGCCGTCCAGGGCGTCCGCGCGGCGTGCGGGGGTGATGAGAGCGAGGGCGGTGGCGACCAGCCGACCGGCGGCCAGGGCGGGGGTTGCGCTGGTATAGGCGAGTGCCGTCATGACCAAGGGGGCCCCTGGAGCGGGCGGTACGGTGCCGCGTGGATGTGCGGCTGTGCCGACCAGTCAGCCACGGTCGACGCTCGGCGCAAAGGACTGTGAATGACAGCGAACATGCTGGTGGGCAGCCCGACCCGGTCGCTGCCTTCGCCGTGTGGTTACAGCAGCCGCACCGCGAGGCGGGTAGGAACCAGCTATGCGCAGCTCGTGCGGCGCAGCCGACGCCGCTACCCGCAGGCCACCGTGCGCGAGGGAACCACCTCGGAGATGCTCAACGGCAAACGCCTGCCACGCTGGGAGATGGTCGAGCCGGTCGCCTGGGCGCTGAGCGGGGAGACGGCGGTAGCGGCATGCTGGCAGCGCTGGATAGGATCCGACGCCGCCCGAACGCCCGCCGCCCGAACGCCCGCCGCCCCGGCCGCTGCCCGGCCCACCCGCCTGCCGTGCCCGCCACGGAGTCGACCGAACCCATGCACGCGCCCCGTGCCACGCAGAAATGCCAGTAACCGGTCTCTGCACCCCCCATCGTGGGTCTTCAGCTGAGATCTGCCGGGCGACCACGACCCTGCCGCACAGCCCGATCAGCCGGTGTGCGGGTCCTTCGGCCACGGCGAGGACCGCCGCACCCTGGCTGCGCTGCCGAAGGCACGCGGAGCACAGGCGGCAGCGTCGGCTATCCGGGGTTGCCGAAGCGTTCGACGTCGCCGGGGGAGAGGTCGGGGCGGGCGCGGTACCTGCGGGCCGGGTGCCGCCAACGCCCGGCACTGTCCCGGGTGACGTCGACGCCGACTTCCACCACCAGCTCGGGCCGCACAAGGGTGACACTCAAGGTCTCCTCGTGCCCCACCCCGCAGAGAACGTCCAGCTCGTCCACGGGCGCTCGCTTCCGGCCGGGGCCAACAGCGGTGCGAGAGCATGGCCGGCCGTTTGCGGCAGCGTGGGGGTGCGGCCGGTGTACTGCGGCCGCCCGCCCTTGTCGAAACGCCCCAGCAGCAGAGTCCGCGGCGCCGTCAAAGGTCCGGTGAACGCGCCGACGATCGCCTCCTGCGTTTCGCGCACCTTGTACTTGCGCCATCCGCGCGCCGACGGCTCATGCCGGCTGTCAAGCCGCTTGAAGACGATCCCCTCCAGGCCCACCGCCGACCACGACAGCCACTCGTTCACCGTGTCGGCCTCGGTGGCCGACGGGCACAGCGCCCACGGTGCCGTCAGCGTGTGCTCGGTGAACAGATCCTCCAGTGCGGCCCGGCGCCGCCGGTACGGCCACGCCATGGTGGCCGTGCCCGAGGCGCACCAGGCCGAAGGCGACGAAGTGGGCAGGCCACAGATCGGCGAGCCGGGCCGCCGCGGAGCCGCGCCGTTGCAGCCGGCCTGGAGACGCTCGAACGCGAGACGCTCGGACTCCCCACACGATCAGCTCCCCGTCCAGCGCCGTGGAATCCGGCAACTTCCTGCTCCCGGCCTCGATCTCCGGGAACGACGCGAGCAGGTCCGTACCCCTCCGTGAGCGCAGCACCACCCGCCCGGCATCCACCGAGACCAGGGCCTGCCACCCGTCGTTCTCCAGAATCCCTGATCTCTCATGAGTCATCAGGCGCCGACGCATCGGTCACCCCGCCGCCGCGATGTCGCCACGTTCCCGTCCACGGATGCTCGGGCCCAGCGGGGCCAGCGCGGCCCACAGCTCGCGCCGGCGCCGCGCGGGCCCGGACGGGTGCGGCGAGGGCGAACGGCACGGGGAACTCCACCCGCCAAGGGTGGCCCGGCACCGTCAATCAATGGGGTAAATGGGGGAGGCGCAATGCTCAAGCGCGCACGCTGCGAATCGTCGAGGAAGCACGGAAAAGCGGCGACGGCACGCTACGGCTGATCGTCTTCATGGGAGTGGCCACCTGTGCCGTACTCACCCTCGGTGGTGGCGCCCGGCTCGCGGTCTGCTGTAGCGGTGCTGAGGCGCGATCCAGATTTTTCGGAGTTCGGCGGTCTGCGGATGTCGAGAACGTGCCACCGGCTCCGTCCCAGGGACATCAGCGGCCACCACCGGCCGCACGAGGAAGAGGGAGAAACCGGCATGGCGATTCAGCGGATGGACAACGTCGGCATCGTCATCGAAGACATGGATGCCGCCATCGCGTTCTTCGTGGAACTCGGTATGGAGCTGGAGGGCAGGGCGGAGGTCGAGGGCCTCGTCGCCGACCAGTGCACCGGACTCGACGGCGTCCGCTGTGACATCGCGATGCTCCGGACCCCGGACGGTCACAGCCGGCTCGAGCTGGCGAAGTACCGCAGCCCCGCGGTGATCAGCGCCGGGCCGCGCAACCGGCCGCACAACATTCTGGGCACGCACCGCGTCATGTTCGCCGTCGACGACATCGAGGACACCGTTGCCCGTCTGCGCCCTCACGGCGCCGAACTCGTCGGCGAGATCGCCCGGTTCGAGGACAGCCATCTGCTCTGCTACGTCCGCGGCCCGGAGGGCATCATCGTCGGACTGGCCGAGCAACTGCGCTGAGAAGGAGGAACCGAACCATGCAGCCGAACGAGGTCATCGAGGTTCTGAACCGCCCGATCAGCCAGGAGCTGCTGGCCCGTGACGTGACCCGCCTGTCTTACCTCGCCAAGGACGGAACCCCGCGCGACGTACCGATCGCCTTCACCTGGAACGGGTCGCACATCGTCATGTGTACGACGAACAACGCGCCCGAACTTCCGTGGCCACCCTCGCGCACAGGCTCCTGAAACGACGGCACCAGGAGGTGAGACACATCTGAGTGTCTGGAGAACCATCCCACTTCGGCTCGCCCGCCCACCCGGGCAGCAGCACCGGGTCGGGCACAGGGGCGGCGAGCATCGGTTCCGGCAGCGTCCACGTCACAGACCCATGCCTTCCACCCAGCCCCTCCGTCCGTAAACCGAGCGGCGTGTGCGCTCCCGACCATGGGCCCGACCACGCCGGACCATCACCCCGACCACGGCAGGTCGGCGCGCTACGACACCTCGCCGGCCTCACTGGCCTCGCTGTCCGAAGGCCCGGTGAGCACCGCGGGCCCGTCAATGTCAGTGGCGGCTGGAAGGCTGGTCGGATGAACGGAGACGAGCAGCTGCTGCGCGGCCGGGTGTACGGCCACGACCACGACGACCCCGACCCCGGCCCGGTGCCGCACCGGACGTACGCCGCGCTCATGGGCGGGCCGCTGGACGGACTGCTGCTGGACATCACGGGATGGCGACCGGAGGAAGTCGACGACGGCGCCGCTCTGCCCACCGAGCTGTCGCGGTGGCCCGGCGGCCGCGCGCTGTACGACCCGCACCCGAGCGAACCCCGCACGCCCGGCCCGGGTGTGATGTGCCGCTTCTACTACTCCGGCGACACGCCCTGACCGTCGCCCCGACCATGGGCCCGACCACGGGCCCGACCACGGCAGGTCAGCGCGCTGGCGTCCCGCGCCGCCCGCCCGCGCACCCGGCGTTCCTCGAGGAGCGCGCCGATGACGGCAGCGTTCCGGGTGACCGCTTCCAGATCCTCGGAGAGGGGCTGGGAAATAGTCGCGGCGGAGGGCCAGCAGTCTTCCGTGTTCACCACGGCCCGCGGCCCAGGCGATGGTTCCCGTCTTGTCCTTGACCAGATGGGTGGCCGACCTGGCACCGCCAGGTAGGACGGCGCGGCGCCGGTCCTCCGGCACGATCGTCGGGTCGACTTCGAGGCCGGTAGTGTCCGGGCCTCCGGAGGCCCGGTATTGCTGTGCGGCCGCCTGGTACTCGGCGAGGACGCTGTCACGGCGGTCTTCCGATACGAGCACCGGGATGGACGCGCGGGTCAGCGTTGCCGACACCGCCGCCGTCGCGGCGATGGTCATCCCTATCTTGAAATGCAGGCCGATCCACAGACCCCGTAAATGTGTGCCCCCACGCATTCCCCTACGTGTACGCGTCCTCCGCATCGGCATCAGTTCGAACCGCCCGCAGGACCGTACGAGGCCCGCGGAGCGGGCCCAACTCGATCAACGCAACGCGGCGTGCCCGGCCGACTGGGCACGCGATCTCGTCACCGTCACGCGGCGTACCCGGAGCCCTGGTTCTCAACGGATGATTATCGACTGAGCGCAACCTTCTGCGCTCGTCCGAGGTCCTAACACCGTGCAGAGACGATCAACTCGACTGTGGGCCTTCCCCTGCGCCCTGCTGCTCGTCGCCGCAGCCGTGCTGTGGTGGCTGGAGAAAGCGGCATCCGGGCCGGGGGCGAAGCCGACCGCAGGACGCGCCTCGGCGTATCCGGACCCGGACGACTTCAACGGGGACGGGTTCGGGGACCCGGTGGTGTGGACCCGCTCCGGTCTGACAGTTCTGTACGGAGGGGCGAACGGGCCGCATGCCGACGTACGCACCGATGTGCCCGCGTCCGCGTCGGACGCCTTGGCCCGCCCGCATCCCCTTCGCGCCGACCTGGACGACGACGGGTTCACCGATCTGCTGATGGCGACGGAGAGCGGCGTCGTCCGTGTGCTGTGGGGCGGAGCCGAGGGGCTCTCCCGGCCCGTCGACCTGTCTTTGAGCACGACGACCAATACAGGCAAGACAACCACGATGGCCAAGACACCTCCCGCACTCGGAGACTTCGACGGTGACGGCAGCACGGATCTGGCCCGTCCCGGCGGCGCCACCGGGCCCGAAGTCGTCTGGTACAAGGGGCCGTTCGACCGCTCTGGCCGCCCCGCAGCACGGCGCGAGGCGGCAGGACCGCATTCCGAAGAAGGCGTCCCCTACAGAGTGCGGGCTGGGGACTACGGCGGTGACGACACCGCGGACTTGCTGCTCGACTTCGCCACTACGGACCCGGAGAGCGACGACCCGAGCGCTCCGGTCGTCTCCGGTGGCACGTTGCTGCTCGGCGGGGAGGACGGTCCGTCCGCGGCGAGGTCCTGGGCGGGAGCTCGGCCGCTACCCCGTTCCGCGTCCGGCACTTGGAGCGTAGTCTTCGGCGGCTACGGGGACGACCGCACGCTCGACGTCTTGCGTGGCGGCGCCACAGACCCCGTCGCCACCTTCCACGACCTGCCGGGCCTCGCCCCCGGCCAGCTCACCGACCCCGGCAACCGCGGTGGGAGCACTGGCGACGTGGACGGCGACGGCCGCCTCGACGCGGTCACCGGCGCCTACGGGGCGAACTGGTGGCAAGGTGTCGTCTTCGAGGTGCGGGACGTCGCCCACGCGGACCGAGTGAACCTCCGGTCGATCGTGACGAAGGACGTCGGGCTTCCGTACGACGCGAAGCGCACCAGGCCGTCGAGCGCGCAGTTCGCCCCGCATGCCCCGCTCCTCGACGTGAACGGCGACGGCCGCGACGACTTGGTCGCCTCGACCCGTGGCAAGAACCCCCAGGTCGTGTTCGTCCCGGGCTCCGCCGAGGGCCTGGACGCCGATGGCGCACACCACTTCAACCTCGCTGGCCTGCTGTACCCCGAGTCCACCGGATGACGGCGGCATGCCGTGTCCTGGCGGACACCGCGGCGGCGCCGCAGTGCGGGCAGACTCCACGCCTGCGTCATCTGCGGAAAGAGGTACAGAAACAGCTTTCAGAAGCCTGCGGACATAACGACTCGACCTTCCCCCTGCCTCTGCGAGTCACCGAAGGCCCGCTCAGCCCGGGGGAAGGCATCAAGAAGGCCGAACTGCAGCTCACCCAGGGCGGGTTCGGGCGCGTGCCTTCCGTGACCCCGAGGGCTCCGGGCGGCGCTGCGTGCAGTTGTGCATCCTGTCGTGGAACGTGCTGGGCGCGCGGGAGTGGGACGACAAGGACGATCGAAGATCCAGGCCATGCATCCCGCGGACCTCGCCCGGTATCTCGGCACGTACGCGCAGCTGGTGATGGCGGCGCGCGGCACTGGTCGGCGGCAGTGTTCGAGCCCGCGTTCCCAGGCCTGAGCAGAGCGGCGACGGGTTCGCCGGTCTCGCGGCGGCCCGTGGTCGACGAACCCCATCAGCGGGTGGTCACCGTAGGTTTTCCAGGTCCGGGCGGCATCCTGCTTGTCCGCGTGGGTCGACGACCAGGCCTCCGTCCAGATCCACGGTCACCTGCCCACCGGCGTCCGGAGCCCGACCGGCGGCAACTTCCCAACGTGTCTGCGGACGCACCGGCAAGAGCCTGTTCGACGACGGGTCGGGTTGGTCTTAGGCCGGTGGTGTGAGCCAACTGCCTGGCTGGGGCTGAAGATGACTGCTCGCCGTCCGTGTCCGCCCGCGCCGGGACCGTTGGAGGACTACGCGGCTCGGTTCGACGACCTCTTCTTCAGTCTGGCCCAGCGGCGGGGGTTTCGTGAGTATCTGACCGGGCTGCTGGCGCCGCGGGAGCGGAACAAGACGATCACCTGCCTGGCAGGGGCAGAGCCGGTGGCCGGTGCGGGGATGCCGGGGGTGCAGCGGCTGCAGTTCTTCCTGTCCGAGTCGCCCTGGGAGGCCGAGCAGATCAACGACCGGCGGCTTGAACTGCTGTGCGAGGAGCGGGCGACGGCTCCGCACGACGGCGGGGTCATCGTGATCGACGACTCCGGGGACCGCAAGGACGGCACCGCGACCGCGAATGTGGGCCGGCAGTGGCTGGGCCGGCTGGGCAAGACGGACAACGGCATCGTCACGGTGACCACGGTGTGGACCGACGGCCGCGTCTACTACCCGCTGCACGCGCACCCCTACACCCCTGCCCACCACTTCGCCCGCGGCCGGTCCGATCCCGCCTTCCGCACGAAACCACAGCTGTCCGCCGCTCTCGCGGCCCGCGGGAAGGAGGCGGGCTTCGGCTGCCGGGCCGTGGTCGCCGACTGCGCCTATTCCGTCAGCGACGACTGGTACCTCGCACTGCGCGAGGCCGGCCTGGCCTACGTGGTCGCGCTCAAGCCGCACCGTGGCACCTGGGCTCCGGCCGACCAGCCGCACACCCCGATCGAGGCCGCCCACGCCCTGACCTGGCTCGATGCCAGACGCCCCGGCGACTGGACGGCCGTGGAGCGTCACTTCCGCGACGGGCACACCGAGACCTGGTGGGCCGCCGATGCCCGATTGGGCGGCTACGGTCCCGACTCGCCCTGCCGTCTGGTCGTGGCCACCACCGACCCAGCCCGGCTGCCGGAGAAGGCCACCTGGTACCTGGCCACCAACCTGCCCCACCCCGACGCACCCCACGCCGCCACCAGCCCGCATCCGCCGGCCGACCTCGCCGAGATCGTCCGCCTCTACGGCCTGCGGCCGTGGATCGAGCAGAGCTACAAACAGATCAAGGACGAACTCGGCTGGGCCGACTTCCAGGTCCGTTCCGACCGCGCCATCCGCCGCCACCAGACCCTGGTCAACTGCGCCTTCTCCTTCTGCTGGGACCAGTGGTTCGCCCCACCCGGACCCCTGGATGACACCGCCCCGGACCCGTGCCCCGACGAGGGGCCAGAGAGGGGGACCAACCGAACCCCAACTGCCCTGCTGGCCCAAGGCATTACGTTCGGTCCGCGCCTGGCTCACCCCTGCCACCACCCTGAACCGATGGTGGCGATCCTGGACGGACAGAGACCCACCCTCCGAACTCCAGGCCCTGATCGACGCGGTCACCACCGGACACGGCCTTGATCTCTACCTCCGGATTTAACGAACTACCGCTACTGAGGTTGAACTCGTGGAGTCGTATGGGCTGACGGCTCGTCGCTCGTGCGGTATCACCGGTGCATGCGGTATCCACAAGGGGGCGGGCTGACCGCCGAACGGCAGCAGTTCCGTGAGGAGTTACGGCTCAAGGCGGCCGAGAGGTTCGCCCAGGGTGAGGCGAGCTCGGTGATCGCCAAGGACCTGCGGGTCAGTGTCCGCTCGGTGCAGCGGTGGCGGCAGGCTTGGGACGAGGGCGGTCCGCGCGCTCTGCGGTCGCAGGGACCTGCCTCGCTGCCGAGGCTGAACGAGAAGCAGTTCGCGCAGTTGGAGGCGGAGCTGGCCAAGGGGCCGGCCGCGCACGGCTGGGAGGACCAGCGGTGGACGCTGGCGCGGGTCAAGACGGTGATCGGCCAGCGCTTCCACCTGACCTGCACGATCCAGGGTGTGCGCAAGCTCCTGGTACGTAATGGCTGGTCGTGCCAAGTGCCAGCCCGACGCGCGATCGAGCGGGACGACGAGGCGGTGGCCGGGTGGGTCAAGGAGGTGTGGCCGTGCGCGGAAGACTCGCGGCGGTGAGTGGAGCCTGGCTCGTCTTCGAGGACGAGGCCGGATTCTCCATGACGCCGCCGCAGGCGAAGACCTGGTCACAGCGCGGCCGGACCCCCATCGTGCGGGTCCGCGGCCGTTCCCGCAGACGGATATCCATCGCGGCGCTGACCTGCTACAAACCTGGCCACCGCTCCCACTGATTTACCGGCCACGCCGGGACGAGGGCAGACGGGACGGACGCAAGAGCTTCTCCTGGCGCGACTACCGGGACCTGCTGATCGCCGCCCATCAGCAGCTCGGCGGCCCGATCGTGCTCATCTGGGACAACCTCAACGTCCACAAGGCCACCGACCTGAGGAAGTTCGCCGAGGCCCGGGACTGGCTGACCATCAGGCGCCGACGAACTCGGTGTCTCCGCGACTACGCTGTTCACCGAGCACTTCGACGGGTTGACCAAGGACTGGAGCAAGTCGGCCGACGCGATGACCTTCCTGTTTCTCGCCATCGGCGCATTCGCCGCGTTCTCCGGCGCGAAGAAGGCCGCCATCTAATAACGCGGGTGTTGCGTGAAGACGCAACCGCAACCCGCACGAGCATGCGCAGTACGCGAAGAGGCCCGTCCACCTCATGGTGACGCCGTTGGTCAATTCGGGCCCGGCGTGACGTCGGCTTTCAGGACCCGGTTGTGGTCCTGGAAGCCGACGTTGTTGTTTGGGGAGGGTGTCGGGTGTCGATGCGGCCGGAGGAACCCGGAGAGGTTCCGGCGGAGACGGTGCGGGTGGCGCGGACGGCCTTTCAATCTGCAGTCACCTCTGCCATCGGGCAAGGGATGCGCGGATTTTGAGCGTCTCCGGGTGGTCGGGCCCCAAGACGCGCAGTGCGTCGGTCAACAGCTCGGCGAATGCGCTGGCGGCGCCCTCCGGGTCACCGGCCTCTCCCTGCCATCGGGCGAGGTTTGACCTGGTTTTGAGAGTGCGGGGGTGGTCGGGGCCGAGAATCCGCAGCCGGTCCTTCAATAGTTCGGCGAATTCCGTGGTGGCTCTTTTGGCGTCCCCCATTTCCCCGCGCCACCGAGCGACATTGTGCCGACTGGTGAGGGTGTGTGGGTGGTCGGGCCCAAGGACGCGAAGTCGGTCCTCCAGCAGTTCGGTGTACGCGCTCAGGGCGCCGGCGGCGTCCCCCGCTTCTCCCCGCCAGTAGGCGAGGTTCCCCCGGGTGTTGAGGGTGTTGGGGTGGTCGGGGCCCAGGACTCGCTGCCGGTCCTTGAGTAGCTCGGCGTAGGCAGCGACGGCCCCGGCGACGTCTCCTGCCGTCCCTCGCCACCCGGCGACATCGCCCCGCGTAATGAGGGTGTCTGGGTGGTCGGGACCCAGGACCCGTATTCGGTCCTCCAGTAGCTCGGCGAAGGCGGCGGCGGCCCCGGCGGCATCGCCCACCTCGCCGCGCTGGTAGGCGAGGTTGGCCCGGGTGTTGAGGGTGCTGGGGTGGTCGGGGCCCAGGATCCGTGTCCGATCCCCCAGTAGCTCGGCGAAGGCGGCAGCGGCCCCGGCGGCATCGCCCGCCTCCCCCTGCCAGAAGGCGAGGTAGTGCGAGGTGGTGAGAGAGTCTGGATGATCGGAACCCAGAGAACGGTAGGCGGTGGCTTGGAGTTCGTGCCAGTAGGAACGGGCGGCGTCGATGAGCCCGGCCTCTCCCAGGCTTTTCCCTGCCCGGAAAAGGACGGGGTGCGCCCTGGCCACCCAGAGAGGCATCGGTGCGTGCTCATTGAGGGCTTCGGTATTGGCCCGCAGGATTTGGGCATGGGCGCTGTCCCGTTCCACCTCGGGCCAGGCGTCGACCAGGGCGTCGCCTGCGGTGCGGGCTAGGTCGTCGTGCTGGTCCGAGGGGAGGCTCTCACGGGTGGCCCGCTGGATGAGCTGATGTACGCGTACCGCCTGGTTCTCGGTGGCAGGGGTGTGCTTGATCAGGCTGAGCCGATGCAGAACCCGGAGCGCGAGGACTGCGTCATACGGCTCGATCTGGTGCGATCGTCCACTGCTCCCGGCAGTGCGGGCGCGATGCTCCGCGAGATGAGCGAGGGCAGGCGAACTACCGAGGACGCTGCCTGGGATGCCGTTGGGGCTCAGCATGGCTGCGAGCTGGAGCATGGGGCGTGCGAGCCCGACGGGGTGGATCCGATCGGCGCGTTCGATGGATAGGGACCATGCTGCGGAAAGCGCGACTTCCTGGTCGTCGGGCAGGGTGCCCGTCTCGGGCATCAACTCGGTTAGCGTCTTTGCTCGGTCGGCAAGCAGGCGGCGGTACACACGGCAGTCCAGACCCGCGTCGACCAGATATGCGGTGGCCTGGGAGAGGGCGAGGGGCAGGTGGCCCAAATCAGAGGCCAGCGCGACGAGCTGGTCTGTGGGCTCATGCCGGTCGTGTGCTGCCAGAGACGAGGTGAGGTGGGCGACTGCTTCCGCCTCCGTGAACAGGCCGACTCCGATCACATGGCGCCCGTGCCCCGACAGAGCTGCTTCGCGGCGCCGGGTGGTGACAACGCTGTGGCCATGCGGGCTTGCCGGCGGCCACAGGCCGCGCAGATCCGCGGGGGCAGAGACATCATCCAGGGTGATCAGCCATCGGCACTGGTCGGTGCCGCCCTTGGGATGGAGCCACGCCAGGAACATTCTCGCGGCTTGCTCAGGGTCGGAGGCATCGGCCCCGCACAGCTCGACGCCGGCCTGCGCGTATCCCGAGATCACTGCCGAGCGGTTACTCGCGGAGATCCACACCAACACGTCCAGGCAGCCGCCCTGCCAAGCGGTATGCGCATAGTCGGCAGCCAGCTGCGTCTTGCCCACGCCACCCATACCGGTGAGCACCGCCGTGCCCCCGCCCCGTACCGCCTCCTCCAGACGCTCCGACTCCGCTCGAGGCTGGAAGGACAGCGCCCGCGGTGGGATCAATCCGATTTGGTGCGGCCATGCAGCCGGTTCACGAGGCCCTCGCTTCAACACCATCGTGAGTGTGCCGACATTCAGCTCGTGGATATAGCCGCTGTTGGCCAGGCCGCCAGTGGCGGCGATCGCGTCGCCGGTCCCGGACACATTTATGGGGACCACGGGCGTTCCCGCAGTTCTCTGTGCTGGTCCGGAGTAGCCGGTCACCGCCTTCCCTCCAGCCCCGGCCACCGTGTCGCCGGTGTCGGTCGCGGAGACGTCGGCCTGCGCACCAGGCTCACTTCTTCGCCTGCGCCGCTTCACCATTCGCCGCCCCCCGTTCCCTCTGGCCGAGCCGGGTCACTCGTAGTCGACGCCGCTGACAGCTCGGCTTCCTTTGCCGGTGGCCTTCGCCTTCCCGGTGTCCTGGGCCTTCGCCGATCCGCTTCCCCTGCCCTTGGGCCGCTTGACGCCGGTAACTGCGCTGCCCCCGTCTTCAGCTTCAGGTTCACCGGTCCGTACAGCCACGTCATCAACCCGGCTGGTGGGGTTTTGAAATAGCGCCCACACAAACGCCGCGATGCCAACGGCACCCTGGATTGAGGCTCCAACGAGCTGGCCGGAGTTGGGGCTGCCGAGCAACCATATTAAAGGAGTCGAAACAATTCCAGCCAATGCCAATGCCATAATCGTGATCTTCAACGTCTGTGACACGCACGCCTCCTCAACGACTCGTCGCGTACATCGATTCACTGGGCGTTCACCACGCCAATAGCGATGGCATGCATTCCCCCTATCCGCCGATGTGGGTCCCCGTCCCCTCTCTACCCGTTTGCCGCCGGACTGGTCGTCACACATACGCGGAGGCAAAGGCCTGTACGAACTCAGAGTCGGTCACCGATCCATTACCACCCCCTCCTATGCGGTAACCCCGGCTGGAGAGAGCATTGATGGGATCGAGTACCTCGCGCTTCCGACGCGGCTTAAGATCATGTCATTGACTCGGACTTCATGGGTCCTCCGAAAGGCGCGGAACCGCCTCGAAAATCGCTCTCCCTGTCTCGTTCAAGTCGCCAGAGCCATGCACCGTAATAACGAGTTTGAACATTTCATGACTCCCAGTCGGGATTCGACGGCAGGGCTCATCTGCAGTCCGGGCGTCGCGACTTTGCAGGCAAACGGGAACGGGCGTGCGTAGATGCTAGGACCAACGGAGCCGGTTCAACTTATTCGTGTACTCGCTGAATGGCTTTCCCTTGCCTCCCACCAGATCCCGAGCCTCCAGCTTGCGCAGCGAACTCGACTCCTTCATGACAGTGGGCCACCCACTCTCCTCTTTATGCCAGGAGAAAGAGTAGATTTCAGCGTCCTCGCCGAGGATGATTTCGCCGTTGTTGCCCCAGACTTCTTTGAAGTCTCCAGGGGCCTTGGAGAAGAGTGTTTCCTTGCTGTATGAGCTGCCGTGGTCGATGGTCCATCCCTCGACCTCTATGTTGTCGGCGGACACCTTACTTTTCTTTTTGCTTGGGTCCGCCTGAAGCAGCTCCACCGTCTTACGGGCCAACTGCCTAAACTCTGCGTACTCATCCACGACCTGATCCCCCCAATCAGTGGCAACAGGGCGGACTGTAGACACTCGCCGACTGCTCTCCTGGCGTGTCCGTGATCCACTCCGTCAGCTCCAACGGATGCCCCTGGATTACCCTGATATCTGCGCGGAAAACTATGGCCCGGTGAAACAGCCGCTCGGCGTCCGGCATGCCCAGCAGGCACTGCACGGTGTGGGCTCCCGCGGCAGGCACTGCACGGTGTGGGCTCCCGCGGACTGGCCCGCCACGGTCACCGTGTCCGGGTCACCGCCGAATGCGGCGATGTTGTCGCGCACCCACCGCAGGGCCGCGAGCTGATCGGCGAGGCCGAGATTTCCCTCGGAGATCGCTGGTGAACGCAGATAGCCGAGCACGCCGAGCCGGTAGCCGACCGAGACGACGACCACGTCGCCCTCACGGGCCAGCCGGTGGCCGCCCTAGCACTTCCATGATCCGGCGCCCGAGATCCAGGCGCCGCCGTGGAACCACACCAGCACCGGCCTGGCCCGGTCATCGACTCCGGGCGTGGTGATCGTCAGGTTCAGGCAGTCCTCGCCCTGCTCGTGCCGCTCAGGGGCGCCTATCACGGACTCCAGCCTGGACGGAGCCTGCGGGGCGATGGGGCCGTCGACCGTGGCGTCCCGCTCGCCGTTCCAGGAAGGCACCGCGCGGGGCGGACCGAAGCGCTCTCAGGTGGCGTAGCGCACGCCTCGGAAGACGGTCAGGCCGTCCTCGGCCCGGCCGCACAGCACACCATCGGTGGTCTTCGCGCGGGTCAGCATGGGTACGCCCTTCATGGATCACGACGTTGTGCGCCAGTTCGGCGTGACCACTCGTGAGGTGAGTGTCAGTGGTCCTGCCGGGCGATGGCGCGCAGGAAGGCGACGGTCTCCATATCGCGGTTGGTGGCTTCCTCCGTGGAGGTCCCGTACCGGCGGTTGGCGGACAGCTTGACGATGGTGGTGCGGGCGGCAGGATCGACATAGACGAACTGGTTGTACACGCCGATCGCACTGAACTCTCCACGGTCCCCGTCAGGGAGCCACCACTGGTAGCCGTAGCCCAGGTTGAGTTGGTGACCGCCGACCAGGGGCCGGCCAGGCTCCAGGTGCGTCGCGGTCACGGTGACCGAGTCGCGCACCCACTCGGCCGGGACGATCTGCCTCCCCTGCCACTTGCCGCCGTTGCGGTACAGCTCGCCGATCCTGGCGTAGTCGCGGGCGGTCAGATTGAGCCCGGCGAACGAGAACTCCGTCCCGGCGGGGTCGATCAGCCAGTAACCGGCCGACGTCATGCCCAGGGGCTCGCACAGCTTTTCCCGCATGTAGTCGGCGACCGAGCGGCCGGTCGCCAGGGCCACCAGGGCACCGAGCACCTGGGTCTCGCCGGAGTTGTAGCGGCAGACCGTGCCGGGCTCGCTCTCGGGCACCATGCGGGCGACGAAGTCGTCGAGAGTGCCGCCGATGCCCATCGTGGCGGCGCTGAGCTGGTAGACGTCGGAGGTGACGTCGCTGTAGTCCTCGTTCCAGCGGGCGCCGGAGGACATCTGGAGTACGTCCTTGATGGACACGCCGTCATACGCGGAACCGGGTTCCACCCGTACGTAGGAGCTGATCGGATCGTCGATGCCGGCGATGTGTCCCTCGGCGACCGCGATGCCGACGAGCGCGGAGACGAAGCTCTTGGCCACCGACATGGAAAGCCACTGCACGTCCGGTCCGCCGGTGAGGAAGTAGCTCTCGTGCCGGACGACTCCGTCGATGAGCACGAGCACGGCCGCGGTGTCCGTGTCGGTCAGGAACTCCTTGCTCGACCGTGAGGCGCCGTCGAAGACGTACGTCTCCGGCAGGGCGGTCGCCTCCCCCTCCGGCCAGACGTACGGCCGCGCGGCCGGGGCCATCTCGCGGGACTTGAGGAGGTCCTTCATCCGGCACAGGTGGTCGTGCTGCGGTACGCCCGTGAAGAAGCCGAGGTCGGCCAGGGTCATGTCCTGCTGTTCGGTCATCGTCGTCCTTCGAGGGCTCGAAGAGGGAAGCGCAGCGGGCCGGACGGGGAGACGAAAGCCCGAAGAGCGGTTCCGGCCGAAAGTAGCAGTACCAACTGGTTAGGGCAACCGAGTGGTACGCTTAATTTTTCTTTCGTTCACTCAGCGTGAGAGAAGGTCGCGATGAGTTCTCCCCGCGTCGACGGACGCAGCTTGCGTTTCCAGCACCGGCGCCCCGAACTGCTGGCCGCGGCAGCTGAGTACGTCCTCGACCACGGTGTCACCGACCTGTCGCTACGACCGGTGGCCCAGGCGCTCGGCGTCACGCACGCGACGCTGCTGCGGCACTTCTCCTCGAAGGAGGAGCTGATCATGGCCGTCGGGGAGAAGATCCGGGCGGATCTGGCCGTCCGGCTGACCTCGGACGGGGAACTCCACGGAGCGCGCTCGATGGCCGACCTCTTCAAGGAGATGTGGAACCGCCTCTGCGAGCCGCGAGAACAGCGGCAGTTCCTGGTCCTCTTCGAACTGGTCACCCACTACGGCCGGAAGCGCGACCCGGAAACGGACCTCGCCCAGTCGCTCGTCCACGACTGGGTCCGCCTCTTGGCCGACCGGCTGATCACGGAGGGATGGCCGCCGGAGGACGCCACCGCTCTGGCCACCCTCCTCCTCGCACAGGTTCGGGGCCTCCAACTCGACCTTCTCGTCTCCGGGGACCGCACGCGGGCGGACCGGGCGATCGAATTCGCCGCCCGTCTCCTCGACCGCCCCACTGCCTGACGCGCTGGGCGAAAGAAGGGCAACAGCGTCAGCCCCTTTGAGGAAGCCGTCGGGCATGTGGCTGCAGGGCGGCGTCGGCAGCAGATGTCCGCTCACCAGCGGGGTCAAGGGTGGAGTGCGCCCGGAATCGCGCTACACGCCCGAACACCGTCCTGGAGATGGCACCATTCGGGGGATCGAGCTTTCGCGGCCCGCCGCAAGGAAGTTGAGGGTCCGGCCGCCACGGGTGCCGGGACGACCTGGTTGCGCAGCCTGACATTGGCGAACACACCGCGCATCATCACCTGGTGGTTGCCCCGCCGAGAGGTGTACGTGTTGGACTCCCTTGGGGGCGCGCCGACTTGAGTCAGGTATTGGGCCGCTGCGCTGGTCACGGTGATGGCGCCGGCCGGCGAGATGGGGTCATTCGCCGCCCTCCCTGCCTCGACGACATGGCGAGGGAACCCGTAGCCGTACGGGACATCATCGGGACGCGGGTACTGGTCAGACTCGGCGATCAGGTGACCACGGTTCGCGCAGGCGTCGGTGAACATCGCCGCGTCGATACTCCCGGCCATCACGGCCGCGATCTCCTTCGGGTCGGGCCAGATGTCCTGCAGGTGGACGGGGTCACCCCTCATGGGCGTGGCCGAGGGGTTCGGTGGCGAGGTCGATGTCCATCGTGCCGGTGAGGGCGCAGGCGATGACCAGGGGAGGGGAAGGGAGGTAGTTCATGGTGACTTCGGGCTGGATGCGGCCCTCGAAGTTGCGGTTCCCCAACCTCTGGCGGCTGGACGGGGGCCTGCCCACCCGGTTGTCACGGCGTGGAGAACAGATCGGGCCCCGAAGGCGAGGAGCGGTCGGGGTGGACTCCGTTCGTGACCCGCAGGAACTGCAGCTTCTCCGCATCGGCGGAACCCGCGGCCACCGTGTAGACGACGAGGCGGATATCGCAGCCTGGGACGGTGAGCACGTCGCAGTCGCACGTCACCTCGCCGACCTCGGGGTGCACGATGATCTTGCGAGCCGAGACGTGCGGACCGACCGCGCCCTCGTCCCACAGCTGGGTGAACTCCGCACTGGTGGAGCGCAGTTCCGCGACAAGGTTGATCAGTCCACGGTCGTGGGGGTAGTCGACGAGAGCTATGCGCAGATCGGCGACGAGGGCGGGGTTCAGGGCGTCGCCATCCGGGAGTACGGGCCAGGCCGCGAGCCCTCCGGGCCCTGCGGCGAAGACCGCCCGCACCAGGTTTCGCTCGGCCTGTGTCCGTGCGCTGGGGTCGCCCAGCAGCACTGCCCATGCTGGAGTCCAGGACAGCAACGTCCAGTCGGCGCTGAACACGCCCACGGGGAACTCCCCGAGGCGAGCCAGCATCCGTTGGACCCCCGCTGGTACATGCGTAGAGATCGTCCCCTCCTGTGGCGGGAGGAGGCCGGCCAGCCGATAGGCGTGATCGCGCTCCACGGGTTCCAGCTGCAGTGCCCTGGCCAGGCTCGCGATGACCTGCGCCGAAGGGCTCCTGGCGCGCCCCTGTTCCAGCCGCACCACGTAGTCGACCGACAGCCCTGCGAGGTCGGCCAGTTCCTCGCGTCGCAACCCCACCGCACGTCGTCCGGGCCGTGAAGTCCGCCCCACATCGATGGGGGAAAGCCGGTCGCGCCAGCGGCGCAATGCGGTGCCAAGGGTCTCGTCCACTCGACCATTGTGTCCGCTGGACAGCCGTTGCGCCTGGTACTGGCGGTCCTACCGTCGCGGAGGGCACTGGTTCTCCTCTCGCCACTGGCCGAGGGTGAACGCATGACAACAACATTCATCACAGGAGCCAACAAGTCCCTCGGGTACGAGACCGCCCGCCGATTGATCGAGGCCGGTCACACCGTCCTCGTCGGCGCTCGCGATCCAGAGCGCGGCCAGGCGGCCGCCGAGGCACTCGGTGCCCGTTTCGTCCAGATCGACGTGACGGACGACGCGTCGGTGGCCGCGGCCGCCGCCGACGTCGAGGCTCGCGAAGGGGGCATCGACGTCCTGGTCAACAACGCAGGAGTTTACGAACCGCACGTCCCCGCCGATCAGATCACGGCCGCTCACGCCGGCGCGGTGTTCGAGGTCAATGTCATTGGGCTCGTCCGGGTGACGCATGCGTTCCTGCCCCTGCTGCGCAAGTCCGCGAGCCCGGTGATCGTCAATGTGTCGAGCGGCATGGGGTCGTTCGCGGCGACCCACGACGCCGAGCGCGTCGAGTCGCGGCCCGTCGCGCCGCTCTACACATCGTCGAAGGCTGCCGTGACCATGCTGACCACGCAGTACGCGAAGGCCTGGCCGGACGTGAAAGTGAACGCGGCCGACCCGGCTACACCGCGACCGATTTCAACGGGCACCGCGGACCGCAGACAGTGACCGAGGGGACCGACGCGATTGTCGAACTCGCCACCATCGGGGTGGACGGGCCGACCGGGACCTTCCGTGACCGTTACGGCGCGGTGGCCTGGTGAAGACCGGCCGGTTCGGCCTCCATCCCAGCCAGACCGTCAGCGCGAAGGCAAAGACACAACCATGACGAGCACCGACATCAGACACGAGATCGTCTACGACGGCTTCGAGGGCCTGGCCCTGGACGTGACCCGTTGGTTCCATCTGAGCTTCCCACTGCCCGGACGGCACGACGTTCGTCGCCGATGAGCCGGGAGCCAAGATCACTTTCGGCGATCGTGGCGTGCGGGTTGGCATCGACAAGTTCACCCAGAGCCATCCCGTCCAGATGGCCGACAACTGCAAGTTCCTCGTGCTCTCCACCGAGGACTTCACCTTGCCCGAGGCCGGCAGGATCGCCTTCTCCGCCTCGATCGCGGCCGACGCGGTCAACGCGACGCCGTACGACTACCGAGACGGCTTCGCGGCCCTCGTGCTCTGCGATCCGGTCAACGGCTGGGTCTGCGACCTGTGCACAAGCGGCGAGACCGTGTTCGCGATCACCGAACGCCTGCGGTATCCCGGGGTGACCACACCCTTCACCAACCTGGCAGGTAGACGGAAAGACCGTTCACGAAGAGCTGGTGGCCGAGCTCCCCGCGTCCCTCAAGATCGGCATGGGCATGTTCACCGTGCACCAGGTCGCAGACGGTGTCAGCACGTCCCTGCGCGGACAGGGACTCACCGCCAACTGGCGTGACCTCCGCGTCCGCAGTGTCACCGAGTTTGGACAGCACTTGGTGACAACAGGGCAAGAAAGTGTCGATGAGAACTGATACCGGTCATGGGCGCACTTCGGCGCGACGCTGATGAGGATCTCCGAAACCTCCACCGCAGCTCGGTTGATCCACCAGACTTGCTCCTGTTTCCCAACGGAGAAGGGACGGCAGGCATGGCGAACAGCGCACTTCTGGTGATGGACGTCCAACGGGACGTCGTGGCCATCGCCGATGACGGTTCCGGATATCTGCCGCGCTTGCGCAGGGCGATCGACGGCGCCCGGGCTGCCGGTATCACCGTGATCTACGTGGTGCTCGGGTTACGGCCGGGCGATCCAGAAATCAGCCCCCGCAACAAGGTGATGACAAACGTGGTGAGGGCCGGCCTGTTCACCGAGGGTTCCCCTGGCACCGAGATCCATGACGACGTCGCGCCCCAGCAGGGCGACGTCGTGGTCACCAAGAGGCGGGGGAGCGCGTTCTCGGGCAGCGACCTCGACCTGGTGCTCAGGGCTCGCGATATCGACAGCCTGGTTCTCACCGGCATCGCCACCAGCGCCGTCGTGCTGTCCACCCTGTGGCACGCCATTGACCTGGACTTCGGCCTCACCGTCCTGGCGGATGCCTGCCTCGACACCGACCCCGAGGTGCACCAGATGCTCACCGAAAGACTGTTCCCGCAGTGGGCAGATGTCGTCGCCGTCGAGGACTGGGTCAAAGCCGTCGCACCGCAATAGCGGGAGGCCGTCCGGCCCCTCGCGTGCGGGGCAAAGGGGAATCGCCCCCCCCGTAGGCCGGGCTAGGTCAGCCGACGGCGTTCTGTCAGGCGCTGTCCTGTTGGAGTGATGCATCCGCAGGATCACGTCATGACTGCCGATGCCCCGCTCACCCGAGAGCCGTTCCGGCGCCTCCATCCGATTAACGCGCCCAGGCCGGTGCCTCAGTTGCCCGATCGTGTCTGGACTGACGAGGACTGGGACCGGATCCGGCGCGGATATCGAGCCCGGGACATGGATGAGAAGTGGAACGTCTTCGCCAAAGCCGATGTCCTTTCCATGCACCGGAGTTGGACCCGTCACAGCATCTATGAGGCGTCCTTTTCCCCCGCGACTGGTGATGGGAGGAGGATCGCCTCTGCAAAGGAGTCCACCACTGACCCGGACAAGGACGCCGAGCTGGACCGGATCGAGTACGCCCTCAAGGAGCGCCCCTGACCGCACCTTCGCCTTCGACGAGTTCGGCCCGCTCGGCATCCGCCCGACCGCCGGTACCTGCTGGGCCAGACAGAGCAGGCCCGACGGGCAGTGACGACACTCTCTGGGGTGTCAACCACCGTCGCAAGGGCACCGATCACACTCTCACCGCGCTCAAGAGCATCCGGGCGGCCCGCCCGGACGGCGCACCGGTCTACGTCATCCTCGACAACGTCTCCGCCCACAAGGGCAGCAAGATCCGCCGGTGGGCGGCCAGGAACAAGGTCGATCTCTGCTTCACGCCGACCAGCGCCTCCTGGGCGAACCCGATCGAGGCGCACTTCGGACCGCTACGTCAGTTCACCCTCGCCAACTCGAACCGCCCCAACCACACCGTCCAAACCCGCGCGCTGCACCGTTACTTGCACTGGCGCAACCAGAACGCCCGCCACCCCGACGTCCTGGCCGCCCAGCGCCGCGAACGCGCCCGTATCCGCAGCGAGAAAGGCATCCGCTGGGGCGGCCGCCCTCTCCACCCAGTGCCCTGACCCGCCCGCCCCGTGATCGTCTGCGTTCTGGCACGAGCGGCCTCGCCGCAGGAACAAGCCCCGTCAGGGCCTTTCCGGCTTGCGGGCCAGGAGGCAGGCGTGCGGTCTCCTCACCCGTCCGCCGGGCTCCTGCTCCAGTCTCGCGGCGACGACGAGTCCGGCCTGGTCCAGCAGGCCGACTATGCGGTCCAGCGGCAGAAGGTACGACTCGTAGGACACCGGACGGCCATAGCTCTGGGTCGGATGCAGCCGTTCATCGCCGACATAGTCTCCCCAGAGCAGGTAGCCGCCGGGCGCGAGCGTGCGGTGGAACTCGGAGAACACCGCTGGCAGCCACTGCGGGGGCGTGTGGTGGGTGGAGTACCAGGCCAGGATGCCGCCGAGCTCGTCGTCCCCCATCTCCAGCGAGGTCATCGAGCCCTCGGTGAACCGCAGGTTCGGATAGGCGTGGCGGGCCAGCCCGATCATCTTCGGTGACAGATCGACGCCAAAGGTGGACACCCCCATCCCTGCCAGGTGCGCCGTCACGCGGCCGGGGCAGCATCCCAGGTCCGCGACCGGCCCCAGACCGGCCGTCCGCACGAGTTCGGCGAACCCCGCCAGCATCGCGCGTGACAGCGGGTCCATCTCGGCTGGAGGCGGGACGCGTTCGACGTAGTCGACGGCAACCGTGTCGTACGACTCACGCACGGCGGTCAGAAAGGAGGGCTCGGCCATGCGGGCGACCCTAGACCAGGGAACTGACAGGCAATGGCGCGACATTGTTGACCTGCGTGACACCACCGCTGCGGCCGCCCGGCCGTCACACACTCCGGTGATCGTTTCCGGTCACGGCACTGGCTGAGAAGTTGCCGTATGCGGCGGAGCGTTCGCAGTATGGCCGCTCAGGTTTGGCATTGCGCCGTGCCGGCGGTGGACCACCCGCTCCAGGCGGCCCCGTCGGCACGGGCGTGGACACGAATCTCGACCTTTACGGGCCCGCACACCCGGGTCGAGCTTCCCACCTCCGTGGGCTCGACGGTCCCACCTGCCGGGACATAGGTGCGACCGCTGCCCAACTTCACCCAGTAACCACCGTTGACGACACGAAAGAACGCCTCGTAGGAGACGTTCACCGCCCTCGGCCCCGTGTTGCGCGCCTTGACGTACGCCGTGATCTCCCGAGTGTGGATTCGGCCTTCCTTTCCGCGTTGGGCGCTGATGCAGCCGTTGACGGCCACCCGGCCTGTCGACACACCGCCGCCGCAGGCGACTGCTGCGGCGTGAGCGTTCGTCGGAATGGCCAGCATGGTGAGCGCGGCAGCGCTCAGGATTGTTCCGATACGCCTCACATGCACAACCCTGCTCCCTTCGACCCTGATTGCCTCAGAGAAACCATGACGTGTTGAGGCGTGGAAGGCAGCGGCTCATCAAGTTCTTCACTCCAACGGAACAGCCAGGTCGTCGACGCCGCCCAGGCGTCGCCGCACTGCAGCGGCGATGATCCTCGTTGCCCTAGGTCGCCTCCGGCAGCAATGGGAGCCGCTGACCTGCCCGGTTCCCACTCTCCACGCCTCGTAGGTGGCACGCCCGCCCCCATCGGAACAGGCGCCTACACGAGCAGGCCCCGGGGCCGTTTTAGTACGGGCCGTTTCCCCGTCGGGCCCGTCCCGCAGACAACGGCTCACATCCGCCCGCGAATGAGGAGGCTCAGGGCTCCACTGACAATGCGCCTCCACCAGCGTGAACACCACATCGCAGCCCGTCTGCCGTCGTACGTGGCCACGGCGAAGCCCGTACCGCCGCTGAGGAGGCCGACCGAAATCCCGGTTGCGACAAGCCACTGCGCCCTGCGCTTCATGCCGCTTCCTCTCCTCTGGGCCTGTCGGCACCGGCCCTCGAGACGCGATGTCGGATTGCCGCTTCAGTTGCTCGTGGGGCGCTGAAAGCAGAGGCTGAACGAACCTGAACGTGCCTTGAGATGTCGGGAGCGGTGCGTGGGGAGCGCGGGGATGCCGCCATCACCGCACATACGGGTCAACGGTCGGCTGTGTCCTGCCCCAGGCCCGGCACCCGGCGATCAGGCCTGGGACGGCGCCGGTTCCGTCGCCCGGGGCAGCCGGCCGAGGCCCCGGTTGAAGCGGCGTAGGAGGAGTACGGCGGTAGTGGCGAGGCCGGTGAGGAGGCCGAGCCGGATGCCGAGGGTGTCCAGGCCGATGGCGAGGCCGAGGAGGACCGCGGCGGGCAGGGGCCCACGAGCCAGTAGCCGACGAGGGTGACGCGGAAGCCGCCCTTGGTGTCGTCGAGGCCGCGCAGCAGACCGATTCCGATGTTCTGGGTGCAGTCGAAGAACTGCAGGACCGCTGCGACGAGGAGCAGCTGTGTGGCGATCTCGACGGCCCTGTCGTCACCGCTGTCGAAGAAGGGGGGCGAGCACCAGGCCGGGCACGGTCACGTACACCAGCCCGACCACGGCCATGACAGCCGCCGCGCAGGCCAGGGCCGTGGTCTTCAGTCGCTGGGCCGTGGGCAGGTTGCGCAGCGCCAGCTCCCGGCTGACGCCGATGGACTGGCGTGGGAGAGGCCGACGGCTATCTGGAAGACGATGTAGAGGAGTTGGTTGACGGCGGTGTGCGCGGCCCGCGCGGCCGTGCCGAAGCTGCCCGCGAAGAGCGCGACGACGAAGAGGAGCCCGCCTCGGAGCCGTAGGTGGCGGCGATCGGCGTGCCAAGGCCGGTGAGCCTGCGCAGGGTGGCCGGGCGGATCTTCCAGATGCTGAGCGACAGCACCGCGGCGACGGGCGTCGCGCCGGGCGAACAAGCTCAGTTCCAGATCCGGATCGTTCCGCAGGCCACGGCCGGTGAGCCGAGCTGCGGCGACCCCCTCGCGCCCGCGTGACAGGCAGACCGGGCAAGTACAAGGCCGACGCCGTGATGCGGGCGTCGGCCCCTTCACGTTGCGCTCACTGCCGCCTCATCACCAGGGGTCGGTGCAGAACCAAGCCGTGGAAACCTGCGGCAGGGTGAAACAGACCCGTGACTGGGACGTTCCGCCATTCCAGTGCCAGCCGGTACGGACCCAATCGGCGTTGGTGGAGTAGTCGTTCGAGACAGTCGCCCAACCACTGCCGCTGTTGCGCTCCAAGTGCATCTTGCAGGCGCCGCCGCTGCTGGAGACCGCGCCGCGGACCACCCAGTACTGTTTGGTGGCGTTCCACTGGGCGTCCATGGCGGCGTGGCAGTTGCCGATGGTCCTTTGCTTGACCATGCTCCGGTAGTTGGTGTAAGTGTCCGCGGACGCGGTGCCGACGCTGGCGCAGAACGCGCCGACCGTCGCCGCCGCGATCAACCCGGTTTTGAAGCCTTTGCGCATAAGCGGGTGTTCCCTCCGTGAAGTAGCTGCCGTTGGGATCTCGTCGTCGTTGCAGCAGTCGAGGTTCGGTGAATGGAGGAGCTGGGCGAGGCGGACGGCCGCCGCCTGTACGGCAGCTGGCGCTCGGCCTTTTGCTGGCAGAGCCAGTCCGAGGCGTTGTTGCCCGGGTGTATGAAAGTTAGCTGCAGGGACCCTTCCTTCTCGCCCACCCAGCGGTGGAACTGCGCCTGCAACCAGGGTGGTTGGCGGTGTACAACCTGGGGTGTAGCTGTGGTGGAAAGCGGAGTGGAGCGGTCCCTTGGGGCCTACGCTCGGACGATGTTCGCGCAGCGCACGTGGAGCCCGGCGGTTCGCAGGACCTTCTCGCAAGGGGCGGACATCGTCTACGCGGTGGTGTCGGTCTGGATCTCGAGCACCGTGCTGCGCAACTGGCCCGACCCGCACGGCTACTGGCGGCAAACCGATGTATGGACCTACGTGCTGGTCGCCCTGGTCTATCTTCCGCTGGCCGTGCGCCGCCGGGCTCCCCTGACCGTGCTCGTCGGCACGGCGGCCTGCGTGCTGTGTTACTTCACCCTGGCCTACTACCACGTGGTCGTTGTCAGCGGACTGGGCCTGGCGCTCTACACCGTCGCGGCGCAGTGCCCGCGCAGGGTCGCTGCGAAGTGCGCCGCCGCATCGCTGCTCGTGCTGTTGTGGGGTGCGCGGCTCGCCGAGCCCGGGAACGGCCCGTTCAGTGTGGCCTTCGTGACCGTGATGGTCGCCGTCACCTGGGTGACCGGCGACCGGTCCCGTCGGCTCGCGGAGCGCGGCGAGCGGCTCGCGGTGCTCAGCGAGCAACTGCGCCTGGAGCAGGAGGAGAAGGCCCGTCGGGCCGTCATGGCCGAGCGGATGAAGATAGCCCGTGAACTGCACGACGTGGTCGCCCACCACGTGTCCGTGATCTCCGTCCAGACGGGCCTGGCCGGCTACGTCTTCATCTCCGATCCGAAGACGGCGCGCACGGCGCTGGAGACCATCGCGGGCAGCGCCCACGAGGCCATGGCGGAGATGCGCCGCATGCTGGTCGTGCTCAGGGAAGGGACCGAGCGTGCCCAAGAGGAGGAAGGCGCGGGCGACCACAATGCGGCCCCCGGACTCGGGCGGCTGGACCAACTGGCCCGGCGCGTCGAAGCCGCGGGTGTCCCCGTCGACGTCCGGATCACGGGCGCCCCGTTCGCGCTGCCGCCGGGCGCCGACCTGTGTGTCTACCGAGTGATCCAGGAAGCTCTCACCAACGTCATGAAGCACGCGCCGGCGGCGAACGCGAGCGTCACGGTGCATTACGACGAGGCCGCGGTCCGTGTCCGCGTAACCGACGACGGACAGGAACCAGTTCTCGTCGGCACCACCGCGGGGTCCGCCGGCCACGGTTTGATCGGCATGCGTGAGCGGGCCGGTATCTACGGTGGGACGGTGACCGCCGGTCCCGGCCCGCAGGGCGGGTTCGAAGTCGAGCTGACCGTTCCGGTGGCCCGCGACAGGTGAGGAAGCGTCTCGGCTCCCGGCCGGGCAGCCGCGAGGAAGGCGTAAACCACGCATGCCCACAGTGCTCGTCGTGGACGACCAGTTCCTCATCCGCTCGGGACTCGTCGCACTCCTGCGGGCCGCACCGGGAATCGAGGTCATCGGCGAGGCGCAGGACGGCGAGGAGGCGATCGAGCTGGCGGCGGCGACCAGACCCGACGTCATCCTGATGGACATTCGGATGCCGGGCATCAGCGGGATCACCGCCACCGAGCGCATCCTTGCCCAGGCCGCGCCCCCGCTTCCCAAGATCCTCGTCCTGACCACCTTCGACCTCGACGAGTACGTCTACGGCGCGCTGAAGGTCGGCGCCTGCGGCTTCCTGCTCAAGGACACCCCGCCGGACCGGCTGCTCGCCGCCATCGACACCGTGCACGCCGGCGACATGCTGTTCAGCGCCTCAGTGATCAAGGGGCTCATCGAGACCTACACCCTCCGCCCGGCCGACCCCGAGCCGCACTTCGGGCTGGACACGCTGACTCCCAGGGAGTTAGAAGTCCTCGGGCTGGTCGGGGCGGGCATGTCCAACTCCGACATCGCCCAGCGACTCGTGCTCAGCACGGCGACCATCAAGACACACGTCCACCGCTGTATGAGCAAGCTCACGCTGAACAGCCGGGCACAAGCGGTGGTCTTCGCGTACGAGACCGGACTGATCTCCCGCAGCCCCGCAGCCCGGGGCGCGGACAACACCTGAGGTATTGGACCTGCATGTCGTCAAAGGGCGAGTACGAGGAACGCGGCCATCACCAGTCCCGCGTCGTACGCGTCATCGATCGGCAGCAGCGGCAGACCGACAAGTGCGCCGGCGACACCGCGGAGGGAAATCCGGATTCGCTGGCCGAGCCCCGTGCTCTCGGGTGCCTGAAGGGATGCGTCCACCTTGTACTCGCCACCGGTTACGGGGTGCTCGATACTGCGGCGCGTACGCCCGCGCTGGCGGTTGATCCGGCCCGTTGGAGTGGAGGCGTCCGTCGAGGCGTCGGCTTCGAGGCGGCCGATGCGGGTGGCCTATCCGCCGGCGGTTTCCACTCCACGGGCAGCGGTGTGTTTCCGCGCGCCGAAGCGACGGCGGGGGAGGCCGCGACGGACAGGCGGCGATGGCAGATACGTACCCGGAATACGTACTCCTACGGATGTACCCCTGACACCTGTGCCGTTTCCTTGCGTTCATGACGACACCGGGCGTGAAAGCGCAGATGCCGAAGAATGTCAGGCTGGCGGTGGTGGGGGTATGGGTCCAGGCCGTGCTGAACCTGGCGGCCGGCGCCCTGTTGCTGGTCGTGGTGAATGACGCGGTGGACCACGGTCAGGACGAGGGGTCCGGGCTGCTCCGGTTCGTGGCGGTGTTGTCGCTGCTGATCGCGGGGGCGCTCCTATTGTGCGGCGCTTTCGCGGGCAAGCGGTCGAACGGGATACGTGTCATGGTCATCGTCATCGAGGCGCTGAGCCTGCTGAGTGGTGTGCTGGGCCTGCTTCAGGGGGGCGGCGTCTCGGTTCTCCCGGGCATCGCCTTCGCCCTCGCCGTCCTGCGGGGCTTCAGTTCCGTGGAAGCCAGGACCTGGTTCGACCAGTGAGGTACGTATCGAAGCGCATACCCGGGCCGAAACATTCCGTCGTGCATGCAAGCCCACCGCCGATCCGGCCGATGAACCCACACCGGGCTCCCAGCCGACGGACCTCTGCCTGACGCCCGACCACAGCTTCGACATCAACGACGCCCTCCGCTCTCCCACGCCCTGATCCTCTTCCGCGGGGTCCGGGCGTGCACCGACCTCTTCACCACATCAACAGGCCCTGCCACAAGGACAGTCCGGCAGGGCCACCCGACCTCATCATGGGGGGAATCACATGCGTATACACACCGCGGCCACCATCCTTTCCGGCGCCCTCGTACTCTCGACGCTCGTTCTTCCGGGTGCCGCCCAGGCAGCGGAGCACTCCGGGGCGGCGACGGATCTCAGAGCCTTCGCCTCGGAGAGCGTCCAGCCGCAGGACGCGCTCGGCGGCACCACCTTCAAGAACGGGGTCGTCAACAAGGGCAAGGACATCGTTCTCGGCGTAACGGGCAAGAAGGCCGTTCCCGTCACGTTCACCGCCTTCGACGAGGAAGGCGTAGCCATCACCCAGGCCTTCCTGTGGCAGGGCACCGACAGTTCGAGCACGGACACCATCACCGGCGCCCTGGAGTCGGACGCCTACCCCACCTGCACGGAGACTCCGGTCCAGGGCGGTTACAGCTACAGCTGCAAGACGGTCTTCACCATCGACCCCGCGGTCGCCTTCAAGGACGGCAACGGCACCGCGGGGACCTGGAAACTCTTCCTTGGCGCCTATGACCTCTACGCGAACGCCAGTTACGACGACGACGTCGCCAGGACCAAGATCAAGCGTGCCGCCATGCTGACCGCCAACGCCTCTCCGGAGCCGGTGAGGAAGGGGAAGACCGTCACGGTCACCGGCAAGCTGAGTCGCGCCAACTGGACCACGGGGAAGAACGCGGGATACGCGACCCAGCCGGTGCAGTTGCAGTTCCGCAAGAGGGGCAGCAGCACCTACACCACCCTGAAGACGGTCAAGACCAGCAGCACCGGCACCTTGAGCACCACCACCAGGGCCGGCTCCGACGGCTACTACCGCTTCGTCTTCGCCGGCACCACCACGACCGGCTCCGCGACGGCGCCCGGCGACTTCGTCGACGTCAGGTAGACAGCTTCCCGGCCGAGACCGCGGTGGCCGGTTCGCAGAGGCTCACTGATCACCACCGAAGGCACCTGGGCCACGCTCAGTCCTGCTCCGCGAGGGTGTCCCCGAAACGGCTCCCGGTGCGACGGCGGGCCATCAGCGTGGCCAGGGCGGTACGCGAGGAGACCCCGGTCTTGCGGAAGATGCGGGAGACATGGGTCTCGACGGTACGCCGGCTGACGTAGAGCCGGTCCGCGATGGCCTGGCTGGTGAGCCCCTGCGCCACCAGTTCGGCTATCTCCAGCTCCCGGGCGGTCAGGGTGGCCAGCCGTTCGGTGAGTTCGGTGCGGTCCGGGGAACCGTACGGAGCCTCGGCGCCGCCACCGGGCGGACGGGTGGCGTCGGCGAGGCCGACCAGCATTCCGCTGCCGCCCGCCTCGGCGAGCCGGCGCCCCCTGAGCCAGGCGTGCGTGGCGCCCCGGCCGCGGCCCGCCGCCGCTTCCAGCGGGGCGCCGAGCAGCAGGGAGTGGGCCTCCCAGAAGACCGCGCCGCAGCGGGCGCTCTCCACCGCGGCCTCCGCGAACAGGTCCGCCGCCGCTGCCATGTCCCCCTGCGCCAGCGGCAGATGGGCGGTGCTGCGCAGCGCGGAGGCCCGCTGCATCGGCAGCCCCAGTTGTTCCGCCTCCTTACGGGCCCGCTCGGCCCAGCCACGGGCCTCCTCGGACATACCCGCCACTCGTGCGGACGTGACCAGGATCTCCAGGTAGAGCGGCCGCATCGAGGGCTGGATCCGCTGCAGCTCGGGGCCGCCCGCCTGGAGTATCGCGTCCCGGGCCCGGACCGGATCGCCGGCCATGAGCGCGGCCCAGCCGAAGATGCACCAGGCCGTGGAGGCCCACCAGTCGACCCCGTTACCTGCCGCGGCCACCGCCTCCTCGGCGACGGCGAGGGGGCGCGGATCGCCCGGCGGGCAGACGGCGACGAGAGCCGCGGCCTTGCTCGCCAATACGAACGCGAGCAACTGGTCGCTGCCGATCCCGCGGGCGATGTCCTCGGCCTGGTCGGCGAGTCCCAGCGCCGAGGAGACCCGGCAGGTCTGGACCCGGACATGGGACAGGCACAGCAGCAGATGGGGCACCACATAGAGCTGACCGCTTCGGCGGGCGATGTCGAGTCCGCGCTCGGCGTGCCGCTCCGCGTCCGGATAGTGCTCCAGGAACGCCTCCGCCCAGCCGAGCCGGGCCAGTGGTTCGCACAGCGCGGTGAGGTCGTTGTCGGGCAAGGAGTCGACCAGGGCGGAGGCCTGCCGGGCGAGCCGTTGCGCCGCGGTCATGTTGCCCTCGTACGCCTCTCCCAGGGCGGCGACGGCGAGGACGCCCGCCTCCCCGACCTCGTCCCCCGTGGACCTGGCCGCCGCGAGGGCCGCCTCGACCTCGGTGCGCACCTGGGCGTACGAGGTGTCGCCGCCCTGGGGCGCGGCCGAGCCGAGCTCCAGGCCCAGCCGGACGACGTGGGCCGGTGCGGGGCCCCGGGCCAGCTCGCGGCGCAACAGCGCGACGGCCTCGGTGGAGCGCCCCAGATGACGCTCCACCAGCGCGCACAGGACGACCGCGCGCACTCTGAGGCCCTGGTCCCCGCCGGTGGTCGGGCCACCGGGTGACCGCTGCGGGGTGGCGATCAGCTCCTGGAGCAGGTCGCGGCTCTCGCGTAGGCCACCGCACGCGGCCAGTGCGCGGGCCCGCCTCAAGACCAACTCACGCCGTCGGGCGGTATGTTCGGGCGTGTCCGGAAGGTGGCGGAGTGCCACATCGAGCCAGTGGGCGCAGCTCGCCGGGGCCGTTCGGGCGGTTCGTGCGGCGGCCTCGTCGAGCACGGCCACCGCTGCCGGGTCCCAGGCGGTCAGCGACTGTTCCACATGGTGGGCTCGTTCGGCGGCCGAGGCGCCGACGCGGGCCAGTTCCTGCGCGGCGAGTCGGTGAATCTCGACGCGCCTCAAGAAGGGCGTGCTTTCGTGGACGAGGGTTCGCACGACCGGATGCCGCAGGGTCAACAGGCCTTGCGAGGCGGAGCGCAGCAGGTCGCGGCGGGTGAGAGCGTGGACGTCGTCGGTGAACGCGGTGCCGGAGCGGCCGGTCACCCGGCTCACCATCGCCGGGGTGGCGTGCTCGCCCAGTACCGCCACGGCCTCGACGATGCCGCGCCGGGAAGGGGCAAGCACGGTGAGTTCGTCCAGCAGTAGGGTGCCGAGCCCGGGCGGCGCCGAGAACTCGGGCGTCGTACCCTCGCGGTGGGCTTGAAGGAGGGTCAGGAAGTAGAACGGGTTGCCCTCGCTCGCGGCGTACAGCGCGGCGGTCTCGGCGGACGGCAGGCCGGGGCCGGCCAATTCGGCGCAGTCCCGTGCGCTCAGCGGTCTCAGGCCGAGTCTGACGACCGTGCCGGTGTCGAGTCCACGGGTGAGCCTGGCGGCGAGGGACTCGGGACTCTGGCGGTCACGGCGTGTCACGGCCAGGACCACGGGGGCGTGCACGGGATGGCGTACGAGATGGTCCAACAGCTCCAGTGACGCCGGGTCCGCCCAATGCAGGTCGTCGAGGGCCAGCAGCAGCCCGGACGGGGCGGCGAGCCGGGCGAGCAGGACGGCCGTGGACCGGTGCAGTCCGAAACGGTCCACCGCGCCGCTCCGCTGAAGGAGGGGCGCCACCGCTTCGGTCTCCTGGAAGCCGTCCAGGGTGTGCGGGTCGAGGTGGGCGAGCGCGTCGGTGAACACCTGGAACGGCACCCGCCGCTCGTACTCCGTGGCTCTGCCGCGCAGTACCGTCATTCCGCGTCGGCGCGCCCGTGCGCTGACCTCGCCGAGCAGCCGACTCTTGCCGATGCCGGCCTCACCGGTGATGTCGACGAGGCGGGAACGACCGCTGTCACGGAACTCCTCACCCCTCGCCGTGCCGCGCGCGTCGCCTGCCGCACGGTCGAGCAACGCATCGAACCGGGCCAGTTCGACGGAGCGGCCCAGCAACGGAGCCCCGTTCCCGCCGTCCCCAACTACCCGGTCCGCTCCCACAGTTGCCCCCTTGCCTTTACATTCCCCCCACATGTCATTCTCTCCTGCTGATCGTCGTAACCGCCGCGTCGGCGAACCGGAACGGACGGATCTCACAGGGCGAGCCGCCGGTCCCGTCGGAGACTGGTGGCTCCGCAGGGCTGATTCAAAGTCCCGGTGATCACGTGACGTTGCTGGCCGGAGCAGACCGATCAGGTCCAGCGGGTGGGTGAAGGCGCGTCCCACAGCGGGCGGGCGAGCCCGGGGATAGGAACAGATCGGCAGGCGAAGACATGCCGCCACGGCATGCCTGTTCTGACCTGCTAAAACGTCATGGATGAGCGTTGATCGACAAGGGTCGCCGAGATCCTCAAAAGGACTCATAGTCCGTCGGCCGTGGGTTCGAGTCCCACCCGCCCCACCTGTGCAGGTCTCTGACCTGAGGAAACGTTCGTTTCTGGCTTTCGGAGCGCCAACTTTGCCTGAACGGACTGAATTCGCTGCTCGCGAGTTTGGAGTCCGGCGGCACTTGGGGGAACTCCAACCCCTCTGCGCGGGTCAGCGGTGTCCCCTCCACGCCCGGAGTGTCCCCCGTCATCTGCCGCACCCCTCGCATGCCCTCGGTCACCGTCACCGTGACACGCACGTCCAGGGACCCCTCCCGGAAGCCGTGCGCCGATCAGGAATGGGTGACCTCGAGGTGGGAGATGCGGACCTCGCCGTAGTTGTCGTCGGTGCACGGCTCGGAGTTGTCGCAGTTGGCCTGCGTATAGGCCCCTGCCTTGAAGTAGTTGGTGTCGCCGTCGTGCGAGATCGTCGTCTCGAGACGGCCGTTGTAGTACACGTCGATGTCACCGTCCTCGGCCACGAACCTGGCCTCGAACTCGGTGCCCAGCTCGTAGTCGTCGGTGACGAGGTGATGGTGGCGGTCGTCGCCGTCGGTGATGTAGAGGCTGCTGCCTTCGAGCCGGAAGACGGTGACGTCGTCGTCCCCGCCGTGCACCTGTGCGCCGACCAGGTACGGCCGCTCCTCGGGCAGCGCCGTGAACGCCTCCCTGACCACGAGCGTGTGGGTGCCGTCCGTGGTGGACCATTCGGCTTCGTCCTCGCCGCCGTCGGTCATCTCGCGCAGTTCGGCGCGCGGGTAGTTGGAACCTCCGGTCGTCACACCGTTGACGGCGGCCCGGAATCCGACCGCGTCGCAGCCGGACTCGGCCCGGAACCAGGGCATGGCCGAGAACGTCGCCAGCTCGGGCTGGGTCATCTCGGTGGGGTCCTCGTCCTCGCCGGTGGGCAGGGTGAGCTTCCAGTTCGTCAGGTCGAGGACCTCGGAGGGGTACGTGCAGTCGGCGACCGCCGGCTTGAGCGGGGCCGGGACGTCGGCGTGCGCGGACAGTGTGAGCGTGGCGGTGGAGACGGCGGCGGTGACGCACGTCAACAGGACGGTCCGGGTGCGGGGCATGGAGGGGTGCCTCCCTGTCGGGGTGCTCGGTGGATGCCGACGCATACCGTAGGCGCCGTTGACGGGAGGGGTCCCGGAACCGCTGGCTGCTACGCATGCGTGCGACTGATGAAGGGTCTGGGTAGACGCTGCGTACGGTCCGCAGTACGCAGTAGATTTGATCGGTACGCACGGCTCGGGCCTTGTGTGTTCCGGACTCGACCGATGGGGGAAGATCAGTGCGTTCCGGGGACGAGTTCGCCGACCGCTATGTCCTCAAGGAAGTCATCGGCGCGGGGCGGGGCGGCGACGTGTGGCTGGCCCACGACAAGGTCGTGGGCCAGGACGTCGCACTCAAACCGGAGCGGACGGACGGCGCGGGCGAGACCGCGGTGCGGCAGCTGCTGGGCGAACCGCGCGCCATGGCCAAGTTCCGCGATCATCCCCACGTCGTGACCCTGTTCGACGTCGTGACCGTGCCGCCGGGCGGGGACGGGGACGAGGCGGACACGTACTGGTTCGTCATGGAGTACGTGCCCGGCGGCGGGCTGGACCGGCAGCCGACGGTCTCTCCCGCGCGGGCGGCCCGTATCGGTGCCCAACTCGCCGACGCGCTCGCCGCCCTGCACGAGGAGGGCATCGTCCACTGCGACGTCAAGCCTGCCAATATCGGGCTCACTCGGCGCGGTGACGCGAAGCTGCTGGATTTCGGGGCCGCCTACAGGGTCGGCGGCAGCGAGACCATCACGATCAACGGCCCGTACAGTTACACCCCGGACTACGCCGCCCCCGAACTGGCCCGGGGCAACGTCCCCCGGCCGGCCTCGGACGTGTTCTGCCTGGCCGCCACCCTCCACGCCCTGGTCACCGGTGTGCCGCCGCGTGGCAGCGAGCCCGAGGAGAACGACGACCGCCAAGAGGCCCCGGACTCCTGGGAGAACACCGAGCGCCTGAGGCACCAGCGGGCCGAGCAGGGCTTCGTCGCGATGGACCCCGACGCCGTGGGAACGCTGTACCCCGTGCTCACCGCCATGCTCCGACGCGACCCTCGGCAACGCCCCGACGCCTCCGAGGTCAAGCGGTTACTGGAGGAGCTCGCCAGAGCCGAGCCGAAACCCCCTCGGGAGGCGTCCGCCACCATCGCCGGGCGTCGGCGTCGGCGCCGGTCACTGATCGCGTCCGCGCTCGGCGCGGGCGCCGTACTGGCTTTGGGACTCGTCGTCATACCCGACGACGGCGCCGGCGGGGAAGCCATCCCCGGGTCCGGTCGGAGCGGGTCGGAGCAAACGCAGGCCCTGATCGGTGATCCGCATACGGCCGACGTGTGCGCCCTGGCCGACCCCGCCGCTCTCGACCAGTTCGGCGGCAGGGACGGGGACGTCCGCGTGGATGTGGACTACGGGAACTTCGACCGCTGCGACGTGCTCGTGGGCATCGACGACAAGACCCGGATCGACGTGTCGATCCGCCTCGTTCGGGGCTTGCCGCCCGAGGGGTCCAAGCCCTCCCGCACCGTCGGGCGGATCGGCATCCGCGAGGACGAGGCGGAGAGCGACGAGTGCCAAAAGCTGCTGACCGCCGACGTCGGCACCACGGACGCACTGGTCGAGGTCCGCGCCAACATGGGCAAGGGCTCGGTGACCGGCGGCAACGCGACACTGTGCACGGTCGCCGACACGGCCGCCACAAGTGCGGCCCAGGTCCTGGACCGTGATCCGGTCCCGCGCCGTTCACCGGCCTACCCGCAGCGGTCGCTGGCCTGGGCGAACGCCTGCGAGCTCCTCGACGCCAAGGCGCTGTCCGTCGTACCCGGCCTCAAGGTCGACGTGCCGGACGTCGGCGTCGCGAACTGGAGCTGCAGGTGGTCGAGCGACGTCGACGAGCTGGATGCGGAGGTGAGCTTCTTCCGCGACCAGCCCAAGTCCGCCCAGGGCGGCACGGCCCTCACGCTCAGCGGATACCGCACCGTCGTCGAACCGAACGACGACGGCGACACCTGCACGGCCTTCGTCGAGGACCACAGGTACAGCGGCCAGGGCGCCGAGACGGCCGCCGAGATGGTGCGCCTGGACGTCGGCGGCGGGCGACCCACGGACGAACTCTGCGGGATGGCCGAGGACCTCGCGGCCTCGGCCGCCGCCGAACTCCGCGCGCGATGACACGGGAGGCGTCGCCGCCTGCTCACGGCGCGGAGTCCGGCCAGGCGGTGTCGTCCTCCATCCGGTCCAGGTCCGGCGGTACGAGGGTCGTGGACTCCACCAACCCCTTGATCAGGTTGTGCAGCAGGCGGTTGTCGCCGGGGCGGCCCTCGGACTTGTCGTGCAGCAGCGGATACCGGAAGCCGGCGCGGTCCAGACGGCGGCGTACGGCCTCGATCCGGTGCTCGATCCTGCGCTCGTTCCAGCCCGCGTCCGGGCGGAGGTAGGCGAGCTGCTTGGCCGCGGTGGCGTACGTCAGGGGGCGCGCGTCCTCCTCGTACAGCAGATACCGCTGGCCCAGGACGACCAGCAGCAGCCGTTCGTCGTCGTCGAGCGCCCAGATCTTCGGTGACACGGTCTCGGCGGTCCGTCGCGACACCGGCCCGGGGTCGTCGTGGCCCGCCACGTACAGCTCGACCAGGTGCTCACGGTAGCCGGAGCCCTTCACGAACAGCGGGGTGTAACCGGTGTCGAGGGGGATCGCCTCCGTACTCAAGTGCATCATCCGGCCGCGCGGCAGCCGCACGAGCTGCCGCCCGGTGTTGCGCAGCCACCACAGCCCATGGCGGTACGACAGCTCGCCGTGCTGTCGGCTCACCCCCAAGTCGTCCACGCCGACCCCCAGGTCGACATCCGGCTCCTCACCGCGCCCGAAGCGGAGGGTCAGGCCCGGCCGGGGCGGGGCACTGAGCTCACCGGTGACCGTGCGGGCGTGCAGGGTGCCGGGTGTGGCGGGCGCGACACCGCGCGCGAGGCTGGTGGTGAGGGTCATCGCCGGTCTCCTCGGTTCGTGGGGCTGCTCGGTGTGGGGCCACTGGCACGCGTACGGCGTTCTGACCAGTGTCCGCACCCGCTGCGGGACCCCTCCCCAACACTGGCCCGCACAAAGCAGCGTGCCCGACTGAGCGGTTCAACGACGCCCGCGGGCATAGGAGTTGAGAGGTTGAGCGATGAGGCGTTTCCCTCCGCCCGTCCCGGTCATGGGGGAGGAGCTGATGTGAGGTTCCCCTGACGCTGCAATCCGGGTTCCGCTTACGAACGCGCCGCACTCAGGGCTTTCGCTGAGCGCTCAGCGAAAGCCCACGGCTGTTCCGCTCCGGTGGCGCCTTGACGATGCTTCCCCCGGCGCGGCCGCGGCTCTGTCCGCGCGGGGAGTGAACCAGGAACTTCTGGTGTCCAGTCCTAGGGAAGTTTCAGCCTCCTTCTCCTCCTGCGGAGCTACTTCGTACTGAACTTCAGTACGGCGCCATCCTTGTGGACCGTGGTGGCGCCTACGGTGGTCTCCTTGCCGCCCGCTGTGGAGAACGCGGCTTCCCCGCCGTCGCCGAAGCTCACATAGCCCAGGAATCCCGAGGAATCGAAGCGCATGAGGGTGACTGTGGAGTACTTCACGGTCACGTGCAGATACCCGTTGCCGATCACGACGTCCATCGGCTCGGTGACGAGGATTTCGCAGTTCCCGTCCTTGCAGGCTCCGGTGTCCTTGCCGTCCTTGGCCTTGGGCAGCGGGCCGGTCGGGGACGGGCTCGGGGACGCCGGCTCAGCGGGCTCAGCCGGCTTGGAGACGCCGGGTGACGGCTTGGCCTCGAATGTGTCCGTGTCCTTGTCCGACGAACAACCGCCGACGACCAGTACGCCCACGACCACCACCGCCGCGACGCGCTTCACTCGTGTCGGCATGTCCATCTCCTCACCCAGGACGCCCATCCGTCGAAGCCACGGTCCGCCCCGCCGCTCACCGGACGACCAGCGGCTTGAACGCGGACCGCACATCGGACTTGGATTCCGTCACGTACTCGCTTGTCGAGTTCGCGGAGGTGTAGATGGACCACGGGCAGCTCGTGCCGCTGATCTGGATCGTGCGCTTGGCGACGAGCTTGCCCGTGCGCAACTCGTACACCTTCACCGGGACCGCGATCTTGTGGAAGGTCACGTAGGCGGAGGCGCCGGAGGACCCGCTCTTGTAGTACGAGCAGGTCTCGACGGAGCTTCCGTAGGTCTGCTCGCCCATGCAGACCACCAAGGCGGCATCAGCGGCGTCGCCCGCCTTCCAGGAGCCGGGGAGCTGCTTGGAGAAGTCGGTGTTGTACTCGTCGTAGGCGTAGAACAGCGCGCGGTTGGTGCCCTTGCCCATGGGCTTGGCTCCGCTGTACTTCGCCGGGCTGGAGCAGTACTCGGGCTGTGAGCCGGACCCGCCCGCGAGCAGGTCTTGGACGTTGGCCAGCTCGATGCTCAGCGTGGCCTTCCTGGAGCCCTCGCGGGCCTGGTCCGCGAGGCCGTCGTCGGGGTATCGGTCGAGCAGCTGGTTGTAATGCGTGCGGGCCTCCTCCCAGCTGTCCTCGGCCATGAGGTCGTCGCCGCATCCGACGAGTGCGGCGGGCTCGGTCCGTTCGACCGTGTCGGAGGTCCGGTCCAGAACGTCGTCGCTGTGCTTGCGATCGCGGAGCCAGTCGGTGACGGTGACGGTGTCGCAGGGATCCCTGGCGGGCAGGCCGCGGAGGAATCCGTTCAGGGTCGTCTCGACCGTCTTGTCGTTGCCGGGCTCCGCGAGCACCGAGGCCAGGGTGCCGAAGCCGTCTTCCAGGGCGTCGGTGTCCCCGGTCAGCGCGGTGGTGAGCTCGGTCCGGGCTGTCTGCAGCCGCTCGCAGGCCTGTACGGCTTCGTCGCCGCGGGCGGCGAGTGGCGCGTCGGCGATGCGGTGCCCGAACCGCGCCTTGTCCTGGGCGCTCAATACCCGTGCGCAGTCGCCGCGTTCGCGGGCGTCGGTGACGCTCTGCCCGATCCGGGAGGCGTCGTACCGCAGCAGCCCCACGGTCAGCAGCACCGGCAGCGTGACACCGACCGCGACCAGACGCTGACGGCGCACCGCCACCCGGTCGGCGCCTCTGCCGGCCAGGTACCACCCGTGGATGATGACGGCCGCCCACCACACGAGCACGGCGATCTCGTACGACGCCTCGTCGGTCGAGACCAGCCGGGAGACCAGCACGACGATGACGGCCACGGCGGCGACTGCGAGTCTCCACCGCCGCATCAGCAGATAGCCGACGCCGAGCAGAGAGGCGTTGCCGAGGGCGACGGCCAGCGGGTCGTATGCCCTGCCCTCGGCCGGTGTGGGCTTCGGCACCACCGGCCCGGCGGCGTACGTCGGGTTGCTCATACTGATCTCCCCGGTCGCAGAACGGTCTGGGTGTCCGCATGGTGCGACCCTGCGCCTGGGAGGGGTCCCGGAGCTTCGGGCGGACGATTCCGTGCATGGCCGGAGAACGAGGCCCTGGAGTTCTACGGCGCCGAGAAGAGCCCCGACGGCCTGGGCGGCCTGGACGTGCTCAAGGAATGGCTTCGGCTGCGCGAGCGCGCCTTCGGCGACGCCGCCCGCGAGTTCCGCCTGCCCGCCCCCAAGGGCATCGCGCTCATCGGTGTCCCCGGCACCGGCAGGAGCCTCACCGCGAAGATGATCGGCGGGCTGTGGCGGCTGCCGCTGCCGCGCCTGGACGTCGGCGCGCTGTTCGGCTCGTTGGTCGGTGAGCCGGAGGAGCGCGTACGGCGGGCGCTGAGGCCGGCGGAGACCGTCTCCCTGTGTGCGCTGTTGTGGATCGACGAGGTGGAGAAGGCACTGGGGGCCGGTGGCCGCGACGGAGGCACCTCGCAGCGCGTGTTCGGTACCGTGCTGACCTGGATGCGGGAGAAGACCGCGCCGGTGTTCGTGGTGGCCACCGCCAACGACGTCAGCGCGCTGACCCCGGGGACGCTGCGCCGCGGCCGGTTCGACGAGGTGTTCTTTCTCGACCTGCCCAAAACGGCTTTTCATGGTCACACCGTGTTTTTGGATGGGCGCTTCCCCTGCGCTTCATGAACGTTGGACGGGCCCTAACCGGTCTCCCGGCAGTGTGGCATCACCAACTCCACCTGGGAGAAGGGAGCTGAGAGCCGGTTCCGGCGCACTGCACGCTCCTCGAGTTCCCAGGCGGATATCGCTCAGGACCGTAAGGGGCAGACTCATGGGTAACGCTGTGCGGCCACAGCGCAGGGCCATTCTCACAGGAGGACTCGCGGCGGCCACCGCGGCCGTTCTCACCGGCTGTTCGTCCAAGGCGGGAGGCTCCGACACGGCGAAGGCGGCGAGCATCGGCGCGGCGTCGCCCACCCCCTCCGCGAACGCCGCCCGCCGACCCGACTCCGCCCGGACGGCATACGCGAGGCTGATGGAGGGCAACAGGCGTTGGGTGAGCGGGAAGTTGCAACACCCCGACCAGGACCCCGCCCGGCGCGCGGCTGTCGCCCCCGAACAGAAGCCGTACGGCGTGATCGTCTCCTGCATCGACTCCCGTGTACCGCCGGAGCTGGTCTTCGACACCGGCATAGGCGACCTGTTCGTGATACGCACCGGGGGACAGGTCGTGGAGCCGGTGGTCGTCGGCTCCGTCGAGTACGGGCCCCTGACCGCCGGGTCCCCGCTCATAGTCGTGCTCGGGCATCAGAACTGCGGGGCCATCAAGGCGGCGTACAAGGCGCTCAAGGGGGGCGAGAACCTGCCGGGCAACCTGCAGTCGATCGTCGAGGCCCTGCGCCCGGCCTACAAGGAGGTCGCCAAGGTCAAGCACGCCGACCCGGTCGACGCGATGATCCGTGCCCACGCCAACCGGACCGCCGCCGATCTGCGGTCCAACGCCGCCCTCGCCCCCTTGGTGAAGAAGGGCGAGTTGACCGTGGTCAGCACCTACTACTCGCTCGACACCGGCCGCGTGGAGACCCTCACCGGAGCCCCTTCCGCCTGACGTGGAGCACCGTCCTGACCGCGCCCGACTGCCCCGTCATGCGACGACTAGGGGCGGCCGGGCCAGGGCACCTCGGCCGCCCCAGCCGCTTCAGTGCTACGAGTGCCTGTTCGTTTGCGGCGCTGCGACAGGTCGAGTCGAGCCTGGTCTGGCAGGAGACGGAGGGCATGAGGGTGAGGTCGCTGCCAGCCGGGCTGCTTTGCCCGGCGAGGGCGCCACGTCCCACTTCCAGCATGGGCGGACGCCGGCGGATTCGCTGACGCAGCGCCGCGAGCATGGCACCTCCGTCCAGCGCTCGGCGAGATTCCGTGCGCAGCTGGTGTGTTCGCTCTGAAGACGGGCGTGAATGCCCGGATTCACGGCTCACGTGATGCAACCGGCGTGGGGACTGGCAAGGAAGAGCACCGCACGGGCGATGCCCTCGGGCTGGGCGACCCGGTTCAGGGCGACTCGGTTCAGGGCGACCCGGTCGAGGTACCGCTCGGAGATATCGGGTAGTTCAGACGCTCCTGGATGAGCCGGGACACGGTGAAGGCAAGCGCGATGGCGTTGACCCGTACTCCGTCGGCCCCCGAGCCCGAGGGCGAGGCTCTGCACCAGCGCGTCGACTGCCGCCTGGGTCGCGTTGTCGGCGAACTGGTTCCAGCCGCCCCGCAGTTTGCGATGGAGGAGATCGCCACGAAGTTGCCTCGGGTGGCGCGCAGTCATGGAACGGTAGGGCGGGCGAGACGTATCACCCCGTCGAGGTTCACCGAGCGCAGGCGCTCCCAGGTGTCGTTGAGGGTGTCGACGCCGCTGGGTTCGCTCGTGCCGGCGTCGTCGACGATGACGTCCAGGCGGTCGAAGAGTCGGACGACCCCCACCGCGCCGTCGAGCGCGTCCGCGTCCGTCACGTCGGCTTCGATCACCTGCACATGCTTGGTGTCGAAGCCCGCCACGGTCTCGTGCAGTGGCTCCGCACGGCGGCCGAGGACCGCCACGCACGCTCCCTGTTCGAGGAACGCGCGCGCGGTCGCCCGGCCGATGCCGGTGCCGGATCCCAGGACCAGGATGACCTGGCCTTGGTAGGGAAAGGTGGTTCAGGCGATTACGACTGCAGCGACTCTTGGAGGGCCGCGGCGGCGGCCCTGAGACGGGAGCTGGGGTGTCGGCCAGAAGCGTGTCACCAGCCGCAACGTAGGCCGGGGATCGGAAAGCCGTCACTGTTGAGGCGTTCCCGGCGGTGGGTGGGCGTCGTTGGGTTACTCGTGGACCTGAGCGTTCACTGGGGGATGCGCGTCACCGCTGTCCGCGCCCAGGCCCGCGAGCAGGCGCAGCCCGTCCTCGGCGGGGCTGCCGGGGGCCGCGGACAGCACCACCAGCTCCATCCCTGATTCGTCCGGTAGTGCGAAGTTCTCTTGGTGCAGTTCCAGCAGTCCGACCAGCGGGTGCCGGTATGCCTTGCGTCCATGTGTGCGGGCGCGCACGTCCGCGCGGGCCCAGAGGCGGCGGAAGCGCTCGCTGCCCATCGCCAACTCGCCGATGAGCGAGGCCAGGCGGGGGTCCTCCGGGTATTTGCCGGCGCCCAGGCGCAGGTGCCCGACCACGTCGAGGGTGCATTTCTCCCAGTCCGCGTAAAGGCCGCGCTCAGCCTCCTCAAGGAAGATGTGCCGGGCGGTGTTCAGGCCCGGCATCTGCCGCCCGTAGAGGAGCCCGGCGAGGCGGTTCCCGGCGAGCACGTCCAGGCGGTGGTCCATGATCAGCGCGGGCGCGTCGGCGACCAGGTCCAGGACGCGCAGCAGCTCCGGCCGGACCCGCCCGCCCGGCGCCTTCGCGCGGCGGCGCTGCCGGGCGAGCCGGTCAAGGTGCCCGCGTTCGGTCTCGTCGAGGCCGAGGACGCGGGCGAGCGCGTCGAGGACCTGCTCGGAGGGCTGGGTCGCGCGGCCCTGCTCCAGGCGTACGTAGTAGTCGACGCTGACTCCGGACAGGTGCGCGACCTCTTCACGGCGCAGCCCTTCGACCCGGCGGCGTCTGTCGGTGGGTATGCCGACGGCCGCCGGGTCGACCCGGGAACGCCGGGTCCGCAGGAAGCCCGCAAGATCGTCCATGCCTCCAGTATGGCCTCGGTGGTGCCCGTGAAGGTGGCCCTGCCAATACCAGGAAGTCCCGTCCGAAGGAAGAGGCGCCCCTGAATGCCGGGCGCCGCGACGCCCAGAATCGAAGGCATCCGATCCGAAGGAGTTCCCATGAAGACGCTGATCGTCTACGCCCACCCGGAGCCGAAGTCGCTCAACAGCTCGCTGAAGGACCTCGCGGTGTCCACATTGGAGACCGCCGGGCACGAGGTACGGGTGAGCGATCTGTACGCGATGAACTGGAAGGCGGTCGTGGACGCTGCGGACTATGGCCCCAACGCCTCAAGTCCGCTGAAGGTCGCCCTGGACTCGGGCCGGGCCTTCGACGCCGGGACGCTCACCCCGGACGTCCTCGCCGAGCAGGAGAAGCTGCTGTGGGCGGACACGATCATCTTCCAGTTCCCGCTGTGGTGGTACACGATGCCCGCGATCCTCAAAGGCTGGGTGGACCGGGTGTTCACCTACCACTTCGCGTACGGCGTCGGCGAGCACAGCGACACCAAGTACGGCGAGCGCTTCGGCGAAGGCACCCTCGCGGGCAGGAAGGCTCTGCTGTCGGTGACCGCCGGTGGCCCGGAGTCGCATTACGCCCCTCGCGGGATCAATGGCCCCATCGACGATCTGTTGTTCCCGATCCACCACGGCATCCTCTACTACCCGGGCATCGAGGTGCTGCCGCCGTTCGTGCTGTACGGCACCGACCGGATGACCGGCGAGGACTACCCGGACGTCGCCAAGGCATGGGTGCAGCGCCTGCTCACTCTGGAGTCGACCGAGCCGGTCGCGTTCCGGCGGCAGAACTTCGGTGACTACGAGATCCCCTCGCTGCACCTGAAGGAGGGACTGGAGCCCGCGGGCCGCACGGGTTTCGGGCTGCATGTGCGAGGCTGATCGCCGGCCCGACACCCCGAGCTGGGCGTGGGCAATGCCCAAACGGCTCGTCCAGGGCGGTGTGCAAATACAGGTAACCGCGCCCGGTGCGGGTCTGGTTCTGGCGGCCGGCCGCTCGGCCGAGGACTTTGTGGCCGCCGCCGTCGGGGATGCGGCCGAGCTTCTTGACGCCGATGTGGAGCAGTTCGCCGGGTCGGGCGCGTTCGTAGCGGCGGACGGGTTCTGCGGTGGCCCGGTCCTGCGTGGCCAGGGGCGGCAGGTCGTGCCGCTTGAGGATGCGGTGGGCCGTGGAGGCGGCGATCCGGGCTCGGGCAGCAAGCCGCAGCGGTCCGATGCGATGCTCGTGCCGCATGCGCACCACAACCGCACAACACGGCGACCGGTTTTCTCGGACCAGGTGGCCGAGTCCTGGCCGTGATCGTGTGTGCTTACGACGAAGCTGTCCAGGTCCTCGATGTCGACCGCAAGTTCCCACTGCGGAACGGATGCACTGGGTCCACGTGCGGCGATGAAATCGGCGCAGTCCAGAGGGGTCCCCGTCGTCTTGTCGTAGAAGTGCCGGGCTTTCTCACAAGCCCTGTTCGAGGGGATTGACATGGCGGCGCTGAGCGATCTGCGCAGTGATCTGGAATCCCACGCCTGGCGGCCCGATGAGTACACGCACGACCTGGCGACAGCGATGCGCGCGGAAGGCGGAGCCAGCGCCCACGCCGTACGCGTCGGGCTGCGCGCGGCCCGACGCCGAGGTCTCCCACGGCGGCTCGCACGGGTTGAAACGATCAGTAGGGGCTGGCTCTCAAGGCCGTGAAGGTTGGGCGTGCATAGACTCGTGGCGTCGATGTAGTCGACGTACGCCGGTACGGCGCCAGTAGGCGGATGGGAGACACTCTGGTGTGCAAAGTGGATCATGAGGCCGCGGCGGTGACTGCGACAGCGGCCCTGACCGCGGCCTACCCGTACCTGAGGCAAGAGACTTCTCCGCATCCGGCACTGGAAGGGTGCGAGGACGTGGAGTGGATGTCCATTCCTGGCTGCCCGGTTGATGTCCCGGTCGTCCTGCGCGGGCTGCTCGATCCTGACGCGGCTGAGATGGCCGAACGAGCACTGGACTGGCTTGTGATGTCAGGGCCGATGTCCATTAGCGCCACGATGCCGGCGGTCGTCCCATACCTACTGAGACTGACTGCCGATCCAACGATCCCACGCCGGAACGAGTTGTTCGGGCTCGTGCTTGTAGCCGCCGCCCTTTGCGCACCGACCGATCCCGACAACGCGTGGGACCTGACAGTCAGCGGCCCCGAGAGCGACCACCCTGAACGGGCCCTCTGCCGAGCGGCATTCGCTGCCGACGCGGCATGGGTGCGGCGTCTGCTGGCCGACGATGAACTGCTGGCCAGCCTTCACCTGGGTGAGGGCGAGCGGGCATCACTGGCCCAGGCGGCCGGACTGTAACGTGCAAAGCCCCGGGCAGTCCGACAGCCACTGCTGCAGGCTCCGCCCCCCGACGGTTGGCCTGCTGCAGCTGTCGGCTCGCGAGCCACGGGGCACGCCCCTGTGCGGGGACACTTCGACCGCATCCTGCACGAAAAGTTGAGCCAGAAACCGAGTTTCAACAGCGATGGGATCCTGCTTGGCCCGCACGCTGACGTCGATTCCCAGCGCGTCGCCGACCTGCCGGGCCTTGACCGGACCGGCGGTCTGCCGCACGGCGGCGAGGATGCGCTGGTAGTCCGGCGGAAGGGTGGTCTCCTCCACGCCTGAGGTGCGGTGCGGGATCAGCATCGCCGCACGTCCGCCCACCTGCCCGGGCGCCGGCGCGACAGAGGCGCGCTCGTCGGCGAGCTGTTCGCTCATCCGCTCAAGGACCCGCTCCGCGACGGTGAGCTCGTCCAGCTCGGCCCGCACCTCCGCCAGATGCTTGGCCGGCTTTTCTTCGAGTTCGTCCAGCTCCGCGCGCCGCGCGGTGATCCGTTCCAGCAGCTCGGGGTCCAGCATGCACCGGATCCCGGAAGGCCGCCCGGTCACGGTGAGTGCGAACCGACAAGCTGGTCCTGGAGCGAGAGATGGCGCAACCGTCTTTGGCGTGACTGGTTGCCAGGCTGTTCACTGGCTTGGGCATCGATGGGGATCTTGGTGATGTCAGGGCGTGACAGGGAGGCTAGCGAGGTGCCGCGAGTACGTCCCGGAGTACGTTCTCGAGCGTGACGCGGGCCAGCTCGTGTCTCAGGGTCTCCTCGATGCCCTCGTAGATGCCCTGCATCGCCGGCTGGATGCCGTGACCCACCACGCATCCCTGGTCCGGGGTGGTGCGGTGCATCGCGAACAGCGGGCCGGGTTCCACTGCCTCGTACACGTCGAGCAGGGTCATCGACTCCAGCTCGCGCGCCAGCGACCAGCCCGCGCCCACGCCCCGCCGGGACTCCACGAGCCCGGCCCTGCGCAGCTCGCCGAGCAGCCGTCTGATCACCACGGGGTTGGTGTTCGCGCTGGTCGCGATCTGCTCGGAGGTGGCGACCTCATGGCCCTGGCGCTGGTAGAGACCGATCCAGGCCAGCGCGTGGGCGGCGATGGTCAGCCTGCTGTTGGCACTCATGAACCCCTCCTCTCGGCCGCAACGCTTTATGTTACGACAGCTCAGTCGTAACAGCGAAGGTTGCAACAGCCTGTCGTAACAATTAACGTTGCGACTGCTAGGACGGGTCAATCAACGAGGTGAGAAGAATGAGCAAGCCACTCATGGGCAAGGTCGCCCTGGTCACCGGGGGGTCGCGCGGACTGGGAGCCGCGACCGTACGGCTGCTGGCCGAGCAGGGCGCCGACGTCGCCTTCACCTACGTCAGCTCCGAGAAGCAGGCGCAGGCCGTCGTCGACGAGGTGCACGGCAAGGGAGCCAAGGCCGTCGCCTTCCAGTCCGACCAGGCGGACACGAGCCGGGCGCCGGCGCTGATCGACGACGTGGTCGCGCGCTTCGGCGGCCTGGACATCCTCGTCAACAACGCGGCGATCTCCGTGGCTGCCACGGTGGACGACCCGGACGCCGACACCGCCGCACTGGACCGGATGCACGCCACCAACTACCTCGGCGTGATCGCCGTCATCCGGGCCGCCTCCCGAGTGCTGCGCACGGGCGGCCGCATCATCACGGTGAGTTCCGGACTGGGCTCCCGGGTCGGCGCCCCCGGCCTTGCCGACTACTCGGCGACCAAGTCAGGGATCGAGAGGTACACCATGGGCGTCGCACGCGACCTCGGGCCCCGGAACATCACGGCCAACGTCGTGGAGGCCGGACTGATGGAGGGCGGCATGCAACCGCCGGACCCCGAGACCCTCAAGGCCCTGGTCAGCTCGCTGTCCCTGCAACGCATGGGTCACCCCGACGAAATCGCCGCGGCGATCGCCTTCCTCGCGAGCCCCGCCGCGTCGTACGTCACGGGCGCGGTGCTGGACGCCCACGGCGGCTACAACGCCTGAACCGGAACTGCCGCCATCGCTGCTGTTGGGTCCTGGAAGGCGGCGCGCAACTCCCACGAGGCCGCAGAGATCCTGTCCCGGTCGAGCAGCAGCGCTTGCACGCCGATCTCACCCCGGACTTCCGCTGCGCGATCGTGGCCAACGAGACCCGCTCCACCGCGATGCTGCGGGTCCCCTTCGAAGGCCCCCGGGGCTGCTGTCCCACGGCGCTGTCGAGATCACCGTGTCCATCCGCAATGAGAAAGGACCTGGCCCAGTCGACCAGCGATCCCGCGTAGAGGGAATCGGCTCGGAGGACGTCAACACGCAGAGCATCGTCCAGCAGGGATGACCAATCGCCCGACCGCCTGATGGTCGGCGTGGCCGACGGTTGGACGAGCGGCGTCCGACGCGTGCGAGGGGGCACCGCCCTGGTGGCCAGGGCCGTGCCCCCTCGGTCAGGTCTGCGTCGGATCAGGACGCGTCGCGGGGCTCACCGGTGCGTGCCTGCGCCCAGGAGGTCGGGCAGCGGGTTGACGAGGTCTCCGGTCGGCGACTGCCGCTGGGCGGAGGGCCCGGTCGGCCAGACCGCGGGGCAGTGGGTGCCCTTGCGGGGGGTCTTCAGGGTGAGGAGGTACGTGTCGATGGCGTCACGCGCGCACGGGCTCAGCCAGTAGTCGCCGTGGCCGGCACCGTCGTACGTGAGGAACACGGCCTCGTGGCCGATCTGACGGGCCGCGTTGGAGCCCCAGGAGTGCGGGGTTGCCACGTCGAAGCGGCTGTTGGTCATCAGGATCGGGGGGGTCCCGTCGACCCGGAGCCGGTGCGGCGGGTTGGTCACCTCGGTCGGCCAGTCCTGGCAGCCGGTCAGGTCGGTCCAGGCGAGGGAGCTGAGCCGGGTGACGGGCGCAAGCCGGGCGAGCTTGCGCTCGTAACGGGCGAGGGTGGCGTACGAGGGGACGTCGAAGTCGTAGTCCTGGCACATCACCGGGAGATACCCGAACGGGGTCGGCTCGCCGCGCTGCCGGAGGGTCCGTCCTGCGGCGGGGTCGGCGGCGTCCATGTCGGCGAGGAACTGGGCGAAGTCGAACCAGGTGGCCGGGTCGTACATGTAGCCGAAGGCGACGCCCTGGAGATCCTGGGTGGTGACGGTGTAGGGCGGGTCGCCCGGCAGGACCAGCTCACCGGCCTCGGCGCGCTGGTAGAGGGAATCGAACAGGGTGCGGGCGTCCCGGTCGTGGAGCGCGCAGGACGGCGTACGGGCGCACCAGTCGGCGAACTGGCCGTACGACTCCTCCATCGCGACGGTCTCGGTCCTCTGGTAGTTCCACGGGTCCAGGCTGTGGTCCATGTTGGAGTCGAGCGTCATCGCACGGACGCGGTGCGGATAGCGCTCGGCGTACTGCTGGCCGATCCCGGTGCCGTAGGAGACGCCGTAGTAGCTGATCCGCTGCTCGCCGAGGCCGACGCGTATCGCCTCCATGTCGCGGATGACGCTGGCGGTGTCCATGTGGTCGACGAGCGGTCCGGTGAGGTCGCGGCAGTTCTCGCCGAGCGCGTGGTTCGCCTCGCGGAGGGCGGTGAACGAGGAGTAGCTGTCCGGGTAGAGCAGCGCACCCTGGGCGTTCACCAGGTCCTCGTCGCACTTCACCGGGTTGCTGAGGCCGACGCCGCGCGGGTCGAAGCCCACGATGTCGAAACGCTCCAGTAGTTCGGGCGAGAAGGCCTCGGGGGCGCTGAACGCGAAGCCGACGCCGGAGCCGCCCGGACCGCCGGGGTTGATCAGCAGCGAGCCGATGCGGCGCTCGGGGTCGGTGGCCCGATGGCGGGCGAGGGCCAGGTCGATGGTGGCGCCGCGCGGCCGCTTCCAGTCCACGGGCACCTTGATGGTGGCGCACTCGAAAGTGCCCTCGCCGGAGGGAGACTCACACGGCTCCCAGGCCATGCGCGCGGGCGGCGGGGTCTTGGCCGAGGGGGCGGCGACGGCGGTCCCGGCGAGCAACTGTCCGAACAGCGCGGTGACCAGGGCTCCGACGGCCAGTGCCCGGCGCCCTCTCGAACGCGGGGGCAGTGGGGGGTTGAACGGCACGGATGTTCCTCCATGGGACAGGAGTTCACAGATGGATCACAGCATGGTCTGTAAGTTGCCTGCGCGACAAGGAATATGAGGTTCAGTCAGATGACTGACGCCGGCCTGTGCCCCGACCCTTGCTGGATCCTCGCCGCACCGTGCCATGAGATCCGTGCCCGTAAGAGGTCACTTCCTCCGGTGTTCTGGCCCCTGGCCGGTGAGCGATGACCCGGCGCCCGCCGACCCGGCGGCGGCCCGCACGGCGGCCCAGCCGTCGGCGCAGGCAGCAGCAGGAAACGCAGTTCGTCGTCCTGTGTGGTTTCAGGGGCGGCCGAGGGCGCGGAAGGTCCAGCCGGCTTCGCGCCAGCGGGCGGGGTCGAGGGTGCCGCGGCCGTCGATGACTTTCGGGGTTGTGGTGCGGGCGGCGAGGTGGTGTGGGTCGATGTGGGAGTACTGCGGCCACTCGGTGAGGTGGAGCAGCAGGTCGGTGTCCTGCACGGCGGTGATGGGGTCGTCGGCGTAGTCGAGTTCGGGGTGGAGCTTGCGGGCGTTGTCGAGGGCCTGGGGGTCGGTGACGGTGACGGTGGCGCCGAGTTCGTGAAGCTTGCGGGCGACGGCGAGGGCGGGGGAGTCGCGGATGTCGTCGGTGTCGGGCTTGAAGGCGGCGCCCCAGACGGTGATCCGGCGGCCGCCGAGGTTGCCGCCGACCTGTTCGCGGGCGAGGTCGACCATGCGCTCGCGTCGCCGGTTGTTGATCGCGTCGACCTCGCGGAGGATCGTCAGGGCCTGGTCGACGCCGAGTTCGCCGGCGCGGGCCATGAACCCGCGGATGTCCTTGGGCAGGCAGCCGCCGCCGAAGCCGAGGCCGGGCCGCATCCCGCGGCGGCCGATCCGCGCGTCGTGGCCGAGGATGTCGGCGAGCCGGCCGACATCGGCGCCGGAGGCTTCGCAGACCTCGGCCATCGCGTTGATGAAGGAGATCTTCGTGGCCAGGAAGGCATTGGCGGACGCCTTGGCGAGTTCGGCGGTGGCCCAGTCGGTGACGATCGTCGGCGTCCCCGCCTTGATGATCTTCTCGAAGCACTGCCGCAGCACCGTCTCGGCCCAGGAGCGTTCGGTGTCAAAACCGAGGACGAGGCGGTCGGGGCGGAGGGTGTCCTCGACGGCGAACGACTCGCGCAGGAACTCCGGGTTCCAGGCGACTTCGATGGCGTCCCCGGCGGGCGCGTATGCGTGCACCAGGTCGCGGACGCGGGGTGCGGTGCCGACCGGAACGGTCGACTTCACCGCGACCACCGCCGGATGCGTGAGGCGGGGCGCGAGCTGGCGGACGGCGGTGAACAGGTGGGTGAGGTCGTAGGCGTGCTCGCCGGGCTGCTGCGGGGTGCCTACGCCGATGAAGTGCAGATCACCGAAGTCGGCGGCCTCGGCGTAGGAGGCGGTGAACCGCAGCCGGCCGCTCTTGACGTGCTTGGAGAGGAGGTCGTCGAGGCCGCGTTCGAAGAACGGGGCCTTCCCGGAGGCCAGGACGGTGACCTTGTCGATGTCACAGTCCATGCCGAGGACCTCGTGCCCGAGTTCGGCCATGCACGCCGCGTGGGTGGTGCCGAGGTAGCCGCAGCCGACGACGGTGAGCTTCATGACGGGGGTTCCTTTGCGAGGTGAGGGGCCGCCGACAGCCCCTCACCTCTTCCTCGCCTCCGAAGGGCGGGGTGCTCAGGCGGGCCGGGCGGCCGGATAGCGGTTGATCCCGTCCCGGATGAACGGCGGGATCGTGCGGAATTCGAGGTCCTCGGGGGCGAGGAACTGGAGCTTGACGCCCTCCGCGAGGGGCAGGGCCCAATCGTCACCGTCCCAGGAGGCGGCGAAGAACGTGATCGGCTGCCCGGAGCCGTGCTCGTCGCGGATCTCGAAGAGCTCGGTCAGGCCGTCGACTGCCAGGCCGGCTTCCTCGTCGAGTTCGCGGACGATCGTCTCGCGCGGTTCCTCGCCGGGATCGCAGCCGCCGCCGAGCACGCTCCAGTGATCCGGCCAGGCTATGCCGGGCAGATCGTCACGGAGGTGGAGGCGGAGTTCGCCGCGGCGGTTGGCGGTGATCGCGACCGCTCCGTGGGCGGCGGCCGGGCTCTCGGCGGTGGTGTCCTGATGCATCCGGACACCCGTAGGTGGGCCTGCGAGGCGCCCATGGCGCCGACCGTGCTCTCGTGCCGGACGGCGTCACCTCCGGCCAGGCCTGCGATTCCGCACATCACTGGTTCACCCCCGAGTCAGGTGGCGCCTTGGCGACGGCCGCCGCCGGGAAGGAGATCCATCCAGTCCCGGCGGCGGCCTGGGCTCTCATCACAGCCGCCCGGCCGATGGGCGGGGAGGGCTCGCAGGGGGGCTCACAACTCGCGGACGGGGTTCACCGCGAGCCGGAAGGCAATACCCTCGGTGACCCAACACACTGAACGCGTACGACTCTTCGACCCGGCGAGTACGGACCCATGTGCTCAGCCGTCTGTTCGAGTCGGCGCGGTCCCGGAGACCGGCAAGGGGAGAGGTCGTGGCATCGACCACCCGCCGGACCCGTCCGCCGAACGCGGACCTGGCCCGGCTCATCGAAGCCAGCGGCGCGAGCCGCAAGTCCCTGGCCCTGCGCGTCAACCAGCTCGCCCACGCCGCCGGGACAGAGACGGACTACTCACATACTTCTGTAGCGAACTGGTGCAGACGTGGGATGACGCCGAAATGGCCGGTCCCGAAGCTGTTGGCGCAGGCCATCGGCGAACGGCTCGGCCGGCCCGTCGCCCTGGGCGAAATCGGCATGGGCGAGGCGGAGACAACCGACGCGGATGTGGGGTTGGATTTCCCCAGGGACCCCGCCGACGCCGTCCGCGTCGCCACTTCGTTCTGGAGCTCCGTGAACCGCCGCGACTTCCTGGCCGGATCCGGCTTCGCCGCCTCCGCCTTCACCACCCCCGTCACCCGTTGGCTCGTCACCCCCGCCGACGAGACCGCCGACCACAGCGGCGGCCAGCAGGTCGGCCGGGCCGACCTCGACGAACTGCGCCAGGCCGCCGACGACGCCCGCCGCTGGGACTCCAAATACGGCGGCGGGAACTGGAAAGCCAACTCCGTCACCCACTGCCTCGACCACCGGGCCACCCCGCTGCTGCAAGGCAGCTTCACCGACGAGATCGGCCGCGAACTCTTCTCCGTCACCGCGCAGTTGTCCCGGCTCGCCGGCTGGACGGCCTTCGACGTCGGCCAGCACAATGCCGCTCAGCGGCACTTCATCCAGGCCCTCCGCCTCGCCCGCGCGGGCGGCGACGTACAGCTGGGCTGCTATGTGCTGACCACGATGGCCATGCAGACCCTGATGCGGGGCTTCGCGTCCGAGGCCGTGGACATGGCCCAGGGCGCCTTCAACCGGGCCAAGGGACACGCCGTGCCCAGAGTGCTGGCCTTCACCAAGCTGATCGAAGCCCGCGCTCACGCCCGCGAGAACGACCCCCGGGCCGCCTCCCGCGCCCTGAAAACATCCGAAGACCTCCTGGGCCAGGCGAAGGACGACAGCGGCGACGAGCCCGCCTGGATCGATTTCTATCACCACGCCCGCCTCTCCGCGGACGCCGCCGAGGTCTTCCGGGACCTGAAGAACCCCAAAACCGCCCTCGGCTGGAACAAGCAGGCCGCCGCGATGCCGACCGGGGTGTTCACCCGCTCCGTCGGCATGCGGCTCGCCATCGTCGGGACCGCCCACCTCCAGGCCCGAGACCTCGACCACGGCCTCGAACTCGGCAACCGCTCCATCGACATCCTCGCCCGCGTCCAGTCCTCCCGCGCCAAGGACTACGTCCGCGAATTCAACGCCTCCCTCGCCCCCTGGCGGCGCGAGCCGGCCGTCCGCGAGTTCATCCACCGCACCCGCACCGAACTCGGTGTCGCCGCCTGAACACGGCCGGCCGGTGTGACGTCACTCGAATGATTGCCGTGCGCGGCAACCCACATGCAGAGGTCGCCCCGAGGGCATCTGGAGCATCCCCGGCTTCCGCGCGCAGGGTCAGAATGTCCAGGTTCGGTGATCTCGCGCCCCTCGTCGTGAGGAGGCTCGACCGGGCGAAGAAGTCGTCCTCAGCGTCTGCGAGGTGATGGTCAGTGCGTTGCCGTCCTCATGCCGGTTGCGCCCGTCCAGTTGGAGCAGCAACTCCTCACGCGGCACCGGAAGAGCAGCCCAGGCAGTTCATCCTCGGCGCCGTCAGGCTGATCGAGGAGGCAGGTACGGGCTTCCAGGGATCACCGCAGTCCGACACACACGTGCTCTTGGAAGCTGTGCCTGCCTCCGTGCCTACGTCCGGACAACCTACTCAACTGCGAATACACCGAAGCCCTGCTTTGAATTGGTGGCAATGGAGGGGAAGCACCAAGGCGCTCTGGCTTCGCTGCTCCTGCAGACGGATCCGCTTGCTCGTCATGGAGAGGCATGCCTGCTTTACTCACGGGCTCGAAAGCGGGGCGATGATGTCACGATTTTCGCAGGCGTACATCGCTTGACGGATTATGGCCACAGGGTCCTGCTGGTACTCCAGCAGGATTTCGCTGTCTGACCTGGCCTTTCGCCGGGTGGCGGGATACTCCAGCCGTACATCGCAACCTGACGCGGGGTCACCTACGTTGAACCGGCTGACTCGGATGGTGACGGCCGAGTGCATCGGCATGTTACGGATCAGTTGGGTTGCCTTTACGGCTGGGTGCGTCGTTCGGCGGCGTCGAACGCGGGCGCGAGCGGGGCCAGTGCCGCGCGGAGCTGGTCGGGCAGTGAGCCGGAGGGCACGACCAGTCCTCCGGCGCCGAAACTCCCGACGGCCTCTGCGTTCCCGGTCGGCTGGAGCCAGCCTTCCAGTGCGATGCGAACCGCCGCGGCGACGCTTGCCGCAAGAACGCGGGCGGTGTGCGCTCCGGTGTCATCCAGGCGTCCGGCGATCACCGCCGTGAGAGGGGGCTCGATGCCGGCGGTGGTGTCGAGGAAAGCGTCGCGCAGCGCGGTCCGGGCAGTGATCAGCAGCAGCGCCTCGTGTTCGCGCTCACTGGTGTTCGTGTACTGCTCGACCACTGCTTCAGTGACGGCGTCAGCCAGGCGCACTCCTGCAGGCCGGGCCGCGACCGCCGCCGCGATCCGCGCCTCCCGGTCCGCGGTCACAGCGGAGACGATCGCCTGCTCGCGGCTGGCGAAGTAGTTGTTGTAGGTGCGCGGCGAGACCCCGGCCGCCTCGGCGATGTCCTCGACCCGCACCTGGTCGGGTCCGTGCTCCACGGCCAGGCGCAGGGCCGCCTCGCGTAGCGCCTCGCGCGTGGCCTGCTTCTTCCGCTCCCGCAGCCCTGGTGGTGGTGTCGTCACGGTGTCAGCGTCCCACGCATGACTGCGTGCACGCAAACTTGCGCGCACGCACTTTTCCTGTCAGCCTCGACCCGCCCGCGACTGACAGAGAGGACGTCATCATGCGAGCCAGAGGAATGACCTACGACACCGGATTTGTCGCGCACGGCCGTATATCCCGCGAGCACTTCGACACCGCGGTGGTCCGGCGCGAGCTCGCCGTCATCCGCGACGACCTGCACTGCAACGCGGTCCAGATCATCGGCGGCGCCCCGGACCGACTGGAGCTGGCCGCCGGTGTCGCCGCCGAGCTCGGCCTGGAGGTCTGGTTCTCGCCCTATCCGCTGGAACTGGATCCGGAGCAGATCCTCACGCTCTTCCACGACTGCGCCGCGCGAGCGGAACGGCTCCGACAGCAGGGGGCCGCAGTCGTGTTCGTCGCAGGGGTCGAGCTGAGCGTGATGAACCGCGGGTTCCTACCCGGAGAAAGCCCCGAGGGACGGGTCGAGCAACTGATGAGCCGGCCCGAGCGACGGGCCGAAGCGATGCGTGAACTCGGTGTGCGCATCAACACGTTCCTCCGCGACGCGGCGGCCACGGTCCGCGAGCGCTTCCAGGGCAAGCTCACCTACGCATCCATCCAGTTCGAGCAGGTCGACTGGACCTTCTTCGACATCGTGACGTACGAGCTGATCCGCTCCGCCGAGGTCGCCGACCGGTTCCGGGACGCGGTGCGCACCCTGGCCCAAGGCCCGAAGCCGCTCGCCATCACCGGGTTCGGCACCGCGGCCTACCGCGGCGCGGGAGACCGCGGCGGGCGGGTGCTGGAAGTGGTCGAGCACGACCCACAAACCAAGGCCCCTGTGCGACTGAACGGCATATACGAGCGCGACGAGGCCGGCCAGGCCGCATATCTGAGCGAACTGCTGGAAATCTTCGAGACCGAGGGCGTGGACAGCGCGTTCGTGTTCCTGTTCGCCTTGCCCGGCTACCCGCACCGCCCGGACGGCGACCCCAGGGACGACTTGGACCGGGCAGGCCTGGGCATCGTCAAACTCCTCGAAGGGCACCGGGGACAGACCTACCCCGACATGGAATGGGAACCCAAGGCCGCCTTCGCGGCAGTGGCCCAGCGGTATCGGAGGTGACAGGCACCACACACGGTGACCACGGCTCGGGATCTGCACCGCACCGCGGTGCAGATCCCGAGCAGATGGAAACGGTATTCGCCGAACTCGCCGCAGACCTCGCGCCGGTCTACCGCCGCCGCGACCTGCGGGCCAACGGCGTGTTGTACCTGCGCGGGTTACTGATGCCGGGCGTCGCGGGCAACTGCTGGTCGATCGCAGAGGCAGTCGGCCCCGGCCGTACCGCCTGACCACCTGCTCGAACGCGCCTGCTGGGAGGAGGACGCCGCGAGAGACGTGGTGCGCGCGTTCCTGACCCGGCACCTCGGCGCCGACGGCGGGGTCCTGATCTCCGACGAGACGGGGCAGGCGAAGAAGGGGACGAAAACCGCGGCTATGGGCCGGCAGTATTCCGGCACGATGGGCCGGGCCGAGAACGTGATCGTCGCGGTGTACACGACGTACGCGACCAAGCGGGGCCACGCCCTCATCGACCGGGACCTGTACGTGCAGGCCGACTGGATCGCCGATCCGGCGCGGATGGCGACGGCGGGTTCCCCTCAGGATCACGCATTCGCCACCAAGCCGGCGCTCGCCCTCGCACAGGCGAAACGGGCGCTGACCGCCGGAATCAGGCCCCAGTGGGCAACCGGGGACGAGGTATACGGACGCAGCCGGGAGCTGCGCGAGTTCTTGGAAGGTGGCTGAGCTGCTGGACGCGCTGGGTTACGACGCCGTGGACACCGGAAGCCTCGCCGACAGCTGGCGAAGCGAGCCAGGCACCCCGTCTACGTTCAGCCGTACCTGCCCGCACAGCCCGAGGGGCTGACCGACGCGGAGAAGTGGCGCTGGTTCTCCGAGACCCCGGGCCTCCCGGTACCCGCAGACAGGGTCAAAGAACTGACCGACACCGCAATACGGCGCTCCGCGGGCGATGCCCGCGCGACTCTTGCTCAGGACTGAACCAGAAGGCGGGGATCAGGCATGGGGTGGAAGCGGGGCCTATTGCTGCCGCAGGCCTGTCTCCTGGCTTCAGAGAGCACATCCTCATAAAGGCTGATTCATGGTGTTTTACGTCACGGTCGACCGCCGTCTGCCGAAGACGCCATGCCGACCAGGCGGATAGACCACGCAGCTCCGTTCCGGCTGCTGCCGGGTGAGGCCCGCCAGCAGCCGGAGCCGCGTCCCGGGGACGCCGTCCCGGAATCAGGCGCTGCGCGTCGCCTCCGCGAGCTGCCAGCCGAGTCAGGCCGAAGACCCGCCTGCCGAAGCACCTGGTGCTGTGGTTGGCCCCGTACTTGCCTTGCCGTGTACGGGGCCAACGGGCAGTCCGGGCTGGTCATGAAGCTTGGTGGAGCGAGAGGGCTTTGTGCAAAACCTGCCCTCCGCCCCCAGCTCCTACCGGGGCCGGGGGCGGAGGTGTTCACCACTCGGGGAGTCGGTGGTTCACCCCGCCGTCTCTGGCGTCGCTTCGCACTCCTGATCTGTCAGTTGCCGGTCATGCGTGGGTAGACCGGGGCGACGTCGGCAGGGTTGGTTGCCCGAGATGTGCATGGTCGGCAGTGATTCAACCGCTCCTCGAAGTAAGGGACCGGCAGTCCGGCTCAGGAGAGTCGGACAGGCAGCTTGTCGAACGCGACCAGACGGTCGGTGCGGACCTCCAGCGGCTCACCGGCGAGCTCGACCGAGGAGTACCGCTCGGCGATGAGGCCGAGAATCACGCTGGTCTCGGCCCGCGCCAACAGCTGCCCGGCACACGCGTGGGTACCGAGCCCGAACGTCAGGTTCCGGCTCGCCTCCGGCGGGCGGTTGTGGTCGAAGTTGTTCGGGTTTTCGAACACCGCCGGGTCCCGGTTCGCGGCGCCGATCGGGTACTTGATGCACGACCCCGCAGGGATGCGCACGTCCTGGATCTCGATGTCCTCGTTCGGGAACCGTGTGATGATGAGTTCGACCGGATTCAGCCGCGCCAGTTCGTTGACGAACGCCTCCCGGATCTCCGGCTTCTCCCTGAACTCGGCCATCAGGTCTGGTCGTTCGGCGAACAACTTGAATCCGGCACCGATGAGGTAGGCGGGGTTCGGGCCGCCCGACATGTACAGCAGCACCGTGGTCTCCAGGACCTCGCGCCAGGTGAGCTCGCCGCGCCCGTGGGCTGCGAGTAGTTCATCGACCAGCCCGTTTCCAGGCTCCTCGGCGCTCTGCTTCTCCCGTACGTACCGCTCGGTCTCGGCGAACATGAAGTTCATCCCAGCCAGCGACCTCGCGTGGATCCCCTCACCCGGTGCGGTCGCGTTGATGAGCATCGCGTCCCACAGAGCCCAGAACATCCCCTCCACGTCACCCACGGGCATGTCGAGGATGCGGCACATCGTCAGATGGGTGGGCATCACGCCCAGGTCGAAGTGAGCGTCCACCACCTCGCCCGGGGCGAGCTTGTCGAGCGTCTCGACGGTGAAGTCATGCGTCAGCCGCGCCCATGTGCCGATCATCTTCGGTGTCAGCCAACGATTCGTCAGCCGCCGCATCCGGGTGTGCTCCGGCGCGTCCTTGGACAGGACGGTGTTGTCGAACGCGGTCCATGGATGAGGGTGCTCGCCGGCGGCGGCAAACGACGGCGGCTCCGCAATCCGCATACACGGCAGTTTCGCATTGTGCATGGTGTCCGCGTGGTTCAGTACCACATATGTGTTCTCCGTCGTCCGGTGCACCGGCGCGATCGCCCGCGCACGCTCGTACGCCGGGTACGGGTCGGCCCGGAATCCCTCGTCGTTCCACGGGAACATCGCCGAGGCGTCCTCAATGGTCAAACTCATCTCCGTCACTCCTTCGGGTCTGGTCAGGACAAGGCCAGGTCAGGCGGGCATCAGGGTCAGGAGGTCCCGGGTCCACGCGTCAGCGAGTTCTGTGGCCGGGGTCGTCGACGCGGCATCATGCTTGGCCGTGGTACCGATCTGCTCCGCGCCGAGCTCCAGGAGTGCTCTACGGAGGGTCTCGATGGCGTTGTTGAACGTCTCGTAGATGCTGTCACCGAGCCCGAACGCCGCGAACCGCACACCCGTCAGGTCGGGGCGCTCCGCCATGAGCGCGTCGTAGAACGGCGCGGCAGTCTCCGGCAGTTCGCCCTCCCCGTAAGTGGAACTGACGAACACCGCGATCTCCATGGCAGCCAGGTCGGACACCTCGACGTCGGTCAGCTCCGCGGTCACTGTCTCGAACCCCTGGCCACGGAACGCGGCAACGATGTCGTCGGCGACCATCTCCGCGTTGCCCGACTCGGTCCCGTACAGGACGTGTACGACAGTCATTCCGTTTCTCCTGTGTTGTCGATGGCCGCAGTCGTGGCCGTCGGGATGGAAGCCAGGGCGTCGGAACCCGCCGCCGCAGCGAGGAGTTCGCCCCTGGTGGTGAACTTCCTTCGGCACCTGTCGGGCCGGGCGCGTCGAACCTCGGCACCGTCGATGCGCTGCCACGCCTCGAAACTCACCGTCGAGGCCGGCAGTTGGTCGCGGAGGCCGAACAGGCCCGTACGCTGCTGCGGCTCCTGGCCGCGCAGGAACTCGAGGACGCACTTCGCCGCAGATGCCGCCAACTTCCGGTTCTCCGCAAGGTTTCCCAGGCGGCCGGTGGCGGGACCACCCACGCGGAACACGTTCGATGCCTCCAGATCAGCGACATGTGCCGGCTGTGCCGGAGGGGAGTCGAAGCCCAGCGCCGTGATGACGGTGTCGGCGTCGAGGTGGTCGACCAGCGCCGTGCCCTCCACATGACGGGTCGTCACGCGGACCCGGCCGTCGTGCCTGCGAATGGAGACCGGAACCTGCCGGAACCGCACGTTCACCGTCGTGCGCGGAGACACCGCGGGCCCGCCGAGCAGAGATACGCCATCCACGCTCAGGTGGACCCCGACGACCTCGGCGAGTTCCTTGACCATTGACGCATCCCACTTCGCTGCATGCGGCTCACACCTCCCCAGGATGTGGATCGTCCGCACGGGGTCCGGCGCCACTGCGCGCAGCGCGTCGTCGTCGACGTCCGACGCGATGAAGTCCAGGTCGGACTTGGCCAGCAGCCGTGCGACATCCGCCGCGACGTTTCCGGTGCCGAGGATGACGACCTCGGGCCCCAGACACTCCGGACCGGCTTGCCGGTGGCGCAGGCGAGAGTCCGGGTCGGAGTTCAACAAGCGGATCAGGTCACCGGCGCCGACGACCCGAGCGTCCGGGTCCTGGTCGATGCCCAGTTGCCTGTCCGTCCCCAGTCCGGTTGCCAGCACGACTGCGTGAAAGTTGTCCAGAAGCGCACGGAAGCTCACATCGGTTCCGACAGACACGTTCCCGACGAAATCAACCCCCGGCTGCCCGAAGAGCCGCTCGAACTGGCGTGACACTGCCTTGGCGCCCTGGTGATCCGGCGCGATGCCGTACCGGACCAACCCGAACGGCGTCGGCAGCGAGTCGAAGACCGCGATCTCGAGGTCGGGCTGTCCCTTGCGCAGAGCCTGGGCCGCGTAGCACCCGCTGGGGCCGGCGCCGATGACCGCGACCTGAAGCGGAAGCCCGTTGCCGACGGCGGCGGCCGGTTGGTTCGGCGCTGTCTCTGCCGGAGTTTTCATGGCTACCTCGGTTGCTGCGAAGAAGTTCAACAGATGGGAAGAACGTTAACTAACTAACGGACGTTAGGGTAGTGAGTGAAGAAGTTTCCCGATGCGGATCCGGCGCCGCTGGTGCCCGAGCTCGTGGACGTCCCCGACGTAAGACGTCGGTGCATCCAGCTCGTTCGGCAGCGGCGCCGGACGGTGTTCCGCACCTTCCTTGTCGTGTACTCAGACTGTTTGCTGTCGCGCGAGTCGCCGAGCGTCAACATCGTCGGACGAGGCGTCCCCTTCTAGTGCCTGTCGTGTCCCGGCCGTACGTACACGGCGTCGCAGGCGGAGGCCGTCACAGCTCTTGGCGGCCGATGCGCTGGTACACCTCGGGACGCCGAGTCCGCAGAACTCGCGCGACGGCCATTCCGATCAGGAACAACGCGAATGTGAAGATCAGGAAGAACGACGTGACGAAGCCGGAGCCACCGAGCAGGTCCGAGTAGTTCGCCACCGCGAGACAGGCCACCACGCCGATACCGATCGCCGCCACGAGCGGTGCGACGGCGGTCTTCCACACAGGTTCCCGCGACGGGTTGCGACGGAAGTAGACGAACACCGCCACACTCGCCGCGAACAGGAGCAGCAGGATCGCGAAGGAACCGATGCCGGACGCCCGGGCGTACAGGACGTTCGGGTCGCTGCCCAGCGCCACGAAGAGCACCACACCGATGGCCCACAGGCCGCCGATGACGGACGCGGCCGCATACGGCGACCCGTGCTTGGGGTGCACCTTGCCCAGGACCGTCGGCACCACACCGTCGGTGCCGAGCGAGTACATGTATCGCGCCGTGACGTTGTGGATGGACAGCATCGACGCCAGGATCGAGGTCAGCAGCAGGACGGTGACGATGTCGACCACGGTCTTGCCGACCAGCACGGTCAGCGCGTCGGTGAACATTCCGCCGGTGTTGGCAGTGGCGGTCGCCTGCGTCTTGTCCGCGCCGGTGAAGGCGATGTAGGCCCACGCGGCCAGAGCGTAGAAGACGCCGATGCCCGCCACGGACAGGTAGGTGGCCCGGGGGATGGTCTTGTCGGGATCCTTGACCTCCTCGCGGAAGATGACGGTCGCCTCGAACCCGAAGAAGTTGCCGACCACGAACAGGAGTGCCAGACCGATGTTGGGGTCGGTGAGCCACGGCAGGCTCAGGGTGGCGCCCCCGGTGCCGGACGGAGCCCCGTGGACGAACGACGCGACGTCGAAGACGAGAACGGCGACGACTTCGAGCACCATGACTACGGTCAGCACCTTCGCTGAGAGGTCGATGCGCCGGTAGGCCAGTGCGGTGGTCACCGCGACGATCGCCAGCGCATACCAGCCCCATGCGATGTGAGGACCGTTGAGGTTCTTCTCCACGTAGCTCTGGACCGTGATGGCGAAGAACGACGGAGCGAAGAAACCGATCATGAAGTAGCCGAACGTCGCCAGGAACGCGCCGCCCAGACCGGCCGGGCGTCCGAGACCCTGGGTCACGAAGGAGTAGAAGCCGCCCGGGTTCGGAACGGCACGGCCCATCACCGTGAAGCCGACGCAGAAGACCAGGAGTATGACCGTCGCCACGATGTAGATCGCCGGACCCGTCTTGCCGCCGAACATCAGCAGCACCGGGATGAACCCGGCCACCGTGGTCAGCGGCGCGGAGAACGCGAGCACGCTCATGGCGAGCTCGCCGACGCCCATGTTGCCCTGCAGATGCCGCGGCTCGTCCACGACCTCCGCCCTTCGTCTTTCACCACTCACAGTGGGGACCTGCTCGTGTCGTGCCATGAGTTTCTCTTCCTGGTGAGGCCCACCGAGCTACCGCGGGGCCGGTTGGGTGTAGGTGTCGCCTCCCCGAGTGATGCCGTCCTGTTCAGGTACGGGCTCACCGCGTGGAGCTCGCTGCGCCGGCACCGATGCCTGCACAGACGTTCTGGTGTGGGGGGAGGTGGCCGTGGCGGGATGCCGGTCCGGTCAGGTGACCAGGTCCGACAACGGCCGGCCTGTCAGCGCCTGTCGGGCGCGCAGCACGACGGCCTCCTGGAGCGCGTCCATCGCCAGGTCGGACCGCCACGCGACGTGCGGGGTCATCACCAGGTTCGGCACACCGCGCAGTACGTGATCCGCCGGCAGCGGCTCGGTCGTGAAGGTGTCCAGACCCGCACCCGCCAGATGGCCGGACCGCAGCGCGTCCGCCAGCGCGGCCTCGTCGACGAGCCCGCCGCGCGAGACGTTGACGAGGACCGAGCGGTGCCGCATGCGTCCGATGACCTCGGCCGACATCAGGTTTCTGGTCTCGGCCGACAACGGCAGGTGCAGCGACACCACGTCGGACTGCTCGAGCAGTTCCCTCAGCGGCGCGGCCGGTACCGAGGTGAAGGTCGCGAACGGGTCGTAGCCGCGGACGTTCGTGCCCAGTGCCGCGTACCACCGGGCGACCTGGCGGCCGATCCGGCCCATGCCCACGACCGCGACGTCCAGATGGGAGAACCGCGGCGTGTCCATCCCGACGCTGCCCGCCCACTGGCCGGCCTCGATGGCCGATTGCCCCGCCGGGATGCGCCGCGCCAGCAGCAGCCCCATGGTGAGCGCGTGCGACGCGACCTCCTCGGTCGCCGCACCCGGCACGATCGCGACCGGCACACCCTTCGTCCGGGCGGCCGTCACGTCGATGTTGTCGTAGCCGATGCCGTACCGCACCACGGCGATGCACTTCTTCATCGCGGCGAAGTCCTGGGCCTCCACGGGCGCGTACGGGGTCACCATCACCACGGTCGCTTCCGGGATCGACGCACGGAACGTCTTCCGGTCCGGCGCCACCATGAAGTCCAGCCCGAACTCCTCGGCCAGCGCCCGCTCCCGCTCCAGACTCGGGTATTGCTGAGGACCGACAAGGAGCAAACCACCGGCACCACCGGCGATTCCGGCCGGGGTTTCGGTGCTGCTTGCAAGAGACATTTCAACCCTCTCAGATCAGGGCGAAGACATTCGGTGGCCGGGAACTCGGGCCGCCTAAACCTGCTTGTGCGGAAAGTGAAATGAAACGTAAGGACAGCCGAACAGTCCGTCAACGGGTCCGACCGCGTCAGATCGGAATACGTCAGAACTGGGAACGGTGTGTTGTCGAAACTGGATTAATCTCGGCGACGGCCCGACAGCGGGGTATGCAGCCATACGGGCGGCCGACGTGGGTCGGCGACACTGCCTCACGCCGACTCTAGCGAACTAACGGTCGTTAGTATACGGTGGGTGCTGAACATTGCAATCGGAGGTGTGTGCGACCGTGAATGTGCGACAACTTCAGGCTTTCCTCGCGGTCGCCGAGCATCTGCACTTCGGTCGGGCCGCGGAGCAGCTCTTCATGGCCCAGGCGCCGCTGAGCCGGACCATCCAGGCCCTCGAGGGTGACCTCGGTACCCGCCTCTTCGAGCGCAATACCCGCTCGGTCTCCCTCACCCCGGCCGGCAGAGCTCTCATCGAACCTGCCCGTCAAGTGCTCGAAGCGGTCGCCTGCGCCGAAACCGCCGTCAGAGCTGCTGTCTCCGGGGAATCCGGCATCGTCCGTGTCGAGTTCTGCGGGGTCGCCGCGCATCCTCTGGTGGCCGCCCTCTCCCGCGCCATGCGCGCGGACCATCCCGGCATCCGCCTCGATCTGACCTCGCAAGCCGTCTCCAGGCCTACGATCCGCCGCCTGCTGGATGAAGAGGTGGATGTCGGGTTGGGCCGCTTCGACAATCCGCCGCCCGGCCTCGACAGTGAGGTCCTCATCGCGGACTCGCTGGTCGTAGCGGTGCCCCGGACGCATCGCCTCGCCGGCTCCCAGGTCGTGGGCTTCCAGGACGTGGCCTCCGAGCCCTTCGTCTCCCTGCCCTACGCCACCGGATCGGTCACCACCGACCGGCTCTGGCGCCTCGGCTACGCGCACGGCGCCGGCGGCGTCAACAACGTCCAGTTCGCCCCCGACACCTTCTCCTGTCTGGCGCTGGTCGGTGCCGAGGTCGGCTGTCATCTCGCCCTGCGGTCCGTCGCCCGCACGACGACCAATCCCAACGTCGTCTTCCTCCCCCTCGCTCAACGCGAATGCGAACTGGTGCCCGACGTGCATCTCCGCGTGGCGTGGCGATCCGGGGCGACCACCCTGCCCGTCGAAGCCGCACTCGGACACCTGCGCCGCCATCTGCGCCAGAATCGACCGGCGGTCGCCGCCTGAGCGGCCTTGCAGCCGCACTGATCATTTCAGTTCCGGAAACAATCGCTCGCGACCTTCGCATCAATTCTGTCTGGCGCTCAATATTTCCGAGTCGTAACGTCGCATTGTCGAAATCTCGCTCGACTCTCCCCGGTGATCCCGGGGAAACAATGGCCGCGCAGACCTGTGCGCTGTTCACCCTGCCGATCGAGTCTTTTTCTGTGCTCGAAATCCCGCAAAGGAGCAATACATGGGCAACGAAAAAACCGTGCGTGAGATCGATGCACTCGTAGTCGGAACCGGTATGGGCGGCGTCATGGCACTGCGCACCCTCACCGCCGACGCCGGCCTCGACGCGATCGCGATCGACAAGGCGCCGCAGGTTGGCGGCACTTGGTACTGGAACCGTTACCCCGGTGCGCTCTCCGACACCCAGAGTTTCATGTACCAGCTGCCCTACGAAAAGGAACTGTTCCAGCGGACCGACTGGCGCACTCGTTACGTTCCCGGGCCTCAGATCCGCCAGTACATCGAGGACGCCGTCGACTTCTGGGACCTGCGCTCACGCATCCAGCTCGAGACCGCCCTGGTCAGCGCTGCCTTCGACGAGGAGAACGCGAACTGGCACGTCGTCACCGACAAGGGCGAGTTCCGCGCCCGCTTCCTGGTCACTGCCGCCGGCCTCCTGTCCCAGATCAACATCCCCGACTTCCCCGGGATCGACCGGTTCAAGGGCCGCATCGTCCACACCGCCGACTGGCCCGAGGATCTCGACATCTCCGGCCTGCGCATCGGTGTCATCGGCAACGGTTCCACGGGCATCCAGTTCATGACCGAGGCCGCCAAGACCGTCGCCCATCTGACCTCGTTCCAGCGCACGGCGCAGTACAGCGTCCCCGCGGGAAACCGCGAGTGGTCCGACGCCGAACTGGAGCAGTTCAAGACCACGTGCGAGGACCGCTGGGAGGAGTTCCGCACCTCCAAGATCGGCTTCGGTGTCGACGAGACCACGCGCAGCATCTGGAGCGTCTCCGAGGAGGAGCGCGAGGCCGTCTTCGAGTGGGCCTGGCGCAAGGGCGGCAACTACACCTTCGCCACGGAGACCTTCTGCGACGTCACCAGCGACCGCGCCGCCAACGAGCTCGCCGCCGACTTCATCAAGCGGAAGATCAGGGAGACCGTCCAGGACCCGGAGACGGCGCGCAAGCTCACCCCGAGCGAGTTGTTCGCTCGTCGCCCCATCTGTGACTCCGGTTACTTCGAGATCTTCAATCAGTCCAACGTCACTCTTGTCAGTATCAGGGAGAACCCCATCCGGGAGTTCGTGGCGGGCGGCCTCGTCACCGAGGACGGCGCCCTCCACGAGCTCGACGTCCTGGTCCTGGCCACCGGCTTCGACGCCGTCGAGGGCAGCTACCGGAAGATGGATATCCGCGGCATCAGCGGTAAGACCCTCAAGGAGCACTGGGCCGACGCCCCCCGCACCCACATGGGCATGACCGTGTCCGGATTCCCGAACCTGTTCATGATCCTCGGCCCGAACGGCCCGTTCGTGAACAACCCCTCTGCGATCGGCGTTCAGGCCAAGTGGATCGCCCAGGCCGTCAAGAGCATCAAGGACACCCAGGGCGCCTCCATCTGGCTGCGCGAGGAGGCCGAGGAGAAGTGGCTCCAGACCTGCCTCGACGAGCTCAAGGGCTCGCTGTTCCTGGAGACCGGCTCGTGGATCTTCGGCAACAACATCCCCGGCAAGCGAAAGGCCCGCACCGCCAACTTCTACGTCGGCGGCCTCGACAAGTTCATCGCGATCTCCGAGGCGGAGGCAGCCCAGGGATACCCCAGCTACGAGGTCCTGATCCCGTCCGTGGTCTGACCACACCCCCCGCAAGCGGTTTGGAGAAGCCAGCTATGAGCACGTACAAGACCATCTCGCCGCTGAATGGTGAGGTGCTCGCCGAGTACACGATGATGACCGACACCGAGGTCGCCGCGGCGCTCACCCGCGCCACCGACGCCTACCGCGACTGGGCCCGCACCGGAGCCGACGCACGGGGCACTGTCCTGGGCCGCATCGCCCAGCTCCACCGGGAGCGAAGCGCCGAGCTCGCCGAGGCCATGGCGACCGAGATGGGTAAGCCGCTCGCCCAGGCCGAAGGCGAGGTCGCCCTATCGGCCTCGATCTACGACTACTACGCCGGCGCCGGTGCCCAGCTGTTGGCCGATGAGGTCATCGAGATCGGCGCCGGGGGACGAGCCGTCGTCCAGACCGCCCCCACCGGCCCCGTGCTCGGGATCATGCCGTGGAACTTCCCGCTGTACCAGGTGGCGCGCTTCGTCGCACCCAACCTTCTGCTCGGGAACACGGTCCTCCTCAAGCACGCGCGCTCCTGCACCCGAACGGCGCTGCTCATCGATGCCATCGTCGCCGACGCGAACGCTCCGAAGGGCGTCTACGAGAACCTCATCGTGTCGTCCTCGCAGATCGCCTCCCTCATCGCCGACGACCGACTCCGGGGCGTCTCGCTGACCGGCTCGGAGGAAGTCGGCCAGATCGTGGCCGCCCAGGCCGGCCGGCATCTCAAGAAGTGCGTTCTGGAACTCGGCGGCTCGGACCCGTTCATCGTCCTGCCCGACGCCGACCTCGACCTCGCACTCGACCTGGCCGCGACGGGCCGGTTCAGCAACGCCGGCCAGTCCTGCACGTCCTCCAAGCGGATGATCATCCACAGTGATGTCTACGACCGGTTTCTCGAGGGGTTCGTCGCCCGCGCGAAGCAGTGGAACACCGGCGATCCGCTGAGCCCGGAAACCCGCATCGGCCCGATGGCGTCCGAGTCCGGCCGGCGGGAGATCGCCGAGCAGGTGGCCGACGCCGTGTCCAAGGGGGCCGAGTTGCACCTCGGCGGCGTGGTCCCCGACGGCCCCGGTGCGTTCTACCCAGCCACGGTCATCACCGGTGTGACCCCGGAGATGCGCGCCTACAGCGAGGAACTCTTCGGTCCTGTCGCGGTCCTGTACAAGGTCGACTCCGTCGAGAAGGCCGTCGAGGTCGCGAACGACTCCCGGTTCGGGCTCGGATCCGCCGTGTTCACCCGCGACGCGGACCTCGCCGCGGACATAGCCGACCGCCTGGACGTCGGCATGGTCGGCCTCAACACCCTCATCCGCAGCCAGCCCGACCTGCCGTTCGGCGGTGTCAAGGCGTCCGGGATCGGCCGAGAGCTCGGCCGCCTGGGCCTGGACGAGTTCGCCAACAAGAAGACCATCCGTCTTTCCTGACGGCTCCGGTTCCCACGCAGCGCCCTGCCCGCGAGCCTCCCCGCGGGCAGGGCGCCTTTGCGAACGGCACACACCCCGTACGACTGACTACGACGAAGGACATGACGTGAAGCTTGTTTCCTACCATTCCGGTGCCGGCTGGCAGCCGGGCCTCCTGCACGGCGACCACGTGTTCGGTCTCAACACCGCGCTGCGCGCGGCCGGCCTTGCGGCCTCCGCCGACCTGCCGTCGACCCGTGCGTTCCTCCAGGCGCACGGCAGCCGGTTGCCCTCGATCGCCGCGGCCCTCGACCCGGTTCTCGACGGCGGGGCCATCGAGCCCGTCGGCGACGTCGCCACGGTGCGCCTCGGCCCGCCGGTCACCGACCCGCTCAAGGTCCTCTGCGTCGGCCTGAACTACTCCGACCACGTCGGCGAGACCGGTCGCGCCATGCCGAGCCACCCCGACCTGTTCGCCAAGTTCGCCAGCAGCCTCATCGGCCCCTACGACGCCATCGACCGGTCCGACGTGACCGACAACCTGGACTTCGAGGGAGAACTCGCCGTCGTCATCGGCAAGGCGTGCAGCCGCGTGGACGAGAGCGACGCTCTGTCGTACGTGGCCGGACTGTCCGTTCTCAACGACATCACCGCCCGGGATCTCCAGTACCGCGGCACACAGTGGCTCGCGGGCAAGGCTGTTGACCGGGCGACGCCGTTCGGACCAGCCATCGTGACCCTGGAGGAGATCGGCAACCCACAGGCCCTGGACATCGAGACATTCGTCAATGGCACCCGGGTCCAAGGCTCCAACACCAAGTACATGATCTTCTCCGTCGCCAAGATCATCTCCTACGTCAGCCAGTTCCTCACCCTCAGCCCCGGCGATGTCATCGCCACCGGTACCCCCGAGGGCATCGGCGCGAAGCGGAATCCGCCCATGTGGCTGCGCCCCGGCGACAAGGTCGAGGTCGTCCTGGAGAAGGTCGGGACCCTGAGCAACCAGATCCACTGATCTGCACTCTTCACGTCTGCGGAACCGAGCCCCGGCCCGGTTCCGCAGACGTTTTGCCAGGCCTCAGGCGCGGGACGCGAACAGCTCGGCCAGATGCTGGGCCGGTACGTCGGCCAGGTCGTCGAGCTGCACGCGGCAGGACATGCCGTCCGCGAGGAACACCGCATCGGAGTGCGTCCGCACCGTGGGCAGAAGGTGCGTCTCGGCGACAGCGACGCTGACCTCGTAGTGCCCCTTCTCCACACCGAAGTTGCCAGCCAGGCCGCAGCATCCCTGCACCTTGGTGACGGTCGCACCGGCCCTCTCCAGCAGACGCTGGTCGGTGTCCCAGCCGATGACCGCGCTGTGGTGGCAGTGAGGCTGCGCCACCACCTCCACGCCGGTCAGGTCAGGAAGAGACAGGTCGAGACGCTCGACGAGCTCGGCGAAGCTCAGCACACCCGACGCCACCACGTCCGCCTCCTCGGTGTCGCACAGCTCCCGCGCGTCGCTGCGCAGCGACGCGAGACAGGACGGCTCCAGCGCCATGACCGGGATTCCACTGCGGACGTAGGGCGCGAGCGTCCGCATCGTCCGGCCGACCAGGACCCGCGCCTGGTCTAGCTGGCCGGTCGTGATCCAGGTCAAGCCACAGCAGGCGTCCTCCCGGACGACGCGGACCGTGAGGCCCCGGGACTCCAGGAACCGGATCGCCGCCAGGCCGGACTCCGGGAAGAAGTGGTCGGTGAAGGAGTCGGCCCAGATCCACACGTCGGCCGGCGAATCCTCCGTACCGGAGGAGTCCGTCGCCTTCCTCAGAGTCGGGGAGGCGAACTTCGGCACGGATCGCCGGTGGTCGATACCGGCGACCCATTTGGCCAGGCCGGCGAGCGGCCCGACGCGCAGGAGCAGGTTGGCCAGCGGTGCCAGCGGCGCGGTGAGACGCGCCCACTTCGGGAGCTGTCCGAGGAAGACGTGGGACCGCGGTCGCCGCACCCCGGCGATGTCGTGTCGCTGGTGCAGCACCTCGGATTTGTAGGTGGCCATGTCGACGCCGCTGGGACAGTCGCTCGAGCAGCCCTTGCACGCGAGGCACAGGTCGAGCGCCTCGGCCACGGCCGGGTCCTGCAGACCACCGCGCAGCAAGCCACCGTCGAGCGCCTCCTGCAGCACGCGGGCGCGGCCGCGGGTCGAGTCGCGCTCGTCCCTCGTGGCTAGATAGGACGGGCACATCACCCCTGCGGTCCTCGGCGCCACGCACTTTCCGACGCCCGTGCAACGATGCACTGCGTCACCGAGGTCTCCCGCGTCGTGCAGCAGCCGCAGACCCGCACGCACCGGCTCCCGCGGGCGCACCGGCCGCAGATCTTCGGTGATCGGAACAGGGTCGGCGATGATGCCCGGGTTCAGGAGGTCGTCGGGGTCGCATACGGCCTTGACCTGCCGGAAGAGGGCGAGGGACTCCTCGTCGTACATCAGCGGCAACAGCTCACCGCGGACCCGGCCGTCACCGTGCTCTCCCGACAGCGTGCCGCGGTAGTCACGCAGCCGGGTCGCGCACGCGGTCATGAAGTCGCGGAAGACTCCGGTCGAAGCGGGGTCGCCGGGTCGGAAGGGGAAGTCGATGCGGCAGTGGATGCAGCCGTCGCCGAAGTGCCCGTACGGAATGCCCCGAAGGTCGTGCGCCCGCAACAGCTCCTCGAAGTCGCGCAGCCACGCACCGAGGTGTTCCGGCGGGACGGCCGCGTCCTCCCAGCCCCCGTATGCCGGCGTCGGCAGTGACCGTCCCGCGAGCCCGGCGCCGTCCTCACGGATACGCCACAGCGCGGCCGCCTCACGCGGGTCGTCGACCAGCCTGGTGTCCAGTGCGGCACCGGCGGCGACGAGCCGCCGTACCGAATCCATCGCGCCCTCTCCCGCCACCTCCGCGAACAGCCAACCGCTTCCCCTGGGAAGGTCGGGGACCGGCGAACCTTTTTCGCGCACCAGGCCGACGATGCGCGAGTCCATGCCCTCGCAGGCGATGAGACGACCCGGCGCCGCAGCGAGCAGCGTCGGCACGGCGTCGGCCGCGTCGGCCATCGTCGGGTACCCGAGCACCAGCATCCTGCGTTCGACTCTGTCGTCGACCAGCCGTACGGTCGCTTCGAGGACAGTTGCCAGAGTCCCCTCGCTGCCGACGAGGAACCGGTCGATGCGGCGCCGCTCGGGCAGCAGGTGTTCCAGGCTGTAGCCGCTGATCTGGCGGCCGAAGCGGCCGAATTCAGTGCGCAGATGGGCCAGGTTCGCGTCCCCGACGGTCGCCAGCCGCGCTCCGGTGACGCCGCTGGGCCGGCCGTCCTGCTCCCGGGCCAGCTCGCCGTTCCCGTAGAGCACGCGCAGCGACTCGACGTTGTCCACCGTCCGCCCGTAGCCCAGCGCCCGTGACCCGCAGGCGTTGTTGCCGATCATCCCGCCGATCGTGCAGCGACTGTGCGAAGACGGGTCCGGTCCGAACCGCAGTCCGTAAGGCGCTGCCGCGCGCTGCAGATCCGCATGCACAGCGCCCGGTTCCACGCGCGCCGTACGCGCGACCGGGTCGATCTCGAGTACTCGGCCGAACCGACGGGTGTCGATGACGATGCCGCTTCCGATCGCGTTGCCGGCGATGCTCGTGCCGGCACCGCGCATCGTGACCGGAATCCGCATCTCACGCGCCACCTCATGAGCCGCGATCACGTCCTCGACGTTCCGCGCCCTCACGACCGCGGACGGGACAACGCGGTAGAGGCTCGCGTCGGAGGAGTACAGAGCTCGCGTCAGCGACGAGTCGTCGAACTCGACTCCCGCCCCGCGAAGAGCGGCGGCGAGATCATCACGAGAGGCCGTGGAGGAGCCTTCGCCGGATGCGTCGGATGCAGCCTGTGCTTGTCTGGGCATACCGCAGGCTAACTAACGTAAGGTAGTTTGGCTACTGCCGTGGGGCCGGGACGACACCCCAGCTGAGACGCGGTGAAGCGCGATGAGACGGACACTGACTAACGTAAGGTAGTTTTCGATGTCCCGTGCCTTCGGGTCTCAGACGTCGGCAAAGGAGTGGTCGTGACCGAGGAACGGTGGCCCCGCGCTGTCGAGGAGTTCGACAAGCATCTGAGCGAGCTCGACTGGAGTCACCAGAGCAAGTCCCGGCGAGCCATCCTCGAGGCGTTCCTCCGGCTGGCCACCGAGAACGGGTTCAACTCCGTCTCCATGCGCATGATTGCCAAGGAGATGGCCATCAAGGCCCCGAGCCTGTACAACCACTTCCCTGACGGTCGCGACGAGATCGTCGCCGAGTCCCTCCGCTGGCACTTCTACAAGTTCGGCATCGCCGTACTCGAGGAAGTGCGTGGGGTCTTTGACCCCAAGGAGGGCTGGCACCGGATGGTGCACGTCCACCTGACCCGACAGATCCAGCTTCCCGAAAGCGACCTTTGGGACCTGCTGGTGGCGACCGACCAGGTCGTGCACTTCCTCCCGTCAGTGCTCCGCGAGGAAGTCGACGCCTGGGTCGACCTGTACGAAGCGCTTTATCGTGCTGCGGCCGAGGACATGGGCTTCGGGCCATCGGTTCAGCAGGTCAAGCTCGTCATGACCATCCTTGAGGGCGCGAATCGCTGGGTCACGTGGGACGGCAAGCCGCGGTCACTCGCGGTGCTGGTCGAGAAGGCGAACACCGCGACTCTGGCTCTGCTGGAACTCCCGAAGGACTGATGTCTCCGTACGCACGCCATGGGGAAGGGACAGACGATGGCGCCGCAGAAATACCTCTCCAGCCCCCTCGTTCGCCGGGAGGAGGGATGGCCCAAAGGCCACGTCTTCGTGCCGCCGGGCGAGGGCAGCCGACCGGGCGTCGCCCTCATCGAGTGGGAACTGCGGGGAGAGTCATGGACGGACGAGCATCCGCACGACGAGTTCAACTACGTCCTGGAAGGGCACCTGTTCGTCGCGTGTGACGGAGAGACCCTCGAGGCTGTCACGGGCGACGTGGTCCGGGTTCCGGCCGGGAGCGTCGGTCGCTACTGGGCGCCGGAGTACGCCCGCATGATCGCCGTCTACGGCCCCAACCCGCAGGGGCTGGAAAGTCGCGTCCACGCCTATACGCGGCTGGAGTCGTCGGCGGAGCGCTCCAGCGGATCGCCCTCGTAGCTCGGCCAAGGCGTGCCCGGCCCACCGATAGTGGAGAAGGTGGGCCGGTTGCGTACGGCCTGAGGGTCGGGGCGCAGATCGAGCAGCAGAGTCCGCATTTGTCGGGTCGGTATACCGAGCGCTCGTCATCGTACGTCGCTGCTCGTGCCTGCGAAGACACTCGGCTGCCACGCGAGGCAGATGGCGGATGCCGTCGGCGCGCCACGTCTCACTGACGCGGCCCCGGGTCCTTGTGGCGTCCCGCGGCGGTCCGCACGATCGCGGTGATGTCGGCACGGCTGGTGGGGGCGGGGTCGAAGTGGTTGTGCAGAGCGAAGCTCTCGACGAGGGCGTCCAGTGCGCGGGCAGTGGGGTCGAAGTGCTGTGCCAGAGCGTCTCTGCCGGCCTGCAGCCAGTTGCTCATGAAGGCGCGCAGCAGGGGGTCCCGCAGGGAGACAGCCGACGCGAGGCGGGTGCCGTCGTGCATCGGCACCCGCACCGTCGACTGGACGCTCTCGTACCGGGCCGGACGGTCAGGGGCGAGCCAGTCGTGTTCGCCGTCGGGGGCAGGTGAGTCGAGCGGCCCCGGCGCGGTGGCCCGGATCGGCTGCCCCCCTCGACGGTATGCGCCGCCGTGGCGGACGTCAGTCCGGCGAGGGCCAGGCGGTCGCTATGACGGGTGTGACCGTTGCGCGCCTGTGCGGCTGAGGCGGCGAGCATCAACTCCCGTCATGGGTACGCTACTTGAGGCAGGCGGGGAAGAGTTTCCGTGATTCGCTGGTGGGCGTTGCGGGTGCCTCGGGGTCGATGAAGCGGCAGCCGAACGTCAAGGACGCGACCTTCTTTCGCTCCACCCAGCTGGTGAGGTCCTTCCACGCCTTGCTCAGCTCGGCGTCGGAGAAGCCGCAGTGCGTGGCGGACCGTAGCCCACGGTTGACGAGCAGGCCGGACTGGCCGTTGGCGGCCACCCTCTTGGTGTAGGTCTGCTGCATGGACAGCGGCACGAGCCAGTCGTCGATCGTGTGCATGCTCATCACCGGAACTCCCGGCTTGCCCAGGACACGGGGCATGTCGTTGAGCTCCATGCTGTTGCGCTCGTCCCAGCTGTCCGGGTCCACGCGCTCGACGATCCGGTTGATGTCCACCCGCGTGCTCGGCTTGTAGCGCGTGGTGAGGTTCTGTTGCTGATAGCCGTGCTGGGCTTCCTGTCCGACGATGCCCCGGCCGTCGTCGAGGCAGTGTTCGGCGCCATGCAGATGATGAGCGCCGTGTCCAGTCCCGGCGACGAGGCACTGACGGGGCAGGTCTTCGCCTTCATCGAGAATCGCATGCCCGGCACAGCTGGGCCAGCACTGCCGAGGTGGCCCGTCAGACCTTTCCCCCCTGCGGTGTTCGCCGATGTTCGTATGGTCAAGCGGCCGCAGGCAGGAGGTTGAGGAGCCCGCCGACACCGTCGAGGGTGAGATGCGGTCTCCTCGCTAGCGGAAGCGAGGTGAAGCGGTCCGCGGCGTGGATGCCGGTGGCCACCGCGATGGCGAGGGCGCCGGCGTGACGGGCCATCGCCATCTCCAGTTCCGGGTCGTCTCCGACGACGGCGAGGTCCTGCGGCGCGGCGCGCAGCCGCCGCGCGGCACATCGCAGGCCGATCATCGAGGGTTTGCCCACGATCTGTTCGGTGACGCCCGTGACACTGCTGATCATGGCGCAGATGGCACGGGATGTGCCCAGGGCTCTGCCCTCGGCGCTGGCGAAGAACACCGACTGCGAGCAGCTGTACAGGGTGGCTCCGCCGAAGACGGCATGGCAGGCCGCCTCAAGGTCGTCCATGGTGAACTCGCGGTACCAGCCGACCAGTACGGCGTCGGCGTCCGGCTTGCCCTTGGACGCGACGATCTCGAATCCGGCCTGGCGCAGCGGCTCCTTGAGGCCGTCGCCGCCGAGCACCAGCACCCTTCGGTGTCCCATGGCCAGGAAGTGGTCGACGGCGCTGGTGGCGGGGCTGAGCATGGCGGTGTCGGGCAGGTCGAAGCCGATCCGGCGCAGCGTCTGTGCGTACGCCTCGGGGGTGCGGGTGGTGCCGTTGGTGAAGGTGAGCCAGGGAAGTCCACGGGCGGTGAGGGCGGCGGTGAGTTCCAGGGCTCCGGGGAGGGGTGTGAGCCCGTGGTTGCGTCGATCGCCCAGGACGAGGGTGCCGTCCAGGTCGAAGACGATCCCGCGGATGGCGCGCAGACGGTCGGTCACGGCAGCGGCGGCCTCGTCAGTCGGATCGGCGGTCACGGTGCAGCTCCAGTCGGAAGTCGGGTCTGTCCAGGATGAGTTCGGGTGTCGCCGGGCGGGTCCGCAGGCCGTGGAGCAGGTCGAGTACGGGTTTGACCTGGGGGTTGTAGTGCTGCGGGGCCGGGCCTGCGGCCACCATGGCGTCCACCTGCTCGGCGGGCATGGTGGCGCGTAGGAGCAGCTCTTCGTCGCTGATGCCGCGCGGGAACCGCCGCCGCAGTTCGGTGACCGTGGGCGGGGGCGGTTCTTCGGTGAGTTCCTTGGCCCGTGGACGGTTGAGGATGCGGTCGCAGATGTCCGGGTCCACGGGGGCGGTGGGCTTGCCGAAGCTGCCCAGCACGTAGCGGATCACCTGGTCGGAGACGTTCTCGTAGCGTTCGGTGCCGATGACGTTGTACAGCGCCTGGGTGCAGACCATCTGCGGGAAGGGGGTGACCATGATGGGGTAGCCGAGTTCGGCGCGGACTCGGGTCACTTCCTCGATGACCGCGTCGAAGCGGTTGCTGAAGCCCAGTTCGTCGAGCTGGCGGTGGAGCGTGGTCATCACGCCGCCTGCCACTTGGTGGCGCATGAACGCGGCGTCGAAGTCCCGGGGTCCACCGACGGGGAGTCCCTCGGCCGCCGCCATGGCGTGGAAGTAGTCCGCCACCACGCCGAGCAGCCGGTCGTCGATGTCCACGGTGTGGCCGAACTCGCGCAGATTCGCCACGACCTGCTGGGCGTTGGGGAGTGATGTCCCGCCGGCCAGGGCTCCGCAGGCCACTTGGAGCGCGTGCACTCCCAGGTCGGCGGCCTTGAGGTAGGTCAGGCCTGGCAGGCCGATGGTGCAGTGGGAGTGCAGTTCCAGCGGTTTGCCGGCGAGATTGCCCAGGACGGCCGGGATCAGAGTGGAGGCGCGTTCCGTCGTCAGCAGTCCGCCTGGGTCCTTGATGTAGACGCGGTCGATGTCCGGGCAGACAGCCATCTGGGAGGCGAGCGATCCGTAGTGGGCGTCGTCGTGCACGTCGCTGACGGTGTAGGTCAGCGCTCCGACGATCTCGGTGGCCCCGGCCGCACGGATCATCCGCGCGGACTCGCGTACCGCGTCCATGTCATGCATGGGGTCGAGTACGACGAACCGGGTGACGCCGCCTGCCACCAGTCGGTCGTAGACCAGCTGCATGAACTCGGGATGGGCGACCTCCCAGGAGATGAAGCGCAGCCCGGTGCCGATGAACTGCAAAGGGGTGTTGGGCATGGCGCGGTGCGTGAGCCGGATGCGTTCCCAGGGATCCTGGCGGTGGGTGCGCACTGCCATGCCCATGTGGGTGCTGGAGGTGTAGTCGAGGGCCCTAAAACCCACTCGGTCCAGGACCGGGGCGATCTGGAGGATCTTGCCCGTGTCCAGTCCGGTGGCGCCCCACAGGCTCTGGTTGCCGTCGCGCAGCGACACGTCGACGAGCCGGATGTCAGCCATGGGTACCACCTACCGTCACTTGTCCGGTTGCCGAGTGGTCCCGCAGGAACCGCGTGAACCAGGCGGTGTCCACGCCGCCCTGGGCGAACTCCGCGTCGTCCAACACCGCTTGGTGCATGGGCACGTTGGTGTTGACCCCGTCGATCGCGCATCGGGTGAGGGCGCCGCGCAACCGGACCAGGGCCTCGGCGCGGTCCTGGCCGTGGACGATCAGCTTCGCGAGCAGAGAGTCGTAGTAGGGCGGCACGGTGGCGCCCGCCTGGAGGTGGGTGTCGATCCGAATGCCCTCGCCGAGTGGCCAGAGCGCCTCGGTCACGGTGCCAGGACTTGGCTGGAAGTCCCGTGCCCAGTCCTCGGCGTTGATACGGCACTCGATGGCGTGACCGGAGAACGTGACGTCTGCCTGACCGAAGGAGAGCGGTCGACCTTCGGCCACTGCGAGTTGTTCGGCTACGAGATCCAGTCCGGTGATGGCCTCGGTGACCGGGTGCTCGACCTGGATGCGGGCGTTCATCTCCAGGAAGTAGAAGGTGCCCCGGTCGACGTCGACGAGGAACTCGACCGTGCCCAGGCCCCGGTACGCCAGATGCCTGCCGAGAGCCACCGCGGCGCGGTGCATCTCCTCGCGCAGCGCCGGGTCGAGAGCGGGCGCGGGTGCCTCCTCGATGAGCTTCTGGTAGCGGCGCTGCACGGAACAGTCCCGGGTGCCGAGGTGGACGACGTTCTCGCCGTCCGCGATGAGCTGGACTTCCACATGGCGCCCCGTCGCGACGAAGCGTTCCAGGTAGACGCGGGGGTCGCCGAATGCGGCTCCCGCCTCGGCCACCGCCAGGTCGATGGTGGCGGCCAGGGCCGCCGGATCGTGTACCTGTTTCATGCCCCGGCCGCCACCACCGCCCACCGCCTTGATCAGGAGGGGGAAGCCGATCTCCGCGGCGAGTCGCGCCGCGTCAGCGGTGTCTTCCAGCGGTCCGCCGGGCACCACCGGCAACCCGGCCGCGACGGCGTGCCGACGGGCTTCCAACTTGTCGCCGACGGCGGCGAGTTGCTTCACGGTGGGACCGATGAACACGATGCCCGCCTCGGCACAGGCCCGGGCCAGCCGCTGGTTCTCGGAGAGGAAGCCGTAGCCGGGGTGGACGGCGTCGACGTCCGCGGTCCTGGCCGCCGCGAGCACGGCGTCCACGTCCAGGTAGCTGGCCGAGGGCGGGGGAGGGCCGAGGCGGACCACCCGGTCGGCCAGTCTGGCCGGTACGGAGGCGAGATCGGCGTCGGACGCGGCGAGCACGGCCTCGATACCGAGCCGCCTGCACGTACGCAGGATGCGCAGGGCGATCTCGCCCCGGTTGGCGATCAGGACACGCCGCAGGATCACGACGCCGTCCCTCCGGCCTGAGTGTCGATGAACATCAGCACCGTGCCCTGCTCGGTGAAGTCACCGTCGCCCAGGCGGATGTCCGCCACCGTTCCGGCCGCCCCCGCGTACACGGAGTTCATCAGCTTCATCGTCTCGACGATCCCGACCACCGTGGTCTCGGTGACCTCGTCCCCGATCTCCACGAAGGGCGGCGCGCCTGGTTTCGGCGCGCGGTAGAAGGCGCCGGGCAACGGTGTGCGCACCTCGGTCAGGCCCTCGCGGGCGGGTGCCGCCCGGTCCGCCGGAGTGGCCCCGCCAGGCGCCGGCTGCTCCCGCGCCGCACGGTCGTCGACCAGTACCGGCTGGGCGGTGGTTCGGGCGGACTGCGTCCACTCACCGTCGTCGCCACGGCGCAGCGACAGCTCGAACCGGCCGGTGCGCACATGGAGCCGATCGACCTCCATGTCATCGATGATCCGCAGGATGTCCTGGACGTCCTCGCCGGTGATGCTCACGAGGTGCCCCCGCCGGCGCCCGCGCCGCCGAGCAGCGACAGCACGTGGTCGAATGCCCTGGCCTTCGGCGCGGCCACCGGAGTCTTCTCGCGGTTCGACCAGACTGTCTCGGGGCGGCTCTGGAGCAGGAAGATGTTGTGGCCGGGGACGAGGTTGCGGGAGATCGCCCACTCGATGTCCTGCGGGGTCCCGTAATGGGACTCGACCTGTCGGCCGATCCGCACGAGCTCGTGGATCTCCTCGTCGGACAGGCAGGGCTCGCTCCGGAGGTACTCGGGTACGTCCTCCTCCAGCACCCCGGACCCGCTCGGGTCCATCCGGTGCTGCCGCAGCTTCTCGGAGACCGTACGGGAACAGATGTCTGCGGTGACCTTGCTGACGACGTACTTGTCGGGTGTCACGTCACCGCCGACGAGGGCAGACCCCAAACCCCAGGAGCCTTCCAGGGCCACGACGGAGCGGTCCCCGGTGAGCGGGCTGCGGGTGAACATGACGCCGGCGCAGCGCGGGTCGATCATGCGCTGGACGACGACGGCCATGGCGAGGTCGTGCTCGGGCAGCCCCAGCCGGCGCCGGTAGCTGACCGACTCCACCGTGTAGAGGCTGGCCCAGCAGCGACGGACGTGCTCGATGAGGGAGTCTTCGCCGCGCACCCACAGGTAGGTGTCCTGCAGTCCGGCGAAGCTGGCGTCCGCCGCGTCCTCGCTGGTCGCACTCGACCGTACGGCGACGGGAGCGGGCTCGCCCGGGGCGTCGGACTCGCTGTCCAAGTCCCGGTAGTGACCGCGGATCGCCGCTGCCACCCCCTCCGGCAGTTCGGCCGCTTCGATGCGCTCCCTGACGGGTGCGGTCGCGCGGGCGATCGTCTCGGTGTCCTGGGCGTCCAGCGCCTCGATCGCGGTGCGGATCTCGCCGTCCGGGTCGAGGGCGGTGAGGAAGGCCTCGAAGGCCGCGGTGGTCACGACGTAGCCGGGCGGTACGGGCGCGCCGGCGAAGGTGAGTTCGCCGAGGCTGGCGCCCTTGCCGCCGACGGTGGGCCGGTCTGCCAGCCGGAGTTCTGCGAACCGGCGGACGTATGGCGAGGTGTTCATAGTGGTGCTCTCCACGCTCAGTCGAGGATGGTGACGATGCCGCGGTCGCCGTCCACGCGCAGCCGCTGGCCGGTGGTGATCCGCTTGGTGGCGTGACCGGTGCCGACAACGGCGGGTAGCCCGTACTCGCGGGCCACGATCGCCGCGTGCGACATGGTGCCGCCGATGTCCGAGACGGCGGCCGCGATCTTCCCGAAGACCGGGCCCCAGCTGGGTGCCGTCACCGGGCAGACCAACACCTCGCCCTCGCGTACCTGGCCGATGTCGTTGGCACTCAACAACACCCGGGCGGTGCCCTCGACCACGCCCGGCGAGGCGGCGAACCCGCGCACCTCGTGATCGCCCGCCACTGCCGGTGTCGACCAGGCCTGGATGGTCTCCGCGGTGATGCCCCACAGCATGCGCACCGCCGGGTCGTTCAGCGCCTCGGGGACGGGGCCCAATGCCGGCGGCGGGGACCAGCCCGCGAGGGTCTCCAACATCCGCCTCCGCTCGGTGACCGTGTCCTGGACCCGGGTCGACCCGACGGGCTTGGTGCCTGCCGCCCAGGCGAGCATCACATCGGTCAGGGCCTGGCCGACCTCGGTGTGGCTCAGTTGGAAGACGTCCTCGGCGTCGGCAAGGACACCCTGGTCGCGCAGCAGCTCACCGAACTCGCGGACCTTCCCGTAGAACTTCGTGGTGAAGTAGTGCTCGCAGTAGAAGTTGTGGTCCTCGATGAACGGGAACACGGCTCTGGCCAGGCCGAGCATCTGGTCGAAGGCCGCCTGCTCGTCCTCGCCGGACAGCAGGGAGCGGTATTCCTGGGCGATGCGTTCGCGCTCCGCCCTGAGCTGTTCCGTGGGGCGGTCGAGCAGTTCGCCGCGCCGTGCCTGGTCGACGTAGCGGGGCAACGCCGCGAACGGCACCGTGAGGTCGTCGTTCCAGCTGCGGTGGTGATGATAGAAACCGGCGCCGGTCGACATGTTGAACCACGGCTCCCGCGCGTCGTCCAGGGCCGTCAGCCACCTCCGGCCGTCGTCCCCGCGGGCTGCGAGTGCGGCCAGTACCTTGTCCGGGTCGCAGCCCTCGACGAACAGATCGTCGACGCCGTACTCGACGGCAAGCTTCGCCAGCTTCTTCAGCTCGTCGTCGGGACGATAGAGGATCACGTCGATCCCCGCGACCATCCGGGCCACGTCCTGGTCGGGGATCTCGGGAAACGACGTCTTGCAGAACTCGAAGAACACGACGTAGGCGCCGTACCCCAGCATCAGGAACTCCGAGTGGTGGTGCCACATCTTGGAGTACAGGTCCATGAGCCGGTGGTAGTTTTCGCGCAGGTAGTGGTTTTGTGCCACGCCCTTCGCCTGGAAGATCACGTCCGCGTCCTCGAACTCGGGCAGCCGTGGCACCTCGATCCGCTGCACCTCGTCGATCAGGCCGGTGATGCGGGTGACCCAGCCCTGGTAGAGCTCGTCCCAGTTCTCGTAGTAGTGGCCCGCCCGCTCGCTGAACAGGGCGAGCCTGCGCTGGATCTCCGCGGGGTCGGTGACCGGGTTGGCGGTGATGTAGACCCGGCCGTTGACGATGCGGTGCTCGATGCCGAGCGTGGTGGGGAAGACGAACATGCGTGCCGTGTTGGCGCCGAGGGCGGTGTAGGGCGTCTCCGCCGTGACGGCGTCGAACGCGGGCATTGGCTCGGGGAAGTGCATCGCGTTGTAGAACCAGAACCGCTGGTCGTCCTCGGGCTGGAACCGGGTGTAGTAGGGGTACATCGACGCCCAGTTCTCGGCGCCGGCGACGTCGGTGAGCTCTGAGGGAAGCGGGAAGGAAGAGACGGGTCTGGCATCGTTCACGGTGCTCTCCAAGGGTGCGGCTCAGATTGCGGTGGTGGCGGCAGCGGTCAGGGGGTAATCGCGCTGGGTACGGGCGTACCGGGCGAGGGCGTCGAGTGCGCGGGGATCGGCCACCGTGCTGCGGTCGGCCGCCTGTTCGACGGGTGTGCCGAGCAGGATCCTGCGCGCCGGTACTTCGAGTTTCTTGCCGGTGAGGGTGGTCGGGACGGCCGGGACCTGGATGATCCTGTCCGGTACGTGCCGGGGGCTGTACTCCCGGCGCAGCCGGGCGCGGATCGTGTTCTCGATCCCGGCGTCGAGGGTCACGCCCTCCTCGAGGGCGACGAACAGCGGCATGAAGAACTTCTCGTCCGGCAGGTCGAGACTGACGACCAAGGCCGCGGCGACCTGGTCCAGGGCTTCGACCACGCGGTAGATCTCCGCGGTGCCGATACGCACACCCTGCCGGTTGAGCGTGGCGTCGGACCGGCCCAGCACGAAGCAGCCACCGCGCATGTTGACCTTGAAGAAGTCGCCGTGCCGCCAGACACCGGGGAAGTCCTCGAAGTAGGAGCGGCGGTACCGTTCGTCGCCGTTCGGGCCCCAGAACGTCACCGGCATGGACGGCATGGGCTCGATGATGACCAACTCGCCGACCCCGTCGACGATTTCGCGGCCGTTCTCGCCATACGCGTACGCCGCGACACCGAGAGACCGTGCCTGCATCTCACCGGCGTACACGGGGAGCGTGGGCACCCCGCCGACGAAGCCGGTGCAGCAGTCGGTGCCGCCGCTGCCGGTGGTGACCCACAGATCCGCCTTGACGTTGCGGTAGAACCACGCGGTGCACTGCGGCGACACCGGTGAACCGGCCGGCATGACCGTGCGCAGGGCCGACAGGTCGTACCGCTCACCGGGCACGATGCCGGACTTGCTCATGAGGTCGACATAGGCCGGACTGGCGCCGAAGAAGGTGGTCCCGGCGTCCTGCGCGATCCGCCACAGCACGTCCGGCTCCGGATGAGCCGGGTTCCCGTCGTACAGCACTGGGCAGGCCCCGACCAGCAGGGAGCTGATCAGGAAGTTCCACATCATCCAGCCGGTGGTGGTGAAGAACAGCGGCCGGTCGCCCTCGCGCAGGTCCATGTGGAAGGTCTGCAGCTTCAGCTGCTCCAGTAGGATCCCGCCGTGGCCGTGCACGATCGCTTTGGGCAGCCCTGTCGTACCGGACGAGAAGAGCACCCATAGCGGGTGGTCGAAGGGAACGTGCTCGTACGCGAAATCTTCGGCCGACACGGGCGGGTGGTCGAAAACCTCCTCCCACAGCAAGCCACCGTCGACGACCGGCCGGGTGTTCCCGTCGCCGGGGCCGGGCAGGTGGATGACGTGCTCCAGGCCCGGCAGGGCCTCGGCGATGAGGCGGGCCTCCTCCCGACGGTCGAAGGTCTTCCCGCCGTAGCGGTAGCCGTCGACGCAGAACAGGACCTTAGGACGCAGCTGGCCGAGCCGGTCGACCACGCCTCGCGACCCGAAGTCCGGGGAGGCGCTCGCCCACACCGCGCCCACGGCCGTCGTCGCGAGCATCGCGATCGCGGCTTGCGGCACGTTCGGCAGATAGCCGCATACGCGGTCGCCAGGACGTACCCCGAGCGAACGAAGCCGGGTCGCCAGGATGCGTACCTGGCCCGCGAGATCCTCCCACGGCAACCCGGCCGGAGCAGCGCCCTCCGAGCAGAACAGCAAGGCGTCGGTCCCGGGGCGTTCGTGGCGCAGAACATGCTCGGCATAGTTCAGCCGGGCCCCGGGGAACCACTGCGCGCCCGGCATGTCCCGGCTGCCGAGCACCGCGGAGTACGGCGTCACGGACCGGATGCCGAAGTAGTCCCACAGCGCGCCCCAGAAACCCTCCAGGTCGGTGACGGACCAGCGCCACAGCTCGTCGTAATCGTCGAACCGCTGCCCGCGCTCGCGGACCAGCCAGTCCATGAAGCCCGTCAAATTCGCCTCGGCAACCCGCTGCGGGCCGGGCGTCCACAGCAGCTCGCCTTCGGCCACCATCACGGGCTCGTCGGCTGTGCCGGGCTTCGAGTCAGGGACCGGTGAGCTCACTGCTGCCTCGACGGCCATGTCGCCTCCTTGCGTCACGGAACGAACAGTCCACGACAGGCCATAGCCCAGGCAACCATCGCCTGCTAACTTTTCACGCAGTGAAATCGGTTTGGCATCTCCGCAGGTGAGAGCAGGTTCCATGCGGAACTACCAGGTGAAAACGATCAGCTCCTTGGAGCGCGGGCTGCAGGTGCTGCGGGTCCTTCAGGAGATGCGTGCCGCAAGCCTCCACGATCTGCACCAGGTAACCGGCATCCCCAAGGCCACGCTGCTCCGGATCCTTCACACCTGCAACCAGCAGGATCTGGTGTGGCAGAGGCTCGCCGACGGGGCGTTCATCGCGAGCCTCAGACCACAGCGCGCCCCGCACGACGACGCCGAGTGGCTCGGCGAGCTGGCGTCGCAGGTCCTGGAAGAGCTGTGCGAACGCGTGATGTGGCCCTCCGTGCTGACCGTGCCGCGCCTGGACTACATGGAGACGATCGACACGAACAGTCCGAAGGCCTACTTCGACGAGGTCGTCCCCGTCGCTCCCATCGGCTTCCGCTCGCACATGCTGCTCGGGGCCTCGGGCCGGGCCTACATCGCCTTCTGCCCCGAGCGGGAGCGGGAAGCGGTCCTGCGCCGCATTCGCGAACACGATGCCCCCGGCAACGCGTATGCCCACGACCCCGGGTGGCTGCGTCGTCTGCTGGCGACCACTCGGTCACGCGGGTACAGCGTGCGCGCGCCGGAGTACGACTTCGACGGCCGCAATTCGATCGCCGTTCCGATCCGTGTGGAAGGGGAGGTGCTGGGGTGCGTCAACGTGACCTGGCGCAGGACGGTCATGTCCGCGCAGGAAGTGGCACGTCGTCACCTGAATGACCTGCAGGACGCGGTGCACAGGATCGAAGCGCGGGTGGCGGCAGCTGCCCCGCAACGACTGGGCGGTCCCGGCGCGGGCCTCTGAGGCCCGACGGCACATCCGGCTCCGCGGGTCAGCCGGCCGCTGTCGCCCGCAGCGCCTCGCGGTGGGCTCGGGCACTGGTCATCAGCGCGTCGAGCGCGTCCCGGGTGCGTACGAGGTCAGCGACGTGCTGGGTCAACCGGTCGTGCTCCTGCGCCATTCGCTCCAGCGCGGCGTCGGAGTTGCTCTCACTGGGGGCATCGACGCACGGCAGCAGTTCCGCGATCGTACGGCTGGACAGCCCGGCGGCGAACAACCGCTGGACGAATTCGACCCGCTCCACGTCGGTGTCCGTGTAGTGCCGCTGCCCGCTGGCACTGCGGGTGCTGGTGAGCAAACCCTGCTCCTCGTAGTAACGCAAGGAGCGGACGCTGACCCCGGAACGTGACGCCAGCTCCCCGATCCGCATGTCGCCCTCCAGTTTGTGACCTTCGACATGGGCCTTGCCCCTGACACCAATGTGAGGTCCTAGCGTAACTGGCGTGCCCGAGCCCCGGGCGTCATGGATCAAGAGGAATGGTGAGAGGCGTATGCGAGCGGTTGTCGCCCGTCGTTACGGCGGCCCCGAGGCCCTGGAACTCATGGAGATCGACAAGCCCGAGTCCGGTGCCGGATCGGTGCTGATACGGGTGAAGGCCGCAGGGGTCAATCCGGTCGACTGGCACGTCGTCGCCGGCCACCTCAACTCGATCCTGGAGGTCAGCCTTCCGCTGGTGCCGGGCTTCGACGTCGCGGGCGTGATCGAGGCGGTCGGCCCGGGCGTCACGGAGTTCTCCGTCGGCGACGAGGTCTTCGGCTACGTCCGGACGGAGCAGGTGCGGCACGGCACCTACGCGGAGCTCGTCGCCGCGCCCGTGCACACCCTCGCGCGCAAGCCCGCGTCGCTGACCTGGCACCAGGCGGCCGGCCTCCCGCTCGTAGGGCTCACCGCGCTGCAGTCGCTGTCCCGGGTGGGTGCCCGGTCGGAGGAGACGGTCCTGGTGCACGCCGCGGCCGGCGGTGTCGGTTCCGTGGCGGTGCAGATCGCTGTGGCCAGGGGCGCCCGGGTCATCGGTACGGCCGGTGAACGCAACCACGAGTTCCTGCGCTCCCTGGGCGCCGAACCCGTCGTCTACGGCGATGGCCTGGCCGAGCGCGTGCGGGAGCTGGCTCCCGAAGGTGTGGACGCGGCCGTGGACTGCGTGGGTGGTGACGCCGTGGCTGTCTCACAGGAACTGCTGAAGGACCCCTCCCGGGTCGCCTCGATCGTCGACCCCGACGTGGCTCGGCGCGGCGGACACCAGGTATGGACCCAGCCCGATCCCTCGGAGCTCGCCGCACTGGCGAGCCTCGCGGACGCCGGCGGCCTCACCGTCCACATCGACCGCGTGCTGCCCTTGTCAGAGGCCGCCGAAGCCTTCCGCCTCAGCCAGACCGGACGGGTCCGCGGCAAGATCGTGCTTGAGATCGGCTGACCGTTGGAGCGGTGCGACGAGAGGGTTGGTTCGCAAGCGCTTTCTCCTCCTGGTGCGGGTATGTAGATTGGTCCGCTCCGGGTGGGCGCCGATGCCCGGACTGTCATCCGTCCCCGCTCGCACGGAGAAGCTTTCTCATGGACCAGGCCGTGCGTCGGCGCCGTCAGTCGCTGTTCCTGATGTTCCTGCTGGCCGGGATCGCGATGTCGTCGTGGGTGACGCGCACGCCCGCGATCCGGGACGAGCTGGACGTGTCCACCGCGCAGATGGGGCTGGTGCTGTTCGGGCTGTCGCTCGGTTCGATGCTGGGGATCATCTGCTCGGGGCGGTTGGTGTCCAGGTTCGGGACGCGGCCTGTCATCACCTGGGGGACATGGCTGCTCATCGCCGGTGTCGTCACGATCTCCGCCGGAAGTGCCGCGGCGTCGGTACTGGCGGTGACAGCGGGCCTGTGCGCCTTCGGTGCGGGCATGGGCGTCGGCGACGTGGCCGTGAACGTCGACGGCACGGGCGTCGAGCGCATCAGCGGTGTGACCACCCTGCCCGCGTTGCACGGCTTCTTCAGCCTGGGCACGGTCTGCGGCGCCGGTGCGGGCATGGCGGCGACGGCGGCCGGGGTGCCGGTGCACTGGCACCTCGCGGCGGTCGTCCTGCCGGCCGCCGGTCTTCTCCTCTACGCGATGCGCGGCATCCCGGCGGGCACCGGCCGCGCCGCCCCCGAGGCGTGGCGGGAAGACGGCCGCGGTGTACGGCACCCGGCGGTGTGGAAGGACGGAAGGCTCCTCCTCATCGGCGCGATCGTGCTGGCCATGGCGTTGGCCGAGGGCTCGGCCAACGACTGGCTGCCGCTGCTCATGGTCGACGGACACGGCATGGACGCCACCTCGGGCTCCCTCGTCTACGCCGGATTCGCCGCCGCGATGACACTGGGCCGCTTCACCGGCACGTTCTTCCTCAACCGCTTCGGCCGCACAGCCGTCGTACGCGCCAGCGCCGCCGCGGGTGCGGTCGGCCTGCTTCTCGTGATCGCCTCGGACAACCCCGTCCTCGCCGGCGCCGCCGTGCCGTTGTGGGGGCTGGGCGCCGCGCTCGGCTTCCCTCTCGCGCTCTCCGCCGCCGGGGAATCCGGTCCCGACGAAACGGCTCGGGTCAGTCTGGTCGCCGTTATCGGCTACGTCGCCTTCCTCGTCGGACCACCGGGTCTCGGCTTCCTCGGCGACCACATCGGCCTGCGCCCCGCCATGCTCGTCGTCCTCGCCTGCGTGGCCTGCGCAGCCTTACTGGCCCCCGCGGTCGAGACCCGGCCCCGTACCGGTGTCGCGGCGTCCGCGCCTGACGGCGCCGTCGAGTGCCCCGCCACAGCCGACGACACCGACCGGTGTGAGCCGCCTGCTCACCTGCTCACAGTCGCCGAGCGGGCGTTCGCTCTGCGCCCAACAGAGTCCGACTCGGCCTGTGCGAATATCTATGCAGGGCTGTTGAAGCAGGCGCTGGCAAGCGTGGGTAACGCAGCGTGAGATGACTTAAGGACGACAGAAGAGGTGTCCCGTGGCGATCGTCGGCGAGGAACTGCGGATGATGACGCACGTGGCCCGGCTGTATCACCTTCAGGGCATACGCCAGCCGGAGATCGCGGCGCGGCTGGATCTGTCGCAGGCGAAGGTCTCGCGGCTGCTCAAGAAGGCGCAGGACCGGGGAATCGTGCGGATCACTGTGACGCCGCCGTCCGGCACCCACCCGGACCTGGAAGACGGTCTGCAGGACCGCTATGGCCTGAAGCTCGCTCTGGTCGTCGACACCGCTCCGGACAACGAGCGCACCATGCTCGGCGATCTCGGTGCGGCCGCCGCCTACTACCTTCAGACGACGTTGCGTTCGGACGACACCGTGGGCATCTCGTCATGGAGCGCCAGTCTGCTCGCCACGGTGCAGGCGATGCAGCCGGTTCCCGGGCTGAAGGACGTACGCATCGTGCAGGCGGTGGGCGGCATCGGGGACCCCGCCGCGGCGGGCCACGCCTCGCGGATGACCGGGCAGCTGGCGCAGTTGGTGAACGGCGAGGCCGTCTATCTGCAGGCGCCCGGTGTGGCCGGGTCGGCGGAAAGCGCGCAGGCGCTGCGCGCGGACCCGTTCGTGTCGGCGGCGCTGGGCGAGCTGGGTGATCTGGACGTGGCGCTGGTGGGCATCGGAGAGATCACCCCGTCAAGCACGCTCGCCCGCAGCGGCAACGCCTTCTCCGACGAGGAGCGCGCCGAGCTGGAGAAGCAGGGCGCGGTGGGCGACGTGTGCCTGCGGTTCTACGACGCTCAGGGCCGGCCGGTCGAGTCCGAGCTGGACTCCCGGGTCGTCGGAATCACGCGTGAGCAGCTCGCTGCCGCCCGCCGGAAGATGGGGGTGGCAGGCGGCAGCCGCAAGCACAAGGCGATTCGGGCGGCCGTGGCGGGCGGCCTGGTGGACGTGCTGGTGACCGATCAGGAGACGGCAGCGGCCTTGATGGCCTGATCGTCGGGCACCGCCTCGGTCGGGGCCGCGTCGACGCGGTATCGGGGTCGGCCGGGCTCTTGAGGAAGGGCGCGCGGTATGCCAGGCGGGCGGTCCAGTGCTGGTCGTGCGAAGCGGCGGTCGTACGGGTGGGGGAGGGGACCATGCACAGTCCGCGGGCTCGTGCGACATGCAGGTGGTGAAAGCGCAGGATAAGGGGGAAAAGCGCGGGGGCCGCGGTCGGCCGCGGCCCCTGGAGCACGCTGATGGGCTTGCTGCGCCGGGCACTCACCAGCAGACGTAGCCGCCGTCGACGATCAGGTCGGAGCCGGTGACGAAGGACGCGGCGTCGGAGGCGAGGAAGACCGCGGGGCCCACCATCTCCTCGACCTCGGCGATGCGGCCGAGCGGGGTGTCGGCGGCGTACGCCTTGAGACGCTCGGCCACCTCGGGCCGCTTGTTCATCGGCGTGAGGGTGTAGCCCGGGCTGATCGAGTTGACCCGGATTCCACGGTCGGCCCACTCCGTGGCCAAGCTCTTGGTGAGGTGCATGACGCCGGCCTTGGAGGCGTTGTAGTGGGCCTGCAGCAGTCCGCGGTTGGCGATGGTCCCGGACATGGAGGCGATGTTGATGATCGACCCGCCGCCGTGGGCGAGCATCACCCGGGCCTCGGCCTGGGCACTGAGGAACACACCGGTGAGGTTGATGTCGACGACACGGCGGAAGTCCTCGGCGGACATGTCCTCTGCGGCGGTGGCGCCGGCCACCCCCGCGCAGTTGACCGCGGTACGGATCGGGCCGACCGATTCGACGGCGGTGCGGACTGCCTCGGCCAGGGACTCGGGGGACGTGACGTCTCCACCGACGCCCACAGCCCTGCCACGCGCCGCGACGATCTGGTCGGCGGTGGCCTGGGCGGCCTCGGCGTCACGGTCGAAGCAGGCGACGTCGGCGCCGCAGGCGGCGAAGCCCAGCGCGATGGCCCGGCCGATGCCGCTGCCCGCGCCGGTGATGAACGCGGCCTTGTCTTTGAGGGAGAACGCCTCGGGGGTGAAGGTCATGATGCGGCTCTTTCGACAGTGGTGGAGCGGGCGAGGGAGAACGGGCGCGGGTGCCTGGCCGGCGTTGACCTCGGCACGCGCGGGCGGCGGGTGGGATCGCGATTCGTGGGTGGGCCTACAGGTCCCGGCCGGTGTCAGGTCCTTTTCCCACGGGCGCAGGCGACCGCGTCGTGCCATCCGGCCATGCGGCGGTCGCGCCAGGCGTCGTCCTCGTGCGAGGTGAAGCGGGTGCCCTGCGGGGTGAGCGCGGGCAGGTCGGCGTCGTCCCAGATGCCGAGCGCCGTGCCGGCCAGATACGCGACACCCAGGGCGGACACCTCCGGCCGGCCCGCCCGAAGTACTGGTCGGCCGATCAGCTCGGCCTGGAGCGTCATAAGGCGGTCGTTGCCCGTCGGACCGCCGTCCGTGCGCAGCTCGGAGACCGGGCCACCGAGGACGGTGTCGAAACGGGAGAGCGTGTCGGCCACCTGGAAGGCCATCGACTCGACCGCGGCACGCGCCACTTCGGCGGGGCCGGTGTCGAAGTCCATGCCGACCAGCAGCGCACGGGCGCCGCGGTCCCAGTACGGGGCGCCCAGTCCGGAGAACGCCGGGACCAGGTACACCTCGGCGGCCTCCCGTGCATCGACGGCCAGAGCGGCGATGCCGGCCGAGTCAGTGCCGAGCAACTGGGCGGCCCAGCGGATCGCCGTGCCCGCGGAGGCTATGTTCGCCTCCAGGGCGTGGGCGGCACCGGCGTCCCGGGTGCGCCGCCACGCCAGGGTGGCGGCGATGCCTTCGGCGGGCCGGCGCCCCTCGGGGTTGAGGACCATCAGCGAGGCGCCGGTGCCGTACGTGGCCTTCACCACGCCCGGGCGGCCGTGGCTCTGCGCGAAGAGCGCGGCGTGCGAGTCCCCGAGCACCGCCGCGATGGGCAGCCCGTCCGCGACGCCCGGTACGTTCCGGGTGTGGCCCAGCTCCTGGCCCGCACCGTCCGAGGCTGCGATACGGGGGAGTGCCGTACGGGGAATGCGGAACAGGTCGAGCAAGTCCGGGTCCCAGTCGGCGTTGGCCAGGCGCACGAGCTGGGTGCGGGAGGCGCAGCCGGTCTCGGTGGCGTCGGTGGCGCCACCGGTGAGCCGGTGCAGCAGCCAGGCGTCGACCGTGCCGACGCGCAGCCGCCCGGCGGCCGATCTCTCACGGTTCGGGTCGAGCCGGTCGAGCAGCCACTCGGCCTTGGTCGCGGAGAACATCGGGTCCACCGGCAGGCCGGTGCGGCCGCTGATCAGTCCGCCCTCGGCCGAGGCGGCCAGCTTGGCGCACCGCTCGGCGGTACGCCGGTCCTGCCAGCTCACGAGCGGCGACAGCGCGGCGCCGGTGTCCGGGTCCCAGACCAGGACGGCCTCACGTTGGAGGCTCAGCCCCAGGCCGACGATGTGCGTGCCCGCGGTACCGGCCTGGGCGGCCAGTTCCTCGGCCACCCCGGTGACGCTGCGCCACAGGACGGCCGGGTCCTGCTCGACCCATCCGGGCTGGGGGTACTGCTGGGTCAGCGGCCGGTGCGCGGTGGCGACCACCCGTCCGTCCTCCGTGACGAGCAGCCCCTTGGTCCCGCTGGTGCCCTGGTCGAGGGCGAGGACGGCGCCTCTGCCCACGGCAGCGCCTCTGCCCACGACACTCATGCCGCCGCTCCCTGCCCGGTGCCCGTCAACTCGCGCGCGGCGCGGACGACGGCCTCGGCGTCGATGCCGAAGTACTCGGACAGGAAGGCCGGGCTGCCGGTCGGGGTGAACTCGTCGCGCACGCCGAGCAGTTTCATCGGCATGGGGTTACGGGTGGCGAGGAACTCCGCGACGGCGCTGCCGAGCCCGCCGTGGACGTTGGCCTCCTCGACGGTGATGATGCGGCCGGTCTCGGCGGCTGCCGCGAGCAGCGCCTCCTCGTCCAGTGGCTTGACGGTGGAGAAGTTGAGGACGCGCGCGTCGATCCCCTCGGCGGCCAGCTTCGCGGAGGCGGCCAACGCGGCAGAGACCGTTGTGCCCACACCGATCAGCGTAACGTCGCCGCCGTCGCGCAGAACCGCTGCGCGGCCTGCATCGAAGGGGACGTGCGGGGCCAGGTCCGGCACCTTGGTGCGGCCGATACGCAGGTAGACAGGACCCTCATACTGGTGGGCCCAGCGCAGCGCCTCACGCGTCTCAGCCGGATCGGCCGGTGCCAGGACGACCATCTCGGGCAGCGTACGCATCCAGGCGAAGTCCTCGACACCGTGGTGGGTCGGGCCGAGCTGACCGTAGGCGAAGCCGGGGCTCATGGCGCACAGCTTGACGTTGGTGCGCGAGTAGGCGACGTCCGCCTTGATCTGTTCCAGGGCGCGGCCGGTGAGGAAGGGGGCCGCCGCACAGACGAACGGGATACGGCCACCGTTCGCGAGGCCGGCGCCCGCGCCGACCATCAGCTGCTCGGCGATGCCGACGTTGACCAGCCGGTCCGGGAAGCGCTGCTGGAACTCCTTGAGGTTGGAGGAGCCGACGGAGTCGTTGCAGACGGCCACCGTGCGCGGGTCGGCCTCCGCGAGCTCGATCAGCGTCTCGGCGAACGCCTTGCGGCAGTCGTGCAGCTCGGCGGCTACGGCCTTGGCGGTGCTCGCGGCTGCGGCAGTGGTGGTGCTCATCGGGCGGTCAACTCCTCGAAGGCGGCGGCGGTCTGTTCGGCGGTCGGCACCTTGTGGTGCCACTCGACGCGGTCCTCGATGAAGGACACGCCCTTGCCCTTGATCGTGTCGGCGATCAGGCACAGCGGGCGGTCGTCGAGGGAGCGCTCCTCGACCAGGGCCTGGTGGAGTGCCTCGTAGTCGTGGCCGTCGACGGCGCGGACGTCGAAGCCGAAGGAAGCCCACTTGGCGTCCAGCGGGTCCAGGCCCGAAGTCTCCTCGGTGGCGGCGCCTTGCTGGAAGCGGTTGCGGTCGACGATCACGGTCAGCCGGCCGAGGCGCTGCTGGGACGCGCTCATAGCCGCCTCCCAGTTGCTTCCTTCCTGCAACTCACCATCACCTGTGAGTACGAAGGTGCGTCGGTCGGAACCGTCCAGCTTGGCGGCGATCGCCATACCCACGGCGACCGGGAAGCCGTGTCCCAGCGGCCCGGTGTTGGTCTCCACCCCGGGCACCTTGCGCCGGTTGGGGTGGCCGTTGAGCGGCGACAGCGGCTCCATGAACGTGGCCAGCTCAGCCTCGGGGAAGAAGCCGGCGTGCGCCAGGGTCGAGTACAGGATGCCTGCGGCATGGCCCTTGCTGAGGACGAACCGGTCGCGTTCGGCCCACTCCGGTTCCTCGGGACGGACGTCGAGGACCGCGAAGTACAGCACGGTGACGATGTCGGCGGCGGAGAAGTCCCCGCCGATGTGACCCTGACCGGCCCGGCTGATCATCTCCAGATCGCTGCGGCGGATCGAGTAGGCCAGCTCCCTCAGGCGCGCGGCGCGCTCTGCCGATGGCGCTGCGCGCAGCTCGCGCCTGATGTCGGCGAGCCGCGCCGTGGCGCCGGGGACTGGTGCGAGAACCATGGGTGCATATCCATTCAGGTCTGCGTTACGATTCACCCGAAGTGAAGCCCGCGAATCCGAATGCGTCAAGGGGGTTGGGCCGCAACGGCCCGAGCGAGAGCCGGAAGGAGCCCTGACGCGGTGAGCGCACACGCGACCCGGCGGGTCGAGTGGAGTGAGATGGGCCGGCGTGCCGTGGAAACCGCACGTGTCCTGTCCGCGGACGCGGTCCAGAAGATCGGCAACGGCCATCCGGGGACGGCGATGAGCCTGGCCCCAGCCGCATACACCCTCTTCCGGAAGGTGATGCGACACGACCCCTGCGACGCCGAGTGCGTCGGCCGCGACCGCTTCGTCCTGTCCGCAGGGCACTCCTCGCTCACCCACTACACCCAGCTCTACCTGGATCACTTCGGCGCCTCCGCCAGCGTCACGAAGCTCTTCAGGAGTACGGCTTCACTGCCGCCAAGGTGGCCGGAGAGGGTGTCGCGATCTGGCTGGACGACCTGTCCCGCGGGCGGATCACCTCCGGCTATCTTGCCGAGCTGCTCGCAACCGGTACGTCGTTCGCGCGCCCGGTCCACGACCGCCGAGGCAACCCCTCACCAGTTCTGTGACTGGTGAGAACTCAGTCACAGCCCGCACCTGGGGCCTATGGACCACTGGATACTGTTCAGTAGGATAAACACGACCGTGTCCGATCCGCCGCGGATGGGCACGGTCGCTGGGGTACGTACGGCATTGGCCTGCGCCCCAACCGCCCGCAATGAAGCGTGCTGCCACCGCAGACAGGCGTCCTTGGTGCTCCAGGACGATTGCGAGCCGTTGGAAGGCGAGAAGGTCGTGACCACCCAGACATCAGACGTGGGGAAACTGCCCGCGCCCCTGACCACGTTCGTGGGCAGGCGCCACGACCTCGCCGAAGTGCGCGACCGGCTGGGGACGACGCGGCTGCTGACGCTCACCGGTGCGGGCGGGGTGGGCAAGACACGCCTGGCGCTGGAAGTGGCTGCCGCGTCGGCGGCGGAATTCGCGGACGGTGTGTGGCTGGTGGATCTGGCGCCGGTACGGGACCCGTCGCTGGTGGCGAGCGTCACGGCGACCGCGCTGGGGATGCCGGACCTGGGCACCGGACTGGTCATCGACCAGCTCGCCGCCTTTCTGACCCCCCGCCGGGCGCTGATCGTGCTGGACAACTGCGAGCACCTCGTCGACGCCTGCGCCGACCTGGCCCATGCGCTGCTGACGGCCTGCCCGGCGCTGCGCATACTGGCGACGAGCCGCCGGGCGCTGGGAATCTACGGCGAGCGCGTCTTCGCCGTTCCTCCGCTGGCGCCGGACGACGCGGTGGAACTGCTGCGGGACCGGGCCACCGCCGTCCGCCCGGAGTTCCAGGTCACCGACGGCAACCGCGCCCAGGTCCGCCGACTGTGCGACGACCTGGACGGGCTGCCGCTGGCCATCGAGCTGGCCGCGTCCCGGCTGCGGACCCTCACCGTCGACGAGGCCGTGAACCGGCTGGAGAACCGCTTCGGGCTGCTCACGGGCGGCAGCCGGGTCGCCCGGCCGCACCAGCGGACGCTACGCGCATTGATCGACTGGAGTCACGAGCTGTGCACCCCCGACGAACGGCTGCTGTGGCACCGGCTGTCGGTCTTCGCCGGCGACTTCTGCCTGGACGCGGCCGAGGCCGTCTGCGCGGGCGACGGCATCGGCGGCGACGAGGTACTCGATCTCCTCGACCGACTGGTCGTCCAGTCGATCGTGGTGCCCACCGAGCGCGAGGGCCTGCCGCGCTACCGGCTGCTGGAGACCATCCGCCAGTACGGGCGGGACCGGATCGCCGAATCCGGCCAAGAGCGGCAGACGCTACAACGGCACCACAATTTCTACCTGGCCCTCGCCGAGCGCGTCGCCGACGGCTGGTACGGCCCAGGCCAGGAGGAGGCCCTGGCCCGCCTGCGCGCCGAGCATGCCAATCTGCTGGCCGCGCTGGCTTACGACTACGACCCGCAGGCCACCCTCGCGCTGACCGCCGCGCTGCGGTTCCACTGGTGCGCCGGCGGATTCCTCGCCGAAGGGCGACGGCAGCTCGACCGTGCGCTCGCCGCCGCGCCCGAACCCAGCCAGGCTCGCTCCCGGGCGCTGTGCGCCGCGTCCTGGGTGGCGCTGCTGCAGAGCGACCATGGGGCGGCCGACCGGTGGCTGGCCGAGGCCGGAGAGCTGGGTGCGCAGCAGGACGATCGGGTGGTGCGCGCGCACGTCCTGGGCCTTCGCGGCTCATTGGCGGCGTTCCAGGGGCGGTTGGCGGAGGCAGTGCCGTTGTTCGAGCGCGCGGTCGCTGCCCACACAACAGCCGGGGATGAGGCCTCGGTGGTGTTCGAACTGTTCCAGTTGGCTGCGGTTCAAATGGACCTGGGGAACCCAAGTGGGGCGGAGACCGCCCGGCATGCGGTCGCCTTGGCTGAGGCGCACGGCGAGCGGTGGGCGCGCGCACACGCGATGTGGACGCTGAGCTGCCACGCCTGGAGGCACGGTGACCGCGAGGAGGCCCTGGCGCTGATCCGGGCCGCGCTCGAGATCGAGCGGGGCTTCAACGAGCCGCTCAGTGCCGCGCTGATGCTGGAGACTCTCGCTTGGATCATCGCTTCCTGCGGGGAGTACGAGCGAGCAGGTCGGCTACTGGGCTCCGCGGGCAAGCTGTGGCGCGATGTGGGCGCGGACCTGTCCGCGTTCGGTCCGCCGCATGGCGAGGACCACACCCAGTGCGCACAGTCGGTCGTACGAGCACTGGGTCCGCAGGCGTACGAGAAGGCCCTCGCGGAGGGCGGCCGCCACAGCGGCCCCGACGAGGCCATCGCCTACGCCCTGCGCAACGAATCCGAGCCGACCGGCAGGCCTCCTTCCCTTGTCCCCGGCCCGAGCCCGTTGACCCCCAGGGAGTGGGAAGTGGCCGCTCTGGTGGCCGAGGGCATGAGCAACCGGCAGATCGCCTCCGCGCTCGCCCGCTCCCCGCGCACGGTCCACGGCCACATCGAGAACATCCTGGCCAAGCTCGGCTTCAGCTGCCGCGCCCAGATCGCGTCCTGGTGGACAGCGAACCAGGCGGCCACCCCGTAGGACAACCCCGTAGAAATACCCAGGCCCGGGGCGGGGCCAGGGCCCGTACAAATACCCATGGCTTCGGGGAAGACCCCGAACTGAGCCTTACGGCATGACTGACACCGAAGCGCGGGGACACCTTCCCCGGAGATCATTTCTGACCAGTGCCATCGCTGTGGTGGCCGCCGGCACGCTGGCCGGCGGCCTGGTGGTCGCCGCCGCCCCTGCGGCCGACGCTCTGGACGGCGCGAACTTCACCTGGATGATCAGCAGCGAGATGGCCGAAGCCAAGGTTGGCTACGCCAACATGCTCAATGCCATCAGGCAAGCGGTCAGGGGCGGCCGAGTCGGTTCCATGGGCGGCCCCCCTATCGACGTCACCGACAGGAACGGAGCCGGCCAGTACATCACCATCGACCTGCACGCCGAGAACGGGATCCAGTTCGCCCGATTGTTCATGCGCCGGTCGGACTCCTACATCATGGGATGGCGGGGTGGCATCGTGGACGGTGGTGGCACTGTGACCTGGCACCGCTTCTTCACACTGGACCCCGCAGCGGCGCCGGGCGGCGCCGCTGCGCTGCCGGGCGCCACGGTCACCAACACGATCAGGGTTCACGAGACGCTGGGGAGCTACACCGCCCTCGCGCAGCAGGGCGCCACCCGCGATGGCATGCAAATCACTCCCGCCAGCCTCAGCAACGCCGTGCAGAGGCTGGAGGGCGCCGATTCCGAGAGCGGCTCGGCGACCCCCACGACACGGGAGCTTGCGCAGGCGATCCTCCAGGTGATCGTGGGGGTCGCCGAAGCCTCTCGGTTCCGGGAACAAGCGCGTGAAACCGCGGTGGCGTTCGGCAGGGGCGTGGCGTTCGCCCTTACCGCGACACACAGGGAGTTCCACAACAACTGGGGCAGGATCAGCAGGGCGGCCCTGCTTGCGGTCATGGCGGGGAGCGCTGTCCTGGCGGCTCCTCTCGAAGTCGCCGGCATCGTCATCGCGACCGTGGCGGTCGCTGCGCAGTACGTCATGACCGCCCACCACTCGGACCTCGACACCAGGGGCAAGCACCTGTCCGAGGGCGCCCTGCTGTATGTCTCGCCGGACGGCGACGGCGACCACTGGACCGTGCAGGCCGCAATCGACGACGTTCCCGACAGCGGCGCGAACACCATCCTCATCAGCAAGGGCGTCTACCACGAGGTCATCAGCGTTTCGAGCAGCAAGTCCTGGCTGACGATCCAGGGCGTCACCGGCATCCGTGGGGATGTCACCATCTACAACACCAGATGCCACGGGATGATCAACCCCGAGACCGGCCTGAAGTACGGCACCCAGGGCAGCGCCGTGGCCACCTTCAGACCGCCCAACCTGACCGTCAAGGACCTCACGATCAGCAACACGTTCGACCGCGCGGCCCACCCGGAGATCAGCCCGTACGAGACCCAGGCCGTCGCAGTCGCCGCCATGGGTGACCGGCAGGTGTTCGACAACGTCGCGATCCTGAGCCGCCAGGACACTCTGCTCGTCAAGGGGGAGACGCCCACGACCCAGGCCCGGCAGTACTTCTACAACTGCCTGATCCGGGGCGACGTGGACTTCATCTTCGGCAACGCCACCGCGGTGATCGACCAGTCCCAGATAGTCATGTACCAATGGCCCGGCGGCACGATGCTGGCGCCGAACACCGACTACAGGAAGAAGTACGGCATCCTCGTCACCCACAGCTGGGTGATTTCCAATAACGTGCCGGCGCGTTCGATGTACCTCGGCCGACCGTGGCACAACGTGCCGGAGGCCCACCCCCAGGCGGTGGTCCGTAACACCAACATTTACCCCCACATCAATGAGACGCACCCGTGGACCGACATGGTCCCCGAGTACCCCTGGTCGTGGGCCCGGTTCAAGGAGTACCAGAACACCGGCACCGGAGCCGGCGTCGGCTCCAACGCACCGAAGCTGACCGACGCCGAGGCCGCCGACTACACCGCCCAGAAGTACCTGGCCGGCACCGACGGCTGGAACCCGGTCCGGTGACCATGGCCGAGGTGACAGGCACATTGCCCGCCGGCAGTGTGCCCGCCGCGGCGCAGTGAACCATGGCGGGGTCGGGACAGCGCGACTGTCCCGGCCCCGCCGCCACGTCCTGCGACAGCCTCCGGCCGAGCATGCCACCGCGCCTGTAACCCACGGGCCCAGGGCCGACCTCGCGGGCATCGACCGGAACCCGGCCCGGTGTCCGGCGACGGTCTGACCAACAGAGGCGTGCCCCGGCAGCGGTTCCGGAAGTCGGCGTGTCGCCGTGGACGTCCTGTCGTCCGGCCATGAGGAACGAACTGCCGTGGCATTGCTCGGTGTCGACCCGCACAAGTCCTCTCACACCGCTACCGATGCCGATCCTGTCTGGATTCAGCAGGCGGGCTCGGCGAGGATCGAGGCGAACCTGGCGGACTACCGGTGGCTCCTGTCCTGGGGCCGCCGCCTGGTCGCAGCGCAGGTGGGCGGTGGAGGACGCCAACCGGCTCGGCCGCCACCTGGCCCAGTGGCTCGTCGCTCGCAGCGAGACCGTTGTCGACGTTCCGGCCTCGGCGACCAGCCGCGTCCGTCAGCTCACCTGTGGCGGTGGCCGCAAGAACGACCGGATCAACCCTGCCGCCGGGGCCACAGCCTAGGTACCTGCCCAGGCCACAGCCTAGGTACCTGCCCTGTTGACGGAGGGGCGCCCCGCAGGCATCCGTCATGGCGTTGATCGATGGGCCGAAGTCCCGCCTGGTCTGCGGAATCGTCGCCCCGCACTTGTGTATCTGGATCTCGGCGACCCAACTCCTTCGCGCAGTGCCGTGTACAAGAAGGTCCCCTCCGCCCCATTGACGATCGCTCCTGGTACACGGCACTCTGTATTCCGTCATACAAAGTTCATCCCTGGGAAGCAGAGGTGTGACGTGGCCGGGTCTGGACTCGATCTTCGGGTGACGCAGGACAAGCTCGTACGGGACAAGGTGGTCGACGCGCTGCGTCAGGCCATCCTGGACGGGGCCCTGCAGCCTGGTCGCAGACTCACCGAGCGGGAGTTGACCGAGCTCACCGGGGTGAGTCGCACGTCCGTGCGGGAGGCGCTGAGGCGGCTCCAGGCCGAAGGGCTGGTCGAGGAGTCGCCCAGCCGAGGACTGCGGGTGACCACTCCGACCGCGGAGGAGATCGAACAGATCTATGAGATCCGCGCCGAACTCGAGCCGCTCGCGGTGCGCTTGTTCGTGGAGCGTGCCACCCAGGAGGAAGTGGATGAACTCGCCTCCGTCACCCAAGAGTTGAACCCTGGGGGTGACGCCAACAAGGACGTGCTGGACCGCTTCGACGGGATCCTGCTCGCCGGCTGTCGCAACCCCATGCTGGCGGAGCTGCTCGGCGGCCTGTACAGCCGGATCCACGCCCTGCGCCGCATCTCGGCCGCCACCCCTGGCCGTATGACCGTCACCAAGCAGGAGTACGCCGATCTCATCGAGGCGATCCGGCGCCGTTCCGCCGCCGACGCGGCGGAGGTGGCCCGTCGGCACGTCTCCGCGGCCAGAGCGTCCGCGAGGGTCGCGATGAGCCTTTTGACGCAAGAAGCCGACTAAGGACGACGAAGCGGCAAGAACACCAAGAGCACAAGGAAGTGCAGCAATGACTACGGACACCATCGCCCCTGCGATACCAGATCTGTCGGACCCGGCGACCTTCGCCTCCGGCGTACCCCATCAGATCTTCGACGCGGTCAGGCAGATGCCCGGGTTGTACTGGCAGCCGGCGAAGGCGGGCACGCTCAACGGCGGTTTCTGGTGCGTCACCCGGCACGCCGACATCGTCGAGATCGAGCGGAACCCTGAGGTCTTCAGTTCCCAGTGGGGGCCGTTCTTCCCGACCCTGCCCGCGCCGCATCCCGAGTTCAGCCACAACATCATGTACAACGACCCGCCGGAGCACAGCCGTCTGCGCCGGGCCGCCGCCCGTTCCTTCGGACCGCGGGTCATCGCCAACTTCGACACCTGGGTCCGCGAGATCGTCGTGGAGGTGCTGGAGGACATCACCGCCCGTGGCGAGGTCAACTGGGTGGGCGACGTAGCGGCCATCGTCCCGTCCCGCGTCATCGCACGGGTGATCGGCGTGCCGCACCAGGACCGCCAGCGCATCGTGGACTGGACACTCACGATCTTCGACGCCGCGGAGCAGCCCAACGGCGGCGAGTCCATACTGGCGCTGCTTCCGGACGTCCAGGCGTACCTGGAAGAGCTGCGTATGGACAAGCTGCGAGACCCTCAGGACGACTTCGCCACCGTGCTCGCCCAGTGCGCCGAGCGCGGTGAGATCAGTCAGCCGGAGTACCTGCACTACCTCACCCTGCTCCTCATCGCCGGATTCGAGACGACTCACACGGTCATAGCCCAGTCGATGCGGCTGGTCCTGGAGGACCCGCAGATCGCCGATGCCGCCGACCGGGCCGTCGCCGCCGACAACCTGGGTGGGCTGGTCGACGAGTTCCTGCGTTACGTCACCCCGGCCATGAACATGGCTCGCACGGTGACCAGGGATGTCGACTTCCACGGCACACAGATGCGCAAGGGCGACCTGGTGCAGTTGTTCTTCACCGCCGCCAACCGTGACCCGGCCGTCTTCGTCGACCCGCACCGCTTCGAGCCGTCCCGGACCTCGAACGAGCACATGGCCTTCGGTAACGGTCCGCACCACTGCATCGGCAAGAATCTCGCCAAGCTGGAACTCAAGATCCTCTTCGAGGAGATGCACCGCCGCGGTGTCGCCATCGCCCCGAACGGCGAGCCCAGGCGCGGGTGGAGCACCTTCATCAACAAGCTTCTGTCCATGCCCGTCGTCGTCACCACGGCCGGTCCGCAGGAGGTTCGCTCATGAGCACTCTGACGGATGTCGTCGTCGTCGTGACCGGAGGCGCCACCGGCGTCGGACTGGCCCTCGCCCGCGAGGCCGCGGCCCGCGGTGCCCGGGTGATGATCGCGGACGTGGGGGACGCGGCCGCAGCGGTGGAGAGCCTGCGGGCCGACGGTGCCGCAGCGGAGTGGATGCGGACCGACACCTCGGACTATGCGCAGGTCAAGAAGTTGACTGAGGCCACCGTCGAGCGGTTCGGCGCTGTCAACGTGGTGTGCAACAACGCCGGCATCGGTGTGGCCGGTGCACTACAGGACGTGGACCCGGGCGAGGCGAAACGTCTCTTCGACGTCAACGTGCTGGGCATGTTCCACGTCGTCCACGCCTTCGCACCGCTGCTGAAGGACGCCGCCGCGCGAGGCGGACCGGCGTACATCCTGAACACCGGTTCCGAGCACTCTCTCGGCGTTCCGCCGCACGTGATGCCCATGAGTACATACACCGCGTCGAAGTACGCCGCACTCGGCCTCACCGACACGGCACGCCGTGACCTGAAGGACTTCGGGGTCGGCGTCTCCCTCCTCGCCCCCGGCTGGGTCCGCACCGAGCGGGTCAGGGCGCTCGTCGCCGCCGATCCGCACGTGGCCGCCGCCATCGAACCGTTCGCCCAGGAGTCCGCCGAGGTGGCCGGCATGGCCTTCGACGGCCTGCTGAAGGGCACGGCGGTCATCGCCACCAACCCGCACAGCCGCGCCTTCGCCATGGAGCACGCGCGCGACCTCATGGCCGACATCCAGGCTCTTCCCCTCCTGGACGGTCCGGACGACCACGCTCACAACGGCACGGGCGACGCGTCCAAGTGCCCCTTCTCCCAGGGCTGAGCAGACCCCTTCGCCGCCCGCGCCACCGGCGCGTGACAGTCGGCACCCAGGGTCACCCGCCCCCTCTGTTTCTCCGCTTCACCCTTCCACCTTTCCGCGATCGGCGGCCGCGCAGCGGAAACGCGCATCACGGCCCATCGCGTTCATCCGTCATTCCCGCATGACCACGACCCAGGACTGAACCATGCCTGAACGAAGGCAAGTTGCGATCGTCGGCGTCGGCCAGACCGACTTCGGCGCCCTCTACGCCAACAAGGACGCGCGCCGCGACGCCTACGCCCTCGGCGCGCAGGCCCTGCGCCTCGCGCTCGACGACGCCGGCCTGCGCAAGGACGAGGTCGACGGCCTCCTCACCGCCCGTATCCACTACGAGCACGGCGCCCATGTGCTCGGCATCCCCAACCCCCGTGTCATCAACGCCCTGGAGGGATCCGGCCGCATGAGCGGCGTCGCCGTCCAGCACGCCGTATCCCTGATCGAGACCGGTCAGGCCGACGTCGTGGCCTGCGTGTACGGCAACAACGGCCGCTCGGTGAAGATGACTTACGGCGGTGCCTACACCGACAGCCCCACCACCCGCTACGACGCGATGTACGGCATGACCTCCCCGGGCGCGTACGTCGGCATGATGTACCGCCGCTACGCGCACGACTACGGCGTGCCCGACGGTGCCCTCTCCGCGATCGCGATCAACAACCGCCGCAACGCCGCCCTGAATCCGGTGGCCGTGATGCGCGAGGAGATCACCGAGGAGCAGTACCTGGGGTCCCGTTACATCGCGGACCCGTTGCGTCTGTACGACTACTGCATCATCAACGACGGCGGCGTCGCGCTGATCCTCACCACCATGGAGAAGGCCCGCGACCTGGCCAAGCGGCCGGTACGGGTGGCGGCCACCGCCGCGCGCGCCGCCGTCAGCAACTACTACACGAGCACGGACTTCTTCCACTCCGCCTCCCAGGACGTGGCCCGGCGCGTGTACGCGGCCTCGGGCTATGGCCCGCAGGACATGGACTGCCTGCAGATCTACGACAACTTCACGCCCACCGTCCTGTTCAGCCTGGAGGGCTTCGATCACGCGCCGCGTGGCGAGGCCTGGAAGTGGGCGACCGGTGACCGCATCGCGCGCGACGGCGAGATGCCGGTGAACACCGCCGGTGGGCACACCGGCGAGAGCTACATGCAGGGCTGGGGGCACCACGTGGAGGCCGTGCGCCAGATCCGCGGCGAGGCCGGCCCCCGCCAGGTGGCGGACTGCAACGTCGCCCAGTACATCTGCGCCTCGCCCATCACCACTTCGCACGTCCTGGTCGGGGAGTGAGCAAGCCCATGGACAACCAGAAACTCATCGAGATGCTCCCACCGGTCACGGACGCCAACCGTGCCTTCTGGGAGGGCACCCTCGCCGGTGAACTCCGGCTCCAGTACGGCGATTCGGGAACGCCCCGCTACCCCGAGTCGCCGGTGGACCCGGTGACCCTCGGCGAGGACTTCGAATGGCGAGCCGTCAGCGGCAGGGCCACGTTGTGGTCCTGGATCGTCATGCACCAGAAGTACTTCCCTGCCTTCGCCGACGAGGTTCCCCACCTGGTGGCCTTCGCCCAACTGGAGGAGGGGCCGCATCTGATGACCACCCTCCTCGACCCGCCGGAGCATCTGGAGTGCGGCATGCCGCTGGAGGTCGTCTTCGAGCAGATCTCCGAGGACCGGGCCATCCCGAAGTTCAAGGTGGTGTCCGGATGAACGCCACCACGACCTCCCCGGCGGAGACGGAACAGGTCGTCCTCATCGAGCACTTGGACAACGGGATCTCCCGTATCCGCTTCAACCGCCCCCACAAGCGCAACGCCATGAACCGGGCGGCCCGCGTAGGGATCGTGCGCGCTCTCGACGAGTGCCGGGGCCGCTCCAAGGTGATCATCCTGACCGGCAACGGCCCCGCCTTCTGCGCCGGCGTCGACCTCAAGGAGGGCGACGTCAGCACCGGGGACGCGGAACTCGACCGGCGCAGTGAGTGGGCGGCCGTGCAGGAGGAGATCCGCAACCACCCTGCCATCATCATCGCCGCCGTCAACGGCATCGCCCTCGGCGGCGGTTCCACCCTGATCAACGTTGCCGACCTTGCTGTCGCGGCCGACGAAGCCCAGATAGGCATGCCGGAGATCGGCTTCGGCCTCTACCCGACCCTCGCGGGCCCGGCCGCCCAACTGCGGCTCAAGCCCAAGCACGCGGCCTGGCTGGTGCTCACCGCCGAGCGCATCGACGGCCCCACGGCGGCGGAGTGGGGGCTGGTCAACCTCGCCGTTCCCCTGGAGGAACTCGACGCAGCGGCCACCGCCCTCGCCGAACGCGTCGCCTCCTTCGACGCGACCGCGCTGGAATGGTCGAAGAAGGCGCTGTGGAAGATCCCCGGCGAGATCTCCGAGTGGACCGAGGCCATCTCCTACGGGCATGAGATCGCCGATGAACTCCGCGCCCGCAGCACCGCTCTGGCCGAGGGCCTCGGCCGGTTCCGGTCGGGCGAGCGCAACCCGGGGCAGGGCTGATGTCCGGGCAGCGCACCTTCCGGGTGGTCGAGGTCACCGAGTCGGTTGCGGGAGCGGCGTGCGGACGCCTGTTCGCCGCCCTCGGCCACGACGTGCTGCTGTGCGAACCGCCCACCGGCACGCCGCTGCGGGCCAGGGAGTTCACCTTCGCGGCCCTGGGCGCCGGCAAGCGCAGCGCCGTCCTCCGCCCCGAGCAGCTGGCCGCCGACGAGACGAGCCCGCTCGCCACGGCCGACGTCCTGATCACCGATCTCACGCCGGCCGCGGCGGCCGCCGAGGGCCTGGACTTTGACCAGCTCCGGCAACGGTTCCCCCGGCTGGTCACGGTCTCGCTCACCGCATTCGGGCTCACCGGAGCGTATGCCGAGAGCATCGGCGACAGCCTCCTGGCGGAGGCGTACGGCGGACTGGCCACCATGGTCGGTGAGCCGGATCGGCGCCCGCTGAGCCTGGGTGGCGAACAGAGTGCGCACTCGGCCGCCTTCGTCGGCCTGTACGGCGCCATGCTCGCCCTGCGCCACCGTGACCGCACGGGACACGGCGACGTCGTCGAGGTCGCTCTGAGTGACGTCGCCGCCTCTATGGACTGGAAGAGCGACGTCCTCCACGATCTCGGCGGTGGGGCCTCGAAGCGTGCGGGCTCCTCGCAGGGCGGCTGGCGCGTGGTGCGGGCCAAGGACGGCTGGGTCGGAGTGATCTTCTCCGCACACCAGTGGCCGGCCCTCGTCGAGCTCTTCGGCGACCCGCGCCTGAGCGCACCCGGCCTCGACGACCCCGAGCAGCGTGCCCGGCGCTCGCAGGAGTGGTGGGCCGTGATCGCGGAGGCGGCGGCAAGCCGTGAGGCCGTGGAGCTGTACACCGAGGCGCAGCGCCTCGGACTGCCCTTCGGCCATGCCGCCGATGCCGAGAGGCTGATGGCCGACGAACAGCTCCGTACCAGGGGCTTCGTCCTTCCGCCCGGCATGCGCCGCAGGGACGCCCCCGTGGTCGGCCTCCCGTGGACCGTGCCTGGGGCGACCTCATCCACGGTCGTGGCACCCCGGTTGGGCGACGACGGTGGCAGTCTCACGACCGGGCCACGACCGGTGGCGGTCCGCACGCCGCGTGCGCGCGTGGCCGCGCGGCACAGGGACGCGGCACCCCTGGACGGTCTGGTCGTTCTCGACTTCGGCACCATCACAGCCGGGGCGGCCACGAGCCGGCTGCTCGCCGACTACGGCGCGACCGTGATCAAGATCGAGTCGCAGGGCCGCCCGGATCCGTTCCGGGCGTGGGTGATGCCGGGCAGCGCAGACAGGGCGGCCGGGGCACAGGCACCGGCCTCGCCGATGTTCGCCTCCAACAACGCCGGCAAGCGCGGTCTGAGCCTCGATCTGAAGACCGAACACGGCCGGGCCGTCGCTCACCGGCTCATCCGCAGGGCGGATGTCCTGGTCGAGAACTTCCGGGTGGGCGTCACCGCCCGCATGGGCGTCGACTACGCCACCGCCCACCGACTCAACCCCGATCTGGTCTACCTGTCCCTGTCCAGTCAGGGCGTCTTCGGGCCCGAGGCCTCGTACGGCTCCTTCGGTTCGACCCTCGACCTGCTCTCCGGCCTCGCGGCCGTCACGGGCTACCCGGGGGAGCGGCCCATGTGGTCGGGCGGCGATGTCAACTACCCGGACCAGATGGTGTCCTTCGTCGGCGCCGCCCTGGTCGCGGACGCCGTCACCAGCGGCCGGCACGGTATCCACCTGGACGTCTCGCAGCGGGAGGCCGTCGCCTGGACCCTGGCCGGTCAGCTCGGAGAGTACGTCTGGACGGGGCGGCTGCCCGCCCCGGACGGCAACCGCCGCCCTGGCGCCACCCCTCACGACACCTATCCCACCGCGGAGCCCGACAGCTGGCTGGCGATCGCCTGCACCAGCGCCGGTCACCGCCGGGCGCTGGCCGAGGTGATCACCAAACTGCCCGGCCACGAGCCGGAGAACTGGTGGCTGAACCACCAGGACACCGTCGACGCGGCCATCTCGGAGTGGACGGCCCGGCACCCCCGTGACAAGGCCGTGGCGCGACTGCGCCGCGCGGGTGTTCCCGCCGTGCCCGTGAACACCGCGGCAGACCGCGCCCGGGACCCCCGTTACCGCGAGCGCCGCGCTGCGCTGCGTGTCCCGGAGTGGCTGAAGGGATTCCCCATGATCCTGCACGGCCACACGCCGCCCGACCCCGCTCCCGCACCCGCCCTCGGCGACAACGCGGAGCACCTGGACGACGACACCCTCGACGCGCTCCTCGGCGGCGTCGACCGGCCGTCGTTCCCCCACTGACCCCTCTCCCGCACCCCGCACCCGCGCAACCTGATCAGGAGACCGCCATGCCCCGTGTCGTATTCGTCCGTCCGGACGGGACCAAGCAGGAGGCCGACGCCGCCGACGGAGCCTCTGTCATGCAGGCCGCCACAGCCAACCTGGTGCCGGGCATCGTCGCCGAATGCGGCGGTGAGCTGTCCTGCGCCACTTGCCACGTCTTCGTGGACGAGCAGTGGCTCGGGGCGCTGTCCGCGCGCTCGGAGGACGAGGAGGAGATGCTGGAGGCGACCTCCGAGGAGCCCACCGACGCCAGCCGACTGTGCTGCCAGATCACGCTGGACGCCTCGCTCGACGGCATCGTCGTGCACATCCCGACGACCCAGAAGTAGGACCGGGGGAGCACACCATGCACATCGAACCCACTGCGACCGACCGTATCGTCGTGGTCGGCGGCGGTCAGGCCGGCGCGGACTTCGTCGCCGCCCTGCGCATGGGCGGCCACCAGGGCCCCGTGACCCTCGTCGGCGAGGAACCCGGCTACCCCTACGCCCGCCCGCCGCTGTCAAAGGCGTACCTGTCCGGCAAGGCCACGGCCGAGGACCTGCACATCCGGCCGCCCGCCATGTACGAGCAGCAGGGCATCGACCTGCGCACCGGCACCCGAGTGACCGCGATCGACCGGACCGCCCGCCACGTGGTCCTCGCGGACGGTGAGCGGCTGCCGTACGCGCACCTGGTGCTCGCCACCGGCGGGCGGGCGCGCAGACTGCCCGCCCCCGGACTCGACGACGCGCCCAACGTCCACTACCTCAGGACCCTCGCCGACGTGGCCGCCATGCGGCACCGTTTCGTGCCGGGCGCCCGGCTGGTCGTCGTCGGCGGCGGCTACGTCGGGCTCGAAGTGGCCGCGGTCGCCCGGCAACTCGGCCTTGACGTGACGGTTCTGGAGGCGCTCCCCCGTGTCCTGGCCCGGGTGACCGCGCCGCAGGTCTCCGCGTTCTACCAGCGGGTGCACACCGAGGAAGGCGTGGACATCCGCGTCGACACCGCGGTGACCGGCTTCGCCTTCGCCCCCGACGGCTCGGTGGCCGCCGTGGAACTCAAGAGCGGCGAGCGAATCGACGCCGACCTTGTCCTCGTCGGCATCGGCCTGGTCCCCAACACCGAACTCGCCGAGCAGGCCGGACTCGCCGTCGACAATGGCATCGTCGTGGACGAGCACTGCCGGACCGAGGACCCCGCCGTCCTCGCCATCGGCGACTGCACCAGCCACCCCTGCGGTGAGCACGGCGGACGCCGCCGACTGGAGTCGGTGCCCAACGCCTCCGAACAGGCGCGGGTCGCCGCCGCCACCGTGACCGGCAGCCTTCAGCCGTACACCGCCATCCCGTGGTTCTGGTCCGACCAGTACGACGTCAAGCTCCAGACCACAGGGCTGTCCACCGGCTACGACGAGGTCGTCATCCGTGGCACCACCGAGACCGGGCGGTCGTTCGCGGCCTTCTACCTCAAACAGGGCCAGGTCCGCGCCGCAGACGTGGTCTGCAGCCCCCGGGACTTCACCGCCGCCAGAAAGCTGGTCGCGGCACGGGCCCGGGTCGCCCCCGAAGCGCTCCGGGACCTGTCGGTCCCCCTCAAGCAACTGCTCTGAGCCACGCGGAGAACCACTCAGATGGGAAAACGAGAAATGACGGACCACACGGCGGCCCCAGCGGCCTCCTCACGCTCGGAGCGCTTCCCGGCCGGGATGGACCGCGACTACCTGATGCTCATCGACGGCGAGTGGGTCTCCGCCTCCGACGGCGAGACCTTCTCCTGCCTCGACCCGTACGAGAACCGTTCCTGGGGCCGCGTCCCCGCCGCCACCGCGGAGGACGTCGACCGGGCCGTACGCGCCGCCCGGCGGGCCTTCGACGAGGACGGCTGGTCCCACACCCCTGCCGGACTGCGCGCAGGCCTGCTGCGCAAGCTCGCCGACCTGATCGAGGAGCACGCCGAGGAACTGGCCTTCATCCAGATCCACGAGAACGGCAAACTCATCAGCGAGATGCTGCCCGGAGCGCGGGCCATGGCGGCCCACGCCCGCTACGTGGCGGGGCTCGCGGAGAACCACCACGGCTCCACCCTCCCCGCCCACCCCGGCTTCACCGCATACACCGTGCCCGAACCGGTCGGCGTCGTCGCGGCGATCACCCCGTGGAACTCACCGCTGACCCTGCTGTCGTGGAAGCTGTTCCCCGCGCTCGCGGCCGGATGCACGCTCGTCATCAAGCCGTCCGAGGTGACCCCCACCTCCACCCTCCGCCTGGCCGAACTCTGCGAGCAGGCCGGCTACCCCAAGGGCGTTGTCAACGTCGTCACCGGCTTCGGGCAGCCCACCGGCGCCGCGCTGACGGGCCACCCCGGCGTCGACAAGATCGCGTTCACCGGCTCCACCGCCGCGGGCAAGGCCATGCTCAACGCCGCCGCACCCCGCATCGGGCGGGTCACCCTGGAACTCGGCGGAAAGTCACCCAACATCGTCTTCTCCGACGCCGATCTCGACAACGCCGTGCACGGCGCCATGGGCGGCATCTTCGCGGCGACGGGGCAAACCTGCATGGCCGGATCCCGGGTCCTGGTCGAGGACAGCGTGTACGACGAGTTCGTCGACGCCCTGTCGGCGGCTGCGGACAAGCTGGTCCTGGGCGACCCGCTCGACCCGGCGACCGACGTGGGCCCGCTCGCCTGCCGCAACCAGTTCGACAAGGTCCTCGACTACATCGACATCGGACAGTCCGAAGGGGCGCGCCTGGCCGCCGGCGGCGTCCGGGACGCCTCCACCACGGAACTGGCCCGCGGCCTCTTCGTCCGGCCCACCGTCTTCTCCGGCGTCGACAACTCCTCGCGGCTTGCCCAGGAGGAGATCTTCGGGCCGGTGGCCAGTGTCGTGCGGTTCAGCGGCGAGGACGACGCGGCCCGGCTCGCCAACGACGTCGACTTCGGTCTCGCCGCCGCTGTGTGGACCCGGGACATCGGCCGCGCCCACCGCATGGTCAAGCGGCTGCGCGCCGGCACGGTCTGGGTCAACGCCTACCGCGTCGTCCACTACGCAGTGCCCTTCGGCGGGTTCAAGCAGAGCGGCATCGGCCGCGAACTCGGCCCCGACGCACTCGACGACTACACCGAGACCAAGTCCGTCTGGATCGACGAGGGCAACCCGCAGATGTTCGGCCGCCACTGACATGCGCCACCACGACAAGGGAGTTCCCGACACCGTGCTCGAGCACAAGAACCTCTACATCGACGGCGCCTGGCGTCGCCCCTGCGGCGACGAGACGACCGAGGTGGTCAACCCGGCCACCGAGCGGGTCATCGCCACCGTGCCGGCCGCCACCGCGAAGGACGTCGACGCGGCCGTCTCCGCCGCCCGCGCAGCGCTGCCCGCCTGGTCCCGCACGACCCCCGCCGAACGCAAGGCCCTCCTGGACCGGCTCCACCAGGGGCTGGTGGAGCGCGCCGACGACATCGCCACGACCGTCACCGCGGAGATGGGCGCACCGCGGCAGCTCTCATCAAGAGTCCAGGCGGGGCTGCCGATCGCGGTCGCCGAGTCGTACGCCCGGCTGCTGGAGACGTACGAGTTCGAGGAGCGCATCGCCACCTCGCTCGTCGTCAAGGAGCCGGTCGGCGTCGTCGCCGCCATCACCCCGTGGAACTATCCGCTCCACCAGGTCGTCGCCAAGGTGGCGGCCGCCCTGGCCGCGGGGTGCACCGTCGTGCTCAAGCCGTCCGAGGTGACCCCGCTCAACGCCTACCTCCTCGCCGAGATCGTCGACGCCATCGAACTCCCTGCCGGTGTCTTCAACCTCGTGCCGGGCATCGGCTCCGTCGCCGGTGAGGCACTGGTCGCCCATCCGGACGTCGACATGGTCTCCTTCACCGGATCGACCCGAGCCGGAAAGCGCATCGGCGAACTCGCGGCGGCCACCGTCAAGAAGGTCGCACTCGAACTCGGCGGCAAGTCCGCCAACATCATCCTGCCGGACGCCGACCTGGACTCCGCGGTCCGCGACGGGGTGGCCAACGTCCTGAGCAACTCGGGTCAGACGTGCACGGCGTGGACCCGGATGCTCGTGCACCGCGATCTCTACGAGCGCGCTGTGGAACTGGCCCGAGAGGCGGCCGAGAGCACGGTCGTGGGCGATCCCGCCGACGAGCGGACCCAGGTCGGCCCGGTCGCCTCGGCGGCCCAGCGTGACCGGGTACGCGCCTACATCGCTGACGGCGTCGGCCAGGGCGCCCGGCTGGTGACCGGCGGCGTCGAGCCGCCGACCGGCCTGCCCGCTGGCTACTATGTCCGCCCCACCGTCTTCGCCGATGTCACCGAGGACATGACCATCGCGCAGGAGGAGATCTTCGGCCCGGTCATCGTCGTCATGCCGTACGCGGACGAGGAGGATGCCCTGCGGATCGCGAACAACTCCCTGTACGGCCTGTCCGGAGCGGTGTTCTCGGCCAGCGAGGAACGCGCCGTCGCCTTCGCCCGCCGCCTGGACACCGGCATGGTCCACATCAACGGCGCACGCTTGAATTTGCTCGCGCCCTTCGGCGGCTACAAGCAGTCCGGCAACGGCCGTGAACTGGGCGTCCACGGGCTGGAGGAGTTCCTCCAGCCGAAGGCCCTGCAGCTCCCTGCACCGGCGGCCACCGAAAGGACGGCGCGATGAATGACTCCGATCACCCCGCCGCGCGGGGATTCCTCTCCGAGATCTGGGACTCGCTGGGAGGGGAGAAGGAAGCGCTGGACCGCGTGAGGTTCGAAGGACACGGTGCATTGCGGTCGCCGTTCGCGGTGACGGACCTGGCCGCGGCGTCGTTCGCCGCAGCCGGGCTGGCCCTCAGCGATCTCCTCACCACGGGCGGCGGTGGGGGACCGCTGGTAAGCGTCGACCGGGTACTTGCCGGCGGGTGGTTCGATCTGCCGGTCGGCCCTTCTCAGCCCCTCGACCCCTCGACGCGGCAGCCCGTCCCCCACACCTGGATGTGCGAGTTCCAGACGGCCGACGACCGATGGCTTCGCATGCAGGCGACGTTTCCGACGCTGCGTTCCCGCATCGCGCGCGCACTCGGAACGAGGGAGGACCGGGGCGAGTTCGAGACCGAGATCCGCAAGCATCCCGCGGAGGACGTCGAGCGGCTCCTGGTGGACGCGGGCGCGGCCGTCGCGGTCAGCCGCTCGGTCGAGGAATGGCGACGACATGCTCAGGGCCGGGCCGTGGCCACGGAAGCCGTCGTGCACATCGAGACGGGTGAAGCCGGCGGCGACTCCTGGAAGCCGACACCGGGACGTCCGCTGGCCGGCATCCGCGTACTCGACCTCACCCGGGTCATCTCCGGACCGATGGCGACCCGGTTCCTCGCGGCCGGCGGCGCCGAGGTGCTGCGCATCGACCGACCAGGCTCCGACGAGAGCAGCGGCGTCTTCGGGCGGGGCAGCGACATCATGCTGGGCAAGCGGTGGGCGTTCCTCGATCTGCGGACCGAGGACGGCCGCGACCGGTTCCTCAAGCTGCTGTCCGAGGCGGACGTACTCGTCCACGGATACCGCCCCGGGGGTCTGGACAGCCTCGTCGCCCCGGAGGTCCGTGCCGCCGTACGACCCGGCCTGGTGGAAGTGGCACTCAACGCGTACGGCTGGACGGGGCCGTGGCAGGACCGCAGAGGCTTCGACACCCTCGTCCAGTTCAGCAGCGGCCTCGCCGACGCGACGACGGCCTGGGCCCTCGCCGACCCGGAGAACAGGACACCGATCAACGCGCTCGGCAGGCTCGTCGGCGCCGACCGGCCCCGGCACCTGCCCGTCGAGGCACTCGACTTCGCGACCGGATACCAGATCGCCGCAGCCGCGATCCGGGGGCTGACGCACCGAGTGAGGACAGGTGAAGGCTCGGTCTCCCGTCTCTCGCTCGCCCGGACCGCCGCGATGCTGATCAGCGCGGGCCACGTCGCCGAGGAACCGGAGATCCGGCTGCCCCTCGAAGGGCCGTACGAGGACCGCATCTTCGTCAGTGGTGACGGCCGCCCGGTGAAGCGGCTCCAGTTCCCTGTGGTGATCGAGGAGACCCCGCTGTTCTGGGAGCGGCCCTTCGAGGTGGCAGGCTCCTCTGCCCCGGTGTGGTCCACCTCGGGCTGACCTTGACCGGACTTGCCCCGGCCGTAGAACAAGTGCCGCGGTCAGGGCACGGCAGTCCCCGGCCGTCGTGGCGGTGAGCGCACAGCGCCCAAAAGCCGATCCCGAACCGGTCAGCCCGCGCGTCCCCGCTTCACGCGTGGGAAGAGGCGTTCGACCGCGGCCACCACTGCGGCACGGCGAGCGGCGATGGACGGGTCCGCAGCCTGTTCGGCGGCCGCCGCGCCGATCTCGGGCTGAGCGGCCCATGTGGTGGCGATCTGGTTGATCAGGGCGAGGACATCGACCGGGTCCCAGGCGGGGTCGAGCTGTCCGGTCTGCTGTGACTGTCGGAGCTGGTCGAGCTTGCGGGCGATGGCCGCTCTTGTGGGATCGGCTCCGGTGTCGGCGACAGCCGAGTCGGCCAGTTCGAGGCGTCCCCAGGTGATCAGGCGGTGGTGATCGGGGCGGGCCGTGAAGTGGTCGAAGAGACGGCCCGCGTAGCCGGGCAGGTCGGCCGGATCCATCCTGGTGGCCTCTGCGAGCTCGGTCAGCTCCTTGGCTGCAACGTGGCCGTAGAGCGCTTCCTTGCCGCGGAAGTAGGCGTAGACGCGTTCCTTGCTGGTCCTGGCCTGCTTGGCGATGCGGTCCACCCGGGCGCCGGCAATTCCGTGGCGGGCGAACTCGTCCTTGGCGGCGGTGACGATTCGTTCACGGGTTGAGTCGGAGCCTTCCGGGGCAGCGGGCTCGGGGGTCGGGTCGGTGGTGGGGCGAGGCATACGACCAGGATAAGCGGCCGAACTGTTTGGTTTGGCATTGTCGTCGGCTGGCGCCTACACTCAAACCAAACAGTCTGGTTTGGCGATGGCCCCGGCTGGCAGCTACGTATGGAGAAAACTCATGCATCACCGCAACCTGGGCTCCCAAGGCCTTCGCGTCTCCGCGCTCGGACTCGGCACCATGGGGATGACCCTCGCCTACGGCTCCTCGAACGAGGAGGAGAGCATCGCCACCATCCGCCGTGCGCACGAACTCGGGATCGACTTCTTCGACACCGCCGAGCTGTACGGCGTCGGCACCGGCAGCAACGAGATCCTGCTCGGCAAGGCCGTGAAGGATTTCCGTGACGAGGTGGTCCTGGCCACCAAGTTCGGTTACGACATGACCGCGCAGCAGATCGGTGCGGGGTTCGACAGCCGACCGGAGCACATCCGCAAGGTCGCCGAGAACAGCCTGCGCTACCTGCAGACCGACCACATCGACCTCTTCTACCAGCACGTCTCCGACCCCGAGGTGCCGGTCGAGGAAGTCGCGGGTGTCGTCGGCGAACTGATCGCCGAGGGCAAGGTGAAGTACTTCGGCCTGAGCAACGTCGGCCCGCAGTACATCCGCCGCGCCCATGCCGTCACCCCGGTCACGGCTCTGCAGTTCGAGTACTCGATCTTCGAACGTGAGGTGGAGGAGAAGACCCTGCCGGTCCTGCGCGAGCTGGGTATCGGCCTGGTGCCCTACTCCCCACTGGGCCGCGGCTTCCTGACCGGCGTGGTCAAGCCCGCCGCCGAGTACCCGGCGGACGACATGCGCAGTTGGGACGAGCGCTGGCAGGGCGAGAACTACACGTACAACCTGCACGCCACGCAGCAGCTGAAGAAGCTCGCCGCCGCCAAGGGCGTCACCGCCGCCCAGCTCGCACTGGCCTGGCTGCTCGCCCAGGGCGACGACGTGGTTCCGATTCCCGGTACCCGCAACGCCGCGCGCCTGGAGGAGAACACCGGTGCCGTCGAGGTCGAACTCACCGACGCCGACCTCGAGCACATCACGACGATCCTGCCCCAGGGTTCCGCGGGAAGCCGCTACCCGGCCGCCATGCTGGCCGCCATGTCGACCGACTGACGCTCCAGCATTCGGACTTGTCGCTGGCCCAGTACCCGCCCTGTCGGATACGCGACCAGCGACTTCCGGGCCGCCGCCGCACTGGCTGCCGGGGTGGAGGACAGCCCCGGCCGGCTCGATCCCCTCGTGGAGGCGGCCGGTTCGCCAAGTTCATCGGCGGGGACCTGGGCACCGGGTAGTTCTACGAAGTCCGCACCGGTCTCTCCGGGCAGATCGAAATGCCTTCCTCGACGGAGTCGGTGTCGTCGATGATCAGCACTCCGCCCGGGCTGAGACGCCCACCAATGTGATCACGGACGTCGTCGCGCAGGGCATCCGTATCCCAGACACAGCTGTGGAACAGCCCTGCCCGCTGACCTTCGCGTGCTCCCCGCCCCAGGGAACTGGGAGCGGCTGATGAACCGTCCGTGGAGGGAATCGCCACTTTTCGGAGGGGCAGGCCTCTGGTGGCGACGTCAGCATGCGGGGCGACGACTGAAGCGGCAAGGCGATCCCGGGGCCGTCGGCGCTGGGCGACGGCGGTTGTCCGTCGCGTCACCGCCACAGGAGCATGACGGCGGATGCGGCGACACCGACGCGAGGGCATCGCGGTCCGGGGAATCGGCATAGTTGGTGACCGACGTGTGACAGCGCCGGTGATAGGGCGAGGCCCCGCCGGGGAGCATCCTGGCGGGGCTTCTGCCCGGAGCCATGAGACGAAGCCCCACCGGCCGACGACGCGGATCGGCGCCATGGCTGACCCGCTCATGTCTCCATCGTGAGCCCTTCCGCTCGCGGGAGCAGCCCGGGAGATGCGCACGCGGGCCGGTGTGGCGGCTTGCCACGTACGCTCGGGGCCGTCGGCGGTGCAGGAACTGCGGTGATTTGGGTGGCAGGGGGCTGACAACGAGGGCTTCGGAGGTCCGGCCCGGCGATGGTGGTCGCTCGAGTCGGTGTCTCAGCGGGTGTCGACGATGCCCCCGGTCACCGCGATGACTTCGCCGACGGTGTAGCTCGAGTCGGCGTCGGAGGCGAGGTAGACGTACGTCGGCGCTATCTCCTCCGGCTGTGCCGCGCGGCTCAGCGGTGATTCGTTCCCGATCTGCGCCAGGCCGTCCGGAGGCATGTGCTCGTCCGCCTCGTTGAGCGGCGTCCAGGTCGGACCGGGTGCCACCACGTTCGCGCGCACGCCCCGCGTGGCCAGGTGCATGGCGACGGACTTGGTCAGGGTGATCAACGCGGCCTTGGACGCCGCGTAATCGATCATTGTTTCGCTGCCCTTGAGGGCCTCCTCCGTCGCCGTGGCGATGACCGCGTCCCCGGGCTTCAGGTGGGGCAGGGCCGCCATGAGCAAGTGGAAGTACGCGTAGACGTTGGTCTTGAACGTCCGGTCGAAGTCCTCGGCGGTGAGCTGCTCCAGCTCCAGCTTGCTGTTCAGATATGCGGCGTTGCTCACCAGGATGTTGAGCCCGCCGAGTTCGGTTACGGTCCGCTCGACGGCCTCGCGGCAGAACGCCGGGTCGGTGACGTCGCCGGGCAGCAGCAGGCAGTGACGGCCCTGCTGCTGAACCTCGCGCCGTACCTGCTCGGCGTCCACCCGCTCGTCCGGCAGGTGGACGATGGCGACGTCGGCGCCCTCACGCGCGTACAGCAGGGCGACCGCGCGTCCGATGCCAGAGTCACCACCGGTGATCAGCGCGACCTTGTCCTCCAGCTTTCCGTTTGCGCGGTACCGGCTCGCCCGGTAACGCGGCCTGGTGCGCATGTCGGCCTCCAGGCCGGGCCGCTGCTGCTTGTCGGAGTCGTAGGGCGGGGCGGGCTCGGAGACGACCTGCGGTGCGGACGGTTCCTGGTCGGGCTGCAAGGTCTTCCCTTCGACGGAGTTCTTCACGGCGAGGCCATGCTTGGCGGTGCTGCGCCATGCCTTCCGTGCATCGCGTGCCCGGTCCGCCGGCAGTCAACCAGCCGGCTTCTCTGACGACGGTGCGGCGGCATCTGCTGCCGGCCGAGCTCGCTGCCTTTGACTTCGCGGCCCGTGGTGCTGTGTGTCCGACGTCGCCCCTCGGGCACTCGGCTTCAACCGGAACTACCGGAGCCAGCGGAGGAGCAAGCGTGCAGCTGTCTTTCCTGGAGCCGCTCTTCGATCGCGCCGGCCCGTGGGCCACCGTGTGCGTCGATCCGGCTCAGAACGACGAGTCGGGGGCCAAGAGGCGTGAGCTGTCCGTGCGGGAAGCGTGCGCGACCCTGGAGGAGCAGGGCGCAGACGCGGCGACCACCCAGGCGGTACGCGACGCCCTGACGAACATCGGCCCCGCAGGAGAGTCGGCGGGGCGAATGATCTTCGCTGCTGGAGGGGAAGTGGTGCTCAGTCATCGTCTCTCCCGGCCGCCGCAGGGCCAGATCGCCTGCTGGGCCCCTCTGCCGCGCCTGACGCCGCTGCTGGAGCTGTGCGGTCAGGACCCGGGGCTGTCTCGTGGCGTACGTCGACCGGACCGGAGCCGACTTCGAACTGCGCGGGGCGGCCGGCCCGCAGGATGCCGGGCAGGTGGAGGGGCGGCAGTGGCCGGTTCACCGTACGGCCTCGTCGGACAGGTCCGAGCGGCACTTCCGGCTCAAGGTCGAAGACACCTGGGAGCACAACACCGGCGAGATCGCCGAAGCGCTGAGCTCGGCGTACGAGGAGTCCGGCGCCGACCTGGTCGTCCTGGTCGGCGACCCCCGCGAACGGCCGGCCGTGCAGGAAAGGCTTCCCGAGGGCGTCCGCCAGGTCACGGTGCGGACCGAACACGGCGGCCGCGCCGCAGGCTCCTCCTCCGTCGTGTTGGAAGAGGCCATCGAGCATGCCCGGCAGCGGTACACCGGTCGCAGCGTCGAGGAGGCGCTCGACCGCTTCAGTGCCAGACGGTGGGTACCGACAGGCCGACGGACGCGGTGGAGGGAGCACCGGCCCTGGCGGAAGCCGCCCGGGAACACCGCATCGACACCCTGCTCATCCGGCCCGACGGAGCGGACCTGGCCCGCGAGGCATGGGTGGGCGGCGAGCCCGACCAGGTGGCGGTGCGCCGAAGCGACGCGCAGACCCTGGGCGAGAACGAACCGGTCCCGGTACGGGCCGACGACGCGCTGCTACGGGCGGCAGCCGTCACCGCCGCCGACGTACTGATCGTTCCTCCTTCCGATGGGGACGGGCCGGAGGACCTCCAGACAGGCGGTCGCGGCGCACTGCTGCGCTGGACGTACGAGCCGACCGCCGTCTGACGACGGTGTACGGAAAAAGAGGAAGGTGTAGGACATGGAGCGAGGCAGCAATCCCGTCAGTCCCCGTAAGGACGACGAGATGAAGCACGAAATGGAAGGTCATCTGGGGTCCGGCAGGCCCACTCACGTGGAGGAGGCGTACGAGCCCGAGCCGCCGGCGGACGACGACGTCCGTGTGGACCCAGGCGGACCGGTGCCGCCGCCCGGTGAGGAACGTGAGCAGGCTCAGGCGGACACGGCAGCGGAAGCCTTGCGTGGCGAACTGGCCCGCCGCCTTGAGCGAGCGGCTTTCCCGGCCGACCGGCAGACCGTGCTGGACGTCCTGGAAGCGCACCACGCACCGGAGGCGGCGCCTGGATGCCGTGCGACGGCTGCCGGACGGCGGTGAGTACGCCAACGTGACCGAGATCGTCGAGGCGATCGATCACAGGGACAACGGGTGAGGTCTCCGGAACACGGGCCGGGATCCGCTCGGCCATCGGAGTGAATTGGCGGACCATCGTGAGGTCGTCGGTGCGCGGGTGGCAGATATCCGTGCTGGGCGCCGAGCCGGTGGAGCGCTGGACAGAGCCGGTCGACCTGCGACCTCAGAACGACAAGGAGTGGACAACCCATGGCACACGGCGGAAGCGTCATCCAGGAACTGACCACGGACCACCGCGAGGTGGACGACCTCTTCGCGCAGATCGAAGCGCTGCCCGGAGCCGACCCCCAGCGACGTGAGCTGGCGGACCGGCTCACCATGGAGCTGATCCGGCACTCGGTGGCGGAGGAGGAGTACCTGTACCCGACGGTGCGCCGGTACGTCGACGGGGGAGACGACCTCGCCGACAAGGAGATCGCAGACCACGGCGAAGTCGAGCGCATGCTCAAGGAGCTCGAAGACTGCCAACCCGGGGACGGGCGTTTCGACACGCTGATCCTGCGGCTGAAGAATTCCGTCACGGCGCATGTCAGCGACGAGGAGAATCGGCTCTTCCCGTTGCTGGCCGACGTCTGCTCCGCCGATGCCCTGGAGGAGCTCGGCGAGAAGGTCCGCTCGGCCAAGCAGCACGCTCCCACCCGCCCGCACCCGTCCGCGCCGGACACCCCGCCCGCGAACAAACTCCTCGCGCCCGGAACCGGCATGGTCGACCGCCTGCGCGACATGCTCACCGGGCGCGGAAAGCAGGACTGACAGGACCGGCAGGACCGGCAGGACTGACGCACTGACAGGGCTGAAGCGGCTCGTCCACCCCGGTGCGGCTTGACAACCAGTGGCCTCTGTCGCTTCGCGGCGCGGAATGCGACTGCGTCCCGGGGTTACTCAGGTCGACACGCGGACGAAGGCGAGAGGGGAGAGAGCGGGATCTGGGGACGCGTCTTCCCGCGGGCTCTGGTGACCGGCGGAGCGGGATTCGTCGGGTCGCACCTGTGCGGGCGGTTACTGGCCACGGGCGCCGATGTCGTGTGTCTCGACAACCTGGCCACCTGGCTCCCGCGCCAACGTGGCGGATCTACAGCGGCACGACGGTTTCCGCTTCGTGCGGGCCGACGCCACCGATCCCGCGGCCTGACGCGCCGTGCCCGGCCGCTTCGCTGCGCCGACACTGATGAGGCCGCACTGTGGGACGTGGGGCGTGCAGGAGCCACCAACAACGATTCAAGTGATCATGCGTCTTTTCCACAGCCGTCCCACCGACCCCGGGTTCCGCCGTCTGCCCCATGGACGCGGCTTTCGCTACCTGGACGCCCAGGGGAAGCCCGCTGCGCGATCCCGAGGACCTGGCCCGGATCCGGGAACTGGTCATACCGCCGGCCTGGCGGGACGTGTGGATCTGCACCCGGGCCAACGGGTATCTACAGGCCGTCGGTACCGACGACGCCGGACGCCGTCAGTACCTGTACCACCCGCAGTTCCGCGCGGAGCAGGAGCAGGAGCAGGCATGAGCACGTGCTCGACGTCGCCGAAGCCCTGCCCGCGGTCCGGGAGACCGTCGAGGGGCATCTGCAGGACCGCGGACTGACCCGGCACCGGGTTCTGGCCACGGCCGTACGTCTGCTCGACCTCGGCTTCTTCCGCATCGGCAACGACCGCTACACCGAACTGAACAACAGCTACGGCCTCACCACACTGCTGCGCGAGCACTCCCGCTGCCAGGCGGGTGCGGTCCTGTTCACCTACACGGGAAAGCACGGCAAGGAGATCGTCCAGACCGTCGCGGACCCCGCCGCCTGCCGCAGCCTCACCGCACTGCTGCGGCGCCGGGGCGGCGGTGACCGGCTCCTGGCCTGCTGGGAGCAGCGCTCCTGGCACACCGTGACCGGCGAGGACGTCAACGCGTACCTCAAGGAACTGGCCGGCCTGGAGATCACCGCCAAGGACTTCCGCACCTGGCACGCCACCGTCATGGCCGCCGTGGCACTGTCCGTCTCCCATCCCGTCGCACGCAGCGAGAGCGCCCGGCGCCGGGCCATCGCCCGGGCGGCGCGCGAGGTGGCCGGGTATCTCGGCAACACACCGCGGTCTGCCGCGCCTCCTACATCAGCCCACGGATGATCGAGTTGTACGAGGAGGGCGTGACCGTCGCCGCCGCGCTGCCTCACCTGGGTGACGAGGGCGCGTACGGCGTCCCCGCGACCCAGGGACCGGTGGAACGGGCGGTGCTGCGCATGCTCCGCAACGGACACCCGTCCGAGGGCAGTGAGAAGCGTTCCGCCTCTGTGTCGGTGGAGCAGGGGTAGCTCTGCGGCTCGTTCACGTGCTGTGCGGCGGCCGGAGCGGTTTTCCTCCCGCGCTCCGCCGCCTCCCAGCACCGCACCATCAAACTCCGCGACCTGTGCACCGAACTGATCACCAACCTCACCGGCCAGCCCCCACCACCCCCGAGCCGCGCCCCCGCGCCTGAACAGGGCCATGCGCGAGCAGGTCCCAGCAGTCGTCGTTCGTCCCCGGTGGGTGTGCGAGCAGCACCACCCTGCGCTACCCAGCCTGCCTCCACGGCCCTTCCGCACTGCCATCCGCTGCCGGTCGACGCACCGGACACCTTCCTCCAGGCAGACCTCACGCCGGTATGAGGTCGCGTGGACGTGACCGGCGGCGGGCTTCGGCGGCGTTACTCGGCAGCGTCAGGGGGTACCGATGACGCGCGGTGCGTCAGGCGCGCCGGTGGTCGCTGGGAGGCAGGCATGGAAGCTTCGGTGAACCGAATCGCACGGCCATGGGGCACCCGTACTCCTTATGGGCGGCACGAGCCGTGGCCCGCACGGGTGGACACCTACCTCGAGGCGGGCCTCAACCCGGACATGGTGCAGCGGTGGGTGCAGGCCGCGTCGATCCTGCACTCCGACGGTGATGCCATGGACATCGCCGTGCTGGACGGTGCACCGACAGGTCTTGTGTCGATGCTGCCGTGTTATCGCTAGCGGCTGCCGCTGCGCCGGTATAGCGTTGTGATTCAGCAGTCGTGGTTCCGAAGTCCCGTTCGCCCGTGATCGCCATCACGGGCGTTCTTGCTGTTCAGCGCCTCTCCGGACCAGGGCGATCACCTCCCGGGTGCGCAGGTCGCGGCCCGGTTTCTCTCGAAGGAGACGGTCATGGCCACGGGCACTGTCAAATGGTTCAACAGCGAGAAGGGCTTCGGCTTCATCGAGCAGGACGGCGGCGGCCCCGACGTCTTCGCCCACTACTCCAACATCGCCGCCCAGGGCTTCCGCGAGCTGCAGGAGGGCCAAAAGGTGACGTTCGACGTCACCCAGGGCCAGAAGGGCCCGCAGGCGGAGAACATCCGCCCCGCCTGATCCGCAGCCTCGGTAAGGCCGGCTTCCGGACGCTTCGGGAGCCGGCCTTCCCGCCTGTCGGGCCTCGTCCGTAGGGCGAGGAGCCGGTTGGTGCTCAGACATCGCCGCGTCCGGATGAGCCGCGCGCACCAAGGTGTGCGTATGCGCCCTGCGGAGTCGCGGAACTGGCCGGTGAGTTCAGGCCCGAACTCGCTCCGACCCCCGGCACCCGCTACTCCTACGGTCGGCATCCGCTCGCGAAGCGCCCCTGCTACCTGCGGCACTCGGCCCTGTCCGCCTGGAAGCTCGTCGAGCATGCGCCCGTTTCCCCGTCGGCGGCACGGTGTAGAGGCGGGGGCGCTGACCTCGCCGGCACGACCATCACCCCCGCCCGTTCCCAGGGCGCCGAATTGCATGCAGCGGTCTCCGCGTCCGGTGGTTGCACGGAGTGGGGCCGGGGTACCCGGCTGAGCTGCGGGTTGCGTTCGGATTCCCGCACCCCTGATCCCTGAGGAGACGGCAGATGAGAGTGCGCGATTCGGTAGTAGTGATCACGGGGGCGTCGAGCGGTATAGGACGGGCCACCGCGGAGGCGTTCGCCCGCAAGGGCTGTGCCATCGTGCTGGCCGCCCGGAGCGAGGAGGCGCTGGAAGCGGCCGCCCGGGAGTGCGAGCGGCATCGGGGCGCTCAGACTCTCGTTGTGCCGACCGATGTCACGGACGTCGCAGCGGTCGAGGATCTCGCCCGGCGCGCTGCGGAACGGTTCGGGCGGATCGACGTATGGGTCAACGCGGCGGCGGTCACCGTGTTCGGACCGTTCGCCGAAGTGCCGCTGGAGGACTTCCGCAAGGTCATCGACGTCAACGTCATGGGCTACGTGTACGGAGCGCGGGCAGCCCTACGCACTATGCGGGAACAGGGCAGCGGCGTTCTGGTCGACGTCTCGTCCGTCGTCGGCGTCGTCAGCCAGCCCTACAGCCACGCGTACGTGATGTCGAAGCACGCCATCCGGGCCCTCGGCGCGAGCCTGCGGCAGGAGCTGCGGCTGGAGGGGGCCAAGAACATCCACGTGTGCACGGTGCTGCCGGCCAGCATCGACACCCCGCTGTTCCAGCACGCGGCCAACTACACCGGCCGCAAGGTCGTCGCCATGCCCCCGGTCTACAGTGCCGAGCGCGTGGCGCACGCCATCGTGGACGTGGTCCGGGTGCCCCGGCGCGAGGTGGTGGTCGGCTCGATGGGGCGGGCCATGGCGCTGCAGTCGCGGACGGCTCCGGGACTGCTGGAGCGGGCGGCGGCACGCCAGGTGGACCGGGCTCACCTCTCCCGTCAGGAGCCGGCCCCCGCGACCCACGGGAACCTGCATGTACCGGCGCCCGGGGCCGGTTCGGTCGACGGTGGCTGGGGCGGCCGGCGACGTACCGCGGCGCGCCGCGTGGTCGTGGCGGCGACCGCCGTGGGCGCGGCCGTGGCCACGGGCCGACGAGTCGCCGCCCGGTGACCGGCTGGCACGCGCACGAGTTCACGGCCGCGGCCGGCACCCGGGTCCACGCGGCGGTCCTCGGCCCGTCCGGCGCCCGGGAAGTGGTGTGCGTGCACGGCCTGGGGTGTTCGTACCGTTACTGGCTGCCGTTCGCCTGCGCACTCGCGCTGGACGCCCGGACGGTGGCGGTGGACCTGCCGGGCTTCGGGCGTACGCCGGGCCCGCCCGTGAACGCTGGATGTGCACGGGCTGTCGCTGGCGCTGGCCGACTGGTTGCGGGCCACCGGCCGTGGCCCGGTGCCGCTGGTCGCGAACTCCACCGGCTGTCAGATCGTCGTGGATCTGGCGGCGCACGCTCCCGAGCTGGTCGGGCCGGTGGTGTTGAACGGGCCCACTTTCGACCGGCACGCGCGGTCGGCCTGGCGGCAGGCCGTCCGCCTGCTGCGCGACGCACCAGGGAGCGGCCGGGCTTGGGCGTCGCACTCGCCCTCAGCTACGCGGACTGCGGGCTTCCCCGGGCCTGGCGGACGTTCCACCACCAGCTCCACGACCCCGTCGAACGCAAACTGCGTCACCTGCGTACCCCGGTGGTGGTCGTGCGCGGCAGCCGTGATCCCGTCGTGCCGCGCGCATGGGCGGAGGAGGTCACCGCGCTCCTGTCGCGGGGAAGCCTGGCCGAGGTGCCCGGAGCGGGGCATACGCTGAACTACTCGGCTCCCGCGGAACTGGTCCGTATCACCCGGGGACTCCTGACCCGGGCTTCCTGAGCCAGCCCTCGCGGCCCGGCCGGCTGCCGGCTCAGCCCGGGAGCGGGCCCTGCCGCCCACCACCGTCCTCCGCGACGAGGCGCTGCGCGAAGCCGCGCACCGGATCCGACCACGCCTCGGGGTCCAGCCAGGGAAACGTGTGCGCCCCCGCGACCTCGACGTACTCCCCGTCCGGCACCAGGCCGGCCAGGTGGCGGGCCCAGCCGGCGGTGCCGATCCGGTCGTCCCTGCCACGGACGATCAGCAGTGGCACCTGTAGCCGGCCCACCGAGTCCTCCAGGGCATCGTCGATGTGCACCCTTGCGGTGTGCAGCAGCCGACGCAGGCCCGCACGCTTCCACTCGGGACGGTGTGATTCGGACAGTCCCGGTGGTTCCCGTCGACCGTCCAGCTGCCAGTGGACGAGCAGACGTACGTAACCGCGGGCCATCGGGTCGACGGTGGGACTGGCCAGCACGATACCCGGGACGTCGGGGTGTCCGAGGGCGGCCCGGGCGGCGACCTGGGTTCCGCTGGAGTGCCCGGCGAGGATCACCGGGCCCAGGGCGCGAGCGGAGAGCCAGTCGGCGACGCAGCGGCCGAACTCCGGCACGTCGAGTTCGTGCGGGGGATCGCCGCTGCCCGCGAAACCGGGCAGCTCCACCAGGTGCGCCCGCGTCCACCGGCCGAACGCCGCGAGGCCGGGCAGCAGATAGTCGGACACCGCCATGCCCTGCACGAGTACGACCTCCGGCGTGCCCGGGTGTACGTCGCCGACGGCGCGGCTCCGCATCCGTCCGAGCACACCGTCGTGGTACGCCGTGACGGTCCGCTCCGGAAACGGTGGGCGATGTTCGTGACGGGAACCCATGGCCTGCACACCTCCCGTTACCCGTCATCCGGCCTGCTCGCCCGATCGGCTCGACCTGCCCGGTCATCCCGCGGCCGGACTGAGGGTTTCGAATCGGGCCAGTCGCCGGTCGTCGGCCTGCCGCTCCCGAGCGAGGAACTCGTCCAGCTCCTCCACGCCCAGCGGGGGCGGCAGCGGATGCCGCTCGGGAAGGGCCGCCAGGGCTGGCTGGTAGCGCAATGTGCTGCCGATGTCCTCCGGATAGGCCCGCTCATCCACACCGAGGAGCCCTCCCTCCGTGCCGGCGTACCGCCGGGCGAGCTCGCTCCACTGCCCGGCGGGGACCTGACCGACCCTAGGCCGCCAGGTCCTCGCCGGTCACTCGGCGTACCTGCGCCAGAGGCCCACCTTGCAGGTGGGCGGCGCGGACGAACAGGTGCCGTCGCGCGGGGGAGGGCAGCTGCGAGGCCAGGTCGGCCAGCCGCGCGGATCCGGGGCCGACGCCGAGTCCTCTGAAGTCCTTGCCGCGAAGGAACCGGCTCACCGTCCGCACCGCGGCCACTGAGGAGTCGAAGTCGCACAGGCAACGGGCCGTCCGTAGACGCTGACGCACGGTCTGCCTCCTTCTCCGGGTAACCCGCCTCGCGTCGGCGTCCTGGGTTCCCATGCCTGGGCCTCGGCGGTCGGGAGGTCGGCCTCCGTGAACGACTCGCTCGGTGATGCCGACGCTGTTCGGCTTCCGACGAGTACCCTGCGGCGGTACTCCATGCCTCGGACGTCGGGCAGCACGTCGTGCTCCCGGTCCTACGGCCGTATCAAAACCTGGCGGTGGGCGCGACGGTCAGCGGATTTCCGGGTCCGGCCGCCCGAGTGGGCGGACACCGTCCAGTACGGAGCCACGGCAGCGTTTGAAGCCTGAGGGCCCGGCGACAAGGGGCGGCCCGGGCCACCTGCCGATTGGCCGTCTGACTCATCCGCGCCCGAGGGCCTGGCGACCGGCTGTCCTGTCGTGCCATTCGCAGAACAGAACGGTGGCGTCGTCGTCCAGACGGCCGTCGTGATGGTCGAGGACGGCGTGTGTCAGACGGCGCAGGGTCTCGGCGACGGGCAGACCGTCGGCGTGGTGGCGGATGAGGAAGTCGGTGAAGCGCCCCAGGCCGAACAGTTCGCCGTGGCGTCGCGGGCTTCGGTGATGCCGTCCGTGATGAACAGCAGCCGGTCGCCGGGCTCGAGCTGATCGACGCGCACCTGTATCGGCGGGTCCAGGCCCATGCCCATGGGTCCGGCCGGCGGACAGTGCAGGGTCGTGGCCCAGCGCCCGCCGTGGATGACCACCGGCAGCAAGTGCCCCCGGTTGATCCAGCTGAGTGCACGCTGCCCGGCCGCGCCTACTCTTGCTGTGACCGTTGTACTCCCACCATCAGCAGCTGAGCCTTCTGCCAACCGACGCGCTCACGAGCAGCTCCTGACGGTGTGGTATCGGAGGACTCTTGCTGACGTGCTGTCAGGAGGCTTTGGAGGTCCCGGTTTGTCTCCTTCCTCGTTCGCCGCGTGCCGCGCGGAGTACGGCGGCGCCGAACAGGAAGACGGCCAGCGCTGCGGCCGGGAGCCCCAGGGCGCCGCGCTCGACCGGACCGGCGGCGAGACCCAGCAGACCGAGCACACAGGCCGTGTAGCCGACGGAGGTCGCGAGGGTGCGCGGCCCGGGGCGGCCGAGCGCTCGAGGCGTCCACGGGCTGCGCGAGGAAACAGCACCGCGTTGTTCGATGCCGCCGACGACGGCCACCAACGCGGCGAGCACCAACAGGAGCAGGACCAGCCACGGCGGTTTCCACAGCAGCCAGGCGCCTGTCCGGCCAGGGGGTTCGGGCAGCGGGAACAGACCGAAGGTGTACACGGCGCCGGCGACGAGCACGAACGCGCTCATGTGCCACAGCAGCACGGTAAGGATCACCGAGTTCACGGCGATCACGGCCATCCATGGCCCAAGCCGTCGCAGCCACCGGCTTCCCGCGTCGCGCAGCAACAGCACCAGCCCGAGCTGAGCCGTTGCCAACGCGAGCAGGGCGAGGGTCGGCGGCGAGAGGTTGCGGAACGATGTGCCTGGGACGTCGACCATGCTGACCGGGTAGGGGCCGGCCATCGTCAGCAGCACCGCCACCGCGGCGCCGCCCACCAGCAGCGGCACGGCCACCCTGGGCCGGACCGGCAGCGTCCCGTCCTGCCAGGCGAAGCCGATCTGGTGCACCGCCAGCCAGGCGAACAGGTAATTGCCCAGTTGCGGCGCCGACGCGTCGAACACCAGCCGCACCACGTCGCCCGCGGCGACCAGCCCCACCAGTACCAGCGGCACGACCAGTCCGACCCTCCGGTGGAGGCGGTGCATGAGAGGCGTCAGGAAAACCACCACGAGATAGACGAGCAGGAACCACAACGGGAGCGAGGCCAGCCACACGGCCCGGCCCACCTGAACCGGGTCGACACCTGCCAGCCGGGCGACCAGTGCGGCGGCGGCAAGTGTCACCAGCAGCACGGTCGTCGGTGGTACGAGCCGCGCGCTGCGGTCCAGCAACCAGTCCCCGGCGCCCCCGCCCCCACGGGTGCGTGACGTCAGCGAGGCGGCGTTGGCGAACCCGCCCACCAGGAAGAACACCGGCATCACCTGGAGCAGCCAGGTGATCGGGCGGCCCCACGGCAGCACTTCGAGCGCGCTGAAGCCGTCCAGGTCGTCGGCCCCGCCGGTGACCACGATGACCGTCCAGTGACCGAGCACCACGATGACGATGGCCAGCGCCCGCAGCAGGTCGATGTAGCGTTCCCGCTCCGGCGGTGTGCCCTCCGCGAGCTCGCGCAGGCCGTGCATGCGGCCATCATAGGAACGGCGACCGACGGCGATCGGCGACCCGCCCGGGCGGCTGGGTGAGACGGCGAGCGGACCTCGCGGTGCTTGAGCTGCGGGGGACTGTCGGCCATCTACGGTGGTCTGATGCGACTTGTCCCTTGGTGGGCGTTGTTCTCGTCCGGATGCGCGCCGGTCATTCTGGTGGCCGGGTGGGCCATCGCGGCGCTGCTTGAGGGGTCCGCCTATGACTCGGCCACGCAGACGATCAGCGTCCTGGCTGCCTACGGGGCCGCGGGATTCTGGGTGATGACTGCCGCGCTGCTCGCCGTCGGCGTCTGTCACTTTGTCACCGCCTGTGGACTGCGTGCGGCCACGCGCGCCGGTCGCACGGCGCTTGCGGGCGGCGGACTGTCGGCCCTGGCGGTGGTGTTGGTACCGGCGCCGAGCAGCGGAGGCGACCTGCGCCATGGTTCTGTCGCCGCGGTCGGCTTCGCCCTCCTCGCGGTGTGGCCGGTCCTCGCCGCGCAGCGTGATGGAGCCGCGCCATGGGGCCTCCGGCCCACGCCCTCACTGCTCGCGACCGCTCTGATGGGCGTGACTGCCGCCTGGTTTCTGTTCGAGGTGCGTCATCAGGGTGTCATCGGTGTCGCGGAACGCCTGGTGACGGTCATGCAGTCGCTCTGGCCCTTCGTGGTCGTCGTCTCCTGCCTCCGCCATTCTCGACAGCGACGGCTGACGGCTGAACAGACATGACTGGGCCCCGGCAGCACGATCCACTGGTGATCGATGATTTTCCGGCCGAAGGTCTCCCGCTGCTGCGCGTAGGTGAGAGCGTCGTCCAGCGCACTCTGGGCCAGTCCTACGGCCACCGCGCCGCCCGCCGCAGGGGCCTTCTCCCGTAGTACGCCGGCACGATTCTGAGCAGCCTCTTCACGGGGGCCGGATCACCAAGTACAGGCAGCAGGCTTGATCCGGTGCTCACGGCGATGAGAGTCAGCCGCTCGGCCGAGCGAGCGGCCGACGATTGCACAACTGTCGCCACCTGACGGCCGAATCGCCTCGCTGCTACGGCAGTACTTCCCCAAAAGCGCCGACCTGTCCCGCCACACCCGAGATCACCTCGACGCCCGTCGCTGCCGAACTCAACGGTCGCCCACGCGAAACGCTCGACTGGGAAACCCCAGCCGAGCGCCTCGCTAAGCCACTGACAACAGCCGCATGATCAGCAGGGTTGCCACGACCCCTTGAATTCGCCATGAACGGGGCCGTCGACAGATTCTCGGCCTGGTTGAGGTTGGCTACCCGTCAGTGGGTGCAACTGCTCGATGTCACCTGTGGGACGGTCATGCCGTTGCGAGGTGCATGACCGCGGAGTTCGTCGCCTCCTCCGCCGACAGGACACCCTGCTGCCGACCTCGGCTGAGGACCAGCACGCGGTGGGACAGTCCCAGGACCTCGTCGAGGTCGGAACTGACTACCACGACCGCCATGCCCGACCGGGCCAGGTCCGCGATCACCTCGTAGATGGCGGCCCGGGCGCCGACGTCGATGCCGCGGGTGGGCTCGTCGAGGATGATGACCTTCGGCTTGCGCTCCAGCCACTTGGCGATGACGACCTTCTGCTGGTTGCCTCCGGAGAGCGTCCGCACCGGCTGGGCGGGCCGTCCCTTGACGGTCATCAGCTTGATGGCGTCGGTGGCGACTTCGGTGACGCGCTGTGGGGTCAGCCAGCCTTGCCGGGCGACCCGGTCGAGGTTGGGCAGGACGACGTTGTCGCCGATCGAGAGGTCGAGCACGGCGCCCTGGCCCTTGCGGTCCTCGGGTACGAGCGCCACCCCCGCCTGGATGGCGTCCCGGGGCCCGCGCAGCCGCAGCACCTGGCCGTCGACGGACACCTTTCCCTCGGTCACCGGGTCGACGCCGGCGATCGCCCGCACGAGTTCGGTGCGTCCGGCGCCGACGATCCCGGCGATGCCGAACACCTCGCCCGCGCGCACGCTGAAGGAGACGTCCCTGAAGGAGGGGTTGGACAGACCCTCCACGCGCAGCACCTCACGCTCCGCCGGTGCTCCCGTGTCGGGGAAGATGCGCTCGACGCTGCGCCCCACCATCTCCTCGACCAGCTGTGTCACGGGTACCTGCGCGGTCGCATGGGTGGCGACCCTCTGCCCGTCCCGCATCACCACGATGCGGTCGCAGATGCGGGCGATCTCCTCCAGGCGGTGGCTGACATAGATGAAGGACACGCCTTCCTTCCGCAGCGCGTCGATCCGCTCGAAGAGGTGATCGGTCTCGTCGCCTCCCAGGGCGGCTGTCGGTTCGTCGAGGATCAGCAGCTTCGCGTTGAGGGTCAGGGCTTTGGCGATCTCCACCTGTTGCTGCGCGGCCACCCGGAGCGTGCCCACCAGCCGGGTGGGGGAGATGTCCAGCCCGAGACGGTGCAGCTGCTCCTCGGCGCGGCGGTTCATCTCCGTACGGTCGATGCGTCCGCCGCGGGTGAGGAGTCGGCCCAGGAAGACGTTCTCGGCGATCGACAGGTCCGGCAGCAGGCGCGTCTCCTGATGGATGAGGCCGATGCCGTGGGTGATGGCGTCCCCTGGCGACTTCGGCTCGTAAGGCCGTCCCTGCCAGGTCATGTAACCGGTGTCGGAGGGGAACGTGCCGGCGATGATGTTGCCGATGGTGGACTTCCCGGCGCCGTTCTCGCCGAGCAGCGCCACCACCTCGCCGGGGCGTACGTCGAGGTCGATCCGGTCCAGGGCCTGTGTCGCGCCGAAGCGCTTTGACACGCCCCGGACGATCAGGCCCTCGTGTGTCTGGTCTCTCTGGACTTCGCTGACGTTCGTCATGATGACGTTTCTTCCCGGCTCAGGGGTGGGTCTTGATGTACTCGTCGGCCTTCGCCGTGTCGGCATTGGTCAGCAGGAAGGCGGGCTGCAACTGCTTCGCCGGGACATCCTTGCCGTCGAGGACGTCCAGTGCGGTGTCCACCGACATCCGCCCCATCTTCTGGGTCTGCTGGACCATGGTGGCGTCGATGGTGCCGTTGCGGACGGCCTTCAGGCCCGCGACGTCGCCGTCGAAGCCGACGATCAGACGCTTCTTGCCGTCGGCGCTCTTGACGGCCTGCGCGGCACCGAGAGCCATCGCGTCGGCCTGGCCCCAGAAGATGTCGATGCCCGGGTGGGCCTGAAGCATGTCCTGGGCCACGGAGAAGGCCTTGTCCTGTGCCCAGTCGGCGGTCTGCTGCGAGACCACCTTGATCCCGGGCGCCTTCGCGAGCGCCTGGCCGAAGCCCTTCTGCCGATCGACCTGCGGCGTGGTGCCGATCTGGCCCTGGAGGATGGCCAGTTGGCCCTTGCCGCCCTTCTGCTTGATCACATACTCGCCGAGTGTCTTGGCGGCCGCGACGCTGTCGGTGGCGATGAACGACTTGCCCGGTGCGTCCTCGGGGTTGCGGTCGACCGTGATGACGGGGATCTTCGCCTTCTCGGCGGCCTTGACCGGCACGCCGGCGGCCGTGGCGCCTGCCGGTATGTAGATGATCGCGCTGACCTGCTGGCTGATGAAGTCCTGGATCTGGTTGACCTGGGTCGCCGCGTCACCGCGGGCATCCGCCACGACGACCTTGACGCCCTTCTTCTTCGCTTCGGCCTCGACGGACTGCTTGATCTGGTTGAAGAAGTCGGCCTGGAGATTGGCGACGGCCAGGCCGATCGTTATCGGCTTGCCGTCGGCGGTGGTCGTGCCGGCGCTGCCTCTGTTGCAGGCGGTGGCGCTGAGCGCGAGGGTGACGACGATGCCGGTGGCCATCCAGCGGTACTGGGACTTCATGACGATGGTGCTCCTTCGGGAAGCGGACCCGGCGACTCGGGGAGAGAGGCGGTTCGGTGGTGAGCGGGGAGGAGCCGATCTCTGGAGATCGGGGTGAAGCGGGTGGGGGACGAGACGACCGTGCGGCGGTGACTGACGCGGTGGGGGACGTGCGGCGGGCCGAATCGAGCTGAGAGCCGGTGAGGGCTGAAGTGGTCAGCGCGTCTCGCGTCGGCGAAGGACATCGACCATGACGGCCAGAGCGATCACCACGCCGATGACGATCTGCTGGACGAACGGGGAGACTCCGAGCAGGTTGAGCCCGTTGTGCAGGACACCGATGATCAGGACGCCGAACAGGGTTCCGGTGACGGAGCCGACGCCACCGCTCAGGCTCGCGCCGCCGATCACCACGGCGGCGATCGCGTCGAGTTCGTAGCCCGTTCCGGCGCTCGGCTGCGAGGAGTCGAGCCGCATCGAGAGGAAGACACCGGCCAGGCCGACGAGGACGCCGGTCACGGTGTAGACGAGAACCGTCCGCTTGCGCACGCTGATGCCGGCCAGCCTGGCGACCTCCGAGCTGCCGCCGATGGCGTACAGCTCACGCCCGCCGGTCCGGTAGCGCATGTAGGCCCACCCCGCCACGTACAGCACCACCAGCACGAAGGTGACGAAGGTGAAGACGCCGAGGTAGCGGACGGTGGAGAGGTTGCCGAACCATTCCGGGTACCCGACGATCTGCTGGCCGTCGGTGATGACATTGGCCAGGCCGCGGGCGATCGACATCATCGCCAAGGTGGCTATGAACGGCGGGAGTTTGGTGAAGGTGACACCCAGCCCGTTGGCCAGGCCGCACGCTCCCGCGACGCCGATCGCGACAAGCGCGCTCAGCCACAGCGGCCACCCCAGGTCGTGGGAGAGAAACCCGAGCACCATGGTCGCCAGCGCCAACACGGCGCCGACCGACAGGTCGATGCCGCCCGTGATGATGACGGCGGTCATGCCGAGAGCGAGAAGACCCAGGATCACCGCCTGGTCGACGATGTTCAGCAGGTTGTTCTGGGTCAGGAAATACGGCGTCGCTATGTAGAAGACGACGCACATGGCGACGAGGCCCAGTGCCGGACCCCGGGATCCTGTGAGCAGCCCGGTCGCCCAGGACGGCGCCTTCAGCCGTCGTTCGGCCGGCGGTGCGTCCACGGGCTTCGCCGCGTTGCTGGTCGTACTCATGAAGGTCTCCGGATAGTGAAAAGTGCATCCAGGTCGGGAGGGGTGGCATGGACCGCCTGCGGTCTCCTGCGCTGTCGTCACACCCGTGACGTGCTAGTTCATGAACATCCCCCCGTCGACGTTGATCGCCTGGCCCGTGATGTACGCCGCCTCCTCGGAGGCGAGGAAGAGCACGAGGTCGGCCACGTCGTCGTCGGTGCCGGCGCGTCCCAGCGGGATGTTCGCGACCCACTCGGCCATCAGCTCGCCCGGCTCGTAGTCGCCGAGCAGCCGGCCCCATGCGCGGTCGTTGTAGTCCCACATGTCGCTGGCGACGATGCCGGGGCAGTAGGCGTTGACGGTGATCCGGTCCTTGGCGAGCTCCTTCGCCAGGCTCTGCGTGAGCCCCACGACCCCGAACTTGCTGGCCGCGTAGTGCGGCGTGTAGATGAAGCCCTGACGGGCCTGACCCGAGGCGGCGTTGAGGATGCGCCCTCCGCGTCCGTGCCGCCGCATGCTCGCGGCGGCGGCCTGGGCGCACAGGAACGTCCCCGTGGTGTTGACGGCGAGGACCCTCTGCCAGTCGTCGAGGCTCAGGTCCTCCAGCGGGCTGATGCTGATGACGCCGGCGTTGTTGACCAGGACGTCCACACCGCCCCAGGTGCGGTCGGCGAGGTCGACGGCGCGGGCCACATCGTCCGCCGAGGTGACATCCGTACGGACGCCGATCGCGCTGCCGCCGGGGTGCCGGGTGGCGACCTTCTCGGCCGCCTCCTCCACGGCCTCGGACCGGTCGAGCATCAGGACGTCCGCGCCTTCGGCGGCGAACCGCGCGGCTATCCCGCGTCCGATGCCCTGTGCCGCACCGGTGACGACGACGCTCTTGCCTTCGAACCGACGGGAATGTGTCAGAGCCATGATTTCTCTCCAGCGGCACAGGGCCGAGGGGCGGGCAGCGAGTTCATGGGCGAGGCCGACCTACGGACCGTTCCGGAACCGGTCGACTTGGCGTGGGGCGCGACGCGGGCGGCCTCAAGCGTCGTCATGTGCACCGCCTCCATGGCCTCCGGCCGGCAGATCCCGTATGGCGGAGACGATGCCGTCGGCCGTCAGCCCGAAGTGCTCCAGCAGGAAGGCGGCACTCCCGGTCGGCGCGAACTCGCGCTGTACGCCGAGGATCCGCATGGGCGCGGGATGGTTCTGCGCGACGACGCTCGCCACTGCTGCGCCGAGGCCGCCTGTGGTGGTCGCCTCCTCGGCGGTGACGATGCCTCGGGTTTCGCGGGCGGCCCGCAGGACGGCTTCCACGTCCAGCGGCTCGACGAAGGTCATGTTCAGCACCCGGACGCCGACACCCTCGGCCCGCAGTGTCTCGGCCGCGGCCAGGGCACGGGAGACCATGGTCCCGACAGCCATGACGGTGATGTCGTCGCCGTCGGTGAGCTGGATGCTGCGGCCGGGTTCGAACGGTGCGCCTTGCGGCGTGACCGACGGGACCTTGAACCGTGGGATGCGCAGGTAGGTGGGGCCGTCGTGCGCGGCGGCCCAGCGGACGGCGGCGCGGGTCTGCGCCGGGTCCGCGGGCACGGCGATGGCCAGGTCGGCGATCGCGCGCATCCAGGACAGGTCCTCAATCGAATGGTGGGTCGGACCCAGCTCCCCGTAGGCCAGACCGGGGCTCTGGCCGCAGAGCACCACCGGAAGCCCGTTGTAGGCGGCGTCGGTCTTGATCTGCTCGGTGGCGCGGCCCGTCAGGAAGGGACCCGCGGCGCTGACGAACGGGATGAATCCGCCGATCGCCAGCCCGGCGCCGACGCCGACGAGATCCTGCTCGGCGATGCCGACGTTGATGAGGCGGTCGGGGTACAGCTCTCGGAACCGGACGAGGTTGCTCGACCCCACGGAGTCGTTGCAGACGGCGACGATCCGCTCGTCCTCGGCGGCCAGCGCGATCAGTTCGTCCGCGAACGCCTGGCGGCAGTCGTAGGTCTGCGCGGCTTCGGACATGACGTCGGCAGTCATCGGCTGAGCTCCTCCAAGGCGGCCTGAACCTGTGCTGAATCCGGCACCTTGTGGTGCCACTCGACGCGGTCCTCGATGAACGACACGCCCTTGCCCTTGACCGTGCGGGCCACGACGGCGACCGGCCTGCCGGTCGTGGAGGGGCGCAGTGCGGACAGCAGCTGTCCGTGGTCGTGTCCGTCGACGTCCCGTACCTCCCAGCCGAAGCTGGTCCACTTGTCCGCGAGGGGCTCCAGCCGCTTGGTGTCCTCCGTGCGAGCGCCCTGCTGGAGACGGTTTCGGTCGACGATTGCTGTGAGCGAGGCGAGGTCATGGTGCGCGGCGGTCATGGCCGCCTCCCAGTTGCTCCCCTCCTGCAGTTCGCCGTCGCCCAGGACCACGAAGGTGCGGTACGAACGGCCCGACACCTTTGCGGCCAGGGCGCAGCCGACCGCGACGGGGAAGCCGTGCCCGAGGGGCCCGGTGTTCGTCTCCACGCCCGGCACCTTCCTGCGGTTCGGGTGGCCGTTGAGCGGTGAGAGCGGCGCCATGAACGTGGACAATTCCGACGGCGGGAAGAAGCCGCTGTGGGCGAGGGTCGCGTACAAGGCCGCCGCACAGTGCCCTTTGCTCAGGATGAAGCGGTCACGCTCGGGATCACGCGGCTTCTCGGGATCCACGGCCAGCACACCGCCGAACAGGGTGGCGAGGATGTCCGTCACCGACAGATCGCCGCCGATGTGACCGAGCTGGGCGCCGTCGATCATCCGCACGACGCTGCGGCGCACGTCGGTGGCCAGCTGCCCCAGCTCCTGGAGCCGGCCGGCCAGGTCTTCATCGGCGATACGCCGACGCCGTTCCCGGAACTGCACGGTCCCGGCTGGGTCTGTGGTGAGCATCTGGATCGTCCTTGATCGCTGGATCTTGGGGTCCGACGGGTCTCGCGGTGTCGGCCGGAGCGGTCGGAGCGGTCGGCGAGCGGGACAGGTGCGAGGCGGGGTGGGCTGCGTGCTGGCCATCGACCCTGTTTGAATAGCTATTCATTGGTGAATCGCGAACGCCATCATGCTGAGCGCGTTTCGGCTACGTGTCAATAGGGTGAATCGATGCCTTTGGCAGAAGCGCGAGATCAGCAGGCAGGGGGGAACGCGCGCTTGTCGGGTCATGGGAGCCAAGGGCGGAGAGGGGCCCCTCTGATGTCACGGGCGCAGCTTGAACTCTGTGGCTGGGGTGGCGGGAGGCTACGACGAAGTCGCGGACCGCTGACGACCGGGTCGGCATCGACTGTGCGGTCAACTTGCGGCACAGGCAGTGCCCTTGTCGCCATAAGGGGGGCAGCAGATCGCTGATTCCCGCCGTCGTGAACAGGCCCATACATTGTCCACGGCGGGTGGGCGCCAGTACCCGGCCTGTCAGCAGCCGCCCCCGCTCCCAGTGGTTGCCACCGCTCGGGCCTACACGACGTCTCCGATGCGGCCGACCTGCCCAGCCCGCGGCCGAACCCGCACTACACCATCCGTCGACGGGGACGCCCGCAGCCGCGGAAGGCCGGCCGGGTCAGCCGGAGCAGGTTCGAGGACCAGGCGCCGAACTTGCGGCTGTCGGAGGCGCACGCGGTGCCGGTGCCCCACCACATCTCATCCCGGACGGCGAAGGTGGCGCTCACCCGCTTGCGCAGGGCCGCGCGCATGTTGACGCGTTGACGAACAGGTGCGGCACCCGGCGCAGCGTCGCCTCGCTCTCGCCGTGTTCGCCGTTCGCCGCGGCCCGCTTGATCCCCATGCTCGTGCCCAGGCCGAACAGGACCAGCAGCAGGCGGCGCCGCAGTACGTCCTTGGACAGGTTCTCCCTGGTGGCGACCGAGGTGAACTCGGCGATGAAGTCGGTGTCGAAGTCGGCGTACTTCAGGATGTCCAGCAGGTCGATGGTGCCCCAAACGCCGTTCGATCTCGCCCTTGATCGCCACCAGGCTCTCCGGCTCCTCCTGCTTCGCCCGCGGGGAAACGCGAATCCACGGCTCGCCGTGCTTCTTGACGATCGCCACCCGCCCGTCGTGCCCTCCGCCGGCGCCTGCGCGAAGCGATCCAGCGAGGTGCGGAGCTTGCCTTGCAGCGCGGGTGATGCCGATGGACGTGCGCTATCCGGCGGAACGGCTGCGGTTCACGACGGACAGGGCGCAGTTGTCCATCGTCGTCACGACCGCGAAGCGGTTCCCCGAGACGACCGGCACGAGGATCGTGACCCCGGACGAACTGCGGGGTCTTGCCGGCGAGTCCGCGGCAGCAGACGAACGTCCGCGAGTGGACGGTGACGGGGGCGACGCCGCGTCTGTGATCTACACGTCGTGCTCGACGGGGCGCCTCAAAGGCGTCGTGGTGCCTCACCGCAACGTTCTGGCTCTGCTGGAAGCCACCGCCGAGGACTTCGGCCTCGACTCGGACGACACCTGGACGCTCTTCCACTCGAGCGCCGTCGACTTCTCCGTGTGGGAGATCTGGGGCTGTCTGCTGTCTGCTGTCTGTTGACCGGTGGCCGGCTGGTGGTCGTGCCGTGCTGGGCGACACGCGATCCCGAAGAGTTCCACGAGCTGCTGGCGGACCACCGCGTTACCGTGCTGAATCAGACCCCTTCGGCCTTCTCCCAACTGGTATGGACCGATCTGCGGGCACCCCGCGAGCTGGCCCTGCGGCTGATCGTCTTCGGTGGCGAGCCGCTCGAGGTACGCATGCTGGCGCCCTGGTTCGCCCAGCACTCCCACACACGGTGCCGGGTGGTGAGCATGTTCGGCATCACCGAGACCACGGCGCACGTGACCGCTCAGACGCTGACCCCGGTGGACGTCGCGGTGGGATCCCGATCGGTCGGCCGCGCTCTGCCCGGGTGGTCCCTGTCGGTCCGGGACCAGCAAGGACGGCTGCTTCCGCCAGGACCGGTGGGAGAGATCTGGGTAGGCGGAGCGGGAGTCGCTGGCCACTACGCACCGGCGCCGGCGGCGGCAGCCGCCGCCAACGCACAGATCGGCGCGTGGGTCCGGGAGAAGACGAAACGACCATCCTGCGCACCATCACCGCCCAGTTCCTGCACCAGGGCGCCCGCGCCCTGGTCCTCGACACCTCGCGGATCTCCCACCTGTGGGCGATGGACCTGCCGACGGTGACGCACCGCGGCAACGTCGCCGGTATCCACGACGCCTTGGTCGGCCTCGCCGTCGAGCTGAAGCGCCGCATCGACCTCGACGGCGACCTCGACGACGTGCCGCGCCTGATGGTCGTGTTCGAGCAGGGCAGTGACACCCTGCGGCGGCTCAAGCGCTACTGGGAGTCCGGCAGAAAGGGGACCCGAAGAAGTCCCCGGCCGTCGCCGCGCTCGAGGAAGTCCTGTACGCGGATGCCGGGTCCGCATCCACGTCTTCTTCGACGGACGCCCGACCGCCGACGTCCTCGGACCCTCCGCCGGCGAGCAGTTCGCCACCGTGATCCTCGCGCGGGTCACGGCCGACACCAGGCAGCGCATCGAACACCAGGAGCTCGGCACCGTTGTCGCCCAGAGAGCGACGCAGTCGCTCCCGCAGTGAGACGCGCGCGCCCATTGGATCATCCGCGTGCTCACGGTGCTGGCGCACCCAAGAGACCGGGATTGACTGCCTCAGGACAGCCTTGGCAAGGCAGCAGAGACCAGTGAACGTCGGCACGGGCGGCGCGGCGGGTGTGCGAGGCGATGGGCATGGAGATCGCGCCCAACAACATCAACACACCCGCCTGTAGCTCAAGCGGCTGACCGAGTGCGGAATCCTGGTCGAGACCGAGCAGAGCTTGTTCGCCCAGCCGCGGCCGTAGCCGCCCGGCGACGCTGTGGCCGGCCCGCCTGCTCCTCCCGAAAGGGTGAAACAGACATCAACTCAGGTAACCCTCTCAGGACTGCAGCTGGGCGAAGAGCGTCGCCAGGTCGATGAGGCCCCAGTGCTCGGTGAGCTTCCCGTCTGCCACCTTGAACATGCGGAGCTCCAGCACCTTGATCGATCGGCCGGTGGCGGGAGTGCCGTTGAACGGCCCGGTGTTCGTGCCGGTGAGGATGAAGCTGATCGCGAACCAGTCGTCCTCGGCGACGACACGGACCGGCGTGGCGGCGAAGTCGGGGACCGCGTCGAGGAACGACGCCAGCACCGCGCGGGTCTCCTCGAGGCCGGTGGCGGTGCCGTCGGCGGCGTGGTTGCGGAAGTCCGGCGCGTACAGGGCGAACAGGGCGTCGAGGTCACGCAGGTTGACGAGCTTGACGTACTCATCGGCAAGTCGGTGCAAGTCGGCGGTGGACGTTCGGGTTTCGGCGTTCGAGGAAGACATGTGCTTCTCCAAGGTGGTGGACGGAGCGGCTCCGCCCCGGTGGTGGACAGTGGAATCGGGTCGAACTGGCGGGTTGGACGAGCAGGGTCTGGCGATGGCACCGGGCAGTGGCTGCTCTTCTTGCGGAGGCGAAGCGCCCGGCCGGGGTTTGTCAGGCGGTGAGGGTGGGGTAGTCGGTGTAGCCGGCCTCGCCGCCGCCGTAGAAGGTGGCGGGGTCGGGGGTGTTCAGCGGCGTGCCGGTGCGTACGCGCTCGACCAGGTCGGGGTTGGCGAGTGCCATTACGCCGACGGTGATGATGTCGGCGGTGCCGTCTTCGATGTCCTTGGCGCGGGTGGCGATGTCGGTGCCGGCCCGGTTGAGGACCAGGGTGGTCGGCCACAGCTTGCGCAGGGTGTGCAGGAGTTCGTCGTCGCCGCCGTGGCCGATGTGCAGGTAGGCGAGGTCGAGGGGGGCGAGGGCGCGTACGAGTGCGGGGTACAGGTCGTGGGTGTCGCTCTCCGCGATGTCGTTGAACGGGTTGCCGGGGGAGATCCGGAACCCGGTGCGGCCGGCGCCGATCTCCTCGGCCACGGCGGTGGCGACCTCGACGGCGAAGCGGATGCGGTTGTCGACGGAGCCGCCGTAGCGGTCGGTGCGCTGGTTGGTGTTGGTGGCGAGGAACTGGTGCAGGAGGTAGCCGTTGGCGCTGTGGATCTCGACGCCGTCGGCGCCGGCCTCGATGGCGGCTGCGGCGGCGCGGCGGAAGTCGTCGACCGTCGCGGCGACTTCCTCGGTGGACAGTTCGCGCGGTACCGGGAACTCCTGGAGTCCGGACGCGGTGAACATCTCGCCCGCCGGCTGGACCGGGGAGGGGGCGACGGGCTGCCGGTGGTGGGGGGTGTTGTCGGGGTGGGACATCCGTCCGGCGTGCATGAGCTGGATGACGATGCGTCCGTCGGCCTTGTGTACGGCGTCGGTGACCTTGCGCCAGCCGGCGATGTGTTCCTCGGAGTAGATGCCGGGGGTGAGGATGTAGCCCTGTCCGTCGGCGTTGGGCTGGGTGCCCTCGGTGATGATGAGGGCGTGCGAGGCGCGCTGGGCGTAGTACTCGGCGTTCAGCTCGGTCGGTATGCCTGCCGGGGTGGACCGGTTGCGCGTCATGGGGGCCATCGCCAGCCGGTGCGGCAGGGAGATCTCCCCGGCGACGATCGGGTTCCACAGGGCGTTCGACATGGATGTTTCCTCAAGTAAAGGGGGGGAGAGTTCTGCGGGGTGGCGGGTTGCCGCGAGAAGCGCTAACGCGGTGAGTGGCCGGATGGGCCCGGTGGCCTTCCACCGTGGAAGGCAGGCTGCGTGGAGGGGCGGCCGACGGCGCGGGCGGGCTTGCCGTGCACCTGACCGCCGCCATCGCGGTACTGGTACTGGGCCCCGGCTGTCTGTAAGGGGGAGGACGCCGGGCGCGTTGGTCTTCCCCACGGGCCGGAGGACGTATCGGTCGTGTGTGGCAGCGGCCGTGCCGTTGTCACAGAGGGACTGCCGCAGCGGGGGTCGGAGCCGGCGGTCAGCCGCGGTAGCGGTCGGCCGGGACCCGCTGCGACAGGTTCGGGACGAGCGTCTGGCGCGCCTTCTCGAACGACTCCCAGTCACTGATCTGGGGCAGTGACGGGATGGTGACCGGCTCCCCGGCGTCGAGGCCGGCGAGCGCCGCGTCGACGGTGTCGTCCGCGCTCATGATCCACTCGTCGGGGAACGCCGCGAGGTCGAGGCCGGAGCCGTCCCAGAACTCCGTGCGGACCGCGCCCGGGAGTACGGCCTGCACTGTGACGGGGCTCTCGGCGAGTTCCTGCTGCAGGGCCTGGGTGAACGTCAGGACGTAGCTCTTGGTGCCGCTGTAGACGGCGCTGACGGGCAGGATGTTGAGAGCCAGGGCAGAGGAGATGTTCACCACGGTGCCGTGCCCGCGGGCCGTCAGGCCCGGCAGGACCGCGGTGGTCAGCCTGGTCAGCGAGGTCACGTTGAGGTTGATCAGTGCCTCGGAGGCCGCGGCGTCGGAGGCCGCCAGCGGGGTGAACAACGACCCTCCGGCGTTGTTGATCAGGACCGCGATGCTCTCGTCGGTCCGTAGGCGCTCCTCGACCACAGAGATCTGCGCCGCGTCGGTGAGGTCGGCGGTGACGACGTCCACCGCGCGGCCCGTGCGGCTGCGGATGTCCGCCGCCAGCGTCTCCAGCCGCGCGGTGTTCCGGGCCACCAGGATCAGGTCGTGGCCCCGGTCGGCAAGCCGCTGCGCGTAGGCGGCACCCAGGCCTGCGGACGCGCCGGTGACGACAGCGGTCTTGTTCTGCGTGGTCATGGGGTGGATCTCATTTCTGGGCTGACGGGGTGAGTGGGGGCCGGAGCGTCGACCCCGCTTTAGATTACGATAGCTATCTAAAGGGTTCTGGTCAACGGTCCCGCAATGCCGTCAATCACCGCCCACGGCCGGAGACCGCTCGACGTGCACGCGGGGCTACAGGGTCGGCGGCCGATCAGGTTCGAATGGAGAGTCATCGGGCCGCCTGGTCGCCATGGACGGTTTCGCGCACTGCCCTCACGGCGAGCACGCGGGCACGGCGAACGACACCCCGGAACGGATGCCCCGCACGGCCGGAAGCCGCTTCCGCTTCGGATGCGGGCCCGCGAGCTCCTCGCCTTGCGGCGGCGAGAAGGAGCCGCACGGGAAGAGGACGCCGCGGCCGGCCGCCCGGCACTTCGCGTACGATAGATGCACTTAACTATCTAACGTGGGCGGGTGACTGATGAGTCGGGTTTCGCAAGCACAGGCGCTCGAGAACCGCAGGCGCGCGGTCGCCGCGGCCTCCCAGCTCTTCCGGGAGCGCGGTGTGAACGGCATCAGCGTCGCCGATCTGATGAAGTCCATCGGGCTGACCACGGGCGGCTTCTACAAGCAGTTCCCCTCCAAGGAGGCCCTGGTGGCCGAGGCGGCTCAGGCCGCCTTCGGGGACCTCGACCTGCTCCTGGCGTCGTTCGACACGGCCCACGGCGATCACGAGACCGCGTGCGGCGCCCTCGTCGACTTCTATCTGTCGGCCGAGCACCGTGACCAGCCCGGCACCGGCTGCCCCACCGCCGGATTCGCAGGGGACATGGCCCGCGAGCCCACATCCGGGGAAGTACGCGAAACGTACGCGGCCGGAGTCGAGGAATTCGCCGCGTGGATGTCCACCGACACCAGCGAGGGCCTTCCCCTGGTGGCCACTCTGGTCGGCGCGATCCTGCTTGCCCGGGCCACGGCGGGCACCGAACTGTCGGAAAAGATCATGGAGTCGACCCACAAAGCCCTGACCGCACCACACGGGCCTCGACCCGGAATCCTGGGGACAGGGGCTGTGCGACTGGGGCCCGACGCCACGTAGGTAGGCAATCTCCGGAATCCCGGCAGCACGCGGTGGCGGTAGCCCTCCGGCCGCCCGCCCCACCCCTCCAGCCATGCCGGAATGGACAGCAACGGCCGGATGACCTGCCATTTAGCCTCCGTCATGTCGCAGGCGTAACACCGCACGCGCTCCGGCCCGTTCGCCACGTTGTCGAACCGGTGCGCGAGGCAGTCACACGACAGGGACGGCGAGTGGGAATCCACGCACGCGAGTGCGAAAGACTGCGGCAACGATCTTCTGGTGATCGGATACGCACCCCGAACTGCCAAGAGACCCTGCTGTCATGCGTCGGCTCTCGCGCGATCAACCGCGTCCGGGAACATGGAGTCCCCGGATTCACCACGAGACGCTAGGCCGCCTCTGCTGGAATGTACGGGCACCACGACGGCTGATCGCTACCGGTTGCGTCTGTGCCGAGGCCTGGCCACGGCCAGCCCTCGCTGGCCACCAGGCCAGCTGTGCGGTGGATTTTTGTGCGGTCGGGCTGCTGGGTGTCGCAGGAGGCGGTGGCCAGACGCACGCACGCTTCCGCCAGTTTGGTTCCATCTGTCAGTGCTTCGTCGTCGGAGATGACAAGACATCGGCCGGGGTGGCGGCTGGCGTAGGTGTGGGCGTCCGACCTCCCCTGCGGTCAGGGCTGGTCGTACCAGGCAAACGCTGCGATCCGCCAGCCCTCTGAGGTACGGACGAACTGGATGGTCTTGGTCCCGCCTCCCTCGAACGGCTCACCATCCAAGGTCCCGGACTTGCGGTACTCGCAGAACCGCGACGCGATATCGCCCGCGATCTCTGTCCGTTCGGAGGCTTCCCACTCGGAGAACTCGACCAGCCGTCCGTCGGTCAACAGCCGCTGGCGAGGCTCGATGAACTGGTCCACGGTGTAGACCGTGAACTCCGGGCCGGTCTTGACGATCACACCACCCGGAAGAACCAGTCGGCGGATCCGGGCCACGTCGGCAACCTTGCCGCCCCGGTTGTCAAAGGCCTCGAAGAACTCGGCGGTCACCACGTCTATCTCGATCTTGGACATGGCGCGACTGTAACGGGGGAAGAGGCCGGACATCGTCAGTCTCGAGAAGCTGCGGTACGTCGTCGAGTAGACCGTCGCCGCCCACTTCAAGCGCACGGGTGCTGTTCATCTTCGTTCCCGCGCCGTGCCGCGCGGCCCCGACAACGAGGGGGCCGCCTTCCACGAGCGTGCCCGCCGCGTCCGGGGCGTGAAATCGCCGGCTCACGGTGGCGACCACGACTCTGACGCAGCTGACCCGGCAGGGGCACGACCAGCCGGTGTGGAGGGTCGTCGGCCACGGCGAGGACCGCCCCGCCCTGGACGCGGTGCCGAAGGCACGGTGTGCACCCATCGTGGTGCGCAGGAAGCGGATCTGCTCGTCGACCGTCTTCTTCGCCTGGTAGCCGACGTTGGTCAGCCACTGGTTGTTCAGGCGGCCGAGCCTGCGGACGGCTTCGGGGTGGCTGATCAGAGCCATTGTCAAGAGTTGTGGATCGAGTCGTTCGCGTCGGTGATGCTGTCGCTCGGGTTGAGGTTGAGGAGGTAGGCGACCCTCGCGAGGCCTTGCAGGATGCTGTCGGCGGTTGCCTCAGCGGTCAGGTTGGTGGAATCCAGGACGTGGGCCTCATAGGTGCCCAGGTTGCTGAACTGGCCGTGCAGTGAGCGGATCGGCTCGGGGTCGGTCAAAGCGTCGCCGGCCCGGCTCGTTGCCCGCTCCAGTGTGGTGTGTTGGTCCGGCCGAAGGATGACGTAGCTCAGCGGCAGGGCCCGCTCCCGGGCCGTCACGCGGAAGATGTCGATGAACCAGGGCCCGACGATGCCGTCGCAGATCACCTGGTAGCCGCCGTCGGCGTAGCCGAACGCTGCCGAGACCAGTACCTGCAGGACTACTTGGTTCTGCTCGTGTGCTTCGGGCAGGTAAGGCGCGATCCAGCCCTGCTTGATATAGCGCCAGAAGTCGTCGCTGTGCAGGTGGACGCTGGGAGTCAGGTGATCTGCCAGCAGTCGCGCCACGGTGCTCTTGCCGGCTCCGGGCGGCCCGGTCAGGATGATCACCTGACCGCGGTGAGGGGACGTCCGGGGGAGTGGCGGCGGGTTCATGCCGCCACCGTGCCACGTTCGACCAGCACACCGCTTTCGAATTCGGCTCCCGCACGGACAAGGGGCAGCAGGTGGGCGCCAGTGATCGCGCGCCAGCGGGCCTGGGCGGACTCGACGAGCTTGAACACCATCGCGAGTGCCGCGGCGGGGCTGCCGGCCCCGCGGGTAACCTTGGTGCGGAGCTTGACCGTGGAGAACGTCGACTTGATGGGGTTCGTGGTCCGCAGGTGGATCCACTGCTCGGCAGGGAAGTCGTAGAACGCCAGCAGCTCCTCCTGATCGTCGGTGATCTTCGCGACGGCCTTGGGCCATTTGGTGCCGTAGGCGCGGGCGAACGCATCGATCGCCTTCCCCCCCGTGGGCGCGGTCCTCGCCACCACGAACCGTGCGACCGTAAGAGCGGCAGGGTCGGTTCCATCGGTCTCTCAGGTCGGAGGCGGAGGTGTGCGGACGTGGCGAGCCTTGCACGGGGCGCTGACAGGCGTCGGCTCAGCCGCTCGTGGGGAAGTTCGCGGTGCTCATCGAGCCCTGGGGCGGTCTCGTCGCGGCAGCCGCTCGACGGCCAGGTCGTAGGAATCCTCGACCGCGTCGGTGACCAGTCGCTCGGTGACGCCGGGGCCTGGCCCCAGGGAGATCCAGTGCCGTTGTTGAGATAGCGGCCCGGTGTGATCGAGGCGTGGCCGCGTACGTGCGCGCGGGCGTGTTCGGGTTCGCACTTGACCGTGATGATCTGATCGTCGGGGTCGTCGGTGACGATCAGGAACACTTTCCCCGCGACCTTGTACACGTCGAGTTCGGGGGGGAAGGGGTAGCCGTGGCTGACGTCGGTCAGGGCCAGGGCCGCCCGGCGGGCGGTGTCCTGGAGCCGGTCGCCGGCCGCGCTCACCGGGCCGCCCGTGCGCCGGTGCCGTAGGTGTGAGGGTCGACCGGCCGCTCGGCCCTGGGTAGGTGAGCGACGACGAGCCGGTAGGAGTCGGTGACGAGCTCCCTGACGAGCTCCTTGTCGACGCCTTCTCCGCTCTCCAGGGTGATCCAGTGCTTCTTGTTCATGTGGTAGCCGGGGGTGATGTGGCTGTACTGCTGCCGCAGGGCGTGGGCCTCGCCGGGGTCCGCCTTGAGGATCACGACGGGCCGCCCCGGGACCTCGGTCATCAGCATGAACACCTTGCCGCGCACCTTGAAGACCTCCCAGTCGGGGCCGAAGGGGTGCTCCAGCTGGGCTCCGGGGAGTTCCTCCGCGCAGTCGGCGGCGGTCTTGTGCAGGGCCGATCCGTTCATGGGTGGTGAGCCTTCTCAGGTGGTGACGGACTGTGGTAGCGAAGGAGGCGGCGGGCGCGCCGCGCGGGCGCGGTGGCACGTCCCATCCTTCCGTCGAAGCCGCCTGAAAGGGCGGTAGGCTGCGGACACGTGATGGTCGACAAGCGACACTCCGGGCCGAGCAGGCAGGCCGGACCAGCTGCGGTTCCGCTGTACGGTTTCCAGCCCCCGGTCGGCACTCCCTACGGCCTTGAGGTGAGTACCGTCGAGGACTTCTTCGCCCAGCACGACGACTGGCCGTGGAACCCGCCCCGTCCGGGCCGTGCCACCTTCCACTACCTCATCGCGGTCACCGAGGGTGAGCTGCGACACGACGTCGACCACGTCACGCGGACCGTCGCCCCCGGCCAGTGGCTGTGGGTGCGTCCCGGGCACGCGCAGTGCTGGCATCCGCCCGGCGCGGCCCGCGGCCCGTTCATCCTGTTCGAACCGGACGTGCTGCGGCCCGACCTCGCCCGTCTCCTGGCCCCGCTCACCGCGCACGAGGCCCCTGCCGTGCTCAGCCCGCACCCCGACGACACCGCCTGGCTCCAGCAGACGGCACTCCAGCTCCTGGACGAACACCGCGCACTGGGGCGCCGCCCCCTCGACATCCACCACGGCCTGCGGCGCAGCCTGCTCGAATCGCTGCTGCTGCGCCTGGCCAACTCCCAAGGAATCGCACCCATCGGCACGGCCGCGGCCACGGCCCGCGCCGGCCGTGGCCGTGCCGACAGGTACGGGCGCTTCCTGGACGCCCTGGAGCTGCACTTTCGCGAGCTGCATCAAGCCGCGGATTACGCCGAGTTGCTCGGCTGCTCGGTCCGCACCCTTAGCCGTGCCGCCCGGGACGCCACCGGCAAGGGGGTGCGTGAACTCATCGACGAGCGGCGCCTCCTGGAAGCCCGGCGCCTGCTGGGAGGTGCCCGGTGGGACGCCCGGGCTGTGGCCGTCCACCTCGGCTTCACCGACCCCGCGAACTTCGGCCGCTTCTTCCGCGACCGCACCGGTCTCACCCCGTCCGCCTTCGCGGCCCGCGCAACGAGGACCGACGCGTGACGGAATCCCGGCGGCGGAGGCCCCTTGCCCGTCAGGAGGCGATGGCTCCCATCGCGGTCTGCGTGAACGCCTCATGGGAGTGCACGATGTGCCACTCGCCGTCGATCACCTCATGACCAGGCGCCATGCCCGGAAGGCGCCATCCCCAGCCGGCCGAGGAAACCCGCCTCGGCCGACACCTGAACGTTCCAGGCCACGGATGTCGGCGGGCTCGGCACGTCCATGAACAGTCAACAGTGCCCGGTCATTTCCGCTTAGAACTCCTAACGAAATGATCTTCGAGCTGGTTGGATCACTCCGGGACTGACGACCTGGGGGTGTGCGGTGGCGCGGCCGAAGCCGTGGGAAGTCGAAGACGAGCTGTGGGCGGTGATCGAGCCGTTGCTGCCCAAGGTGGAGCGTCGGACGCGGCATCCGGGACGCAAACGGCATCCTGACCGGTTGGTCTTCCAGGGCGTCCTGTTTGTGCTGTGCACCGGGATCGCCTGGGAACATCTGCCGCAGGAACTCGGCTTCGGGTCGGGAATGACCTGCTGGCGCCGCCTGGCCGAGTGGACCGAGGCAGGTGTATGGCCCCAGCTGCACGGGGTCCTCCTCGCCGAACTCCGCAGCGCGAATGCCCTCGATTTCTCCCGTGCAGCCGTCGACGGCCCCCACATCCGTGCGGTGAAGGGAGGCGCCAAGACTGGACGAAGCCCGGTGGACCGCGGGAGGACGGGCAGCAAACACCACCTGATCACCGACGCCACCGGCATCCCGCTCGCCGCCACCCTGACTGGGGGCAACCGCAACGATGTCACCAGCTAATCCCGCTCCTCCAAGCCGTGCCGCCCGTTCGCGGCAAGCGCGGCCGGCCCCGACGCCGCCCCGACGTGGTGCTGGCCGACCGCGGCTAGGACCACGACAAATACCGCCGACTGGTCTGGGTCCTCGGGGTGAAGCCGCTGATCGCCCGCCGTGGCACCGAGCACGGCTCCGGACTGGGCACCCAACGCTGGGTCGTGGAGGGCGCGTTCGCCCATTTACATTGGTTCCGCCGCTTGCGAATCCGCTGGGAGATACGCGACGACATCCGCGAAGCGTTCCTCACTCTCGGATGCGCACTCATCTGCTGGCGACGCCTGATGCGATCGCGTGGGAGTGCTGGGTGAGACGACGTGGCGGACTTCCGGACGTCGAAGTTGCAGAGATGCGCAAGGCCGTAATGGCGGCGAGATTTCCTGACGGGTCGTGCCGGTGGGGCGGATCAGCGGGTGAAGGCGACAGATTCAGCGAGATCCTTCTGAGTCTCGAGCGCGGTGAGACGTTCGGTGAGTGCCGCGTGGATTGCGCTATAGGTGTCGGAGCCGAGAGTCAGGCGCAGTGGCGGGCTCGGGTGGCGGGTGGTGTCGTAAATGGCGGCGGCGAGCTTGGCCGGATCGCCGGTGAAGACGCTCTCGTCTGCGGTTTCCAGGTAGTGCCGGGTCCGGCCGACGGCATTGTCGCGGTAGACGGTCGTTTCGGTGGTGTATTGCAGGGCCGAAGCGAAGCCTGTGCGGGTGGCGCCGGGCTCGACCAGAGTGAGGTGAATGTTGAAGTCGGAGACCTCGCGGCTGACGCTCTCGGTGAAGCCCTCCAGCCCCCACTTGCCCGCGTGATAGGAGCTGTGAGTGGGGATACCGACCTGGCCGCCCACGCTGGAGATCTGGATGATCCGGCCACCGCCCTGCTCACGCATCGGCTGCAGGAAGGCGCAGGTGATCACCATCGGCGCGAGCAGGAGGACTTCGATCTGGTCGCGAATCTGCTCGACGGTCATTTCCTCGGCGGCGCCCACAACCGCGTATCCGGCATTGTTGACCACAATGTCCACCGCCCCGGACCGGAGCGTCCTGCCGACCACCTTGTCCACATCGGCCGGCCGCGTGAGGTCGAGGATCTCGACAGTCAGCCGGTCGCCGTACGTCTCGCGCAGGTCTTCCAGAACTGCCGGGCGGCGGACCGTCGCCGTAACGCGGTCGCCGTTCCGGAGGGCGTGCTCGGTGAGATGGCGGCCCAGCCCACCGGAGGCTCCGGTGACGAACCAGTGACGTGAGGCCTTGTCGGAGGGAGCGGGCATGGGGGTCTCCTGAAGTAGAGTGATACCGGAACCTATTCCGTTTAAAGTTAAGCGGAACAGATTCCGGAAAGCAACTGGAGACCGACACCGAAGGAACCCGCATGCCCGCCACGCCCCGCCGCACCAGGAGTGACGCGCTGCAGAACCGGGAGCGCCTGCTGGAGGTCGCCGCGCAGGCCTTCGCCGAGCAGGGGCTGGACACCGCGCCTGCCGCCATCGCCAAGCAGGCGGGCGTCGGTGTCGGCACGCTCTACCGGCACTTCCCGACTAGGGAAGTCCTCATCGACGCCGCCTACCGGCGCCAACTCACCCAGGTGTGCGAGAAGGTGAACGACCTTCTCACCCAGCACCCGGCTGCCGAGGCCACCCGGATGTGGATGGAACACTTCATCCACTACGCCACGGCAAAGAGCGGAATGTCCGAAGCCCTCAACGCGGTCATCGCCTCCGGCATCGATCCATACTCCGACAGCCGCGCACTCCTTACCGACGCCGTCGCCACCCTCCTCACGGCCGGCGCCCGAGACGGAAGCCTGCGAACGGACGTCGCCCCGGACAATGTCCTACTCCTCATGGGTGGCATCGCCTATTCCGTGCAGCACGGCACCAAAGAGCAAGCCCGTCCGCTCGTCGACCTCTTCATGGACGCGCTGACCAAGGACTCGACCGCGAGCTGAACCCGAGCTCCCGGACCGGCACGCCAACGCAAGCGCAGCCACGGTCAATTCATCGAGTGGCTCTGTCGGCACTCACGAGGTTCTGGACACATGCCGCGCACCGAGTTCCGAGCGCATCCCGTTAGGAGTTCTTAGTGAATAGCCAGACGATTCTGGCCGGTCCTCTGCCCTCACCGGTCCGCGTCTTGTCGGGAAAGACCGTCGAGGATGACGTTCATCAAAGGCCGGGCCCTTGATTCCCACTCATTCCGGTCCAGTCGGCCGAGGTATGCGATGAGCAGGAGGACCCCGTGGGCGTCCACGTCCGCACGGATGGAACCTGCCGCTTTTCCGGCGTCCAGCAGGTGCCCGAGGGCGCCCTCGATGGGGTTGTGGCTGTGGGCGGCAAGGCCCTGCCATGCCGCCGCCTCAAGCGCTGCCAGGACACCGCGCTTGATGTCGGCGTAGTCGATCACTCGGTCGAGCCAGCGACGGAAGGCTTCCACAGGCTCGTTTTCCGCCAGCAGAGCGGAGGCGGCGACCACGAGTTCTTCGATATCGCGCCGGTACGCCTCGGCGAGGAGCGCTTCGCGGTTGGGAAAGTGCCGGTAGAGCGTTCCCTCTCCTACACCGGCGCGCTTGGCGATCCCGTTGAGGGGACGTCGTTGGACTCGGCAACGGCTGCGCGGGCGGCCTCCAGTATGCGGGTTCGGTTCTGCGCCGCATCCCGACGGCGTGCTGGTGCGCTCATAGGCCTCTCCTGATGTTCCGCCCACCACAACTGGACACCTGTCTGGTAGGGCGGGCTGCGCAGGGGGAAGGTGGAAAGGAGGAGGAGCCGGTGGACTCCTGCCTTCGTTGCGGCGGTTGCCGCGATTTCCACGCCCTGCCCGTCGACAGCGTCCGCCTTTCGCGGGCAGGTTCCGCTCGCGCCCGCGGTGAAGACGACTGCGTCGGCACCTTCCAGACGGGCGGCTGGAGTGTCGACGCTGAGCGACGTCAGGTCGCCGAGAACCGGCTCCATTCCGTCGGATTCCGGGGTGTGCGCCTGCGCGGTATGGCGGTGAAGGCCCACAACCTGGTCGCCCTGTTAGATGAGTCGTGCGGCGAGGCGGGAGCCTACGCCGCCGGTCACGCCGATGGCGAGGCCCGGGACATGGTCCCCTTTCTCGCTGGTTGACGATCTCGGTGGTTGCCGGCTGGGTCTCAGCGATGGCCTCCATGGTGACGTCGACCGTGCCGTCGTACTTCTTGAAGGCATCGGCCCCCGAGTCGATTTCGCCGAGGATGATGATGCCGGGGGCGGGGGGCCTCTGCCGGTTTCTCTTACGGATGCTGTGACCGGCCGTTGTCGGCCGTCGCGCATCAGGCGTGGTTGGTTGTCCTTTCTCAGCTGCCCAGGTCTCAGTCGTCCAGGACGACGACGTGCTTGCCCGGCGTGGTGCCGGACTCGACGTCGGCCTGGGCGTCACGGACCTGTTCCAGGCCGTGGTGGACCTTCGCGACCGGGACTTTGAGGAGCCCTGCGGCGATGGCCTGGAGCTGGTGGGCGAAGACGTGGGCCGGGAGGTCGGCGGCCTGACCGCCGTAGGACGTCAGCCGCACCCCGTTGGGGATCATGAACGGGGTGAAATCGGGGATCGTCCACTGGCCCGACAGGGCTCCGGTGAAGCAGACCGTGCCGTGCCGGCGGACGGTGCGGAGGGTGTCGGCGAGGACCGAGCAGCCCACCAGCTCCAGTACGGCGTCGACGCCGTCCGGCATCAGCTCGCTCACCTGGTCGGCGATCGTGCTGTTGTCGACGAGGGCATGGTCGGCGCCCGCGGCCCGCAGTTCCCCGGCCCTCTCCGGGCTGCGGATGGTGGACAGCACGGTGGCTCCGAGGTCCTTCGCGATCGTGGCCGCGCTCAGCCCGACCGTGGAGGTGCCGCCGCGGATCAGCAGCGTCTGCCCTGCCTTGAGGTCCAGGCCGGTGGTCAGCGATCCGTAGGCGGTCTGGAACATCTCCGGCAGCGCGCCGACGACCTCCCACGGCAGGCCGGTCTCGAACGGGATGACCTGCCCGGCGGGGACGGTCACGTACTGGGCGTACGCGCCGTCGTACGAGCGGCCCATGCCGCCCATCATCGTGGCCACCTGCTGTCCCGGCCTCAGCTCGCTGTTCTCGTCGGCCTCATCGACCACGCCGACGCCCTCGATGCCGGGGATCCGCGGGTAGGTGACCTCCGCGTCCGACTCGCCCTTGCGGGTGGTGACCTCGGACTCGTTGACGCCGAACGCCTTCACCCTGATCCGCACCCAGCCGGGCTTGCGTACGGGCACCGGCACATCCTTGATCTCCAGTGCGTCGAGGCCGCCGGGCCGGGTGACGACGACGGCCCGCATCGTCGCCGGCCGCTGTCGGTTGGCTCATGTCGAGTTCCTCACTCTGTTCGCCCCCTGGTGCGCTGTTCCGTACCTCCCGATGACTCAGGGGCGGGCGATGTTCTCGAACAGGTCGAGGACCGCCTGGTAGCGGGCCAACGCGGCTGCACGATCGTGTGATCACCTCGCGCACGCGTACGGCAACGCGGTCGGCCACCGGGACCGGGAACGCCGGTATCCCTCCGACAATGTCGGACGCGGAATGGGCGGCCGTCCGGCCTCTGCTGCCGGTGCCGACCTGGCTTTGGGGGAGGGGCGGATCGCCCGAGGGACACTGTCACCGGCAGCTGCTGGACGTGATCCGTCACCTGGTCACGGGCGGGATCTCGTGGCGGGCGATGCCCGCGGACTTTCCCGGCTGGGGTCGGGTCCGCGCCTTCTTCCGCCGCTGGCGCGAGCGCGGGCTGATCACAGACTTCCACGACCGGCTGCGCGGGAAGTCCGTGAACGGGAGGGCCGCGAGGCAGGGCCCACGGCGGGAGCATCGACGCGCAGTCGGTGCGGGCCGCCGCGACGGTGTCGGCAGCCTCACGCGGTTACGACGGCGGCAAGAAGGTGCCGGGCCGCAAACGGCACATCGTGACCGACACCCTCTTGCGTCAGTGGCCGCATCATCGATGTCACCGTCGGCCTCGCGGCGTCGTCGGCCGTGTTGTCAGTGGCCTGCGGCATGATGCGGGGCACGTGACGGCCTGCCCGACAGGGGCTTTGAGGCCGTCCTCGACGAGGGGAGTGCTGTGCGTAGGCCGGTCGCAGGCGAGGTGCGTGTTCACGATCGTCAGATCTACGTCGAGAGCGATCCGGACAGCGCCAGACCTGACCTCGCCAAGGCGCTCGCGTACCAGATCGGGGGGTTGTGCGGGGCTGCGGTCCCAGGTGTGATCGTCCTGTCCACCGGGCTGTACGCGGGCGACGTCGGCTTTGTCGTGGAAGTCCACGACGCAGCCCCTGTGCTGGACCCGGTCTGGGATGACGTGATGGAGGTGTCCTTCCGCCCCGAGTCGGAACGCACAAGTTTGGTGCAGGGGGACGGCGAGGCCGCGTGGGACCTGGGTCTGGCCCGAACCGACTACCGGGTCCGGTACTGCGCCCGGGGGATGGACGAGGGACGGGAACTCTCCACCAGAGTGGCTGGGGAGTCCCGGGCGGACAGCTACCTCCTGCAGTTCTGGCCTGCCCCACCCCGCCCGGACGAGGTGATCCGCCACACCTCGCGGATGGCCGGGGACCTGCACTGGAACGTGCGCCAGACGGCGCGTACGCCCGAGCAGCTCGCCGAGGCCGAACGCCTGACTCGCCAGGTGTTCCAACGGGCGGCCGAGGAGCGGGCCGAACAAGCCGCCGAGGGGCGCCGCCTGCACCACGAGGAGTGGGAGTGGGGCGGGCGGCTGCCGAGCGAGAGGCTGCGCGGTGCCCGCGAGAGCAACGTCCTCGGTCTGCTCCGCTTCGACAGCGACCTGGTGCACGCCCTCGATGTCGTGGGTCCCGAGGTCCAGCGCGCAGTGGCATTGCTGGCCGCGCGGCGGGCCTGCGAGGCTGCGGGCCTGACCGATGTGCCGTGGGTCGCCCAGGCGCTCTCGGAGTCGGCAGAGGGACGCCCTCTGCCGCCGCCGTTCGACGACCCGGCCCGGATGTGGGAGGCCCTGCGCTCCGACCCTCGTGTACCGGACAGGACGGTGCTCGAAGCGATACCTCCGGAGCGGCCGCCGTACGTCCCGCCGCCGTTCGCGGACACAGGGCGCAAGGTCGTCGTGGTGCCCCTTGCCGTTACGCCGCGCACCCCGGGACGGATCTCACAGCCGCACTTCGCTCTTCCCGCCGTGCTCGCCGCCGCCAAGCCCGCCCCGCTCGTAGCAGCACTGGACGCGGTGTGGCATGCGCTGAACACGTACGGCGAGCACTACCCCGAGCTGCTGGACGAGATCCGGTCGGTGTGCGCCGAGCGGGCAATGAGCATTGCCGCCGCACTCCGTATCCGTACCACTCCGCCGCGGCTGGTCGACGTCACCGCGGTCGCCCCGCAACTGGCCCCGCTGGCACGCACGGCGACCCGGCTGCATCCCCGCCCCGGGTCGCCCACGCCGTACGACAGCTCCGTCGGCGGGCCGCTGCTGTGGCCCGCCGACGAGCCATGGCCGCACTGCGAGGGACCGCACGAGTGGGACGGGTGGAACGAGATCCTCTCGCCCGAGGACGTGCGGCAGCGGCGACGCATCCGGGCAGCGGTGGCGAACCGGCCGGGCGGCGATCCCCCGGGGACCCGGTACACGCCCGAGGAGCTGGCGATCGAGGAGCGGATCAAGGCTGGCCGCCCGTGGCCCGAGGGCCCGATCGCCATGCTGCCCGTGGCCCAGTTGTACGTACGCGACGTCCCCTTGCTGCGCCCGCCCAAGCAGGCCGAGGCAGATCTGCTCCAAGTGCTGTGGTGCCCCTTCGACCACCCCGCGCAGCCCGAGACCGCGCTGTTCTGGCGGTCCGCCGCCACAGTCACCGACATCCTCGACACACCCCCCGAGCCGCCCGCGATCCAGTTCCCCGGCTACCTGCCGGAGCCGTGCCTGCTCGCGCCGGAGCAGATCACCGAATACCCCAACATCATGGAACTGGGCAAGGAGCTCCAGCGGCAGCTGGAGGACTGGCGCAGGTGGCAGACGGCCGGCGCCGCTCTGGACAGCTTTGACAACACGCCGTACCCGCTGGACAGCTCTGACACGCCCTACTCGAAGGATTTCTACAACGAGCTCTACACGGGCAGGATGTCCGTCGCTCCCGGCTGGAAGGTCGGTGGATGGACCCGTTGGGGCCTCACCGATCCCCTACCCCGGCTCTGCCCCTCATGCGGCACCGAGATGGATCCGCTGCTGACCATCGCCTCGGGCGAATGGAACTCCAACTATCCCGACTGGATTCCCGACGAGGACCGAGCCCGCTCTCTGTCATCCACCACCCATCCCGAACCGCACAACCCGACCATGCTCGACCTCGCCCGAGGCTACGATCTGCAGCTGCACGTCTGCCCGGTATCCCCGGACCATCCGCACATCGAGCTGATCCAGTGAGCCGTTCCCCAGTCAGCGGCTGCGTCGCCGTCTGCCGGACTTCGGCGGCGGCCGCCAGCTCCAGTTCCAGCAGGTGATGCTCCGGCGTCGGCGATCTCCAGCCGACCCGCCAGGTAATCCGTGACCTCCACCGGTACCTCGCACGGGTCCAGTAGGAACCGCGCGAGGTGAATGCCCGTCAGTCGCCAGCACCGTCACCGGCAGTCCTTCGCGCCAAGGCGGCACGATCGAGCCCGGCACCGGCGCGGGCACGGTTTCTGCCTCCGCCTCGGTCACGGCGGTGGTATCGGCAGCCGAGGCCGCCAGGGCCTCGACCAGCTCCTCCCGCGCGATCACCCGCCGGTCCAGCTCGATCTCCGCGGCCTCCAACACCCCGGCCAGCCGCGCGACTTCCTCCCGCAGCCCTTCCACCCGCACCCGGGCCGCTGTCTCCCGCTCCTCCAGCATTCCCAACACCGACGCCATCGCGCACCCCTCGATCAAGGAGCCGAAACAAGACGCCGCATGCCTCCCTCATCCCGAGCTAGACCATGTCTGACCAGCGGAAAACAAGCGATCAGGTTCGGTTCAGATACGGCTTCTACGGCATGCAGTGCGCCGGAAGCTGCGGTCGGCCGCAGGGCTCCAACCCAACACCGGGGTGGAGCCCCTGCGCGTTGGAAGGGGAATCCGCTGCGGGCGAGTTCGGGAGGGGGATCGTGGCCGGTGGGTCGCCCTCGATACCGTCGGTCTGGACCCTTGCGGCCTGGTTGAGGCCGAGTTGAGGCCGCAAGGACAGGAACAGACTGACAAAGGCTGAGGAGCACCGACACCGTCCACCCCATCTGAGCTGCTAAAACGTCAAGGATGAGCGTTGATCGACAAGGGTCGCCAAGATCCTCAAAGGACTCATAATCCGTCGCCGTGGGTTCGAGTCTTACCCGCTCCACCAGAGCAGGCCTGTGACCTGCGAAAACGTTCATTTTTGGCTGGCGGAGCGTCAACTTTGCCTGAAAACGGACTGAATCCGCTGCTCGCGAGTTTGGAGCCGGTTAGGCCTGCGTCAGCTGGTGGGCGCCTGACCTGCACGAATGCGCCAGGCTTGGGGCTGGGGAGACTTGTTCTGCTGGGCCGTGCTGCGGTGGTGGCACGGACTGAGGCCATCGTGAGGCCGGTGGTAATGGGGACAGGGCTGTCGACGGGTCTGCGCTCCGGCCGGTGCAGGTGGGTCGACGCGTTCGATGTGGCGGTCGTCTGGGTTCGCGGCACGCGAGATGTGCGTCGAGGTGGGGTCAGGAACTTCGACCAGGAGGAAACGACCCCGGGCTGTCACTCGATCCTCTTGTAGGGGTGCCGCGTGGTTCTTGCGGTGAGGACGTCGGGGCAGTCGAAGACGGGTCTCGTCCAGCTGCTCGGATTACGGGCCGCCGGTACCTGGGTGTGTCTCCGCTCGTGCGGAGAGCGCATCCCGCGCGTCCTGGACACCCCGCACTGAGTCCGGTTCACCTCCGCTCGCGCGGAGGTGAACCGGCAATCACCCTGGCCGGTGTGGCGCGCATGGTCTGCTCTGCGTGTGAGCGGAGGTGAACCGTACGGCGGCAACTATGTCGCGGGGTGGAAGGAGTGTTCACGTCGAGAGCGTCGTCCCGCCGGTAGCAGCGAAGGCGGTCACGTCGCCGACCTGTCCGGTGATGAGGATCTCTGAAATCGGCCAGGGACGCTCTTCCCTCCACTTCGTTGCGTCTTGAAGCGTGTGGCGAATAAGAGCGCGTGTGAGGGCCCAGCGACCGAAGCCGCCGGCGCCGGCCTGGCGGCCGTCCAGGCCGGCGGACGGGGCGACGTCACGCAGGGACGCCGAGCGGCGGGTGCTCGAGCACGCGGGGCTTGTACTCGACCAGCTGGATGCGGCCGTCGAAGGTGCGGTGCTCGATCATCTCGAGGGCAACGTCCGGATAGCCGTCGTAGATGCGTTCTTCGCCTGTGGCCCCGGTGATCACCGGGAACATCACGACCCGGAAGCGGTCGACGAGTCCGGCTCGTAGCAGGGACCGGCACAGGCTGAGGCTGCCGATCGTGCTGAGGAGCCCCGAGCCACTCGACTTCATGGCGCGGACCGCCTCGACGGCGTCGTCGCGGACGAGCGTGGAGTTGGCCCACGTCAGTGGCTCCTCGAGTGAGGAGGAGAAGACCACCTTGGACGCTTGCGTGAGCTCGTCGACGGACGCCTCTTCTTCGGGCCTGAACTCGTCTTGGCCATTCGGGACCTCGCCTGCGGCGAAGCCCGACATCAGGCGGTAGGTGTTCGCTCCCATCAGGTAGGTGGCCTCGGGCTGCTCGCCGAGCCATGCGAGGTACTCCGGGCCCTCGATGCCCCAGAACCCGGGCCATCCCTCTCCCGATGCGTGGCCGTCGAGGGAGGTGATGAAGTCGACGAGAAGCTCCGACATGGCGGTGTCCTTTCCTAGGGTGTCACGAGCTTGGACCGGCCGGGAGCCACAAACTCATCGGCCGCGCTGCGGAGTAACGAGATAACGAGAAAACCCATGACGCTGCAGCCGATCAGGCCGGGGGAGCGGCACTGCTTCGGAGGGCCCGAGGCCTACATGATCGCGTTATGCACGCAGTCGGGTAATGATCTCCACGCGATTGGGAACGGCGGTTTGAGTTCTGTCAAAGCCCCAGCTCGGCCCCACCCGCGAACGGCCCACCCCGCTCTACTGGGTGATCGGTGAGGCCTCGCTGCCCGACGTCGACAGCGTGTGCTTCATCCACTCACCTGCGATGGCGGCGGAGCACTTCCGTGAGTACGGCCCCGCTCCGAGGTCACCGCGTCCGGCTTGCTGGAGTTCCGCGAACAGCTCGGCCGCCGGATCGCGAACCAGACCTAATCATCGGCCGAGGACAAACGGGCCCCTGCCCCAGGAGGTCATTCCACAGCTGGGGAATCGCGAGCAGGTGTGGGCACACCCCCGAGCAGGGGGCGGCCAATTTCAAGGTTCAGGCAAGATTTTCGTGGAGCGTGACGGAGCGTCAGCTACCTGGCATCGTCACCTAAGTGTGACGAGCTTCTGGATATAGCGTTCCCGCACCTGAAGACGGTGCTGGTGGAGCGGGTGTTTGTCGAGGGTGGCACGGTGCATGTCACCGCGCGTACTCGGGACGACTTCGTGGTGGACTGCCCCGGCTGCGGCTCGGCCGCGCATCGTGTCCACAGCCGTTACCAGCGGCACCTCGCCGATACCGCCGTCGCCGGGCGGCCCGTCGTCATTGACCTGTCGGTCCGCCGCCTCGTCTGCGATCAGCCGGCTTGCCTGCGCCGTACCTTCGTTGAGCAGGTCGAGGGCCTGACCGTGCGCTACGGCCGGAGAACCCCGCCACTGCACCGCCTGCTGGTGGCGATCGCGTTGGCCCTGGCCGGGCGGGCCGGAGCCCGGATGGCGGCGGTGCTTGCGGTGGCAGTCAGCCGGGTGACGCTGCTCAGCATGCTGATGGCTCTGCCCGACCCGCCCGCGACCAACGCAGCGTCCAGTCCGCTGGTGCTGGGGGTGGACGACTTCGCCTTCCGCAAGGGCCGGACCTACGGCACCGTCCTGGTCGACGTCGACTCCTCGGCGGTGATCGATCTGCTTCCCGACCGTTCGTCCGACACTCTCGTTGCGTGGCTGACCGCGCACCCCGGCGCCGAGGTCATCTGCCGTGATCGCGACAGCAGCTACAGCCTCGCTGCGACCACGGCCTGCCCAGATGCGGTGCAAGTTGCTGATCGATGGCATTTACTTCAGGGCTTGTCCCGGGCGGTCGAGCAGGTCTGTCACCAGCACCGCGGCTGCCTGAAGAAGCACGCAGAGCGGGGCCAGGGCCGCCCCGTTCAGCTGCCTGTGCTCGATGCCCTGCCTCCGACGTTGATCGTCCAGCGTGTCCTGAACCGGCACGTGGAGATCAACCGCATGGTCAATATCGGCTACCCGGTCAGCGAGATCGCCCGCCGCCTGGGCCTGGACCGCAAGACCGTGCGCCACTACCGTGACATCGACCTCGACACCCTGCTCGCCTCCGCCCGCGACCGCCGCAGCGTCCCCCTCGACCGCTTCAAGCCCTTCCTGCAGGCCGAGTTCGCTGCCGGCCGCACGAGCGGCAAGGAGTTATTCCAACGCCTGCGCGAGCAGGGCTACCGGGGCGGCTACTCCACCCTCACCCGATACCTCCGCACCGTGCGGGCCGGCACCGCACCCCCAGCCCCCGCCGAGATACCAAGCCCGCGGCGGATCACCGGCTGGATCATGCAGGCCCGCGAGAACCTGTCACCACGCAGCACCGCAGGGCTGGACGAGGTACGGCTTGCCTGCCCGGACATCACCGCAGCCTGCGACTTCGCCCGCGCGTTCACCGACCTGCTCCGACATCGCCGAGGCGCCCAACTGGAGGACTGGATACGCCAGGCCGAACGAACGGCACCGCCGCCCATCAAGGGCTTCGCGGGGTTCCTGCGCCAGGACCTCGACGCCGTACTGGCCGGACTGACCCTGCATTACAGCTCTGGCATCGTCGAGGGGCACGTCAACAGACTCAAAACGCTGAAGCGGCAGATGTACAACCGCGCCGGACTCCCGCTGCTGCGCAAGCGGGTCCTTCTCGCCTGATCGCGATGACGCTCCGTCACGCTCCACGAAAATCTTGCCTGAACCAATTTCAAAGAGCGCCATCACCGACGGTGCGGGCCGCAAGGTTACGGGTTTACCGACACTCGTCTCTCGCGCGGACGGCCCACTCCGTGTGGCGGCACGTGCCGGGGCCAAGGACGCTGGCGGAGTCCCTGGGTGAGCGAATGCGAGAAACGAGGAGGCGTTTTGGCACCCCTTACTCGGATTCCGCTGAACGGTGGAGGCAGCATCCTGGTCGAGCAGACGGCCACGTCGGACGGGCCGGTGAAGGCCGGCCGTTTTGCCGTCCACGAGATACCAGTGACTCTGCAGGGGGCGCTGGAGCCGGTCACGGAGGCGGCGCGGGTCGCGCTCGATCAGCTCCGCAAGGCTCGCCCGGACGAGGTCACAATCGAGTTCGGGGTCGATCTCGCGTTCGAAGCCGGAGCCGTGATCACCAAGACCCAGGCCGGTTGCCACCTGAAGGTGACGGTGTCGTGGAAGAACGACGGCTCCGTCCATCCGCACGCTGGCGAGAGCGCGGGCTGGTCCCGGTGACCAGCGCGGACAAGGAGCCGGGCAGCGGCGTCGCATCGGATCTGCTCGCCGCAGTGGCCCAGGTCCTCGGACCGGACGGGGCGGTGGCCGGGGTGGGATTCCTGGTGGCCGAGGGTGTTGTGGTCACCTGCGCGCACGTCGTCGCAGCGGCCGGGGGCGGACCCGGAGAGGACGTGCTGCTCTCCTTCCCCCATGTGGCGAACTCGGACCGGGTGGAGGGGTGTGTCCCGGGCGAGCTGTGGCGTGCCGCCGAGGGCGAGGATGTGGCGTTCATCCGGCTGAGCAACACGCCGACAGGGCTGCGGCCGCTGCCGTTGGGCTCCGCGGCGGGCTGCCGGGGCCACCAGGTGCGTTCGTTCGGATTCCCGGCCCAGGCTCCGCCTGAAGGGCACTTCGGCTTTGGGGTGGCCGGAGATCTGCTGCCGGGCTCGGACGGTAGGGGTGCGCATCTGCAGCTGACCGCCGCCAACGACCTCACCACCGGCTTCAGCGGCGGGCCGGTCCTGGACGAGGTGACCGGCCTGGTCATCGGCATGCTCACCGAGATCGCGGCGCCCGACGCGTACGAACGGGGTCAGGGCATCGCGTATGTCACTCCGGCACAGGTCTTGCGGAAAGTCCTGCCGGAACTGGCCGATCGGGCGCTGTGTCCCTACCGGGGGCTGGAGTCGTTCACCGAAGAACAGGCCCGGTGGTTCCAAGGCCGACAGGACGCGGTACGACAGGTCGTGTCGAACCTGGCCCGCCAGCGGCGGCTCGCGCTGCTGCTCGGGCCCTCCGGGTCGGGCAAGTCGTCTCTGATCCGGGCCGGTGTGCTGCGTGCGCTGGCCGCGGGGAAGCTGCCGGGCAGTGACCGATGGTTGCCGGTGCTCGCCCGGCCGAGGCAGGACTTGTTGGCGGAGATCGAGCGCGCGGGGCTGCCCGGGGCCATCACCGAGGGGATTGCCGCTGCGGTCACGCGCCGGCTTGCGGCCGAACCCACCTATCAGCGCATCGTGCTGGTCATCGACCAGTTCGAAGAATTCTTCACTCAAACCGCTCATGGCCGCCAGCGGAACCGTACGGCCGTCGCCGACCAGATCGCCGAAGCGGTCGACGCGCCCGCCGAACTCAGCGTGATCCTGGTCATGCGCGACGACTTCTATCCCCAACTGGCTGCCCTGGCACCGAGGTTGCTGGAAGAGGCGATGCCCGGGGTCCTCAACGTACCCGGCACGCTGACCCGGCAGGACTTGCACGACATCATCGTCCTGCCCGCACATGACGTGGGACTCCATTTCCAACCGGGACTGCCGGAGCAGATTATTACTGATGTCCTGGCCACCACTCCTGAGGCAGCGACAGCCGGGGAGGCACCCGTGACCGTGCTGCCCCTGCTGGAGCTGATGCTCAGCCAGCTGTGGCTGCGCCGTCAGGACGGATACCTCACCCACGAGGCCTACCGTCGCATCGGAGCGGTCAGCGGAAGCCTGACCACCTGGTGCGACAGCGCCCTCAACGAGCTGTCCCCCGGTCAACGGCCCATCGCGCGGCGCATCCTGACCTCGCTGGTGCACCCCGCCGACCCTGCCCGCCACATACCGGCCGTCCGCGCGCAGGTCCCCCTCAACGAACTGCGAGACCTGGCAGCGGGCCCGGACGACGCGCCCGACGGTGACATCGACACCGTCATGGCCGCTCTCACACACCATCGCATCATCACCACCCAGACGCTGCGAGACCCACAGCGCCCAGACGCCCCTCCCGGCGATCCGGTGGCCGAACTGATCCACGACGCGCTCATCCGTGACTGGGGCGCACTGCGCGAGTGGATCAACCAGGATCACCGTTTCCAGGAATGGCTCAACCGCACCCGCGAACAGCAGGACCGCTGGGCGGCGACAACCGACCCTGGAGACCTCCTCGGGGGAACAGCACTCGCGGAAGGCCTCGAGTGGTCACAGCGACGTCGACTGCCAGGCAACATCACAGCCTTCCTCACCGCCAGCAAGCGCCGCCAACAGGCCGCCATCCGACGTAGCAGGCGCCTCAACACGGTCCTTGCCGGCCTGCTCGTACTCGCACTCCTTGCCGCAGGGGGCGCTCTCTGGCAATGGCGCACGGCAAACGCCCAACGGCAAGCAGCGCAGTCCCGTCAGCTCGCCACCCAATCCGACACGCTCTTCCGCACAAACCCTGAACTCGCCTCGCTGCTGGCCGTCCAGGCCTACCGCACCAGCCACACCCCTGAGTCCGTTGAAAGCCTCCGGACCGCAGCGGCTCTCCCCCTGCATCGACGTCTGACCGGGCACACAGACGAGGTGAATTTGGTGGCCTTCAGCCCCGACGGCCGTACCCTCGCCACCGCCAGCAACGACACGACCATACGGCTGTGGGACACCGCCACGGGCAAGACCCGCACCACCCTGACCGGCCACACCGACAAGGTGTGGTCGGTGGCCTTCAGCCCCGACGGCCGAACTCTCGCCACCGCCAGCAACGACACGACCATACGGCTGTGGGACACCGCCACCGGTAAAACCCGCACCACCCTGACCGGCCACACCGACGAGGCGTATGCGGTTGCCTTCAGCCCCGACGGCCGAACTCTCGCCACCGGCGGTTTCGACGCGACCATACGGCTGTGGGACGTCGCCACGGGCAAGACCCGCACCACCCTGAGCGGCCACACCAGCGAGGTGATTTCGATTGCCTTCAGCCCCGACGGCCGAACTCTCGCGACCGGCGGTTACGAGACGACCATACGGCTGTGGGACGTCGCCACCGGCAAGACCCGCACCACCCTGACCGAGCACACCGGCGACGTGTATTCGGTGGTGTTCAGTCCCGACGGCCGCACCCTCGCCACCTCCAGCAACGACGCGACCATACGGCTGTGGGACGTCACCACCGCAAAAACCCGCACCACCCTGACCGGGCACGATGGCTGGGCGAATTCGGTGGCGTTCAGTCCCGACGGCCGCACCCTCGCCACAGCCAGTGCCGACGCGACCATACGGCTGTGGGACGTCGCCACCGGCAAGACCCGCACCACCCTGACCGGGCACACCAGTGAAGTGTATTCGGTGGCCTTCAGCCCGGACGGCCGCACCCTCGCCACCGGCGGTGTCGACGACACCGCCCGACTGTGGGACGTCACCACCAGTGCGACCCACACGTCCCTATCCGGGCACACCCACCAGGTGAGTTCCGTGGCCTTCAGCCCGGACGGCCGCACCCTCGCCACCGCCAGTGCCGACGACACCGTACGGCTGTGGGACGTCGACACGGGTGAGACCCGCACCATCCTGAGAGGGCACACCGGCGACATGAATTCCGTGGTGTTCAGTCCCGACGGCCGCACCCTCGCTACCGCCAGCAACGACGCGACCGTACGGCTGTGGAACGTCGCCACCGGCAAGACCCGCACCATCCTGAGAGGGCACACCGGCGAGGTGTTCTCGGTGGCCTTCAGCCCGGACGGCCGAACTCTCGCCACCTCCAGCAACGACGCGACCATACGGCTGTGGAACGCGGCCACCGGCAAGACCCGCACCAGCTTGGCCGACCACAGCGGCACGGTGACGTCGGTGGCGTTCAGTCCCGACGGCCGTACCCTCGCCACCGCCAGTATCGACGACACCGTACGGCTGTGGGATGTGACCACCGGTAAGAGCCGTACCACCCTGAGAGGGCACAACGGCTGGGTGACGTCGGTGGCCTTCAGCCCTGACGGCCGCACTCTCGCCACCTCCAGCCACGACGCGACCGTCCGCCTGTGGAACGCCGCCACCGGCAAGATCCGAACCATCCTGACCGGGCACGCTGGCGAGGTGTTTTCGGTGGCGTTCAGTCCCGACGGCCGTACCCTCGCCACCGCCAGCAACGCCCCGACCGTACGGCTGTGGGACGTAGCCGCCGGCAGGGCCGTCGCCACCCTGTCCGGTCACAACGACACGGTGGCGTCGGTGGCCTTCAGCCCTAAAGGCCACACCCTCGCCACCGGAAGTGTCGACCACACCGCGCGGCTGTGGGATGCGAGCCTCCCCCAACCCTCCGAAGCGATCAAGAAAATCTGCCGCTCGGTCAACCGCGACCTCACCCCACAGGAACGGACGGCGTACCTGCCGGATCAGTCAGGGGGCCCGGTCTGTCCAACAAGATGAACCAGTTCGACCCCCACGGCAGCCACGCTCCTCCCGGCTAACCGCGATGCATGGTCTCCAGAGCGGCGACCAGGACGTGGGGATCGTGGTGGCCCTTGTAGACCGCGGGCGGCTGCTTGCCGAGCTTTTGAGGAGCTGGGCCACCGCGGTCCAGGCGGTGCGGACCGAGTACTCGACGGTGAAGACGACGTCGTCGGGCACCTCGGCGAACTGACCGATAAAGGCGAGATTGAGCGATCCCTTGGGTACGACGTGTGGCCTGTCGTCGCGGCGGCGGGCCAGGAACTGGCTGGTGACGTACGGCATGAGGCAGGGCACGACGGTAGAGGTCTCCAGGACACGGGCTGCCGTCGGCTCGTCGAAGGGCAGGTGGTGCAGGACCTCTTCGAGGATCTCCCGGCCGGAGCACATCGTCATCGGCTTGGGCGTGTGGTTGCCGGGGCGGCCGGGATGCAGGCCGTAGCCCCACCAGACCGAGACGCCCTCGGGCTGGTCGCGGTAGACGGGCTGGCGGTTGGCGACGATGGTGAGCAGCCAGTTGGAGTGGGTGAACGTCATCAGCCCGCCCCGGCCGGTCTCCCTGCCGCTGAACTCTGCCAGGGCCTCGAGGAAGACCGGGTCCTTGGTGGTGACGGTGAACGACTCCCAGCGGGACTCCTTGACGTGCTTGTCGAAGGCGTCCGGGTTGCCGAAGTCGTCGCGTCCCCGTGCCAGCCGGTGCCAGAGCAGCCACGCGTCCGAGCGATGGGGAGCCGGTGGCGGTGCGGCGGTGTGCGAGCCGAGGCTGGAGGAGTCGGTCATGGAGCCGTTGGTGACCAGGACCAGGTCTTCAGGGCCTACCTCGATCTGCTCGTCACGGCCGCTACGGGACAGGTAGATGCGCTCAACCCTCGTACTCCTGCGGCCCGGTGCGAGTGCGAGGTCGGTGACGTGGCAGCCGGTGTGGATGGTGACGCCCCGTTCGTGGAGCCAGGCGGTCAGGGGGCGCACGATGGAGTCGTGTTGGTTGTAGCGGGTGCGGTAGGTGTCCGACATGGAGGCGAATTCGGGGAAGAGGTGGATGAAGCGCCTGAGGTATCGGCGGAACTCGATGGCGCTGTGCCAGGGCTGGAAGGCGAACGTGGTGCACCACAGGAACCAGAAGTTCGTGGTGAAGAAGTGCTCGCCGAAGCAGTCGGTGATCCGCTTGGCGTCCAGGTGTCCCTCGGGGGCAGCCAGGCAACGGACCAAGTCCAGCCGGTCGCGTTCGGAGAATCCCATCGACCGGGTGTCGACGATCTTCCCGTCGCCGTCGCCGTCGCCGTCGCCGTCGCCGTCGCCGTCGCCGTCGCCGTCGACGAGACGTGCGATGTCGTCCCAGGAGAAGTCCTCGTGTCCGGCCAGGATCTCCTGTGTCACCGACACCGACGGGTCGTCGAGGGTGGGAATGCCGGACAGCAGGTCGTACGTGCAGCGGTACTCGGACTCGAACATCCGCCCGCCGCGCATGGTGTAGCCGGCGTTGGCCGTGCCGAACGCGTCGAGGCTGCCGCCGATGTTCCGCTGCTCCTCGAAGAGGTGGATGTCCGCTCCGTCGAATCCGCCGTCGCGGATCAGGAACGTGGCCGCGGCGAGCGCCGCGATGCCGCTGCCCACCAGATACGCCTTCGCCATCACACAACTCCTCGTTGTCGCCCGTCGATCGGGAACGGCACAACACCAGCGTTTCCTGCGCCTGCGAGCGCTGTCAGTGGGCCGTTGGTCACCCGTCTGGTCCGAACGGCCCGGGATGTGGGCTCCCATGCACAGGCGCGAAGAAGCACGGATGCCCGGTCGGTGGACCGACACCGACCGGGCTGTACTCGCCGCGGGCTCACGCCGGGCAAGAGTCCGCCGCGCTGCCGCTGTCTTCAGTAGCGCGTGGCTCAGCCGCCGCGCCGCGCCACGGCGGTGCCGGTGCGTGGTGGCCGTGGTGCCCGGCGTGGACCGCCTTGTCGGTCTGGCGGCGCAGCCGGTCCTGGAGCTGGTCGACGACCTCTCGGCCGGTGGCCTCTTCGGCGAGCACGACCACTTCGCGCCGTCCGACGTGCAGGGCGGCCGTCGCAGACCAGGGACGATCTGCGTGGTGGGCGGCTGCTCTCGTGATCCGCACCTCACCGGTGACGGGAGGCAGTCCCGGCCGGTCCACGACGGCGTCGATCTTCGTGCGGGCGTAGGCCAGGGTGTCCTCGTCCACCTCTCCGTCCGAGCGCAGCAGCACGACGGGGGTGGTGGCCTGGGTGTCCTTGCCGGTCATATCGGTTCCTCTCCAGGAAGTGCGGTGGGATGTCCGACGTCGTTCAGGCCGCCGGGCCGGGCAGCCACAGGTCGGGGCCGAAGACCTCGTAGCGGATGCGCTGTGCCGGAACCCCGGCGCGCAGCAGCTGTCCGCGGACGTCGCGCATGAACGGGAGCGGGCCGCACAGGAATACTGTGGCGCCGTTGGGCAGTTCGATGCCGTCGAGGTTCATCAGGCCCTCGCGGGCGTCGGGTTCCTCCGGGCCAGGGCGCTCGTACCAGAAGACCGCGCGGGCGCCCGGCAGTTGCTCGACCAGTTCGCCCGTCTCGGTGCGCAGGGCGTGGTCGGTGGGGGAGCGGTCGGCGTGCAGGACCAGCACCGGGCGGGTCGAACCGAGGGCCGTGAGGTGGGCCAGGATGCTGGTCATGGGGGTGCCGCCGATGCCTGCGGAGACCAGGACGACCGGAGTCACGGCGTCGGCCGGGTCGTCGAGGAAGACGTCGCCGAAGGGAGCGGAGAGCGTCAGTTCGTCGCCCTCGTGGACCTGGTCGTGCAGCAGGCCGGAGACCTCGCCGTCCGGCGCGTCGGCCGTGCCGGCGACCCGTTTGACGGTGATGCGCCGCAGCTCCCCGCCCGGGTCTGAGGACAGGCTGTACTGCCGCAGTTGGCGGATCCCGTCGGCCATCAGGACCCGCACGCTCACGTACTGGCCTGCCCGCGCCCGCGGCGCCGGTTCGCCGTCGGCGGGACGGAGGACGAAGGACACCACGTCCGGTGTCTCGGTGCGGCGCTCGACGACCGTCCACTGCCGACAGACCTGGCCGGGCTGGACGCCCGCGTCCTGGTACAGGCGGGCCTCACGGCCGATCAGGGCGCCGGCCATCAGCCAGTAGACCTCGTCCCAGGCGGCCGCGACCTCCGGGGTGACCGCGTCGCCGAGGACCTCCGCTATCGCGCCGAACAGGTACTTGTGCACGATTGTGTACTGGTCGTCGGTGACGCCGACCGCGGCGTGTTTGTGCGCGATGCGGTCCAGCAGGGTGTCCGGGCGGGTGTCCGGGGCGTCGAGGAGCGTGGTCGCGAATCCGGCGATCGAGCCGGCCAGTGCGCGGCGCTGGGCTCCGCTGGCCTGGTTGCCGCGGTTGAACATCCCGTCGAGTAGTTCCGGCCGGTCGCGGAACATCGCGCCGTAGAAGCGGGTGGTGATCTCGTCGAGCGCTCCGGCCACGGCGGGCAGGGTGGCACGGACGACGGCGGCGGATTCTGCGGACAGCATGAAGCCTCCCGGGCAAGGGATGAAGGTGGGAAGGACAGCCGCATCGCGTCGGGCGGCATCTTCTGTGTAGCAGGCACCTGGCTGCGTTTCGGCGCTGTTTCACGGCCCTGGGCGAAGAGGGGCCGAACGGCCCCGTTGATTCAGGAACATCGGCCCCACAAGCCGTCCCGCCGCAGGGCCGCACGGCACCGGGTCGACCTCCCGTCGGCCCTGTCCGCTACAAGCGTCCTGGGCGAGCGCCGACAGCGGCGACATCGTCAGGCACTCTGCAAGCCAAGCGTCGCGCTGTGGAGGACGGATCCCTGGGCGGCTTACTGATCGCGATACCACTCCCTGTATGCGGTCACGGCTGTCGGCAGGGTGGGGAAGATCCGCTCGCTGCCGACGGTGTCCGCCAGGCCGTACGCTGTCAGGTCGTCCAGCAGGTCCTGCTTGACCCGGGCAAGGGCGAAGACGATGCCGCGGTGGGCGAGCTCGCGGCGGAGTTCGTCGACCGCGTCCAGGGCGGTGATGTCGACCTCCACATTGGCCTCGGTGTTGAGGATGAACCAGCGGACCGGTTCGGTCTGTTCGTCGAGTGCGGCCAGGGCCCGGTGGCGGAAGTCCTCCGCGTTGGCGAAGAAGAGCGGGGAGTCGTAGCGGTAGACGAGTAGGCCGGGGATGGTGCGGGCCTCGGGGTAGTCGTCGATGTCGTGCATGCCGGCCACGCCGGGCACCAGGCCCTCGATGGCGTCGTGCGGGCGGGCCACCCGAGTGAGCAGTTCGGCCACGGACAGACCGACGGCTACCAGCACGCCGTACAAGATGTCGAGGGCGAGCACCCCGGCCAGGCAGCCGAGCGCCAGTAGCAGTTCTCGGCGGCGGAAGGACGCCAGCCGTCGGAAGCCCGCCAGGTCGATCATGCGGACGGCAGCGTAAACGACGAGCGCGCCGAGGACCGCCGTGGGCGTGCGGGTCAGCAGAGGGCTCAGGAAGAGCAGGACCGACAGGACGGCCGCGCCGGCCACCAGTGAGTACGCCTGACTGCGCCCGCCGGCTGAGGAGGCCAGCGCGGTTCGGCTGGCGCTGCTGCTGACCGGGAAGCCGTGCAGCGTGCCCGCGCCGAGGTTGGCGGCGCCCAGCGCGAGGAACTCCTGGTTGGGGTCGAGCCCGGAGCCCTCGTCGTCGCGCTTGGTGAAGGCCCGTGCGGTGAGGATGAAGTCGGTGTAGCCGACCAGAAGGACGCCCAAGGCGGGGAGCACCAGGTGCGGCAGTTCGGCCATGTCCGGCAGAGCCACGGTGGGCAGGCCCGAGGGGACCTCACCGATCACTTTGATGCCGTATTGGTCGTCGAGGTCGAAGAAGGACACGGCGGCTGTGCCGAGCACCACGGCGAGCAGGGGACCGGGGACGGTGCGGAAGAAGTGGGCCACCGTGAAGAGGAGCCCGAGCGCCGCGACGGCGAACAACACCGTGGCCAGGTGGAGCCGCGACAAGTGCCCTGCGAAGGACCACAGTTGGGAGAAGAAGGCCGAGCCTGTCGTCCGGACACCGGTCAGTTTGGGAAGCTGGTCCACGATCATGATCAGTGCCACGCCCGCCAGATACCCGATCAGCACCGGCCGGGACAGCAGGTCAGCGATGAAGCCGAGCCGAGCCGCCCATGCCAGTACGCACAACAAGCCGACCGTGATCGCGAGGGTGGCTGCCAGGGTTGCGTATCGGGCCGGATCTCCGGCGGCGAGGGGCCCGACCACCGTCGCCGTCATCAGCGCGGTCGTCGACTCCGGGCCGACCGAGAGCAGGCGGGAGGAGCCCAGCAGGGCGTACAGGGCGAGCGCCGGCAGGATCGCCCACAGCCCTGCGACCGGCGGCAGGCCGGCCACCCCCGCGTACGCCATCACCTGGGGCACGAGATACGCAGCCACTGTCACTCCGGCCAGGACGTCGCCCCGCAGCCACGAGCGCCGATAGCCGAACAGCGCACCGAGCCCGGGCACCAGGCGGCGCCACCTTGGAGTACGGCCGACCGAGCTCTGGGACATGATCCTCCTTGAGCCGAAGGACCTCATGATCCTCCGGGACCCTGGTCGGCCGCGAGATGCCGAACGGCCCGCGGGTGCCGCTGCTCCCAGGTTTCTCGGACGCGGTTCGGCTCCGAGCGCACGACTCTCGCGCGGGCACTGCGATGGCGCGGACACCTCGGCCGCTGGGGCCCATCGGCCCCAGACCGGGGACCTGCGGGCTCTGCACCGCGTCTCTCCTCGTCGCCACCCTGGAGTCAGAACCCCGACCAGGAGGTGGACAACATGTCCCGCAACGTCACCGTGGGCCTCGACGGCTCGCCCGAGAGCCGCGCCGCTGCCGAGTGGGCGGCGCGCGAGGCGAAGCGGCGCGGCCTGCCGCTGCGGCTGGTGCACGTCTGGGAGCCCGTCCCGGAGCCCATGGCGCAGGCCCCGCTCCTGGGCGCCGAGACGCAGCAGCACTGGAGCGAGCGAAGCGAGATGGGGGCACCCCCGGCCGAAGTCCCCCAGCCTTCGGCCGGGGGTGCCCTCAGGGGGAGGATTCCGCGCGAGACGGCCGAGGGACTCCGCCTGCGCCATCCCGGCGTGCGCGTGGACATGGAGCAGATTCTCGGCCAGCCCGCCGAGGCGCTGACGGAGGCGGCGAAGGACGCCGAGCTGCTGGTCCTCGGCTCCCGGGGGATGAGCGGCATCGGAGGATTCCTCGTCGGCTCCGTGGGCCAGGCCGTCGTGGCGCACGCCGAGCAGCCGGTGGTCCTCGTGCGGGCGGCGGAGCAGTCCGCGGACGGCCATGCGATGGATCCGTCCGCAATCCCGTCTGCTGGGGCCCTGTCCGGCCCCGTCGTCCTCGGACTCGACACCGACAGCCCTGACGACACGCTGCTCACCTTCGCCTTCGAGGCGGCCGCCCGCCGTGTCACACCCCTGCGGGTCGTCCACGCCTGGAATCTGCCGCCCTACTTCGCCTACGGCCTGCCCGCCGACCCCGAGCTCAACGCCGTGCTGGGCAAGCAGGACGCTGCCACGCTGGCCGAGGTGCTGCACCGCTGGAAGGAGAAGTACCCGGCCGTCAAGGTCATCGACGAGTCCCGTTCCGGCAGTGCCGCCGTCCAGCTGGTCGACGCCTCCCGGGAGGCGTCCTTGGTCGTCGTGGGCCGGCGGATCCGCCGTAGCCCGCTCGGCGCCCACATCGGCCCTGTCACGCACGCGGTACTGCACCATGCCACCGCCCCCGTCGCCGTCGTCGCGCACGACTGAACGCACCTCTGAAGGAGTGGAGATCATGAACGCAGCGGTGGACCGAGCCCTCGGCGGGCCCTTGGTCGTGGGCGTGGACGGTTCCGAGCCGAGCTTGCGGGCCGTCGACTGGGCGGCCGACGAGGCGGTGCTGCGCGGGGTGCCGTTGCGGGTGGTGTACGCCCGCCTGTGGGAGCGGTACGAGGGTGCCGCGCTCGCCCGGGACCTCGGCAAGCCGACCGCGCTGCCGTTGGCCCAGGACGTCGCCGGCGCCGCTGCTCAGCGGGCACGTGCCCGGCACCCCGACCTGAAGGTGACCGCCGACGTGGTGTTCGAGGAGCCGGAGTACGCCCTGGTGCGCGAGGGACGGAACGCCTCCGCGCTGGTCGTGGGCACCCGCGGCCGCAGCGGCATCGCCGAGCTGCTGCTCGGCTCCGTCAGCCTGGCCGTCGCCGCGCACGCCGACTGCCCGGTGATCGTGCTGCGCGGCAGCCACGACAACCAGGCGACGCCCCCGGTACGCGGCCGCGTCGTCGTGGGCGTCGGCGAGGACGTGAAGGAGTCGGCGGCCGTCAGATTTGCCGTCGAGGAGGCACGGCGACGCGGGGTGCCCTTGGAGGCCGTGCGGGCCTGGCGGTGCCCCGCGCACGAGACCACCGACCACCCACTCATGGCGGGCGAACCCGCCCGCCTGCACGAGGAGCGGGCGGGCGAGGAACTGGAAGCGGCGTTGCAGGACGTCCCGGCGGACATCGATGTGCGCCGACGCACCGTCGAGGGCCATGCCCGCCGAGTGCTCTTGGACGCCTCGCACGAGGCCGACCTGCTGGTCGTCGGCGCCCGGCGCAGGGAGGGGCGCTTCGGGCTCCAGCTCGGCCGGGTCGCCCACGTGGCACTGCACCACTCCGCCTGCCCGGTCGCCGTCGTACCGCACCGGGTGCACGACGCCTGACCGGTGCCTCAGACGCTCGCCGCGTGATCGGGGACGTAGGTCTGCAGAGCGCGTGGCGGGCGCTGGTAGCCGGTCGACGGCGGCCGCTCCGGCAGCTCCAGCACCGGCGGCGGCACCTCGTGGTACGGCACGGAGCCGAGCAGGTGGGTGATCATGTTCAGCCGGGCCCGGCGCTTGTCGTCGCTCTCCACGACGAACCACGGAGCCTCCGAGATGTCCGTGTGCACCAGCATCTCGTCCTTGGCCCGGGAGTACGCCTCCCAGCGGGTGATCGATTCCAGGTCCATCGGCGAGAGCTTCCAGCGCCGCGTCGGATCCTCCAGCCGGCGCCGGAACCGCTCCTGCTGCTCGGCGTCGCTCACCGAGAACCAGTACTTGCGCAGCAGGATCCCGTCCTCCACCAGCATCCGCTCGAAGATCGGGCACTGCCGCAGGAAGAGCTGGTACTCCTCCTTGGTACAGAAGCCCATCACATGCTCGACACCGGCCCGGTTGTACCAGCTGCGGTCGAACAGCACGATCTCCCCGGCGGCCGGCAGATGCTCCACGTAGCGCTGGAAGTACCACTGGGTGCGCTCGCGCTCGGTCGGCTTGGGCAGCGCCGCGATCCGCGCGACGCGCGGGTTGAGGTGCTCGGCGACCCGCTTGATCGTGCCGCCCTTGCCCGCCGCGTCCCGCCCTTCGAAGGCCACCACCAGCCGGGCGCCCTCCGCCCGCACCCACTCCTGCAGTTTCACCAGCTCCGTCTGCAGGCGCAGCAGTTCTCGTTCGTATGCCGCGCGCGGCACCTTCGCCGTCTTCTTGCCGGCCATGCCGCCTCCATCGCCCGATGGATCACGTCGATGACTTCAACGTAATCACTGGTGCCCCGGTCGAAGACCGGGACAGCACCGTACTGACCGGCCTGGCAGCGGCGCACCCTGAACGTGCACTGTCAGGCATGCCTCCCGCGTCCGGGCCGGGGACGACCGGCGAAATCTTGGGCCTATCGGCCCTCGCATCGCCCCCGGACAGCCCATGGGACCACCCCCCGATCCGCCGGATGCTCGAAATGACACAAGGCTTGGAGGAGTCCCGCGATGACGCACGACGTGACCGACCGACCCCCCGTCCACGCCCTGCTCGCTGACGGCACCACTGTGTGCATCCGTCCCGTGAGGCCGAGCGACCACGACCGGTTGGAGGGGCTGTACGAGGAGATGTCCCCGGAGAACCTGCGCCTGAGGTTCTTCGCCGCGAGCCACCGGTCCGCCCGTCTGGCCGCCGACCGGGCCTGTGCTCCGCCCCGCACCGGCTACCGGGCGCTGCTGGCCGAGACGCAGGGCCGGGTGATCGGCCTCGCCGAGTACGACACCGGGGACGAGAAGGACGCGGCCGACGTGTCCATCGCCGTCGCCGACGGGCTACACCACCGAGGCGTCGGAACCCTGCTCGTCGAGCACCTCGTCTCGGCCGCCCGCGCGGAGGGCATCACGACCTTCACGGCCGACGCGCTGAGTGAGAACCACGAGGTGTTGAAGCTCTTCGCCGACCTCGGTCTACGCACGGACCGCCGCTTCGAGGGCCCGGAGGTGCGCTGCACCATCGTCCTCGACCAGAGCGACACCTACCTCACCGCGGTCGAGGAACGCGGCCGGGCCGCCGACGTCGCCAGCCTGAAGCCGCTGCTGCGGCCCAAGGCGGTCGCCGTTGTCGGAGCCGGGCGCAAGCCGGGTTCGGTGGGCCGGGCGATCCTGCACCAGCTGCACTCGGGCGGCTACACCGGGCGCCTGTTCGCGGTGAACCCCGCCGCGCACTCGATTCTCGGCGTGCCGTCCTACTCGTCGGTCAGCGCCCTGCCCAAGACACCTGACCTCGCGGTGCTCGCCGTACCTGCCGCCGCGATCCCGGAGACAGCCGAGGAGTGCGGCAAGGCGGGCGTACGGGCCCTCCTCGTCGTCACCTCAGGCATCCACGCCGACCAGGCCCAAGCCCTGCTGGCGGCCTGCCGTTCGTACGGCATGCGCCTCGTCGGCCCCAACTGCCTCGGCATCTCCAACACCGACCCGGAGCTGAGCCTGGACGCCACGTTCGCTGCCGGACATCCGCGCCCCGGCACCGCGGGCGTCGCTGTGCAGTCCGGCGGCGTCGGCATCGCCCTGCTCGACGGGCTGTCCCGGCTCGGTATCGGCGTCTCTTCCTTCGCCTCCCTCGGCGACAAGTACGACGTCAGCGGCAACGACATGCTCCAGTGGTGGGAGAGCGACGGCCGCACCGGCCTCGCCCTGCTGCACCTGGAGTCGTTCGGCAGCCCGCGGGCGTTCTCCCGCACCGCCCGGCGCTTGACCCGCCGTATGCCCGTACTGACCGTCGACGCCGGCCGCACCGACGCGGGTCGGCGCGCTGCCGCTTCGCACACCGCGGCCGCCGCCACGCGCACGATGACCCGTGGCGCGCTGTTCACCCAGGCCGGCATCACCGCCACCCGGTCGATCGGCGAACTCCTTGAGACAGCCGCGCTGTTGCACTCGCAGCCGCTGCCCGCGGGCAGCCGGGTGGCGATCGTCACCAACGCGGGCGGGGCCGGTGTCCTCGCGGCCGACGCCTGCGCCGAAGCCGGGCTGTCGCTCCCGGCGCCCACCGCGGAACTGATCGACGACCTGCTCGCCGTGCTGCCGGACGGGGCTGCCGTGGGCAACCCGGTCGACGCCACCGCCGCCGTCACGGAGGAACAGCTCACGGACTGCGTGGACCGGATCATGCGGTACGGCGGCGTCGACGCCGTCCTCGTGGCCCTGGTCCCCACGGCGGTCGCCGCGGCGACCGGCGATGACCTCGTCCGGGCCCTCACCCTCCCCCACTCTCGGCTTCGCTCGAGCGGGGGGACCTCCATCCCCGGCCGGAGGGCGAAGCCGATCGTCGTGGTACGGCTCGAACAGGGCCTGCCCGTAGAGCTGTTGCCCGCTACGGAGGACGGCACGATCCCGTCGTTCGCCGAACCCCAGGCGGCGGCACGGGGGTTGGCGCACGCCGCCCACCGCGCGGCCTGGCTCGCCAGGCCCGCCGGGACCGTCCCCGAGCTCGACGGCGTCGAGACGGAACGAGCCCGCACCGTCATCGGGACCTACCTCGCCGCACACCCCGACGGAGGCTGGCTGGACCCGCGCACCTGCGCCGACCTGCTGGCCTGCTACGGCATCCCGCAGATCCCCTGGGCCTGGGCCGAGACGGAGGACGACGCCGTCCTGGCCGCCGACCGGCTGCGCGGCGCCGACGGCCGGGTGGTCATGAAGGCCCACTGGCCCGGGCTGGTGCACAAGAGCCAGCAGCACGCTGTCCACCTCGACCTGCGCGGCGATTCCGAAATTCGGGCCGCCTTCCGCGACCTGGAGACCCGCTTCGCCGGACTGATGACCGGTGTCGTACTGCAGCCGCTCGCCGTCCGCGGTACCGAGCTGTTCGCGGGCGTCGTCCAGGACGAGGTCTTCGGCCCGCTCGTCCTGTTCGGGCTCGGCGGTACGGCCACAGAGGTCCTGGCCGACCACGCCGCCCGGCTCGCCCCGCTCACCGACCACGACGTGCACGACCTCATCACATCCCCGCGCTGCGCCCCGCTCCTGTTCGGCGCGCACGGCAACGGACCCGTCGACCTCGAGGAGCTGGAGCAGCTGCTGCTGCGGCTGTCCCGCATGGCGGCGGACCTGCCGCAGCTCGCCGAGACCGACTTCAACCCGGTCCTCGCGACACCGGGCGGCGTCACCGTGCTGGACGCACGGATCCGCCTGGCGCCGTGCAGGCCCCAGGACCCCTATCTGCGCCGGCTCCGCTGAGGAGGGAACGGACATGAAGCACAACAAGGTCGGCTCCGTGATGACCACGGAGGTCGTCCGCGCCGGGTACGGTACCCCGTTCAAGGAGGTCGCGAGGCTGCTCGCGGCCCACCGGATCAGCGGGCTGCCGGTGGTCGACGAGGACGACAAGGTCATCGGCGTCATCTCCGAAACGGACCTGGTGGCACGCCAGGCGGCCACTCCCGAACCGTACGAACCGCGCCGTCGCTTCGCGTTCCTCCACGGGCTGACGCGCGGTGCCCGACGGCAGACGGCGAAGGCGCATGCCCGCACCGCCGGCCGGCTCATGACCGAGCCGCCCGTCACCGCGCACGCCGACGACACCATCGTCGAGGCCGCCCGCACCATGGCCCAGCACCAGGTGGAACGTCTGCCGGTGCTCGACGAGACGGACCGGCTGGTCGGCATCGTCACCCGCCGCGACCTGCTCCAGGTATTCCTGCGGCCCGATGGGGAACTCCGCAATGAGGTGATCGAGGACGTACTGGTGCGCACCCTGTGGCTGCCGCCTCGCAGCATCGACGTGTCCGTGGTGGAAGGCGTCGTCACCCTCACCGGCCACATGGAACGCAAGAGCGAGACGGAGATCGCCCTGTCGATGACCCGGCGGATCAGCGGAGTGGTCGGCGTGGTCGACAGGCTTACCCACCGACTGGACGACGCGCACCTGCGCACCCGGGAGCAGGCGCTGCACGGCGTGGCCGACGACTGGCTGCGCCGAGTATGAGAGGAGGTGTACCGCCATGACCGGCACCGTGTTGGTCACCTACGGAACCACGAACGGATCGACGGCCCAGATCGCCGAAGCCATCGCCGATGTCCTGCGCAAGCACGGGCTGACGGTCGAGGCCCTTCCGGCCCAGTCCGTGACGAGTGCGGCGTCGTATGACGCAGTGGTCGTCGGTGGCGGACTGTACGCCGGACGCTGGCAGAAGCACGCCCGCCGGTTCCTCCGTCGGCACCGCCACGACTTGGCCGAACGCCCCCTGTGGCTGTTCAGCAGCGGCCCGCTCGACGCCTCGGCCTCGGAGCGGGACATCCCGCCCGTACCCGGCGTGAAGAAGGCCATGGTCGAGCTCGACGCCAGGGAGCACGTCACCTTCGGAGGCTGTCTGGAGGAGGGTGCGAAGGGATGGGTCGCTCGGATGATCCTCCGCAACGGAAAGGGCGGAGACTTCCGCGACTTCACCGCGATCGAGACGTGGGCGGCACATGTCGCCGACGAGCTGACGCACACATAAGGGCGGGCCGGAATGCTCCGCTCCATCCAGACCCCGGTGTCCGGCACCGGGGTCGCAGCGTCACCGCGCCTACGACGCCACCACGGCTACGGGGCACATGGCCTCTCGCAACAGGGACCGAATCATGTACCCCCACTCGGCGCCGGGATTCCGGCCCATCATGACCAGTGCGGCGCCCGCGGAGCAGTGGAGCAGGGCCTGCGCCAGTGTGAACAGGACGACGTCCTCGAGTACCGGCACCTCCGGATGCTTCTCACGCCACGGTTGCTGCGCATCGGCGAACTGCTGCACCTCCTGGTCCTCCCAGGCGGGCCGCTCCTCCTCCGGTATGGCGAAGGGCAGTTCGGCAGCACACGCGGGAAGCGACCAGGCGTGCACGCCGAGCGTGACCCCCTCGGAGCGGCGAGGGGCGGAGAGATCGTCCGAGACGAACACGAGCGGCCGGGCCGCGGCTTCGACGTTCGCAGGAAGGGGCGAGCCGGCCGTTTGAGAGTCGGCGACACCCTCCCGGCGCAGAGCGCACACGACCACCTTGGCCTCGCTCACTTCCTGCTGTGAGCCGTGGACCACGCGAATCGGCAGACCGCGCAGCCGTGCCTCGTGCGGCCCGATCTGCCGCTTTCCGGCTGGGCGCCGACGGGTCGTTGGAGGCAAGAAGCACTTGTTCCATGGCGGTCCGCCTTCCACCGCTACGGGACGCCACCAGCCTGGCGTGTGCCTGGGGGCGTACGCAGAGGCCGAACGACCTTGAACCGTAACCCCGGCGATAAGGGCGGTAAGAGAGGCAGCCAAACTCGACGGGGATTCCCGGAGGCTGCCGCAGCGTGTTGTGCACCATGCAGTAGCGCCCCCGCGCTGTCCATTCGGCCTGGCGTCCTCAGCTCCTGAGGCAGCAACGCGGAGCGGACGTGGTCGCCGCAGGGACGGTGCGCGCTCGACGGGGACGTACGCAACGCCGCCAGGTCTTCGCCGCGATGTTGCAACGTTCACCCGGGGCGATTCACGACGGTGAGGCGTCCTCGCTGTGACTCGACGGGTCAGGGGTCGTCTCCGAGGAACGGCCGTGCTCGGAGACGTCGAACTCCACGTCCACGACCCCCTCAACGGCCCGGATCAGACGTGCCGCCACGGGGACCAGGGACGTGTCCCGGATGCGGCCGCTGAGCGTCACGACCCCGTCCCGCACCGTCACGAGTGCGGCTGACGTCGACGCGGGGAAGAGGTACGACACCACCTCCCGGCGGACCTCTTCGGCGATCTCCTCGTCCTCGCGCAGGAACACCTTCAGCAGGTCGGCGCGGCTGACGATGCCCTGCAGCATGCCTACGTCGTCGACGACGGGCAGCCGTTTGACCTTCGCGTGCGCCATGGTCCGCGCGGCCTGGGCGAGCGTCGCGTTCGCGTGGACGGTCAGGGCCGGCGAGGTCATCAGCTCACCGGCGGTCACCGCGCCGGCCTTCGCGAGGTCGGACAGGCGCCGCAGCTGGGTGTACCGGTCGGGGTCACTGTCGCGGAACTCCTCCTTGGGCAGCAGGTCCGCCTCGGAGACGACTCCGACGACCCGGCCCTCGCCCTCCAGGACGGGAAGGGCACTGACCTTCCAGTCCTGCATCATCCGCACGATCTCCTTGAAGGAGGCGGCACGGCCGATGGTGGCGACAGTGTGGGTCATCACGTCGCTGACGATGTGCGGGGTGCCGTGCATGATGTCTCCTTGGCGACGGTCGCTTCCACTCGGCGCGGTCACAGGAGGCTGCCGCTGCCGTAGGGGGCGTACAGGTCCAGCAGCCGGGTGCGGGCCGAGCGCAGGCGGTGGGCGAGGACACCGCCCACCCTCCCCCACTGCCTTGTGGGCGTGGGAGGTGCCCCCAGGGCGACGCTCGCGCCGAGCGCGGGGTCGTCCTTGCACATCGACCGGATCGTGGTGGCGTCGAACTCGTAGGCGCGCACCGGGCTGGTCGCCTCGGCGCCCAGGTGCCAGCTGTGCGGGGCGAACAGCCAGGACCAGCCGATGAGTTCGTTGTGCCCGAGGGTCTCGATGACGGCCGCGCGGCGGCCGGGCACGCGCATGTCGAGGGCGACGGTGCCGGTACGGATGATCCAGAACCGATCCGCCTTGCCGCCTTCCTCGAAGAGGCGGGTGCCCTGCGGGAACGACACCTCCCGGGCGAAGCACATCAGCCGATGACGGTGCTCGGCCGGCAGTGCCTGGAGCATGCCGGCCGTGGCCGGAGCGTTCATGACGTGCCTCCAGTCAGGGTGTACGAACCTGTCACGTCCAGCGTGCTCCCGTGCCCCAGTGCCGGGCGATGGGCCACCCGGCCCCATGGCCGGGCCACCCGGCACTACGTCCGGGTCCTTCGGCACCCTGTGCCGAAACGGTCCTCGATGTTCGATGAAGACGAGAGACCACTCGGCAGAAGGGGGTGTGCATGGTGGGTACGTCTCTGACACCGGAGTTCTGGAGGTTGTTCGCCGTCCTCCTGATGATCTCCACCGCGGTCACTTCTGTGCTCAGCGCCGCGCTCGACGCGCTGGCGCTTCGGGGGCAGCGGCGCCGCATCCGTCGCCGGTCGGCCGTCCTGCGGGCGACCGAGGCACCCCGCCGATCTGATCGGACCCCGGTCCATCGCTGAGCCGGGGACGCCTTTGACTGCCCTACCAAGTCAACGGCAAGACGCCCGGCTGGACACCGTCAAGGCCGTACTTGTGGCCCCCATGGAGGAACTCAAGCCATGCGCATCGTCATCGCTCTCGGCGGCAACGCCCTGCTGCGCCGGGGTGATCGCCCCGACGCGGCCGTGCAGCAGGCGAACATCGACCGGGTGACCACCGCTGTTGCCGCTCTCGCTCTCGAACACGAGGTCGTCATCACCCATGGCAACGAGCCGCAGATCGGCCTGCTCGCCATGGAGAGCGCGGCCGACCCGGTCCTGACCGCCCCCTATCCGCTGGACCTGCTGGGCGCCCAGACCGAGGGCCTGATCGGTTCGCTGCTGGTCCGGGCCCTGCACGACGCGCTGCCCGGTCACAAGATCGCCGCACTCGTCACCCACACCCTGGTACGGGCGGACGACCCGGCCTTCGAGCGGCCCACGAAGCGCGTCGGCCCGGTGTACCCCCGGGACATCGCCCGCACCCTCGCGCGAAGGCGCGGCTGGCACATCGCCAAGGACGCCAGCGGGTGGCGCCAAGTCGTCGCCTCACCCGAGCCCGAGGGAATCGTCGAGACCGAGACCATCCACGACCTGCTCGCCTGCGGAGCGCTGGTCATCTGCGCCGGCGGCGGAGGCGTGCCCGTCACCGCCGACAGCGACACCGGCGCCCTGCACGGAGTGAACGCGGTCGTCGACAAGGACCTCACCGCCGCCCTGCTCGCCGAGGAACTCAAGGCCGACTTCCTGCTCATCCTCACCGATGTGCCGTGCGTCTACACCGGCTACGGCACCCGCGACCCTCAGCCCGTCCTCGACGCCACCCCCGACGACCTGCGCCGCGCAGGCTTCCCCGCCGACTCCATGGGCCCCAAGACGGAGGCCGCCGCCCGGTTCGTCGAACGCACCGGGGGCCTTGCCGCCATCGGCGCCCTGGATGCGGCGTACGAGATCGTCCACGGGAGGTCGGGGACCCTGGTGCGCCTCGATCTGGCCGTCGGCTGAGATGCGGCCGGAACGCGTTGGACCGACGGTCCCCTGGCTTGGGGAGGGGTACCGTGCCGTGGCCCTGCCCCTGGGGCCGACCCGCTCCAAGACATCCTGCACAGCGCATCGGGCCGGCGGACGACGCGCTGGATGCTCGAAGCGCCACGGGCCATGGGAACGATGAGAGCGGAGGCGAACCATCATGCCCAGCAGCGTGTTGGTCGCCTATGGGACGACGAGCGGATCGACCGCGGGATCGCCGAAGCCGTCGCCGCGGTCCTGCGTAAGGACGGGCTGACAGCCGACGCGCTGCCGGCCCGGTCGGTGACGAGTGCGGCGTCGTACGAAGCCGTCGTGGTCGGCGGCGCCCTGTACGCGGGGCGCCGGCACAAGGACGCCCGCCGCTTCGTCCGCCGATATTGGCGCACCCGGGACGACCGGTGTGGTTCTTCAGTGGCGGCCCGCTCGACGCCTCGGCCTCGGAGCGGGACATCCCGCCGGCGCCGGGCGTGCACAAGGCCATGGTCCGGCTCGGTGTCAGGGAGCACGTCACCTTCGGGGCTGCCTGCACGAGGGAGCGAAGGGGTGGGGCGCCCGGATGATGCTGCGCAACGAAAGGGCGTGGACTTCCGCGACTTCACCGCGATCGAGGAGTAGGCGGCCCGTATCGCGACGGACCTTCGGGCCGAACCGGGCAGGAGTTGATCCGGCCGCCGAGGCAAGTCGGCAGGGGAGCCGTGGCTTGCGACTCACCAGGGCAGCGGTGGCCGTGGGCGGACTCGGATCGCCGCGGCCACGGCTGTCACATCGAGCGGACACCGCCGTGGCGTTCATGCGGCCTGGCCGCGGCTCCACAGCCGAGCGTGGATCATCCGGTGCTGTGGCTCCACTGCGGACCGACCAGATCCCACTCCCTGCCCCACTGGTCGATGCGCCGCCGGTCGAGCCTCCACCGTGCGAGGGTTCCGGCGCCGAAGGCGAGGCCGGCGAAGGCGAGAGCGGCCGCGGTGGCCAGGGCGTCGGCTTCGACGGCTGCTTCCGTGGGAGTCGGCGGCTCGGCGGTGATCTCGCCTTGGCCGTCCGTCCAGACGACGATCCTGGATCCGGCCTTCAGCCCGGTGTCCACCAAGGTCTTGTCGGTGTGGGCGGAGCCGTCGGGATCTGTCCAGCGGACTGGCGCGGCGATCTTGTCGCTGGTGGTTCCGTCACCCGCCACGTTCCGCGGGACGTTGTTGAGGAGGACAGCGCGGACGGAATACCGCTCGGCGCGCTGCCGGGCGAACACCTCGTCGGCGGCGTGGGCCGTCACCAGGCCGGCGACGGTACCGCCCACCGCGGTGACCGCCCACACGGACAGCATGATCCACGCTTCGAGGATGTCGTAGCGCCGTCGGAGCGGGTTGTTCCGCCATCGCCAGAGCCGCTTCTTCGTACCCCTGCTGCCGTCCATCGGTCTGCCCTTCGTCCTCGTCGTGACGTTCACGAAGGTGACAGTCGGGAGCGAGCCGTGGCAGGGGCCGACCAGGCAGCACGGGAGGGCCGATTGGGGGCCAACTCGCCGCCGATGTTGGGCCGTTCAGTCCATACCTGCGGGGGGACTGGAGGACGGGACGTCACGGCTGCATTCCCGTACGCCGCTCAGGCGGTGAGGTGTGGCCCGTCCGGGCCCGGCGGCGGGACCATCGGCCCCTCACCGGGCCGTGGCCGGGCACTCACGCTCGGAGAACAGCACCCCCTGTCCTATGCCGACGCGTGAGGAGGGCATCATGCACAGCACATCCCTGGACTCCGTGATTCCGGAGACCTGCGTGTCGGCCGCGGTCGCCGCGCCCTCGATTCACAACACCCAGCCATGGTCGTTCCGCATGGATCCCGAGTCGGCCATGTTCCAGGTGCGCGCTGCCCCTGAACGCGGCCTGCGGCACACGGACCCGGCAGGTCGTGCCCTGCATCTTTCGGTGGGGGCGTGCCTCTTGAATCTCCGGGTCGCGATCGCGCACTCCGGATGGTCGCCGGTGAGGCGCCTGTTGCCCTCTCCGGAGGACCCCGGCCTACTCGCCATCGTTCGCCTGGCGGGGTCCGTTGCCCGGCGCCCGACGGGGCACCGGGCCGACCTGTATGAGGCGATCTGGCGCAGGCACAGCAGCCGCCTCCCGTTCTCGGGGCGGCCGCTGCCACCGGATCTGCGCAACGAACTCGGTGAAGCCGCCCGTGTGGAGGGGGCGCGGCTCTGGTTTCCCGACGCCGTCGAGACGGCACGCCTGCTCCGCCTGACCGCAGAGGCCGAGCGCCGCAACCGCGTCGACACCGACCGCGCCACGGAGAGCAGCCGCTGGGTGCACCGAGACCTGGAGCCGGGTCCCGATGTGGGCATGCCACGGGCGGTGCTCGGCCCCCAGGACGCACGCGAACACCTTCCCCTGCGGGACTTCACCGCGCAGCGGCACGCCGAGCGGCTGGTCGCCCGGCCGTTCGAGGCGACACCCATCGTTGCTGTGCTGATCACTGAGCACGACCGCCGCGCCGACTGGCTGCGGGCCGGACAAGCGCTCCAGCACGCGTGGCTCCTCGCCACGGCACACGGTCTGCGCGCCTCCCTCCTGCACCAGGCGCTGGAGTGGCCGGACCTGCGCCGTTCCCTGAGCCCGACGCCTGGGCGGACCGATCATGTGCAGATGCTCATCCGTCTCGGATACGGCCCCGAAGGCGCTGCGAGCCCACGGCGCACCCTGCGCATGGCGCTCGACGACGCGCCGGCGAGTCGCTAGCCCATCCGCCGGGTCATCAACCCGCGGCGGCAGCTTGCGGCGTATGGGCCAGGGCCGTGCCCAGGCTGGGGTGCAGCTCGAAGACACCTGCCAGGTCAACGGCGCGAAGGATCCGCCGGAAGAGCGCGCTGTCGGTGACCAGCCGGAGCCGGCCGTGCCGGGCCTCGGCTCGGTTCCGTGCCCGGCACAGGATCCCGAGGCCGGTGCAGTCGATGAAGGCCGTGACACGCAGGTCCAGGACCAGATCGGGGTGCTGGTCGGCGGTGAGGGCATCCAGCCGGGCCGCGAGGGACGGCGCAGTGAATATGTCGATCTCGCCGCGCAGCTCCACGACGGTGGTTTCACCGACGGTGCGTTCCGTGTGGTGAGGCGCGGACCTGGGGTCGTTCTCGGACATGGTCCGAGAAAACAGGGCAAGGCGAGGTGCGGGAAGGGCCGATCGGCCCTACCGCCCGGTTTTGCCGGATCTGCTGGGCCTGTCCGGCGGGGCGCAGCGGCCGACCGGGCCGCGGGCATCCGCAAACGCCGGACGGGCCGGACTCGCAGGCCCATCGATCGCGATGTGACACGGGTCGTTCTCCGGCATGGGCGGGACCGATGGCCCCTCATACCCGGGCCGCATCCAGCTCAGGATGGATGCAACGCAGTACCGCTGTACCAGGCGAAAGACGGGCTGGCTGATGTACCCCAACGACGGTTTCCGCGAACTCGGGCGGCAGGAGTGCCTGCGGCTGCTGGCCAAGGTGCCCATCGGCCGCATCGTCTTCACGCGCCGCGCCCTGCCCGCCGTGCTGCCGGTCAACTTCAGCCTGGACGGCGACGGCGCGGTCCTGCTGCGGACCTCCGCAGCCTCGGAACTGGTCCGCGCGATCGACGGCACGGTGGTCGCCCTTGAGGCGGACGAGGTCGACGCGGCCCGGCACTCCGGCTGGAGCGTCGTCGTCACCGGGTCGGCCACGGTGGTGACCGACCCGGCCGAATACGAACGCCTGGCCCGCACCGGCCCGGTCTCCTGGGTGCCCGCGCCGCAGGAGGTCTTCGTCCGTATCGAGTCCGAACTGGTCACCGGCCGTGAGCTCGTCGGTGGACGCACCCTGTACGGGGTGGACCTCACTGCCTGAAGGTCCTTCCTCCGTCTTCCCGCTTCTTTTCGTCCGGTTCTTTTCGTCCGGGCCCGGGCCCGGGCCCGGGCCCGGGCCCGGGGCCGTACGGCCCGACGGGACGGGGCCGTACGGCGTGCCGACGGGTTCCGTCGGCCTCTGCCCGCGACGCCCGCGGACGACGAGCATCTCCGTGGAGCCGCGACGGGATCGACGCCCGGCCGACCGGGCGTCGATCTTGTCACCGCCCTCGGCACCCCCGGGGGCTGCACACCCCGCGCACGGAACAGAAGGGAACAGGAAAATGACTGACCGCCATGTGGTCGTTGGAGTGGACGGTTCACTGGTCGCCGTACGGGCCTTGGACTGGGCCGCAGAGGAGGCGGCGCGCCGCGGCGCCGCGTTGCGCATCGTGTACGCCGTGGCCGACCGCGACGAGGCCGGGCCGGTTCTGGCGTCGGCCGCCTCGCGGGTCCACGAGCGTCATCCCGGTCTGCCGGTGGAGACCAGGGCCGTGGAGGGCGGCGCTGTGCGGGTGCTGGCAGGGGAGAGCGAGGGCGCGGTCCTCACCGTCGTGGGCACCCGGGGGTTCGGCGGTGTCTCCGGTCTGCTGGCCGGCTCGGTGAGCTGGCGCCTGGCCGCGCACGCGCACGGTCCGCTGCTGGTCGCCCGTGGGGATCACCCTCGCGACGAGGGGCGCGAGGTGCTGCTCGGCCTGGAGAGCGACGCCGATGAGGCCGCAGCCGCTTATGCCTTCCAGGAGGCATCCCGGCGTGGGGCCCGGCTGCGCGTCGTGCACTCCGCAACGCACCGGCACACCACGCCGGAACTGCCCTCGCTGGTAGCCGCGACGAGCCCCGGCCAGCAGCGCCAGGCCCGGAACGACCGGGCGGAAGAAGCCGTGCCGCGCTTCAGCGTCGCCCGACTGCGGGAGGAGTACCCCGAGGTCGAGGTCGACAGCCGCACGGTCCGCACCGGCCCGGCCCACGCCCTGCTGGCGGGTACCCGCGAGGCCGGCGTCGTGATCATCGGCACGCGCCGACGCGTGGGCCGGCTCGGTCCACCGCTCGGCCCGGTCGCGCATGTCCTGTTGCACCACTCCCACTGCCCCGTGGTGCTGGTGCCGACGACCTGAAGACGAGCACACCGGTAGAGCGGATGGCCCGGTCGGCCCTGTCGGGAGCCCCCCGGGTGGGGGAGGGGGAGGAGGTACGGACCCACACGCACCTCCGACCGACCCCCGACCCGGAAGGGACCTCATGATGTCCGTCGACACGCGGCAGGCGTCCACTCCTCTCCCGGACATCAAGTGGCTGCGCGTCACCCGCCGCCTGCCCTGGCGCGCCCCCATCGCCTCCCTCAACTACCTGCTGACCTCGCACGTCTGGCGCCAGGACCACAACGGCTGCTCCCACCAGGACCCCGGATTCGTCGACCACATCCTCAACAAGAGTCCTGAGGTCGTGCGGGTCTACCTGCCGCCGGACGCCAACACCCTCCTGTCGGTGGCGGTCACGCGCTGCGCAGCCGCGACTACGTCAACGTGATCGTGGCCGGCAAACAGCCCTGCTTCGACTGGCTGACCATGGAGCAGGCCAAGGTCCACTGTGCGCGGGGCGCCGGGATCTGGGAGTGGGCCGGCACGGAGAACGGCGATCGGGAGCCGGGCGAGGTGCTCGCGGCGGCCGGTGACGTCCCCACCCAGGAGGTGCCGGCCGCCGCCCGGCTGCTGCCCGCCGAGGAACACCCGCACGCGATGAGTGACTTCGAGTACGACAGCCTGTTCACCCCGAACAAGCCGGTCATCTTCGCCTAACACGGCAACCCCTGGCTGATCCACCGCCTCCCCAACCGCCGCACCGGCCACCAGAACCTGCATGTGCGCGGCTACAAGGAGATCGGCACCGCGACGACACCCTTCGACATGGTCGTCCGCAACGACCTCGACCGCTACCGCCTGGTCATGGGCGTCATCCACCGCGTCCCCGGCCTGGCGGTGCGCGCCGCAGCCGTACGACAGCGGATGGAGGACACACGGCTGCGTCACCACGGGTGGATCCGCGTCCATGGCACCGACCTGCCGGAGGTCGCCGACTGGTCCTGGGACGGCTGACCGATGCCAATGGGGCCCGGACAGCGGGCCGTTCGGCCCTCGGTCCGGGCCGTGCAGCCCCTCCGACGGGTGTTGACGACGCGGGACATTGAAGGTGCAACGAGAGTCGTCCAACATCTCGCGCGTCGCGCCCCTCGAAAGGGATGAGCATCATGGCAGTGCACGACCACCCCCACCGGCATCTGGGATTCCGCTTCCCGTCCCGGCACAGGGCGGGGACGGCTCCCGTCTCCGCCGACGAGACGACCGCCGGCGCGACGGCGACCCGGGCGTACGTGTTCGCAGGGCTCCGTCTCCTGACCGGGTTCGTCTTCCTGTGGGCGTTCCTGGACAAGACCTTCGGCTTCGGTTATGCGACCGGCTCCGGCAAGGGCTGGATCGACGGCGGCTCGCCCACCAAGGGCTTCCTCGGCGGTGTCGCCGTCGGCCCGATGGAGTCCACCTTCCACGACTGGGCCGGCGCCGCTTGGGCGGACTGGCTGTTCATGCTCGGCCTGCTCGGCATCGGCGTCGCCCTGATCGCGGGCATCGGGCTGCGGTTAGCCGCGGTCGCCGGCACCGTGATGATGGCCTTCATGTGGATCGCGGAGTGGCCGCCGGCCAAGCACCTCTCCGACGGCTCGGCGAGCATGTCGACCAACCCGTTCGCCGACTACCACCTCATCTACGCCATCGTCCTGATCGCCCTGGCGGTCGCGGGCGCCGGCGCCACCTGGGGACTGGGCAAGGCGTGGGCGCGGCTGCCGTTCGTCAGCCGCAACCGCTGGCTGCTCTGATGGCCGCATGCGGGTCAGACCGGGGCACCTCCATTCGTCGGCGGGGGTGCCCCGGTCGTTCGTGCGCCGGCGGCCAGGCTATGCCGGGCTCGGCCTGACCGGGCCCAACGGCCCGGCAGGCGAGGGACCGATGGCGCGCCCCGGGTACGCCGACAGGCCCTCCCCGCAGGCATCGCGAGCGACGAGCATCGAAAGCACAGAAGTTCACGCGCGGAGCGAGGGAGAGACCGGCGATGACGGCAACAGTGACAGCTGGAGCCCGGACGGCGACCGAGGCATGGCGAGGCTTCGCCGGCTTGCGCTGGCGGGACCACATCGACGTACGCGACTTCATCCAGGCCAACTACACGCCCTACGAAGGTGACTCGGCGTTCCTGGTCGGTCCGACCGAGCGCACCCTCACTGTCTGGCGCAAGGTCGCCGCTCACTTTCCCGATGAGCGGCGAAAGGGAATCTTCGACGTCGACCCGGGGACCCCGTCCACCATCACCTCGCACCGGCCGGGTTTCATCGACCGCGACCGCGAACTGATCGTCGGCCTGCAGACCGATGCCCCGCTGAGGCGGGCGATCATGCCCAACGGTGGGCTGCGGATGGTCGAGAACAGTCTGAAGGCGTACGGCTACAAGGCCGACCCCTTCGTCACACGCGTCTTCGGGACCTACCGCAAGACCCACAACGACGGTGTCTTCGACGCCTACACCCCCGAGATGCGGGCTGCCCGCAAGGCCGGGATCATCACCGGTCTGCCGGACGCCTACGGCCGTGGCCGGATCATCGGCGACTACCGGCGCGTCGCGCTGTACGGCACCGACCGGCTCATCGAGTCCAAGCGGGCTGAGCGTGCGCTGCTGGACGCGTCGGCCTCGAGTCCGGATGTCATCCGTGACCGTGAGGAACTGGCCGAGCAGATACGGGCGTTGGGTGAACTGACGGAGATGGCGGCCTCGTACGGCTGCGACGTCTCCCGCCCCGCCGCCACTGCCCACGAGGCGGTGCAGTGGCTCTACTTCGGCTTCCTGGCGGCGGTGAAGGAGCAGAACGGCGCCGCGATGTCGCTGGGCCGCACCTCCACGTTCCTGGACGTCTACGTGCAGCGGGATCTCGACGAGGGGACCCTCGACGAGTCGCGGGCCCAGGAACTGGTCGACGATTTCGTGATCAAGCTGCGGATCGTGCGGTTCCTGCGCACGCCGGAGTACGACGCGCTGTTCTCCGGCGACCCGACCTGGGTGACGGAGTCCATCGGCGGTATCGGCGGCGACGGGCGCACGCTGGTCACCCGCACGTCTTTCCGCTTCCTGCAGACGCTCTACAACCTCGGCCCGGCCCCGGAGCCCAACCTGACCGTGTTGTGGTCGCCCGGGCTGCCGTCCGGGTTCAAGGAGTTCTGCGCCCAGGTGTCCATCGACACCAGCGCCGTGCAGTACGAGTCCGACGACCTGATGCGTCCGCGCACCGGCGACGACACCGCGATCGCCTGCTGCGTCTCCGCGATGACGGTGGGTCGGCAGATGCAGTTCTTCGGCGCCCGCGTCAACCTGGCCAAGGCGCTGTTGTACGCGATCAACGGCGGGCGGGATGAGATGACCGGCGAACAGGTCGCGCCCGAGGTCGCCGCTCTGACCAGCGATTACCTGGAGTACGAGGAGCTTTCGGCCGCGTACGACCGCATGCTGGACTGGTTGGCGCAGACGTACGTCAACACGCTCAATGTCATCCACTACATGCACGACAAGTACGCGTACGAGCGCATCGAGATGGCGTTGCACAACCACCCGGTGTACCGCTACATGGCCTGCGGGATCGCCGGGCTGTCGGTGGCCGCCGACAGCCTCTCCGCCGTCAGGTACGCCCGGGTGAAGGTGATCCGGGACGACACCGGCCTGGCCGTCGACTACGAGATCGAGGGTGACTTCCCGGCGTACGGCAACAACGACGACCGTGTCGACTCCATCGCGGTCGGCCTCGTGAAGTCCTTCATGTCCAAGGTCCGCCGCCATCCCACCTACCGGAACGCCGAGCACACACAGTCGGTGCTGACCATCACCTCGAATGTGGTGTACGGCAAGCACACGGGCAACACCCCTGACGGCCGCCGTGCCGGAGAGCCCTTCGCGCCCGGCGCCAACCCGATGAACGGGCGGGACCGGCACGGGGTGGCCGCCTCCGCGCTGTCGGTGGCGAAGCTGCCGTACGCGGAGGCCCGGGACGGCATCTCGCTGACGACCACGATCACCCCCGAGGGCCTGGGGCACGACCCGGCCGAGCGCGCCGGCCATCTGGTCGGAATCCTGGACGGGTACATGGCCTCCGGCGGTTTCCACATGAACGTGAACGTTCTGGACCGGGCGACGCTGGAGGACGCGATGGAACACCCGGAGAAGTACCCGGAGTTGACGGTCCGGGTCTCCGGGTACGCCGTCAACTTCGTCCGCCTGACGCGCGAGCAGCAGCTCGACGTGATCAGTCGCACCTTCCACGGATCGTTGTGAGCACCACGGTCGAGCCGATGACGGGCCGGGTCCACTCCTGGGACCTGTCCACGGGAGTGGACGGTCCCGGGACCCGGTTCGTGCTGTTCGTCAGCGGTTGCCCGCTGCGCTGCCTGTACTGCGCCAACCCGGACACCTGGCACATGCGCGACGGGAAACAGACCACCGTGGACAAGGTGATGGCCGAGATCGAGAAGTACCGGCCCTTCATCACCACCGCGGGCGGGGGAGTGACGCTCACCGGCGGCGAGGCGCTGCTGCAGCCCGCGTTCACGGCCGACATCTTCCGCCGTTGCAAGGAGCTCGGTCTGCACACCGCGCTCGACACCTCCGGCTTCCTCGGCGCCCGCGCGACCGACGAGCTTCTCGCCGACACCGACCTGGTTCTGCTGGACATCAAGTCCTTCGACGTCCGCACGTACCGGAAGTTGACCGGAGGGGGCCTCTCCCCGACCCTCAACTTCGCCACCCGCTTGGACCGGCTCGGCGTCCCTGTGTGGATCCGCTATGTCCTGGTGCCCGGCTGGACCGACGATCCGGTGGCCGTCGATGGGCTCGGTGCGTTCCTCGCCGGGCTGAGCAACGTCGACCGGGTGGACGTCCTGCCGTTCCACAGGCTCGGCGCCCACAAGTACGACGTGCTGGGGCTCCCCTTCCCGCTGCGCGACACACCCACGCCGGATCCGGGCCTGACGGAGCGGGTGCGCGAGCAGTTCCGGGAGCATGGGCTGCGGGCCCTTTGAACGAGTGGCCCGTCGCGGGTGAGCGAGCTGCACAAGCCCGAAGAACCCCGGCCGGGGTGATCCGGCCGGGGTTCTGAGCTGCTGCCGCGCTGAGAGCCTTGCCCAGGACGCTTCGGGCGAGGCAGGGCTGGGGGCCGTTGGCCATACGAGCCGTCACGGGGCGAATCGAAGGGCCTGCTCGTCCTCAGTGGACGGAGGCGGGCCAAGTGCACACCACGGCCACGATGACGCCCACGTCGAGCAGTACGCCGACGCTGAGCCACCGGTCGAACCACACCGCCTTGAGGACGAGCCCGCTCACGGCGGCGACGAGGGCCGCTGTGGGCCACCAGCCGCTGCTCGCGAGCGCCCCGGCGCCGGCGATCGCATAGACGATGGCTGTGTACCAGGCGATCGCCAGGGCTGTGGCTCGGGCAGGGGCGGGCGAGACGTGGGCGGCGGCCAGCGCCCACGAGTGTCCGGGGTCGAACGGGGCCGGCTTGGCGGGCCGCTGGGGCGCCGTCCAGACGCCGGGGTGCAGCAGCCCGTGCAGGATCAGGAACGCTGCGACCAGAGAGGCGGTCACGACAGCACCTCCGGTTCGCTCGGTTCCGTGCCCCCCATGTCGAGCCGGAACGGCGGATACGTGTCGGTCATCAGCGCGGCATAGGCGGCGACCCGCAGCACCCACCGGTTGAGGCCGAGGATCAGGTCGAACAGACCCTTCGGGTACTTCTCGGTGAAGAGCAGTGTCACGGCAGCGATCACCGCCAGCACGGCGACGAGCCCGCCGTCCCACCAGCCCATGTGCCAGCCGCCCAGGAAGAAGCCGATGACGATGTAGTGCGGGATGGCCAGCAGCCACCACTTCACCAGCACCAGGCCGCGGGAGAGCCGTACGGGATAGACGATGTCCAGCCGCGCCGGGTAGTCGGGTTCCTCGCCCAGGCTGAATGGCGGATAGCGATCTGTGCCCAGAGCGCCGTACGAGTAGTAGGCGACCCGCCAGCTCCAGCGCATAACTCCGAGATTGAAGTCGAACAGGGACCGCGGATAGCGCTCGGTGAACAGGATGGCGAAGAACGCGATCACGCTCACCACGGTGAAGGCGATCCAGAGGAAGACCAGCACCACGTAGTGAGGGACGAGCAGGATCCACTTCACCAGCCACAGCCACCGGGACAGCGGCGTGTCGAGCACCGCGTTCACCTGGACCGGACGGTCCGTTGCTCCGGCAAGGGTTGTCATGGTGATCAACTCCTTCGGCCCGGCCGCCTGACCGGGCCCATGACCAGCGTGGCCACCGGCCAGGCCCCGCGAGGAGGGCCTGCCGGGGTCGTCCCGGAGGCCGATAGTCCCGGCTACGCCTCTTACCGGTATGTAAGGGGTAAGCACGACAGCGCTGGCCGCTCTCTGCCGCTCCACCGACAGACCGAACAGCAACTCCTCGCGGACCTCTCGCCAGCCGAACGCAGCAGCCTTCGCGACCTTCTCGATCGTGTCCATGTAAACGCCATCGCGATGCTCCGGCAACCGTGAGCAGCTACTCAGCAGGGCAAGGCCCCGCCTCGCCCGTCCGCCTGTGGTGGGCTTCGGCCACCCTGACCAGCGATTGCGATCCTCAACCTCCGATGGCACACGCTTTGATGCTCGGTGCTCGTGCCTGAGTGCGTGTTGTCGTCGTTGTGCCTTGCCTCGCCGCGATGACGATCCCGGCGTTCCACCCGGGCGCGCGCCCATGAGGAGGCAGATCGATCGTGTCCACGGGATGACCGCTGAGAGCGAGCAGCCAGGAGATCAGCGAGTTGGAGTTCCACATGTCGCCGACGCGCAGTTCGTCGCGTCCCCAGGTAACCGTCGGGAAGTCCGGGACGAGATCCAGCACCCGCTGCGCCCGCTCGGCATCCGTGCTCAGGCGCCGGGGACCGGCGACCGCCTCGGCGAGGTCCGGGATGATCCCGTTGCGCCATCGCCGGACCTCGTAGCGGAAGAGTCGCGACCGACCTAGCCACGGCAGCCCCACAGGGCCCTCGGTGACCACGCCGCGATCGGGTTCCATGGTGTGCCGCACCGGGGCCATCTCGATCACGTAGCGGTCGCCGCCGAGTTGGACCTGCAAGGCCGAGTGGTACAGGTCGAGCGCTTCACGGTGTTCGCGATGCGCGACGATCGACTCATAGAGGCGGCCGTTCCAGCGCACCAATCGCACCTCGCCGACGCCCAGGGGCAGCCAATACAGGTCCACGAAGGCACCGGTTCGCTCCGCGTGTACGCGAAGGTCCGAGGCAGTTTTCATGACCAGCCTCCGTTCAGGAGCCTTCACTGGGGTCCATTTCTGACGGTACGGGCCGAGAGGGATCCTCGTATGGGCCGATCAGCCCTGTGTGGGTCGCCGAAAGGCCCCGGACGGGTTGACGCTGGTCCGAGGCCCTGTGGCCGGCTGTGAGGCGCGGGCGCGCTCAATTCCACCCGCGATGGGGCCTACTCCCCGGCTATGCCGGCGGGACCGTAGTAAGCCCCTCGCATGATCTCCTGCATGTCGTCGAGCATGGGCATCCGCGGGTTGGCGGGCGCGCACTGGTCCTCGTAGGCGTTGAGTGCCTGCTGGGGCAGCGCGTCGAGGAAGGCGCGCTCGTCGACGCTGAGGGCCTGGAACGACGGCTCGATGCCCACGGCGTCGCGCAGGCGCTCAACGGCCCGGGCGAGCGACTCCACCCCGGCCTGCGGGGTGGCGGCGGGGAGGCCGAGGGCGCGGGCGATGTCCTGGTAGCGCTCGGGAGCCCGGTAGCTCTCGTACTTGGGCCAGCCGGTGAGCTTGGTCGGGACGGTGCCGTTGTAGCGGATGACGTGCGGCAGCAGAACCGCGTTGGTGCGGCCGTGCGCGATGTGGAAGGTGGCGCCGAGCGTGTGGGACATGGCGTGGACGATGCCGAGGAAGGCGTTGCCGAAGGCCATGCCCGCGATGGTGCCTGCGTTGTGCATCTTCTCCCGGGCCTCCGCGGAGCCCCCGCGGTCGTTCACCGCCGCTTCGAGGTGGTCGAAGATCAGCCGGATCGCGTGCAGCGCCAGCCCGTCGGTGAAGTCGCTGGCGTAGACGGACACGTACGCCTCGATGGCGTGGGTGAGGGCGTCGAAGCCGCTGTCGGCGGCCAGCGCCGGGGGCAGGGCGGTGGTGAGGAGGGGGTCGATGATGGCCACGCTCGGGGTGAGCGCGTAGTCGGCCAGCGGGTACTTCTTGCCCGTGGCCGGGTCGGAGATGACGGCGAACGGCGTGACCTCGGCGCCGGTGCCGGAGGTGGTGGGCACGCACACCAGGCGGGCCAGGCTGCCCAGTGTCGGAAAGCGGAAGGCGCGCTTGCGGATGTCGGAGAACTTGTGCCGCATGTCGGCGAAGTCGATGTCCGGGTGCTCGTAGAGCAGCCACATCACCTTCGCCGCGTCCATGGGCGAGCCGCCGCCGAGCGCGATGATCGTGTCCGGGCGGAAGTCCCGCATGAGGCGGGCACCGCGCTGCACGGAGTCGATGCTGGGTTCCGGTTCGACGTTGTCGATGATCTGCAGTGTCACGGGCCCCGGACGGCGCTTGAGGACGCGGTCGATGCGGTCGACGAAGCCGAGGCGGGTCATGGTCGCGTCGGTGACGATGGTGACGCGGTGGACGTCCGGCATGGAGGCGAGGTAGCCGATGGCCTGCGGTTCGAAATAGATCTTCGGTGGGACCTTGAACCACTGCATGTTGTTGCGGCGCGTGCCGATCCGCTTGACGTTCAGGAGCTGGGGGGCGGAGACGTTGTTGGACACCGACGTGCTGCCCCAGGAGCCGCAGCCCAGGGTGAGGGACGGCAGGAGGCTGTTGTAGACGCCGCCGATGGCGCCCTGCGAGGAGGGTGCGTTGACGATGATCCGCACGGTGTTGATGCGCTTGCCGTACGCCTCCGCCAGCGCGTGGTCCTCGGTGTGGACGACGGCGCTGTGGCCCTGGCCGTGGAAGGCGACCATGTCGGCGGCCAGGTCGAAGCCCTGCTGCTCGGAGCCGGCCCGCAGGACGGCGAGGACCGGGCAGAGCTTCTCGCGGGTCAGCGGCTCGTCCGGGCCGACGCGTTCGGCCTCGACCAGGATGACGGAGGTGCCCTCGGGCACGGTGAAGCCGGCCTGTTCGGCGATCCACGCCGGGCTCTGTCCCACGGCCGCGGCGTTGACCTTGGGCTCGCAGCCCGCGCCCGTCCGACCGGTGGGGAACAGGAACGTCTCCAGCTTCGCCTTCTCCTCGGCGGTCGCCAGGTGGGCGTGCAGGGTGCGGAACTCGGCCAGGGCTGCGTCGTAGATCTCGTCGTCCAGGATGACGGCCTGTTCGGAGGCGCAGATCATTCCGTTGTCGAACGACTTCGACAGCACGAGGTCGTTGACGGCGCGGCGCAGCTTGGCGCTCTTGTGGACGTAGGCGGGGACGTTGCCGGCGCCGACGCCCAGGGCGGGCTTGCCCGCGGAGTAGGCGGCCTTGACCATGGCGTTGCCGCCGGTGGCGAGGATCAGCGAGACGCCCGGGTGGCGCATGAGCGTGCCAGTCGCTTCTACCGACGGTGTCTCGATCCACTGGATGCAGTGCTCCGGCGCGCCCGCGGCGACGGCCGCGTCGCGCACGATGCGAGCGGCCTCGGCGCTGCAGCGCTGGGCCGAGGGGTGGAAGGCGAAGACGACCGGGTTGCGGGTCTTCAGCGCCATCAGTGCCTTGAAGATCGTGGTGGAGGTCGGGTTGGTGACCGGCGTGATCGCGCACACCACCCCCACCGGTTCGGCGATCTCGACCATGTCCTCGATGTCGTCGCGGGCGATGACGCCGACGGTCTTCATACGGCCCATGCTGTGGGTGACGTGCTCGCACGCGAACATGTTCTTGGCGGCCTTGTCCTCGAACAGGCCGCGACCGGTCTCCTCCACCGCCAGGCGGGCCAGGGCGGTGTGCTGGTCCAGGGCGGCGACCGACGCCTTCTTGACGATGTGGTCGACCTGCTCCTGGTCGTGGTCCTCGTAGTCGGCGAGCGCCTTGAGCCCGTTCGTGACCAGCCGGTCGACGGCGATCGCGGTCTCGGACGGCTCGCCGCCCGGGGCAGCGGCTCGGGTTCGGGCGTCCTGTCGGGTCATGGGGGTTGCGCCTCCATCGTCGAGGTCGTGGGCCGGAAGACCGGCGGCGTGCCGTGTGGGGAGCGGCACCGCGGGGGAGCGGCACCGCTTCCACTGCCACCGTCTCGCAGACGCGAGCCGCTACCCAGGCGTCAAAGGTCCCGGCCGGGGCCCGAGAGACCCGTATCGCCGGGGCCGGTCGGCCACCTGACGACGAGAAGTACCGGATCGCGTACCGGGCGGGGTTCACCAGCGCCTGTGAGCGCTGTGGTCGTCCCGGGGTGAGGGTGGGGGGGGTATGGATGTTCGCTTGGTCCTGGCGCCGTGTGGATCACAGCGAGATGTCTGTACCGCCGGAAAGGACCCGCACCCATGCGTTACGCAGTTCTCGGCACCGGCGTCGTCGGCCGGACGATCGCCGGCACACTCGACTCGCTCGGCCATGAGGCCGTCATCGGCACCCGAGACCCGCAGGCCGCCCTCGCCCGCACCGAGCCGGACGCCTATGGCAATCCGCCGTACTCGCAGTGGCAGGCCGAGCACCCGCAGGTCCGTCTGGCGACCTTCGCCGACGCCGCGACCCACGGTGAGGCGGTGGTGAACACCACCGCGGGCGTCAGCAGTCTGAAGGCCCTGCAGTCCGCCGGTGCCGCGAACCTGGCCGGCGAACTGGTCATCGACATCGCGAACCCCCTGGACTTCTCCCCCGAAGCCGGGGACGAGGCCGGGTCGGTCGGTCACCTCGACGGCTTCCTCGCCGACATCGCCGCCCGGAGGATCAGATGCCCACCGGCCTCGAGGGCGGGATCGGCATCCCGCACGCCCGCTCCGCCCACGTCACCCAGCCGAGCCTGGCCTTCGCGCGCAGCCCGCGGGGCGTGGACTTCGGCGCGCCGGACGGCCCGGCCGACCTGATCTTCATGATCGCCGCGCCGGACGGCGCCGACGACGCCCACCTGAGCATCCTCTCCGCACTGGCCAGACGCCTGACCCGGCCCTGGCCGGCCAGGCGCTCGGCGAGTGCGCGGACGGCTGCGCCCTTGTTCTCCGCCGTCAGGTCGAGGTCGATCAGTTGGGGATTGATGAGGGGGACAGCTGAGTCGGTCACGCGCTCTGCTCCTTGCGGATGGGGCTGTGCCGGATGGTTGGGCTGAGGTTCAGGGAGGTGGCGGTGGTGCGGGCGGCGCCGGGTGATGGGGACGCGCGAGCGGTCGTGGCTGCCGTACCAGCGGTGCGTCGCTGAAGCGGGCGCCACAGGACTACCGCTCGGGGAGCCAGTGGTGGGCGATCCGACGCGAGGGGTGTTTCTCGGGCGGGCGGGTGTCGTCGACGCGGAAGGTGAGACTGTTCATCACCCCCACCACGCCGTCCACCCGCCAGGTCAGCTGGACGGCCACCGGGATGTCGCTGCGGCGTTGCAGGCGTCCCTCCAGCGTGGCCGTCCCGTCGTGGACCGAGACGATGACGGTGTGGGGCGGCAGGCACATGGCGCTGGTCAGGACTTGGTCGATGATCTCCTGACGGATCTCCTCGTCGGTGCGAAGGAAGACCCGCAGCAGGTCACGGCGAGTGGCGATGCCGATCAGGCGGTCCTCCTCGTCCACCACGGGCAGCCGTTCGATGTGGTGACGCTCCATCACCCGTGCGGCGTCCGCGACGCGTTGCTCCGGGTGCACGGTGATCGCGGGGGTCGACATCAGCTGCCCGGCGGTCATGGCACGGGCCTTGGCAGCGGCGACACGTGCCTTCCGGCGCAGCGCCGGCAGCCGGAAGCGGCCTTCCTGGTCGCGTCGGGCCTGCGCCGCCTGCCGTCGGACCAGGTCGGTCTCGGAGATCACGCCGAGGACCTTGTCATCGGCGTCCACCACCGGCAGGCCGCTGATCCGGTGCCGGGCCAGCAACTGTGCCACCTCCTTGAACGGTGTCTCCTGGCGGACTTCGACGACCTCGGGAGTCATCACTTCGCCGACCTTGCAGGTCTTCACGGCCATTCCCTCCTCCACCGGTGCAAGCGGAGCGCGACCGGTTTCCCTTGCGTGCGACCCGCGCACACCGTCCCGTATCCCCGCTGGGCCATGTGCTCCTGCGGTGGGCATCGAGGGCCGGAACTCGCGGGTGAGGGCGGCCGGTCCGGTCGCCGCTGTCCCGTTGGACGGTCCCGGGTAGCCGGCCCCTCGATGCCCTTTCAGCCTCCCGCGCACCGGCTTGACGGGGCAGGGCCAACTGGTCCTGAGCTCCCGGGCCGAACTGCCCTCCTGTCGCCTGGACCTGGTCGGTGCCGAGACCGCCACGGCGAAGGCCGGAACGGCCGACCACCTGGCCGGGGTGGCCGGGCTGGGGGGAAGCGCAAACATCAGGTGGGCTCGACAGTTGCGCTCACCTCTGCCACGGCGCCGGCACCGGCTGAGGGCGCGGCGGCGATGCGGAACGACCACGGGTTGAACTCCGTGACGGCCGCCGGCCCCGCCAGACTGAGCCCGGGCTGTTCCGCGCTTTGCGGCGCCGAGTGCCGTAGACGCGGCCAGACGGCATCTGACCAAACGTGCACGAAGTCGAGGGCGGGATATCCGTTTGGTTTCGTCAGGTTGGTGTGGATTCTCCGGTGAGTTCTCGGCTCATTTTTTGGCCATCGCCCAGTGGATCATTGCCGGGACCGTCCGCCGTGTGGCGGGCGGTCCGCCGGTGCGGTGAGGCGGACGGTCGTGAAGCTGTCGGGGAGGAGGGCCCACTCGCTCGTCGCGGATCCTGATGGCGCGGTGCGCAGCTCCCGGCTGCTCCTCCGCGTCTGTACGGCCCTTCGCCAGAGCGGAGGGGGTAAGGCCCGACCCACGACGTCCGGTGGTCGGCGCGCCGGACAACCGGTACAGGACCGGCCGTCACCTGGGCACGTCGCCGCCGCAGGGGAGTGCCGGTCGGCCCTGGCAGTGGCGCCCCCAGGCCCCATGTGAAAGGGGAGTGGCGGGGTGAGTCTGGAGGGTGAGAGCTATGGCGTCTGGATGCGGGAGGCACGATGAGCGGTGTGGTGGTAGTCGGTGTGGACGGGTCGGCGTCGAGTCTCGCCGCGGTGGAGGCGGCGGCTCGGGAGGCGCGGTTGCGCGGGGTGGGGTTGCGGGTGGTGCACGCGTTCTTCTGGCCCGCGATGCACGTGCCTCTGGGCCCGTCACCGCTGGGCCCGCCCGAGGGCGGGATCCGGCACATGGCAGACCGTCTGGTGGCCGAGGCGGTCGAGCGTGCGCGAGCCGCGGCACCGGAGGTCGATGTCAGCCATGCCGTGGTGACCGGTGAGCCGCTGACGGTCCTGGAGGCGCAGTCGCGTGCGGCCGAGCTGGTCGTGGTCGGGTCCCGCGGCATGGGCGGGTTCGTCGGGCTGTTGGTCGGGTCGACCGCGGTGCACCTGGCGGCACACGGCCGGTGTCCGGTGCTGGTCGTGCGTGAGCAGCCGAGTGCGGAGGGCCCGATCGTGCTGGGCGTCGACGGATCGGCTGCGGGCGGGCATGCGATGGACTTCGCCTTCGCCGAGGCCGAGCTGCGGAAGGCGCCGCTGGTGGCACTGCACGCCTGGACCACGTGGAACGCGTCGCTGCCCGCACCGCAGGACGCGTCGACGCCGTACGCGAACCCGCCCGGCGCCCTGGCCGGGGAGGAGGAGCGCCTGCTGTCCGAGGCGCTCGCCGGCCGCCAGGAGCGTTACCCGGGTGTGGTGGTGGAGCACAGGGTGGTCCATGGCGGGACGCGGGAGGCGTTGATGGAAGCGAGCCAGTCCGCCCAGCTGGTGGTGGTCGGGGCCCGGGGGCGTGGCGGGTTCGCCGGGCTGCTGCTCGGCTCGGTCAGCCAGGCCCTGCTGCACCACGCTCACTGTCCGGTCGCGGTGGTGCGGGGAGCGGGTACGCAGCGCTGATCCCGTCCGGTACGAGGCTCGCCGCGTGTTCCGCTGTGCGGAAGGGCGGAGGGCCGGACAGGTGGGCGCGAAGCGGGTGCGGACGGGGCCGCAGACGGCGAGAAGCCTCACGTAGGTGGTGACCAGCGCAGCAAGGCGGCCCTGCCCGGGAGCGGCCAGGCCGATGATGACGACGGAGAACTCGCCGCGGGCGATGAGCGCGGTTCCGGCCCGCAGCCGGCCGCGGTGGCCCGCGCCCTCGCGTCCGGCGGCGTACCAGCCGGAGGCCAGCTCGGTGGCGGCCGTGACCACGGCCAGCGCCACGGCGGCGGGCAGCATCGGCAGCAGGTCACCCGGATCGACGGACAGGCCGAGGGCGAGGAAGAACACCGCGGCGAACAGGTCGCGCAACGGGCTGAGCACCGCCCGGGCCCGGTCGGCGGCGGCCGGGCACCTCGCGGGTCAGGTCGGCGAACCGCTCGGCGATGCGCAAGGCGCCGAGGATCTCGGCGAGGGTGTCGGCCTCCTGGCTGGTGAGCCGGAGGACCGAGTGGGCCTCGTCAGGGTCGTCGCAGGGGTACACCACCAGTTCGAAGTCGCCCGAGCGCTGGGCGACGACCCGATCCGGTCGCCCTCGTGGTTGACGAACTCGTACCGCAGCCCACTCCGGGCAGCAGCACCTCGTTGACGTCCATGTGGATCTCCCCGTCGTCACGCATCCGGATTTCCCGCGCGGGCCCGTGGTCCCGGCCGCCGTGCACAGGTCTTCGGCAGGCGTCGCGGGATACTCAAGCCCTCGTACCGCAGGTGTTCGATCCCGCGCGGCCGGTGATCAGTGTGCTGAGCACCCGTGGGGTACCCGACAGGGCCGAGTGGCCCCTCGGGACGGCCTGGTGGCCCCTGGGCGTACCAGGGTGGCCGCACCGAGGCTTGAAGCCGAAGGGCCGCGCGTCGGCGATGGCCCGGGACGGGAGTATCCAGTGAGTGATCCAGTGATCGTAGGCGTGGACGGTTCCGCCTCCAGCATCGGCGCGGTCGAGGCCGCGGCCCGTGAGGCGCACCTGCGCGGGGCGGGACTGCGGATCGTGCACGCCTTCGGTCATGGGCCCGGACACCTGCCGACCGGCGCACCACCGTGGAACCCTGCCGACCACGGCTTGGAGCCGATGGTGCGGGGGGCACTGGCCCGCGCCGAGGAACGGGCGCACGCGATCGCGCCGGACATCGAGATCATGCGGTCGGTGGTGGCCGGGGAGGCGCTTGAGGTGCTGGAGATCGAGTCGCGGTCGGCGTCGCTGGCGGTGGTCGGCAGCCGGGGCCTGGGCAGCTTCGCCGGGCTACTGCTGGGCTCGACGGCGGTGCATCTTGCCGCCCACGGTCGCTGCCCTCTGATGGTGGTGCGGGGCCGCCCCGATCCGGCCGGCCCAGTGGTACTGGCTGTGGACGGCTCCGAAGCCGGCGAGGCGGCGGTGGAGTTCGCGTTCGCCGAGGCCGCCCTGCGCAAGGTGCCGCTGGTGGCCGTACACGTGTGGAACACGTGGAGCGAGCGCGCCTACGAAGGCCCCGGCGACCCCCTGACCGCCGTGGTGGCGGACGCCGACCGTCTCCTCGAGGCCGAGCAGCACCTGCTGGACGAGACGGTGGCCTCCTGGCAGAAGGTCCATCCCCAGGTCGAGGTGGAGCGGCGCCTGGTGCGTTCCCGGATCCGCCCGGCCCTGATCGACGCCAGTCGCGGCGCCCAACTGGTGGTGGTCGGTGCCCGGGGCCGGGGCGGCTTCGCCGGCCTGCTGCTCGGCTCGGTCAGCCAGGCCCTGCTGCATCACGCCCACTGCCCCGTCACCGTCGTGCGCGGCAAGGAATGACCGTGCCTCAGCAGACCACGGCCGGAAACCACACTCCGCCGGTACAGACGCCCCCGCAGCCGGACGCCTACCGACGCGGCGCCGCCGAAGCGGCGGACCTGCTCGACGTGGCCCCGGCCACGGGCCTGACCACGGCGGACGCCGAGCAGCGGACCGCCGCCTGGGGCGCCGACGAACTGGCCGAACCGGCCCGCCGGCCGTAGTGGCTGCGCCTGCTGGACCAGTTCCGCAGCTGGCTGACGGCATCCTGCTTGCCGCCGCCGTCGTCGCCGGGATCATCGGCGAGGTCACGGACGCCCTCGTCATCACCGTCGTCCTGCTCATCAACGCCACTATTCGGATACCTGCAGGAACGCCGGGCCGAGCGCAGTCCGGAGGCGCTGCGCCAGATGCTGGTCCCCACCGCCCGCGTGCGCCGCGACGGGCAGGTGAAGGTGATCCCGGCCGGCGCCCTGGTGCCTGGCGACGTCGCCCTTCTGGAAGCCGGAGACCGCGTCTCGGCCGACGGGCGCCTGGTGGTCGCCGAGTCGGTCGAGGCCGCCGAGGCCGCGCTGACCGGCGCGTCCCAGCCCGTCGCCAGGACGACCGCACCCACCACGGCCGACGGCGACGACGTACCCGTTGCCTAACGCACCTGCATGCTCTTCATGAACACCGCGCTGACCTGCGGCCGCGCCGAGATGGTCCTCACGGCCACCGGCATGCGCACCGAGGTCGACGCGATTGCCGAAGCGCTGCGCACCGGCGCGGAACCACCCAGCCCGCTCCAGGTCCAGATGGACAGCCTGGGCCGACGACTGGCCCTGGTCAGCGGCATCGCCGTGGCCGCCTACGCGCTCGTGTCCCTCCTGCGCGGCGAGGAACTCGCCGACCTCGCGCTGCGCGCGGTGGCCCTGGCCGTCGCCGCGATCCCCGAGGGACTGCCCGCCGTTCTCGCGCTCACCCTGGCCCTGGGCGTCCACCGCATGGCCCGCCGCGGCGCCATCGTCGAACGCCTGGCCTCCGTCGAGGCACTCGGCTCCGCGACCGTGATGTGCAGCGACAAGACAGGCACCCCGACCCTGAACGAGATGACCACCCGCGCTCTGTGGGCCGCCGGGCGCGCCTACGAGGTGACCGGCGAGGGCTACGACACCGCCGGCACCGTCCGCAGGAGACCCTGCCGAGGGTCGTGGGACGGCGCCTGCTTGCTGTCGTCGAGGAAGAGGAACTCGGTGCGGAAGAGGCCGACGCCTTCGGGCGCCCGCCGCGAGGGCGGCCGGTACGTCCGCGGGGCTGCCTATGTTCGCCGATAGCGGCACCGGTGTCCGTCCGTAGTGGCCCCGGGACCGGAGGCGGAGGCCAGGGCCGCCTCGTGGGCGGCGGCCCGACGCTGTATCTCTGCCCGCGTGCGGGCATCCGGTTCCAGGACCACTTCGCCGGTACTGCCGTCGACCGCGACGACGGTGCCTTCGGCCACCCCGGTGGCGCCGGGCAGCGCCACGACGGCCGGTACGCCGAGGGCGCGGGCGAGGATGGCGCTGTGGCTCGTCGGCCCGCCCTGTTCGGTCACGAAGCCCAGGACCAGGTCCGGGTCGAGCAGCGCGGTGTCGGCCGGGGCCAGCTCGCGGGCGAGCAGCACGTAGGGTTCTCTGCTGTCCGGCAGCCCGGGCATGGGCACCCCCAGCAGTCGGGCGATGATGCGGTCGCGTACGTCGTCCAGGTCCGCGACCCGGCCCGCCAGGTACTCGCCGGCCTGGGCCAGCAGCGCCCGGTACGCGGCGAAGGCGTCGAAGACCGCGCGCTCGGCGCAGCTGCCCCCGGCGATACGTCGGTCGACGTCGGCTATGAGTTCGGGGTCCTGGGCCATCAGTGCCTGGGCTTCGAGGACCGCTTGTGCCTCACCGCCGGCCAGGTCACCGCGCGCTGTGAGATCCGCGGCGACAGTGTCCACTGCCCGCCGGGCGCGGCCCTGTTCACTCCGGACGGCCTCGGCCGGGATCCGCCGGTCGGGCGGCTGAAGGACCGCGGTCCCCATGTGCCGTACCGTGCCGATCGCCACACCGTGGCTGACGCCGATGCCTCGAAACGTTGTCTCCATCTTGCCTGTCTCCGCATAGGTGCGGCGGTGCACTGCCGCACGTCGTCCTCTCACATCGCAGCCAGTGGCGGCTCGCAGGGCCGAAGCCGGGGCTTTCACCTCCGGCCCTGCGGGGGTGTGTCACCGGCTGTCGCTGGTCTCGGTCTCGGGAAGCGCGGCCCGTCCGGCCTCCAGGCGGGCGACCGGGACTCGGAACGGCGAGCAGGAGACGTAGTCGAGTCCCACACCGTGGAAGAAGTGCACGGAATCCGGGTCTCCTCCGTGCTCGCCGCAGACGCCGATCTTCAGTCCGGGGCGTGCGGCGCGGCCTTCGGCGACCGCGATCTCGACCAGGCGGCCGACGCCCTCGCGGTCGATCGTCTCGAACGGGGACACCTTGAAGATGCCCTTGTCGAGGTAGGCGGAGAAGAAGGCCGCCTCAACGTCGTCGCGGGAGAAGCCCCAGGTGGTCTGGGTCAGGTCGTTGGTGCCGAAGGAGAAGAACTGCGCTTCCTCGGCGATCCGGCCGGCGGTGAGGGCGGCCCTGGGCAGCTCGATCATCGTGCCGACCGGGCACTCGACGAGGACGCCGGACTCCTTGGAGACCTGGGCCAGGACCTGCTGGACTTCCTCGCGCACGAGGCGCAGTTCCTCGACGGTGTCGATCAGCGGCACCATGATCTCCGCCCGGGGGTCGCCGCCCGCGCGCTTGCGTGCCACGACCGCCTCGGCGATGGCCCGTACCTGCATGGCGACCAGGCCCGGTGCCACCAGGCCCAGGCGTACGCCGCGCAGGCCGAGCATCGGGTTCTCCTCGTGCATGCGGTTCACGGCGTCGAGCAGTTCGGAGTCGTGCGCGCTGGGCGGGTTGCCGTGGGCCTCGGCCGCGGCGAGGCGTACCGCGAGTTCGGTGCGGTCGGGCAGGAACTCGTGCAGGGGCGGGTCGAGGAGGCGGATGGTGACCGGCAGGCCGTCCATCGCCTCCAGGATGCCGATGAAGTCCTGCCGCTGGAGCGGCAGCAGCGCGTCCAGCGCCCGCTCGCGTTCGGCGTCGGTGCGGGCCAGGATCATGGCCTCGACCAGCTGCCGCCGGTCGCCGAGGAACATGTGCTCGGTGCGGCACAGCCCGATGCCCTCGGCTCCGAACCGGCGGGCCCGGGCGGCATCCTCGGGGGTGTCGGCGTTAGCCCGCACGCCCAACCGCCGTACACCGTCGGCCTGTTGCATGGCACCGTCCACAGCGCCGACCAGCCCGGCCGACCGCTCACCCTGCCCGCCGGTCTCGAAGTACCGCATCACCGCGGAGTCGACCAGCGGCGCCGCACCGGGGTAGACGGCACCTTCGGACCCGTCGACGGAGATGACCGTGCCCTCCTCGACGGTGGTGTCGCCCACGGTGAAGCGGCGCCCCTGCGCATCCACGGTGATCTCCTCGGCCCCGCACACGCAGACCTTGCCCATGCCGCGGGCGACCACGGCGGCGTGGCTGGTCTTGCCGCCGCGGCTGGTCAGCACCGCCTGGGCGGCGATCATGCCGGGCAGGTCGTCGGGGGTGGTCTCCTGCCGTACCAGGACGACCTTCTCACCGGCGGCGGCACGGCGGACCGCTTCGGCGGAGTCGAACACCGCGGCACCGACGGCGGCGCCCGGTGAGGCCGGGATGCCGTGAGCGAGAGCCTCGGTGACGCCCGAGGTGTCGAAGCGGGGGAACATGAGCCGGGCGAGCCGGTCCCCGCTGACGCGCGCCAGGCCCTCGTCCGGGGTGATGAGCCCCTCGTCGGCCAGTTCGGCGGCGATGGCGAACGCGGCTTCGGCGGTGCGCTTGCCGACCCGGGTCTGCAGCAACCACAGTCGGCCGCGCTCGATGGTGAACTCGATGTCGCACAGGTCCCGGTAGTGGGTCTCCAACGTCCGCATGTGGTCGCGTAGTTGGGCAAAAGCTGCCGGGTTCAGTCGGCCCAGTTCGTCCAGCGGCACGGTGTTGCGGATGCCGGCGACGACGTCCTCGCCCTGCGCGTTGGACAGGTAGTCGCCGTACGTGCCGGGGGCGCCGGTGGCCGGGTCGCGGGTGAAGGCGACGCCGCTGCCGGAGTCGGGCCCGAGGTTGCCGAAGACCATGGTCTGGACGTTGACCGCGGTGCCCAGGTCGTCGGGGATGTGCTCGCGGCGGCGGTAGAGACGGGCGCGTTCACCGTTCCAGGACTCGAAGACGGCCAGGACCGCCCGGCGCAGCTGCTCGGCAGGGGACTGCGGGAAGTACTCGCCCGTCTCCTGACGGATCAGCTCCTTGTAGACCTCGACGAGCCCGGCCAGATCGGCCGCGTCCAGGCCCAGATCGTCCACCGCGCCCCGGGCCTCCTTGAGGCGGACCAGCGCGTCTTCGAACAGCGCACTGTCGACGCCCATGACCGTGCTGCCGAACATCTGCACCAGGCGCCGGTAGGAGTCCCAGGCGAAGCGTTCGTTCCCGGAGGACTTCGCCAGCCCGAGCACGGATTCGTCGTTGAGGCCGATGTCCAGGATCGTCTCCATCATGCCGGGCATGGAGAAGCGGGCCCCGGAGCGGACGGACAGCAGCAGCGGGTCGTCCGGCTGCCCCAGCCGCCGACCAGCGGCCTCCTCCAGTGCCGTCAGGTGATCGGAGATCTCGCGGGCCAGGCCGTCCGGCTCGGCGCTGGTGGCCAGGAAAGCGCGGCAGGCTTCGGTGGTGACGGTGAACCCGGGCGGCACCGGCAGGCCCATCCGGGTCATCTCGGCGAGGTTGGCGCCCTTGCCGCCGAGCAGGTCGGCCATGTCACGGCCGCCCGCGGCGAAGTCGTACACGTAACGGACCATGACGGTGTGCCCTTTCATCCTGCTGTCCCGGGGGAGGTTGTGGAGCCCGGTCGTGTCCGCCGGGCTCGTGGCAGGTCGGCGCACGACGCGCGGCGGACAGGTTCGGGCGGCTCACATCTCGAAAACGATGCGTGCCTTGATCTGACCGTTCAGAACCTCGGCGATGGAGTCGTTGACGGTCTCCAGCGGACGGGTCTCATAGATCACCTTGGTGCGTCCGGCGGCGTGCAGCCGGAACACCTCGTCCAGGTCCTGACGGGTACCCACGATGGAACCGATCACGGAGGTGCCGTTGAGGACCGTGTCGAAGATCGGCACGCTGATGGTGCCGCCGGCGGGCAGAGCGACCATGACCAGCTTGCCGCCGCGCCGCAAGCCGCCGTACACGGAGGCGAACGCCTGCTCGTTGACAGCCAGCGCGATCGCGGCATGGGCGCCCCCGTGCTGCTTGAGCACCTCGGCCGGATCCTCCTTGCGGGCGTCGATGAGGATGTCCGCTCCCAGCTCTCGGGCGAGTTCGAGCTTCTCGTCGGTGACGTCGATCGCGGCGACGGTCGCCCCGGCGATCTTCGCGTACTGCACGGCGAGGTGGCCAAGACCGCCGACCCCGGAGATCGCCACCAGCTGGGCCGGACGCACTCCGGCGACCTTCAGAGCCTTGTATGTCGTGACGCCGGCGCAGGTCAGCGGGGCGGCGTCGCGCGGGTCGATGCCGTCGGGGACCACAGCGGCGAAGTCGGCCGGGGCGAGCATCTTCTCGGCGTACCCGCCGTCCACGCTGTAGCCGGTGTTCTGCTGCTGCTCGCACAGCGTCTCCCAGCCGGACAGGCAGTGCTCGCACCGTCCGCAGGCCCAGCCCAGCCAGGGCACGGCCACCCGCTGCCCGACCTCCAGGTGGGTCACGCCGTCGCCGAGCGCCTCGACGATGCCGACGCCCTCGTGGCCCGGGATGAACGGCGGGGTCGGCTTGACCGGCCAGTCGCCGTGCGCCGCGTGGATGTCGGTGTGGCACAGCCCGGACGCCTCCAGGCGGATGCGGACCTGGCCGGGTCCGGGCTCCGGATCCGGGCGCTCCTCGATCACCAGCGGCTGCCCGAATGACCGGACGACTGCTGCCTTCATTTGATGCTCCTCAGGTCTGTCTGTTCGGTGTGGTTCCAGGGTCGAACGGGCCCCGACGCGGTGGGCAGGTCCTGGAGGTCCTCGCCTGTGGGGCCGCTCGGCCCTCAAGCCGTGCGGAAACCGGCCCTCAGTCGTGCGGGACGACGGCGACCGGGGCGGCGGCGTGGTGCAGGACGGCATGAGCGACCGGCCCGATGCGCATACCGAGCGCGGGCCGGTGCACCCTGCGGCCGACCACTACGAGTCCGGCCTGCGCGGCGGCCTGCAGTACGACTCCGGCGGGGCGGGCGAGATCGACCGTGTGGGCGACCGGGACTTGCGGGTACTTCTCCTGCCACGGCTTGAGAGCGTCGGACAGTGCCTTCTCCGCCTGACCCGTGATGCCGCCTTCCTGGCCGGCCAGCTGTCCCACAACCGGGCCATGTCCGTACAGCGGCGGCAGGCTCGGCGCGTGCACGGCGCGCAGCGCGGTCCTGCGAGCGGCGGCCGCGTCGAAGGCGAATTCCAGCAGCGGCGCGGCCGGGTCGCCCGGGTCGTCGAGCCCGACCACGATCTCGCCGCCGTCGTGTTTGGCGGCCGAGCGGGCGTTCGCCCGCACCATGGCCACCGGGCTGTTCACCCGGGCCAGCACCTGCTGCCCGACGGAGCCGAGCAGGAACCCTGCAATGGCGCCGTGACCGCTGGAGCCCAGCACCAGCATCTCGGCCTCCTCCGCCTGGCCCAGCAGCACCTCGGCCGCGGTCTCGGATATCTGCTCGGTGCTGACCGTCAGCTCCGGATGCCGCCCGTGCAGCTCCTCCTCGGCCTCCCGCAGAACCCGCTGGGCCCAGTGCTTCTGCGTGTCCAGATCCTGTGCGACGGGCACGTCGTGCGGCTGCCAGATCCAGGCATGCACCAGATGCAGCGGCAGATCCCGGCGCTGTGCCTCGCGGGCTGCCCAGTCGGCTGCGGCCAGGCTTTCGGGGGAGCCGTCCAGGCCGACGGTGATGGGGCGAATCATGGGAAGAGACCTCCGGATACGGGACCAGCGGGCCGCGGACGATGGCGCCGGCCCTTTTCCCCGAGCCTTACGAGAGGGCGGCCGCGGTTCCAGGGGCCGATGGTCCCGACTCGAACGGCATGGTCCCCAACGGTGAAGGCCCGCCCGGTTCTCCTCGGCGTTCGGCACCGATCGGCGCCGGGTAGGCGATCAACACCGGTACGCGGGGAATGCGGGAACAGCAGAGCGAAAAGGGCCGGTCGGCCCTGGCCGCTCGGCCCGCAATCGCGCAGGATCTGTGACAGGGAAGGACCGGTCCCGCCCATCTGGCGGTTCCGTGCCAGAGAACGACGACACAGGACAGGAGCCGTCGATGGCGGACAGCGAGCGACCCGGACCCGACAACCCGATCCGGGTCTTCCTGCTGGACGACCACGAGGTGGTACGCCGCGGGGTGCACGACCTGCTGAACGACGAACCGGACATCACCGTGATCGGCGAGGCCGCGAACGTGGAGCAGGCCCTGGTGCGTGTCCCCGCGCTGCGCCCGCAGGTGGCCGTGCTCGATGTGCGCCTGCCCGACGGCGACGGAGTGACCGTCTGCCGCGAGCTGCGCTCGCAGATGCCGGAGCTGGCCTGCCTGATGCTCACCTCCTTCGACGACGAGGAGGCCCTGCTGGACTCGATCATGGCCGGAGCGTCCGGGTACGTACTGAAGCAGATCCAGGGCTCGGATCTGGTGTCGGCCGTGCGCACCGTGGCCCGCGGGCAGTCCCTGCTCGACCCCAGCGCCACCGCCAAGCTGATGGCCCGCCTGCGCCAGGGCCAGGAACCGGAGCCCGAGCCCGACGCCCTGCCGGGCCTGACCGACCGGGAGCGGGAGATCCTGGCGCTCATCGGCGAAGGGCTCACCAACCGCCAGATCGGCCAGCGCCTCTACCTCGCGGAGAAGACGGTCAAGAACCACATCTCCCGCCTGCTCGCCAAACTCGGCGTGGAGCGGCGCATCCAGGCCGCGGTCATCGCCACGCAGGCCCAGGACCGGCTCCGCCACGAAGGGCGCTGAGGCTTCGCGCGCAGTCGGCAGCCGCAGGGCCGAACGTCCCTCACCCGGCCCCCGAGCGGCCCAAGCCGAACCCCCTCCCCGGCCACCAGGCTGGCAGCACACCCGGACAACGCCGGGCAGCACTGATCGGGAGGACGACGGACATGACCGTGCGCGTGGGCATCAACGGCTTCGGTCGCATCGGACGCAACTATCTGCGCTGCGTGCTGGAGCGCGCGGAGAGCGGTACCGGCGAGCCGGTCGAGGTCGTGGCGGTCAACGACCTCACCTCGCCGGACGCGCTCGCCCATCTGCTGGCGTACGACTCGACGTACGGCCGCCTCGGCCGCACCGTAGAACACGACGACACCTCGATCACTGTCGACGGTCACCGCATCGCCGTGACCGCCGAGCGTGACCCGGCCGAGCTGGACTGGGGGCACCTCGGTGTGGACGTGGTCATCGAGTCGACCGGCCGCTTCCGCACCCGTGAGCAGGCCGGTCTGCACCTGAAGGGGGGCGCCCGGAAGGTACTGCTCTCCGTACCGGGCAAGGGAGTTGACGCCACGATCGTGATGGGTGTCAACGAGGGCGCGTACGTCCCGGAGAGCGACCACGTGGTCTCCAACGCCTCGTGCACCACCAACTGCGTGGCGCCCATGGTGAAGGTGCTCGACGAGCACTTCGGCCTGGTCAAGGGCCTGATGACCACCATCCACGGCTACACCAACGACCAGGTGGTCCTCGACGGCCCGCACAAGGACCTGCGCCGCGGTCGCAGCGCCGCCGTCAACATCATCCCCACTTCCACCGGCGCTGCCCGCGCCGTCGGCCTGGTCCTGCCGGAGCTGACCGGGACCCTGGACGGCATCGCCGTCCGCGTGCCGGTCGAGGACGGCTCGCTGACCGACCTGAGCGTGGTTCTGGAGCGGCCCGTGACCGCGGACGAGGTCAACGCCGCGTTCCGGGAGGCTGCCGACGGGCCGCTGAAGGGAATCCTGCGGGTCTCGGACGCCCCGATCGTCTCCCGCGACGTGGTCGGCGATCCCGCCTCGTGCGTCCTGGACGCCCCGCTGACGCAGGCGCACGGCGATCTGGTCAAGGTCTTCGGCTGGTACGACAACGAGTGGGGCTACACCAACCGGCTGCTCGACCTCACCGAGTACGTCGCCAAAACGCTCCCACGGAACTGACCGACCGGGCCCGGGACCCAGAGCGGCAGGTGGCCGTCGGCCCGGGCACAGGACCCGCTCGGGAACCTTGTGCACCGTGCGCGCCTGCACTGGTGCGCCGGTGCCTGCCGGCTCTCCGGAAGTTCCCGGACAACCTCCGGGGCTTGGGACAAGGACAAGGAGCCATGCGGGGGCTGCTTACGTCGCAGGGGCCGTCCCGTTGAACGGTCCGCCGCGGCACCGGGCAGGTCGTCCGCCACGGTGATGACGTGGTCCAGGCGCGTGATCTGCGCGCCACACCGGGGGCGTGCCGCGCACCAGCCGCAGCCGGCCTTGAGGTGGTGCTCAGCAGCGTCAACGACACCCTGCACGCGTAGGTGCTGCGCGCTGGCCCAGGCAGCACGCGGATGATCGCCCAGCGGGCCACCGGCTACAACAACATGCCGTCGCGGCAGCAGGGCCGATCGGTCCGCCCCGTAGCGGCGTACGGCCCTGATGAGCAGGCAGGCCGGGCCGGACGAGGCAGGCCGGAGCGACGGTCGTGGCCTCGCGGTCCGGCCAAGACCGCGCGGAACTCACCGCAGCTCGTTGTGGGGGCTCTGTCTGCGGGTTCCTGGCGGTGCTCCCCGACACGGGTGTCAATACCAGGGCCCTGACACGGACCGGCTGAGGGGCTGACGGGCATGCCCTTCAGGGGACCGCACGGCGCGTCCGGCTCGTATTTCAAGGCCGTATGGCAGGGCCCGGAAGGGCCGGTCAACCCTCTCCCGAGCCGGGGACCGTGGCGCAGGGTTGGCGGTACGGGGGAGAGCTTTGCAGAGGAGAGCCGTCATGCAGACCCGGGAAGTCGACGCCACAGCCGTTCGGTCCCTGCTGGCCGCAGCCGTGGCAGCACCGTCGATCCACAATACGCAGCCCTGGCGGTTCGGCCTGGACCCGGACAGCCGGTCGGTCGAGGTCTGGGCCGACCGCGGACGGCCACTGCCGATGACCGATCCCGACCTGCGTGCCCAGCACCTGTCGGTGGGCGCGGCCGTCTTCAACCTCCGCGTGGCCGCGGCACACCTGGGCTGGGAACCGATCGTCGGTCTGCTGCCCGCCGCGGACGATCCCGACCTGCTAGCCCGCGTGCAACTCGCCCGGCCCGCCGCGAACGGGCCCTCGACCCTGGGCGGCCTGTACGAAGCAATCGAGCGGCGTCACACCAGCCGGATGCCCTTCACCGGCCGCCCGGTGCCGGAACCGGTCGTGTCACAGATGATCACCGCCGCCCGGGCCGAGGGCGCGCGCCTGGACGTTCCCGACATCATGGGAACCCGGCGTCTGCTGCAGTTGACCCAGGCGGCCGAGGCCCGCAACGCATCCCATTCGGCTCGCACGGCCGAGGCACGCACCCGGCTCACCGCCCCCGGAAGGGACACCCCCTACGGCATCCCCGTGACCGCCCTGGGCGCCCGGGATGCGTCCGGGCGGATACCGATGCGGGATTTCACCGGCCGGCTGCCCGTGCCGTACCTGCCCGCCCTGCACTTCGAACGCCACGCCCAGGTAGCGCTGTTGTGGACCTCGTGGGACCAGCGCGAGGACTGGCTGCGGGCCGGCCAGGCCCTGCAGCGCGTACTGCTCACGGCGACGGTGCACGGGGTACGCACCTCCATGCTGCACCAGGCGATGGAGTGGCTGGATCTGCGGGCGGCGATGGGCGGATCGAGGCAACCGTGTTCCCCACAGCTGCTGATCCGGTTCGGGTACGGCCCCGAGGGCGGCCGCACACCACGCGCGGCCGCGCACGCCACACCTCGTCCCGCTCTCGGACCCGAGCCGGCGGCTTCCGATGCGCGTGCCGTTCCATCCGACTGACTGTGCCGCCCCGGCGGCATACGCCCTGCCGACGAGGCAGTCGGAAGGCGGGCGGCCCCGCTCACTGCGTGCCGCCGCCCGCTCCCTTGAGCTCGCCTCCGGTGACCATCTCGGATTCGATCCAGGCGTGGATTGGGCGTTGGAGGTTGAAGTGACGCGCCCAACGCCGCCCCGGTCCTCTCTGGTCCGAGACTGCCTGTGACGGCGCGCGGCCGGGAGTGCCTCGTGGGGGTGTTCGGCATGTCGTCACTGGAGAACGATGGTGAGCGTGGCGGGGCTGCTCTGTCTCACCGCCACCCCCGCGGTGCCTCGAACGCTCTCCGCTGCTGGTTGGTGGGATCGCCCTGGCGTGTTCGGCCCCGCTGTTGGAGGCGTCTTACGCGTGCCGGTGTCCCCGGTTGGCGTTGAACTCGGCCCAGGCACATTCCCACCAGGCCATGCGACGCACATCCAGCCGTACCCGGGCGACCCACCAGCCGCCCACAACCAGCACGCCTACACCCGCTCCGGCGGCCGCGCCGAGGGCGGCTCCCTGTGACCTGGCCTCGGCGGGGGTGGGCGGTGCGGGGCGAAGGCGGTCGGTGTCGTCGAGCCACACTGTGGTGGAGGATCCGGCCTTGCTGCCCGCTGCCACCGGGGCCTCGCCGGTCTTGGGAGAGCCGTCGGGGGTCGTCCACCGCACAGTCGTCCGCACGTGGTCGTCTGCCAGCCCGGAGAACCGTGACGGCGTCGCGGGGGCGTCCTCGACGAGGCGCGCCGCCGTGCGGTGCAGGCCCTGCGCCTGGTCGCGAGCGGAGCGTTCGCCGACGCCGGCCATCACCACGCCCACTGCAGGGACCATGAGGAGCAGTAGCGTCGCCGCTGCGCCGCCGATCCAGGCTTCGGCGACGTCGGAGCGCCGTTTGAGCGGGTTGCGCCGCCAACGCCAGAGCATCACCCTGCCACCGTGTTTCAGCATGCGTGCATCCCTCCGAGCGCGACGGACCTGAACATCACACCGCTACGGTGACGGATCGGCGATCGGTGGAGGCAGAGACCAACGGGGTCGTCTTGTGAGGGCCGATCGGCACCGTTGTGAAAGGCCGGCTGGGCCCGGTCGGCTGCCGGAGCGCCGCCGGGCACAATGCCGTTCATGACAGACGAAGCGGTCGATGGCATGGATGCTCCTCAACTGGGTGAGGCCGTCGCGCTGTTGGCGGGCTTCCTGGGGGCCGAGCCGTTGACCGCGGCCATCGCCTCTCTGGATGGAACAGGTCGGTGCCGCCGTCGCCCGCCACGCCGTCACGCCCGACCTGCGCCCCGCGCTGGAGGACCTGCCCGGCGCCGGTGCCCTCATCTCCGACCTGCACCACCAGAGCGCGCGACCCCTGTCCCCTGAGGCTGCCGTCGCGAAGGCGGCTACGCGGGCACCGTCGACCGGGTTCGCGCGGTCGCCGCCGGCGCCCCCCGGCCGAGACGGGCTTCGTCGAGGACATAGCCATGGCCAAGGAGGAGGACATCTACCACCGCCGTCCCCGTACGAGATCCTGACGCCGCCTTCGCACCCCACTGAACCCGATGGGGGTCACGCGCCTGCGTCGTCTCCGCTCGGCCAGCCCGTCGTCCGCCACTCGTGACGGCCCTGCGGCGGCTCGCCGTCCCGTGCGCTGTGTGCGGCGAGCGCGCTGGCCAGGCCGCTGTGCACGGGGATGGACGGGCAGTCCCCGTCGGGCACGAGGGAGTCATCCGCGGCAATCGCGGCCAGTTCCAGACTGCGGCCCGCTGCGGCGAGACGGCGCGCGGCCTCGATGATCGCCAACTGTCCCTCGGTCGACCAGCTGTGCAGTCCGGTCAAGTCGACGATGACCGGACCACTCCCACGTCCCACCACCCAGCCGATGGCACCGATAAAGCGGTGGACGGCGTCCGGGCCCAGGTACCCGGAGACGGACAGGATGCCGAAGTCCCGCTCGACGGTGTAGCGCCACTCGATGGTCATCGTCGTCGACTTCCTTGCTCGGTCGGCCTGTCGGCTCAGAGGGGGAGGGTGATCCAGATGCTCTTGCCCTTGCGGTCGGCGTCGCCCCGGACGACCGCGGTGCCGCCCAGACCGAGGGTGAGCTCCATGACGGTGGCCAGGCCGCCACCGGTATCGGTGACCGCGCCGTACAACGGCGGCTGGTAGGGGTGGCGGTCGTGCACGGCGAAGGCCAGACAGTCCACGCCTGCCGCGTAGATGACGGTCAGCTGCGGGGAGAGGACGGCGGCGTGCCGGACGCTGTTGGTGACCAGTTCGCTCAGGATCAGCAGGGCCGGTCCGATGGCGGGGTGGCACGGGTTTATGCCCCACTCCGCCAGGGCCTGCTCGGCGGTCTCCCGAGCCGTTCGGACCGCAGACGGCGTGGTCGGCAGGGTCAGCACGTGCCGGTGGGGAAGGGCTTCGAGCTGGGTGCTCATCACGTTTCCGCGCGGGCGAGGCGAAATCCGGTCACGGTCTCGGGATGCAGGCGCAGCAGGGTGTCGTGCGGACCGTGGCTCCAGCCGGACAGGGTGCGCTGGTAGTGGGCCGTATCGTCGGGATCGGTGATCACGTCGACCGACCCGGCGACGCTGACGGTCCAGCCGATGCCCGTCGCCGCGCGGACCTCGTCCACGTGGTACGTCGCCGTGGTGGGCACCGCGACGGCCGGGGCCGGCGTGCGCACCACCAGACGGCCGTACGTCCAGGTCATCCGGCCGGGCCGGATGACGGTCAGGTCCCGTCGCGTGTACGCCGGACGCCCGGGTGCGCGTCCCTCCAGCAGCCGCGGGGCCTCGGCCCCTGGGACCTCGACCATGGGCAGGGGTGTGGGTGGAGTGCTCATCCGACGGTTTTCTCCGCTTCCGCGCTGACGGGCCGGGACGTCTGGGCGGGCAGCGACCGCATGACGCCGGTGTGCTCCAGGTAGGTGCGGGCGCCCTGGATCGCCTCGGGTGTGGTGGCGTACTCGCGTCCCTCCAGGCGCAGGAGCTCCAGCGCGCCGACGGAGTCCAGGACCTGGCGCTGACCGGGGCGTATCCCGGAGGTCATGACGACGATGCCGCGCCGGTTCAGCTTCTCCACCACGTCCTTCAGGACGAGGGCGCCGGTGGCGTCGATGGTCGTCACGCGGGACATACGCAGGATGATCACGCGTACGTCGGCGACCTCGGCCAGTTCCAGCAGGAAGCGGTGGGCGGCGGCGAAGAACAGCGGCCCGTCGATCCGGTACGCCACGATGTGCTCGGCCAGCAGCGCGTGCTCCTCGGCGCTGTGGTCACCGCGGTCGAGGGGGACCTCTTCGAGGCGGGCCTGTTCGGCGACCGCGTGCAGGGCGAGGGCGCCCGCGGCGACGAGGCCGATGATCACGGCGTACACCAGGTCGAGGGCGAGCGTCGCGACGGCGGTGAGGACGAGGATCAGCGCATCGGCACGGGTGGCCTTCGCCATCGCTCTCAGCGAGCCGACCTCGATCATGCGGATCGCGGTGGCCAGCAGCACGCCGGCCAGTGCCGCGAGCGGGATCTTGGAGACGAGGGGCGCGGCCGCGAAGACGATCACGGCGAGGACCACGGCGTGGATGAGGGAGGCCAGCCGGGAACTCGCGCCGGTACGGACGTTGACCGCGGTTCGCGCGATCGCGCCGGTCGCGGGAACGCCGCCGAACAGCGGGGCCGCGATGTTGGCCAGTCCCTGGCCGAACAGCTCCCGGTCCGGATCGTGTTTCTGGCCGACCGTCATGCCGTCGGCGACCGAGGCGGACAACAGTGACTCCAGGGCTGCCAGCGCTGCCACCGCGACCGCGGGGGCGAGCAGCGAGCCGAGCGCGCCCGGATCGAGGAAGGACAGCGAGGGCGCGGGCAGACCGGACGGCAGGTCACCGATCGGCTTGACCGCGTCCAGGCCGGCCACCTGGGCCACGAGGGTGGCCGCGATCACCGCGAGGATGGAGAAGGGGATCGTGGGCCGCCGGCGGGCGCCGACCAGCATCACGGCGGCTACCGCCAGCGCGAAGGCGACGGTGGTCCAGTTCGGGTCCTTCGCGAACTCCGCCAGCGCGTTCCAGGCCACCACGAGGACCCGGTCGCCCTCGGGCGTGGGCACGCCCAGGGCGTTCGGGATCTGCTGCAGTGCGATGACACAGGCGATACCGAGAGTGAAGCCCTCCACGACCGGCGCGGGCACGTACTGCATGTACTTGCCGGCCCGCAGCACCGCCAGCGCCACGAGCATGACGCCGGCCATCAGCCCGACGGTCAGCACCCCGCCCGGCCCGTACTCGGCGACGATCGGCACCAACACCACCGTCATCGCACCGGTCGGCCCGGACACCTGAAGGTTCGACCCGCCGAACAGTGCGGCGAGCGCACCGGCGACCACCGCGGTCGCCAGCCCCGCCTCCGCGCCGAGCCCGGAGGAGACGCCGAAGCCGAGCGCGAGCGGCAGCGCGACAATCGCCACGGTGAGGCCGGCCAGCAGGTCCCGGCGCGGATCCCGGCGCATCTCCGCGAGATCACTACGGTCGGGCAGCAGCGCGGTGAGCCGAGCCCCGACCCGGCCGAAGGAGATCCTCATCGCGCGGCGGCCTCGGTATCCCGCAGCTCGGCCAGCAGCTCGTTCCGCCCGGCCAGCATCTCTGTCAGGATCCGACGCGCCGCCCCCATCAGGTCGGCGACGTCCCCGCTCGCGAGCGCGTACACCACCGTCGAGCCCTCGCGCTGGGAGGTGACGATGCCCGACCGTCGCAGCACCGCCAGCTGCTGAGACAGGCTGGAGGGCTCCACCTCGATCGCGGCCAGCAGCTCCCGTACGGGCATCGGCCCGTCCTGCAGCAGCTCGAGCACGCGTATCCGAACGGGATGCCCCAGCATCCGGAAGAACTCGGCCTTGGCCTGGTACAGCGGAACGGACACAATCCCTCGACTTCCCAGACAGCGCCCCACCACGGAGGCCGCGAAGGCTGTGCCCGCGACTACCTGCGAGTACAGCCAACATATCATCTAACCAATTGCGAAATTTTGCAATTCGGCATCCCGCTGCGGCCTGAGTGATGTTCTATGGGCGTGACGGCGGGCCGGGCTGCGGGGCGGCCGTCGGTCGGTGAGGGGGCCGGTCGCCCCTCACCAGTCGCGGCTCAGGCTTTCTTGACCACGCCGGACTTGAGCTGCATCGCCCCGAAACCGTCGATCTTGCAGTCGATGTCGTGGCCGTCGACCCCGTCGACCAGCCGGATGCCGCGCACCTTGGTGCCGGCCTTGATCCCCGATGGGCTGCCCTTGACCTTGAGCGCCTTCACGACGACCACCGTGTCGCCGTCCTGGAGCACATTGCCGACGGAGTCCTTGACGACCCGCTCCCCGGCGGCATCCCCGGCTTCCGCACCGCTCTCCGCGGGAACCCATTCGTGGCCGCATTCCGGGCACACGACGAGGGCGTTCATCTCGTAGGTGTACTCACAGGAGCACTTCGGACAGGGAGGAGGATTCTCGAGCATCGCGCCAGCGTATCCGGCCCGAACGTCTGTCCCGACGGACGAGAAGGGCCACCGGTGTTCCCTTCGAAGAGGGAACCGCCGGATGGCGCCTCCAGGGCCGTTCCCCCCGATCACGATCGGCCGCCAGCCGCAGGCTCAGCGTCGGGACATGTAGGGATCGAGGGCCTTTGTGCAGAACCCTGTTGAGCGGGAAGTCCCAGTCGCCGAGGTATTCGACGGCCTCGCCGCCGGTGCCGCCTTGAACCGCAACAGCCCCAGCAGGTGGTTGCCAGCCTCCAGGGTGTCGGTCATCATCCGCCACTGGATCGCGTTGTTCGGCTGGACCTCGCGCTTGCGGCTGGTGAAAGCGCCGTAGGAGTGTCAGAGGTGCTCGCCGACCGTCAGCATCGTGGCCGCCGCGAGCATCTCGCCCTAGTGCTGGGCGAGGCAGAGGCGCATGCGGTCGGGATCCAAGGACCCTTTAGTGCGGTCCGCATCCGTTGGAAGCAGGCCGGCGGGCGGGGAATGAACCGGCCCCGTTCAGCGGTCTCCACATGGATGTCGTAGAAGGCGGGCAGGTCCTCGTAGTCGCCCTGGACGACCTTGACGTCGGCCTTGTCCGCTTTCTTGATGTTGGGGCGCCATCGCTGGTTGATGCCCTGCGGAAGGTCCTCCAACGACCGTCCGGCGAAGGGTACTTGGAAAACGTAGCGCAGCCGCCGGGCCTGCGGGGCGGCGATCGCAGCCTTGACCGTCTCGGCACTCCGGCAGCGGGCTACCACGGGCGGCCCCTGTCCCGAGTTCGATGCCCAGGTCGTCCTTGAGAGCGGCTGTCCATTCCTTCAGAACGTCGTCCAGGATTGATCGTCGTTCTCTCGTCCGTGTGACCTGCGAGCGGCTTGAGCGGAGTGCGGCGTCGGCTACAGCAGGCTGCTCCAGTACGCCCAGAAGCGGGTGAGGACGAGGAGTGCGATCACGCCGTACCAGGCGCCGAGGAGCATCCAGTGCGTGTCCCGCACGATCGCCAGCACCCCGCTGGGCATGGGGATGATTCCGCGTTCCAGGCAGTGCAGGCTGACGTACCAGAACAGGGCGATGGTCACGACCCAGACGACGGCGCAGTAGGGGCAGAGCTTGTTGAGCTCGTAGAGCGACTGTCCGATCAGCCAGTGGACGAACGCCACCGTCACCAGTGCGCCGGCGTCCAGCGCGATCCACACCTTCCGGTGCAGGCGCGCGCCGGTGAGCACGGCGACGCCCAGGGCGGTCACGGCGGCGAAGGCGCCCAGGCCGAGCAGCATGTTGGGGAAGCCGAACACGCTGCCCTGCGGGCTGGACATGACGCTGCCGCAGCTCACGACGGGGCTGATGTTGCACGGCGGTTGGTAGGAGGGGTCGCGGAGGAGCCGCCAGTCGTCCACGGTGAGCTGGAAGGACGCGAGCCAGCCGACGGTACCGGTGAGGACCATCACCCATCCCGTGCGGCGGCCCGCGCCCACTGTGTGCGGGCGCCGGGTGGTTGTGGCGGCCCGTGCGAGCGCGGGTCCGGGGCTCATGGGGCTCACCGGGAGCCGGAGGCCGACCGGGTCCGGCGCGTGTGCGTCGGGGCCGCGGTCGGTGTGGCTCGCCTGCGGTAGACGAGGTAGGGCCGGGCGAGGTAGCCGATCGGGGCGCTCCACACGTGCACCAGCCGGGTGAACGGCCAGGCCGCGAAGAGCAGGAAGGCGGTCAGGGCGTGCAGCTGGAACAGTAGCGGGGCTCCGGTGATCGCCTCCGGCTGCGGCTGGAGGACGAACAGGCCGCGGAACCAGACGGAGACGGTGGAGCGGTAGTCATAGCTGGCGCCGAAGACGTTGTGGGCGGCGGTGGCGGTGATGCCGAGCACGACGGTGGCGGACAGCAGGGGGAAGAGGAGTTTGTCGCTGCGGTCGGTGGTGAGCCGGATCCTGCGCGTCAGGAGCCGGCGGGTGCACAGCATGCCGAGGCCCGCGACCATGGCGATGCCCGCCACCGAGCCCGCCCAGACGGCCGTGGTGTGGTACGCGTGCTCGCTGATGCCGACGGCCTCGGTCCACGAGTCGGGAATGGCGAGTCCCACGACATGGCCGGCGATCACCATGAAGGCGCCGAGGTGGAACAGCGGGCTGCCCCAGCGCAGCCAGCGGTGTTCGAGGAGCTGGCTGGTGTGCGTGGTCCATCCGAACTGGTCCTGGCGGTAGCGCCAACTGTGTCCGACCACGAACACCGCGAGGCAGATGTACGGGACGGCGACCCACAGCAGGAGGTCGGTGCCGCTCGCCGCCGCGGCGGCCGACGGGGAGAGGGATGCGGCGTTCATCGGGTGCCTTCCATACGGCTGGTGGTCGGGTTGGTGGCCGGTACCCGGGTCGGCGGAGCGGCCATCGGCGGCACGAAGGTGCTCGGAGGGGCGAACTCCCCTTCCCCGTACGTTCCGTAGGGGTCGAGGCCGACCTCCTCGTTCGGCGGGCCCTCGGCGACGAGCTGGGCCACCGCCGCGCGGTCCGCCTCGGTGGGCGGCGGCAGCAGGGTGAGCAGCGCGGCCAGGACGTGCCGGTAGGGGGAGTCGGCGTCGGCCAGGGCGTGGTGGATGAGTTCCAGCCCGCGGCGGTGCTGGCGCAGCGGGGCCTCGCCGCCACCCGGGCCCGCCAGGGCGGCGAACTCCAGGACGACCGGCAGGTGGTCGGGCAGTTCACCCCCGTCGATGTCCCAGCCCGCGGCCTTGTACCGCTGGTTCAAAGTGAGCAGGGCCATGCCCCGGCGGCGGGTGTCGCCGTGCAGGTAGTAGGTGAGGTAGAGGCTGCTCTTGCGGCGCAGGTCGAACATCTCGACGTAGTGGCGCTCCAGTGCCTCCGGCTCCTGGTCGGCGAACCATGTGGTGAAGTCGGCCAGGTGCTCGGCGGCGGGTGAGGGCGGCAGCGTCTCGATGGACGCGGTCAACACGGCTCGGCAGGCGGCGAGTTCGGCGTCCGGGTACTGCAGGAGCAGTGAGCACAGCCGCAGCAGCAGGGTGCGTGACTCGGCCTCCTCGGGTGTGAGGCGGGCCGGGCGGCGTACAGCGGCGCGGACGCGGGTGCGGATGAGAGCGGGAATGGTGGTGGGCAGCGGGCTCACGGACGGTCTCCGGCGGGGGCTTCGGGCGCACGGCGGCGCAGGGTGGGGATGCCGAGCATCACTCGTCGGCCACCGGCGTCCGCCGGGTCGTCGGACGATTCGACCGGGCAGCGGTTCTCCATCGCGCTGAGCGCGGCGGCATCCTCCTTGTGGGCGGCGGGGACGACGTAGCGGTCCTGGTATTTGGCGATGGCGAGAAGCCGGTGCAGGTCCTCCGCCTCGCTCGGGGTGAGGCCGACGGCCTTCAGCGCTGCCTCGTCGCCGTCCTCCCCGAGGGTGCGTTCACGCATGTACGAGCGCAGGGCGGTGAGCTTCATCAGCACCCCGGCGACCACATCGGCGTCCCCGGCGGTGAACAGCTCCGCCAGGTACTCCAGCGGGATGCGCAGCCGGGTGACGGCGGCGAAGACGTGGTCGGGGTCGTCCTGGTTTCCGCCCGCGGCGTCGACGGCGTCCAGGACGGGGCTGAGCGGGGGTACATACCAGACCATCGGCATCGTCCGGTACTCCGGGTGCAGCGGCAGCGCCACCTTGTACCTCATCACGAGGTCGTAGACCGGGGAGCGGCGGGCCGCGTCCAGCCAGTCCTCCGGGATGCCGGCCTCCCGGGCCGCCGTGATCACGGCGGGGTCGTGCGGGTCGAGGAAGACGCCGCGCTGGGCGTCGAGCAGGTCCTTCTCGTCCGGGGTGGCCGCGGCCTCGCCGACGCGGTCGGCGTCGTACAGCAGCAGCCCGAGGTAGCGCAGGCGTCCGACGCAGGTCTCCGAGCAGACGGTGGGCTGGCCGGCCTCGATGCGCGGGAAGCAGAACGTGCACTTCTCGGCCTTGCCGGTGGCGTGGTTGACGTACACCTTCTTGTACGGGCAGGCCGTCACGCACATCCGCCAGCCGCGGCAGCGTTCCTGGTCGACCAGGACGATGCCGTCCTCGACCCGCTTGTACATCGCGCCGGACGGGCAGGCGGAGACACAGGCCGGGTTGAGGCAGTGCTCGCACAGGCGCGGGAGGTGGAAGAGGAAGGTCTGCTCGAACTCGAACTTGACCTTCTCCGCCCATTCCCCGGTCAGGTTGGGGTCACCGCCGGCGTTCTCGGGCGCGCCGCCGAGGCCGTCCTCCCAGTTGGCGCCCCAGGTGATGGACGTCGGTTTGCCGGTGAGGACGGAGCGCGGGCGGGCCACGGGCATGTCCTTGCCGGCCGGGGCGTTGACGAGGTTGTCGTAGTCGTAGGTGACCGGCTCGTAGTAGTCCTCGATGGACGGCAGGTCGGGGTTGGAGAAGAGGGACAGGAGCCGCTTGATCCGGCCGCCGGAGCGCAGGACGAGGCGTCCGCGCTTGTCGAGCATCCAGCCACCCTTCCAGTGTGCCTGGTCCTCGTAGCGGCGGGGGTAGCCGACGCCGGGCTTGGTCTCGACGTTGTTGAACCAGGCGTACTCGACGCCGGTGCGGTTGGTCCATGTCTGCTTGCAGGTGACCGAGCAGGTGTGGCAGCCGATGCACTTGTCGAGGTTCATCACCATCGCGATCTGTGCCATGACGCGCATGTCAGTACTCCACTTGCTGGCTGCGGCGGCGGATGACGGTGACCTCGTCGCGCTGGTTGCCGGTCGGGCCGTAGTAGTTGAAGGCGTAGGTGAACTGGGCGTAGCCGCCTGCGAGGTGGGTGGGCTTGAGCAGGAGCCGGGTGAGTGAGTTGTGGATGCCGCCGCGCTTGCCGCTGACCTCGGTCCTCGGGACGTTCACGTTGCGGTCCTGGGCGTGGTACATGTACACGGTTCCCTCGGGCATGCGGTGGGTGACCACGGCCCGGGCGGCGACGACGCCGTTGCGGTTGTACGCCTCGATCCACTCGTTGTCCTTGACGCCGATCTTCTCGGCGTCGGCGGCGGACATCCAGATCGTCGGGCCGCCGCGGGACAGGTCGAGCATGTACTTGTTGTCCTGGTAGTTCGAGTGGATGGACCACTTCGAGTGCGGGGTCAGATAGCGGACCGTGACCTCGGCCCGGCCGCTCTCGCCCAGGTGCTCGTCGCCGTAGTGCTTGGGCGTGTTCAACGGAGGCCGGTAGACCGGCAGTTGCTCGCCGAGTTCGGCGATCCAGTCGTGCTGGACGAAGAAGTGCTGGCGGCCGGTGAGGGTGTGCCAGGGCTTCTTGTGCTCGGTGTTGATGACGAACGGCGAGTAGCGGCGCCCGCCGGTCTCCGAGCCCGACCATTCGTACGACGTCATCACCGAACGGGGCTGGGTGCGCGTGTCGGCGAACGTGATCCGGTCGGCCTCGCGCTCGGAGGCGAGTTCGACCAGGCCCTCGCTGCCGGTCTGCCGCTCCAGCTCCCGGAAGCCCTCTGTGGCCAGGCGGCCGTTGGTGGTGCCGGACAGGGCGAGGATCGCCTCGCACATGTCGGAGGCGGTGGCGAGGGAGGGCCGTCCGGCGGCGATGCCGTCCCTGACGGTGCCGTTGCGGTGCCGGAGGTCGTCGATCTCCTGGTTCGGGTGGACGGTGACGCCCTTGGTGGTGGTGCCCAGCGTGTCGAGCAGCGGGCCGACGGCGCGCATCTTCTGCGCGATCGCGGCGTAGTCCCGTTCGATGACGACCAGATTCGGCATGGTCCGCCCGGGAACCGGCTCGCACTCGCCGGTCTTCCAGTCCCGCACCACCCCGCCCGGCTGGGCGAGTTCGTCCGGGGTGTCGTGCAGCAGCGGCACCGCGAGGACATCGGTGCGGGTGCCGAGGTGGTCGGCGGCCAGTTCGCTGAACTTGTCGGCCATCGTCAGGAACATGTCGTAGTCGGTGCGGGCCTGCCACGGCGGGGCGATGGCCGGGGTGAAGGCGTGGACGAAGGGGTGCATGTCGGTCGACGACAGGTCGTCCTTCTCGTACCAGGTGGCGGCCGGCAGGACGACGTCGGAGAGCAGGCTGGTGGAGGTCATGCGGAAGTCCATGGTGACGAGCAGGTCGAGCTTGCCCTCGGGCGCCTCCTCCCGCCACACCACCTCCTTCGGACGGCCCTCGGGCGGGGTCTCCTCGGAGCGGACCGCCGCGTCCGTGCCCAGCAGGTGGCGCAGGAAGTACTCGTTGCCCTTGCCGGAGGAGCCGAGCAGGTTGGCCCGCCACACGGTCAGCACACGCGGGAAGTTGGCCGGGTCGTCCGGGTCCTCGACGGCGAACCGCAGCCGCCCGGACTTCAGCTCGTCCACGATGTGCTCGGCGACCGGCCGGCCCGCAGCGGCTGCCTCGTCGGCCAGATCGAGGGGGTTGCGGTTGAAGCCGGGGTGACCGGGAGTCCAGCCCAGCCGCACGGCCTGCGCGAGTGTGTCCGCGAACGCCTTGCCCTTGAACCGGCCCTTCCCGAGCGGGGAAGCAAACTCGTCGGGCCCGAACGCCTCGTAGCGCCACTGGTCGGAGTTCAGATACCAGTACGAGGTGCCCGCCATGTGCCGGGTGGGCCGCTGCCAGTCGAAGGCGAACGACAGGTGCTGCTGTCCGGTGACCGGGCGGACCTTCTCCTGGCCGACGTAGTGCGCCCAGCCGCCGCCGTTGACGCCCTGGCAGCCGGTCATCGTGATCAGCGCCAGGAAGGCACGGTAGATGGTGTCGGAGTGGAACCAGTGGTTGGTGCCGGCACCCAGCGCGATCATGGACCGGCCGTTGGTGCGCTCGGCGTTGCGGGCGAACTCCCGGCCGATGCGGGCAGCCTGCTCCGCCGGGACCGAGGTGATCGTCTCCTGCCAGGCCGGGGTGTACGGCTCGGACGCGTCCTCGTACGAGGTGGGCCAGTTGCCCGGCAGCCCGGGGCGTGCGACGCCGTACTGCGCCAGCATCAGGTCGAAGACCGTGGTGACGAGCCGGCCGCCGACCCGGCGCACCGGCACCCCGCGCACCAGGACCGAACCGCCTTCCGTGCCGCCCTCGTCGAAGCGGGGCAGCGCGACCTCGGCCGTCTCCTCGGCCCGCTCCAGCAGGCTCAGTTCGGGTACCACGTCGCCCAGGTCCAGGTTCCAACGACCTCGCCCGGCTTCCCCCCACCGGAAGCCGAGCGAGCCGTTGGGGACCACGGGTTCGCCCGTGGCCCCGTCCAGGAGAACCGTCTTGGACTCGGCGTGCTCCGTGTCGTGTCCGAGGTCGGCGGCGGTCAGGAACCCGTCCGGGACGAGACCGCGGTCGTGCTCGCGCAGGGTCACCAGGAACGGGGCGTCGGTGAACTTGCGCATGTAGTCCTGGAAGTAGGGCACTTCGCGGTCGATCAGGAACTCGCGCAGGATGACGTGGCCCATGGCCATCGCCAGCGCCCCGTCCGTGCCGGGGTGCGGGGCGACCCACTCGTCGGCGTGCTTGACGTTGTCGGCGTAGTCGGGGCTGACCGCGACGACCTTGGTGCCGTTGTAGCGGGTCTCGGTGAGGAAGTGCGCGTCGGGCGTGCGGGTCACGGGGATGTTGGAGCCCCACATGATCAGATAGCCCGCGTTCCACCAGTCCGCCGCCTCCGGCACGTCCGTCTGGTCGCCGAAGACCTGCGGCGAGGCGATCGGCAGGTCGGCGTACCAGTCGTAGAACGACAGCAGCGTGCCGCCGATCAGCGAGTGGAACCGAGCCCCGGCCGCGAACGACGCCATCGACATCGCCGGGATGGGCGAGAAGCCCGCGACGCGGTCGGGTCCGTACGCCTTGACGGTGTGCACCTGGGCGGCGGCGATCAGCTCGCTGACCTCGTCCCAGTCGGCGCGCACCAGGCCGCCCTTGCCGCGAGCCCGTTTGTAGGAGCGGGCCCTGGCCGGGTCGCCGGTGATCTCGGCCCAGGCCGCCACCGGGTCGCCGAGCCGCTTGCGGGCCTCGCGCCAGAGCTTCAGCAACTCGCCCCGCACATATGGGTAGCGGACGCGGCTGGGGGAGTAGGTGTACCAGGAGAAGGAGGCCCCGCGCGGGCAACCGCGTGGCTCGTACTCGGGGCAGTCCGTGCCGATCGACGGGTAGTCGGTGGCCTGGTGCTCCCAGGTGATGATGCCGTCCTTGACGTACACCATCCACGAGCACGACCCTGTGCAGTTCACACCATGGGTGGAGCGCACCACCTTGTCGTGGGCCCACCGGTCCCGGTAGAAGCTCTCCCACTTCGGGTCGCCTTCGCCGAACACGGCGCGCCCGTCGGCCGACATCTCACGACGGGTCAACAGTCTGCGGGCCGCCAGCGGCCAGCCCGCACCTGTGGGCGACGCCTGGCGCCGTGCGCTCTGATCGTTCTCCATGGTTGGGAACGCTAGAAGCCGCAGGCCATGGTGCACCTGGGGCCGGCGGTCCCTGCCGGACGACCTTCCGGCCCTGTCTGGCCGGTTGCCATAGGGACCTTTGGTCCCCGTGCTGGGTCCGGTCGGCGGGGGAGTCGGCTGCGCCCGGCGTGCATGCTGGGCACTGATCGAACCGCGGATGCCCATCTGTACGACCGCATTCCGTGCCTGCCTGGCAGCCGATTCCCCCGTCCCCGGCCGCCGCAGGTACAGCGCGTACGGAGCGTGGCGCCCGGTTCGGTCGAGCGTCCGGCCGCTCACCGCGGCCGGACGCGGCATTCGCCCCGAGAGTCGGCACCCGGAATGCCGGCCCCACCCGCATCGACCGGCCGCGCCGGCCCGACCCGCTGGAGACACGACCATGAGCGTGCTCACCCTCGCCTCGAACCCTCAGGACGCCACAGCCCTTGAAGGCGCGGAGGCGCACCACGCCCGCCTGGCCGGGGAACTGGCCGGACGCGTGAAGATGCTGCTCACCGCCGTGGACCGCCGCGAGCCGAGCGCCGCTGAGAAGATCCACGCCGGGCTCGTGGCCTTCTGCGACCGCTCGCTGCTGCCGCACGCCGCAGCCGAGGAAGCCGCGCTCTACCCCGTCGCGCACGGCATGCCCGAGGCCCGCCTGCTCATCGAGAGCCTCATCGGCGAACACCGCTGCTTCACCGCCCTCGTCGACGCCCTGCGCGCCGCACCCAACCCGGCGGGCGCGGCGGCCGACGCGCGGGCCCTTCAGGTGCTCTTCGAAGAGCACGTGGCCAAGGAGAACGGCCTCGTCCTGCCTCTGCTCGCCATGGCGCCCGAGGTCTCCCTGGCTGCGCTGCTCGCGGACATGTACGACCGGCTCGCGAACGACACGCCCGCCAAGGGCGCCTACGGAACGCAGGGCACCGGGGAAGGACAGGACGTGCAGGAGGAGCGGACCGAGGAGACCGGCGGCTGCGGCGGAGCATGCGGCTGCGGCGCTGCGGAGGAGGAGGCCGAACCGGAGCTGGATGTGCGGGAGGTTCCCCACGCCCTGCGTCACGCCACGGTCTTCGGCGCGCTGGACGCCGTCCCGGCGGGCACCGCGATGGTACTGGTCGCCCCGCACGACCCGCTGCCGCTGCTCGCTCAGATCGAACAGCGCAGCCCCGGGGTCTTCTCGGTGGAGTACCTGGAACGCGGCCCGGAAGCCTGGCGGCTCCGGCTCAGCCACAGCTGACGAGCCACCCTCAACTCTCCGGCGCCGCACGGACTTTGCTCAATCCGGCATGCGGGCGCCCGCCGCACCCCAAGCACAAGGAACGCCCCAGCACACGAGGAACAGATGTGGACCTTCGGCGGCACCGCACCAGGCCCCACCCTGCATGGACAGGTCGGCGACGTCTTCGAGATCACCCTCGTCAACGACGACCACGGCATGGGCCACGGCATCGACTTCCACGCAGGCTCCCTCGCCCCCGACCGGCCCATGCGTTCAGCCCGGCGAGCGGCTGGTCTACCGGTTCCGTGCCGAGAGCTGAACGCTGCGGTCTCTCACGGCGCTTCGGGCCGAGGCCCACGGCGGACGGGCGCGAGGAAATCCCTGCTGCGCAGGCGCGTCCGGCTCTTCGGGTCGCCCGATCGCATTCCTGCCCGAGGTGAGGAAGTCGGGGTCAGGCCAGATCGACCTCGGCGCATACGACCGTATGCTCCAGACATTTGTCGACGCGGTACGGCGGCGTTCGTAGCGGCGCGTGGCGATACCGCCCCCGAGGGCCCGGCGCAGATGGGAGATCTCCGCCTTGAACGTGGAGGCGGTGACGGCACGGTCGCCGTACAGGACCGCGCGGAGCCTTTCCCCGGGTGTATCCGTCCGGTTCCAGCGCGAGCAGCGTGAGCATCTCCAGATGCCGGGGCCGCGGCAGAAGGGGTACGCCCTCGCGTACCGCTTTCTCGGTGCCCAGGCAGTGCAGCCGTGCCTGGGGCTGGTCTTCGCGGGACCGAAGGGGCGGTTCGGTACGGAGTTCAGCCTCGATGGCGGAGGCCAGACCGCGCACGGTGGACATGGCCAACGGAGGCGAGCGGTCCCAGGTGGTGGACAGGTCCAGGACACCGAGGACTTGCCCGTCGGGACCGTGGATCGGCGCGCAGTAGCAGGCCCAGCCGTGCAGTGCCGTCACCAGGTGTTCGGCGGAGAAGACGGTGCTGGGGCGGCCGGTGCGCAGTGCGAGGGACAGGGCGTTGGTGCCCCTGGTCTGCTCGTCCCACCGCCCACCCGGTGCGAAGTTGACCCGCTCGGCCCGTCGCCGCATGGTCTGTCCGCCGTAAGTCCACAGGATCGTCCCGGACTCGTCGGTGACCGCGGTGACGAATCCGGCGTCGTCGGCGACGCTGCGCAGTTCGTCGGCGAGGTCATCGACCGGTCGGCGCAGTGGCGATCGGGACCAGCGCTCGTGCACAGGGCCCCCTTCGGCAACGGGAGCGCTGTCCCGGCCGGGGTCCACGCTGGTCAGCGAGCGCGCCCAGGACTCGGCCACTTCGTGGCGCAACGGATCGCCACCGCTCGGTGGCGCACACAGGACCTTCGTCCGTGGCACCCGGCGGGACCACTCGTCCTCCAGGCCGGCCCTGCGCGCCGCAGTTCACCGTGCTGCCCCATGCGCTTCCCCTGTCGTCGAACGGGGACAACTGCCCGTTGTCCGCGATGACTTTGCATGCGTCTGTCCCTTCGGGTGGCCTCCCCGTCCGAACGGACAGGCCCGCGCCAGGGCCCCGCCCCTGTGCCTGGGCCGCGGTCTTGAGGTCCACCCTTCTTCTGCGTCGGCGCCCGGTCCTATCAGGTGCGCGGCGTACCCGCTGCCACCACCCCCACCGACCCCGCGGGCGATCGCGGCCCGCGCAGATCGAGGACCGTTGCCCGACCCGCTCTGCTGTGCCTCACGGATTGCCGCGCGCCCCGCTGAGCTCCCGGCCCGTGACCATCTCGGATTCGATCCGTACGAACACGGCGTCTTTCAGGGGCATCCAAGACGTGGGGCCGTCCTGGGACAGCCGCTCGTGCTCGGCGGGGTCGGTCACCATGGTGGCCCGGCCCGTGACGACCACGCTCCAGCCGGACCGCGTTGCCGCGTCGAACTCGTCCGCTTCGAAGGCGACCACGACGCCGTCGATGGCGCGTACGAGGTCCGAGTCCGGCGAGGTGCACAGCAGGACGGAGGCGTCCGTGTCCAGGGAGAAGTTGATGGGGAGGACCGCGGGCAGTGCCTGCCTGGTGTAGACCACGCGGCCGACCGGCACCTTGGCGAGCAGCCGCAGGCACTCCTGCCGGTCGAGTGAGCGAAAGGCGTCGTTCTGGGACATCAGTCCATCGTCCCCGCGGGAGCCGGGAGGGGATAGGGCCGACCGGCCCTATCCCCTCCCGGCTCCCGCGGGGACGGCCGATCGCAGCCGTTGTTTCCCGGGAGCCGCTCGGGCGAGGCGGTTCAGGGGCCTGTTTGGAGGGACGGCCGGGTCCGAACCCGGGGACCGTCTGTCCGCCGGTAGGGACGGATGGCCCATGCCCGCGGTGCGTCCTGATGCGGACAGTGGTGACGTGACGCCGTTCTGCAGGCAAGGGGGCCTGCGGTGCGCGTGCGATCCCGGTGGCGCAGTACCACCATGAAGCGGAAAGGGGACGGACAACATGGTCCAGCCGTTGGAGTCGAAGAGCGGTAGTTCACCGTCAGCTGGGTCGGTGTCCGGCCGGGCGTGGCTGATGCTGGCCCTGGCAACGGTCGGTTTCGCCGTGAACTTCTGGGCTTGGGCGCTGCTCAGCCCGCTCGGCCCCCGGTTCAAGGACGGCCTCGACCTGTCGTCGTTCGAGCAGTCGCTGCTGGTGGCGGTGCCGGTCGTGGTCGGCTCACTGGGCCGGATCCCGGTCGGCGCGCTGACCGACCGGTTCGGCGGCCGGGTCATGTTCCCGATCGTGTCGGCGGCCACCATCGTGCCGGTGCTCTACCTCGGCCTGGCCGGGTACTCCTCCCTCGCCGCCCTGCTGATCGGCGGGTTCTTCCTCGGCATCGGCGGCACTGCCTTCGCCGTCGGTGTGCCGCTCGTCAACGCCTGGTTTCCGCCCGAGCGGCGCGGTCTTGCCATCGGCGTCTTCGGCGCCGGCATGGGTGGCACCGCGATCAGCGCCCTGACCACGGTGAAGCTGGTCGACGCGGGCAGCATGTCCACTCCGTTCCTGATCACCGCCGCGGTCCTGGCCGTGTATGCCGTGGCCGCCGCGCTGCTGCTGCGTGACGCGCCCGGCCGCACCGTGCCGACCGAGCCCCTGGCCCGCCGACTGGCCGCCACCGTCCGGCTGCCCATCACCTGGCAGGCATCCGCGCTGTACGCGGTCGCGTTCGGCGGCTACGTCGCCTTCTCGGTCTACCTGCCCACCTACCTCAAGACCGGCTACGGCCTGACCCAGGCCGACGCCGCGAACCGCATGGCCGGGTTCGTACTCCTCGCGGTGGCGATGCGCCCGATCGGCGGCTGGTTGTCCGACCGGATCGGCCCCGTCCGGGTGCTGGCCGGCTCGCTGACCGCGGTCGTGGTCGGGGCGGTCGTGCAGTCGTTCACCCCCGCCCTGGCGCCGGTGGGCACCATCGCGTTCCTGGCCATGGCCGCCGCGCTCGGCGCGGGCAGCGGGGCGACGTTCGCCCTGGTGGCCCTGCGCACCCCGGCCAACCAGGTCGGCTCCGTCACCGGCGTGGTCGGCGCCGCGGGCGGACTGGGCGGCTTCCTGCCGCCGCTGGTGATGGGCTCGCTGTACGGAGCCTACGAGTCGTACGCGATCGGTCTCGTCCTGCTCGCGATCGTGGCCGCCGCGGCGCTGGCCTTCACCCTCACCGGTGTCCGCGCGGCGGCCGAAGGCGGCGAGAGGAAGCCGCGCACCGGCGGTCGGCGAGGGCACCGCACCGTCGGCACCATCGCGTAAGGGCGAGCGGCCCAGACCGGCAGGGAACGAAGGACAGGGAGAAGACCGGTGTGCGAGTACTGCGGCTGCCAGTCGCTGGCGTCGATCGACGAACTGACCCGTGAGCACGACGAGGTCGTCCGCCTGATCAGCCATCTTCACCCCGCCCGCCAGGACGGTGACGTGGACCGGATGGCTCAGATCGCCCGCGAGATCACTACCGTGCTCGACCCGCACACACGGGTCGAGGAGCACGGCCTGTTCCCCGCGATGGCACTGGACTTCCCCGAGCAGATCGCCGCCCTGGAGGCCGAGCACCGCCGCATCGAGGCGGTGCTGGCCGAGGCCGCCGACGGCGCGACGCCCTCGGACCCGACCTGGCCGAACCGGCTCATCGAGGCGATGGCCCTGCTGCGCGGTCACATCCTCAAGGAGCAGGACGGGGTCTTCCCGGCCGCGCTCGCCAACCTCAGCACCGAGGAGTGGGAAGCGGTCGAGGCTGTGCGCGCGAAGGCGGGCGGCGCCCTGTCCCGGCCGGCCGCCTGACCGGGCAGTGCTTCCGCCCACTCGGGGGCACACCATGCAGATCCCGCGCCCCCGCTCGGAATGAGCGGGGGCGCGGCGTTTGCAGGTGTGGGTATGGCATTGCGAAGCCCGGGTAACCGCCCCTGCACGCAGGCGATCTTCGCCAAACCGTGTGTTGGTCGTGGTGTGGCTGTTGACCCTCCGGGGGACGGCGGTCGTAGAGTCGTGTGCGGCCGGAACCGATCGCAATTCGAACGGGCCCGTGGCGCCCGGGGCGGAGTGGCACGGTGAGCACGGAGACCAGCCGGGAACAGACGCAGGCGGCCATGGACGGCGAATTGGCGGAGGCGCTGGTGCGCAGCCGCCGGTTCTTCACCAGGGCGGAGGTCTCCGACGATCTTCGCACTCTGCACGGGAAGGGCGGCCGGCAGGCGGACGATTTCTACCGGGATCGCTGGTCGCACGACAAGGTGGTGCGCTCCACGCACGGGGTGAACTGCACCGGCTCGTGCTCGTGGAAGGTGTACGTCAAGGACGGCATCATCACCTGGGAGGCCCAGCAGACCGACTATAGATCGTCGGGCCGCCCCGGGGTGGCGAGGTGTCCGTTGGTGGTGCCGGACAGGTGCTCGGCGACCGCTACGGCGAGACCGGCGCCGGTTCGCCGCCAACGCCGAGGAGCGGGGGCCGGAGTACCCGCGCCACAAGGGTGGCGGCGGGCAGCCACGACGTCGGAGACAGACCTGTGTCGGCCGAGTGATGCGCTGGTGCCGACAGTCGGGGCTGGTCGGGGCGGCACGTCAGATACGGCAGTTACCGGCAACTTGAGTACGTCATGCTGAGGTTGCTTCCGTTCCCTCATCGGCCTTTTCGCGGCATTCAGTCGACGCGGCCCCTCCTGGCCTCGTTCGCGGCTTCTTGCTGTCCGACGACTTCTGCCCAGGTCTCCGGCCCGTTCCGCAAGCAGAACGGGCCGGGAGGACTACGCACCAGGTCGGTTGGTCGTGTTGCTCACCAGTGCCCCAGGACCTTGAGCCAGACGGCTCCCACGCCCATCCAGATCACGATGTTGGCGCCGGCGGCGATCAGCCCGGTGCGCCACCATTCGGCGAGGGTGACGTACCCGCCGCCGAAGAGGACGGGGGCCGGCCCGGAGGCGTAGTGGGTGAGGCCGCCGTACAGGGAGCTGATGAAGCCGAGCACCAGGGCGGCCATCACCGGCGGGGCGCCGGTGGCGGTGGCGGCCGCCAGGAAGGCGGCGTACATCGCGGCCACGTGCGCGGTGTTGGAGGCGAACAGGTAATGGGAGAACAGGTAGACCAGCGTCAGGATCACGAAAGCGGTCCGCCAGCCCACGCCTGAGGTGGCATCGGTGATCGCGTCGCTGAACCAGCCGATCACGCCGAGTTCCTGGAGCTGGCCGGCCAACATCACCAGGACGGCGAACCACACCAGGGTGGTCCAGGCCGCCTTCTCCGCGGCCAGGTCGCCCCAGGTCAGTACGCCGGTGACGAGCAGCAGTGCCACGCCGGTGAAAGCGGAGACGGTGGCGGACAGGTCCCAGACCTGACCGCCGACCGACCACAGCAGGAGCAGCAGGACGAAGACGCCTGCCATGGTCCATTCCTGACGGGACATCCGGCCCAGCTCGGCGAGCTGAGCGCGGGCCTGGGCCGGGGCTTCGGGGGTGGCGCGGACGGCAGGCGGGAAGACGCGGTACAGCAGCGCCGGGAGCACCAACAGGGCCACCAGTCCGGGCACGAGTGCCGCGAGCGCCCAGGAGCTCCAGGTGAGGGCGATGCCGTGGTCGGCGGCGAGCTTTTGCACCAGGGGGTTGGCGGCCATGGAGGTCAGGAACATGGCGCTGGTGACCGTGTTGATCTGCATGGCGGTCACGCTGAGGTAGGCGCCGAGCTTGCGGCGGCTTTCGTCGCCGGGGTGCGAGCCGGCGTTGGTGCTGAGCGAGCCGATGACGGGGTTGATGACGCCGCCGGATCGGGCGGTGTTGCTCGGGGTGGCCGGGGCGAGCACCAGGTCGGTCAGGGTGATGCCGTAGGCCAGTCCCAGGCTGCTGCGGCCCAGGGCACGGACGAACAGCAGGGCGATGCGTCGGCCGAGGCCGGTCTTGGTGAATCCCAGCGAGATGAAGAACGCGGCCACGATCAGCCAGATGGTCGGCTCGGAGAAGCCGCCGAGCGCGACGTCCGGCTCCAGCGTGCCGGTGATCATCGCCGCTGTCAGGCCGACGAGGGCGACCGCGCCGAGCGGGAGCGGCTGCAGGATCAGGCCCAGTACGGTGCCGGTGAAGATGGCGAGTACCGCCCACCCGCCGGCCTTGATTCCGTCCGGCTGCGGTAGCAGGTAGACGGTCAGACCCGCGGCCACGGGAACGGCCCACTTCAGTGCCGTCCCTATCGTGGCGGCACGCGCCTTGACCGGGGCAGGGGGCGGCGCCGACCTGGCTGGTATTCCTTCTGTGTCCCGGAAGGGGCTCATCGTTGCCATCCCGTGGGTGGGGCCCGGCATGTCTCGGACAGCTCAGCCGGACCAGGGGCGAGTGTGCGCCTCCACGGTGACGTATGGCGATGAGACCGGGCGCGAGGCAACCGGCCCTCGTCGTTGGGCCGAACGGCACCAAGGAGGGAGCGAGTTGGTCCCGCCCCCCGGCCCCTGGGGCTCAGGCGTCCGTCTGCGTGGGGAGAGGCACGGTCCATTCCGCGATGGTGCCGGTGGGTTCGTTCGGCGTGAGAGTGAAGCTGCCGCCGAGGTCGGTGGCGCGCCGACCGAGGTTGTCCAGGCCGCTGCGCCGGGTGACGGCCGGGTCGATGCCGCCGCCGTTGTCAGCGACGCGCAGGTGGAGCCGCCGACCGTCCGTCTCGGCGGTGACCTCGACGCCGGTGGCGTGCGCGTGCCGGGCGGCGTTGGAGAGCGTCTCGCGCAGCACGGCGAGCAGGTGGTCGGCATGGTCCGCGGGTACGGCGGTGTCCAGCAGGCCGGTCATGCGCAGCGCGGGAGTGAAGCCGAGCACGTCGGCGGCCTGGTCGGTCTCGGCCAGAAGCCTTGAGCGCAGCCCGCCGCGGCTGTCGGAGCGGTCGCGCTCGTGTAGCGCGTAGATCGTGCCTCGTACGGTCTTGATGGTGTCGTCGAGGTCGTCGACCACGCGCTGGACGCGCTCGGCCACCTCGGGCCGGTCGGAAATCCGGCCGAGTACGGAATTGAGGGTCAGTCCGGAGGCGAACAGCCGTTGGATGGCAAGGTCGTGCAGGTCGCGGGCGATGCGGTCGCGGTCGGTCAGGACCACGAGGTGCTCGGCCTCGCGCCGGTGCTCGGCGATCTCCAGGGCGAGTGCGGCCTGGTCGGCGAAGCTGTCGATCATGGCCATGGTGGCGTCGGAGAACTCCGTACCGCCGGGCAGGTTGGCAACCTGCAAAACTCCGCGCACGTTCTCGCCGCCGCCCAGTGGGAGCAGGAACCCCGGTCCCAGGCCGAGCTGTGCCGCTGAACCGCCACCGGCCTGCGGCTCGGCGGACAGCGCACTGCTGCTGATCCGCTGGTTGGACTGGTAGACCTTCGCGGCCAGTGTGGTGGCCGGCAGGACCAGTCCTCGCACCTGCTCGGCGCCCTCGCCGTCCGCGGCCTCGATCACCAGCTCCTCGCCGCCGTCGAACCGTACGGCCAGCGTCACCAGGTCGGCGCCGGACAGCTGTCTGGCGGCTGCGGCGACCTGATGCAGAACCCGGTCCGGGTCGGTGCCCGACAGCAGGCTGCGGGTGAGTTCGCTGCTCGCCGCCAGCCACTGCTCCCGGCGCCGGGAGCCCTCGTACAGGCGGGCGTTGTCGACGGCCACACCGGCCGCGGCCGCGAGCGTACGCAGCACCGCCTCGTCATCGTCATCGAACTCCGCTCCGCCGCGCTTGTCGGTCAGATACAGGTTTCCGAAGACCTGGTCGCGCACGCGCACCGGCGCGCCCAGGAAGGTGGTCATCGGCGGATGTCCCGCGGGGAAGCCGACCGAGTCGGGGTGGCGGCCAAGGTTGGCCAGGCGCAGCGGCTCCGGCTCCTTGATCAGGAGCCCCAGGATGCCCTGACCCTCGGGATAGTGGCCGATGGTACGGATGGTGTCCTCGTCCATGCCGACCGTGATGAACTGCCGGATCTTCCCTTCCTCGCCCAGCACGCCGAGGGCCCCGTACTGGGCGTCCACCAGGGTGACCGCGGACTCGGTGATCCGCCGCAGTACAACGTCGAGATCCAGATCAGTGCCGATGGTGAGGACCGCGTCCAGCAGCGTGTGTACCCGGTCCCGGGCCGCGCGGACCTGCTCCACCTGCGCCTGCAGGCCCTCCAGCAATTCATCCAGCCGCAACTGGGGCGCCGCCGGGCCGCCCCTGCGCCCCTGTGCTGGACTCTCCGCCATTCCCGCTCCCTCCGGAAAAGGTGCCGTTGGCACCTCCTCATCATGCCCGAACGGCCCTGCCGGCACCCGAACGCCTGTGTTAGATGGCCGCCTCAGATCCTATGACCCTTTGACGTGTGGGAACGATGCGCGGCGTGAGATCCCAGCGGGCGCCGCCCACCGCACCCCCTCCCGGGGGCGTTCACAGCCGCCCCGCGGCGTGGATGCCGTTCGGCCGCTCCTCGGAGACGAACGGCCCTGGCCGGGGCGGCGGGATCGCACAGACCCTGGGGACATGGATGCAGGGAGCGTTCCGGCGACTGGCTCAGACGCTGCGGTACGCCGACCGTCGCGGTCAACAGCAGCGTGCTGGCGCTGCTGCGATCGCGGTGGCACGCGGTATGGGCCGGGCTGTGTGCGCTGTCGCTCCTGGGGCGTCGCACCGGGTGCCAGATGACACTGCCGGTTCTGTACGCGCGCGAGGGCTACCAGCTCGTGGTACTGGCGGGTCACGCCGCCGGCAAGCAGTGGTGGCGCAACTTCGCCCCACCCCGTCACCTCGGCGTGCTAGTGCCGTGGCAGGCAACGTTTGCCCTGTTGAGCGTGTGTGTGAGCGTTACGCGGGGACGAGGCCGTCCAACATCGGCGGTGTGGGAGGCTGATCCGATGCCTGGAGCCCTTCGCCGCTTGGACGCGCGGTTTTTCCCTGCGTGGCTCGAACGCAGTCGGGATGAGTACGCCAATGATCTTGTCGTCATGGGGCAGACGCCCGAGGATGCCTACCGGCATGCGGACGAAAGCATGGCTCGCTCGTTTCCCTCTGGTGCACCGGGTCCGGGGCACGTGGTCTTCGACGTGGTCGATGACGCCGGGGCAACCGTCGGTTACCTCTGGACCGGACCAGACACGAGCGACGACGCCGGCGCCTGGTGGATCTGGGACATCGTGATCGACGCTGAGAAGCGTGGTCGGGGCCTCGGGCGCACGGCCATGGTCCTCGGCGAGGAATACGCCCGGGCGCAGGGCGCTCATACTCTCGGCCTCAGTGTCTTCGGGTTCAACACGGGTGCCCGCGGCCTTTACGAGTCGCTCGGCTACGGGACGACCTCCGTCAAGATGCTCAAGAAACTCGGCTGAGGTCCAGGCAAGTCAGCCGGTCATCCCGCTCGCCGGCATCGGCCTCGGCCTGCCGGATCCAGCCGCGCAGGGCCTCGGGATGCACACCGAGACCACCCCCGGCAGCCGGGAGACCCAGGGCCCTGTTCGTGTGCAAGAACCCCGGCTGCGGATGGTCCGGCAACGCAGACCACAACGCGGCCCGGAACGTCTTGCACCGCTCCAGGTCTTGGGCCGCGTCTGACGGTGTGTGAGCCGGTCGCCAGCGCTGCAGGGCTTCCGCTGATTCCTGCGTGACGTCAGCGAACCAACTCGGGAACTCGCAGGACATCTGACTTCCTGGTGAGCGTCGAGCTCGACGCCGCAAGGGGACGTCGCACCGCCAGGCGGCTCGGCCGGGCCCCAGGGCGGGCAGCTGAAAGAGCGCGGGGAGATGCTGGAGTAGGACGGCGGATGCGTTCGCAGGAGCCTGCGGAGCAGAGGCCGGCGATGAAGCAGGCACCCTTCTGCGTGGTGACGCGAGACGCGTGATACTCGTCGCGCTACAGCTGCGGTGGTTCATCGGGGCGGCGGCCGATCAGGGATTCGATGTGCTGGCGCACCAGGTGAAGGTCGATATCGGCGAGGAAGGCGGTCTCTGTATGTCCGCGGTACTTCATCTGGTCGGAGGTCAGTGCCCGAGGGATGCCCTGGCCCCGGATCCACATCTTGATCTGGCGCTCGAACGCCCAGGCGTCACCGGTGAGATCGAATTTCCATCGTGCGACCAACTGCCAGCCTTGGGAGAGGTGCTGGGTGATGCGCTGTTCGATGTTGGCGATGCCCCACTTCAGAGCACGGTGACCCTCGTGGACGACGAGGTAGAGGTAGCCCGGCCGAGCGGGGTTGATGCCACGCTCCGCGCAGGTGGGACAGCCACCCTGCGGACCTCGGATGTTGTGCAGCGTCGGTCCCGGGTCCAGGACCGTCTCGCAGGTCATGCAGCGTGATTTCCAGGGGAGTTCCGTGTTGCCGGGATACGGCACAAGCGGTTCGAGGTCCTTTTCCAGCATGCTGGAGATGGCCACCTCGTCGTCGAGTCGCAGGGCGTCTGCGATCTTTTCCGAGCGGCACGACCAGCATTGGTGACCACGGGCGTGGACCTTCGCGTACGTAGGCGTTCCGACGTGAGTGCAGCGCAGGCAGCGAGACAGCCATGGCTGCAGTGAACCCGGATAGGCGATGAGCGGCTCCAGATCGGCCGCACGCATCAGCTTGCGTGCGGACTCATCGGTGACGTCACGTCCGGCGCAGTGGGTGCAGCCGCCGCGGCCGTTCTGAACGTGCGACAGCTTCTTGATCTTGATCGCCCCGCAGTGGATGCACCTGGCCGGCCAGGGCTTGCCCGCTCCCGGATAGCCGTCAAGGGGCTCCCATCCCCACTCGAGCATGACGGCGGCGGCCTTCGCCCCGTCACGGGTGAGCTTGGCGGCGATCTTGAGTGAGCGGCAGGTCTTGTTGCAGACCCCGGTTCCTTTGTTCACGACGTCGTTGTAGCGCGGCGCGCTCACCTCGTTACAGGTCAAGCAGCGGCATTTCCACGGATGTTGGGTCCCTGGGAAGGGTTCGACGGGGCGCGCTCCGCGACGTGTCATGGCCTCGACGGCCTCGGCTTCGGATATTTTGCGCGGCAACAGGCCCCCTGATGGCACGGCATACGCTCAGCTCAACGTGAGGGAGATCCTATTCCGCAAGGACCGTTTCTCTGAGCGGGATGCGCCTTTTCGGAACGGCGTATACGACCGAAGCCGACGCTGCCCGAGCGGGGGAGACCTTGTCGCCATGCCGGGTTTGTCTTCCTGGCCGGCGGGCGTACGCGTGGTCCGAGGTCGGTGGGGGGCGGTGGAAGGGCAGGATCGCTCTACGGCGTTGTCGGGGAAGGGCTCGGGGGAGCACCCATTGGTGACGTTGACTTCTTGAGCAGCGGGAACGTCCGCGACAACCGGCGCCGGTACGAGCAGTGCAACGAGCGCGGGCGCCGCCGCCCCCGCTGTACCCGGAGACACGGCGTGGGCCGCGTCCGTGATGGCCCGCCGGGCCGGCTGGGACCCGGGTGCGGTGTTCAGTGGGCGGCTGTGTCGGGCGGTTTCGAATCTCGGGCTCGATGGCCTTGAGGCGGTTCTTCAGGCGGTTGCCCGGGCCGTTGATGAGAGCCGCGGTGCGCTCTGTCCGGCCTTGACCGTCATCTCGGTGACCTGGGTCTGGATGAGCAGTCGAAGGTGACTTCGATGGTTTTCTCGGCCGGGTGGGGGCGTTGGAGGAGCGCGTCGAGGCTGCTGCCCGTCTCCGCTGGTGAGGCGGGGCTGGGTGTATGGAGCCTCGACGCGCGCTGTCTTGTTCCCGGCTGAAGGCTACAAGGCGCCCTGGGTCCAGGGGCCGGTGATCGCGAACGTGATGCCCGGGGTCTGGATGTTCACGAACAGCCAGTTGCCGTTCTTCGGCTCGAACACCGAGCCGGCCCACTCCGAGCCCCGGTGGTCGGCCGCCGGGACGTTCTTGCCTGCGGTCCCGCCGCGCAGGTCCACGGTGTTGGTGGCGAAGCGGAAGATCTCGCCGTCCGTGGTCAGCCCGTGGACGTATTCGGTGCCGCTGCCGTCCTCGCAGAGCACCAGGCCGCCGCGCGGGCTGACGCACATGTTGTCCGGCGCGTTGAGGACCTCGGCGCCGGGCGAGGCGAACAGCACCCGGAACTCGTCGGTGGCCGGGTCGAGTTCGAAGACCTGTCCCTGACGGGCCGGGCCGCCGTCGGTCGTGATGACGTAGATGCGGTCGTTGCCGTACCAGGCGCCTTCGAGGCGGCTGAACACCGCGGCGCCGCCTGCCTGCGCCTGGAGCCGCACGGTGTCCGCCGCCGGGTCGACGTCGTCCACGGGCACCCAGGAGACGCTGCCGTACGCCTTCTCGCCGTCGAGGCGGGTGTCGTACGTAGTGCTGCCGATGCGCAGGGCCTCCAGCCGGCCGCCCTTGGACAGATCACCGGGTACCGCCGGAACGAAGCGGTACAGCGATGCGTCGCCGCGGTCCTCGGTCTCGTAGACGTAGCCGGTCGCCGGGTCGATGGCGATGGCCTCGTGGTTGAACCGGCCCATGGCTTTGTAGGGCTCGGGGTTGCCCTTGCCCCGCGAGGCGACCTCGAAGATGTAGCCGTGGCGTTTGCCGGCGGTCGTGGAAAAGGTTTCCTCGCAGGTGAGCCAGGTGTTCCACGGGGTGGGACCGCCGGCGCAGTTGCGCATGGTGCCGCCGAGGCTGCCGTAGGACTCCAGCCACTGGCCGGCGTCCGGGTCGAAGACCAGGGTGGTGGTGCCGCCGCCGGCCTCGGGGTTGTACGCGGGAGCGGCGAAGGCGGGGCCGGCGCCGCGCTCGTGGTTGCGGACGAGGTGGAGCCTGTCGCCGTAGCGGAATGCCGCCATGCCGTCGTGCGAGCCCGGGGTGCGCACGCCGTCGTCCATGAGGTCGTTGGTCCAGCCGTAGGAGATGTACTCGAATCCGCGCGGCAGATGCAGCAGTTCCAGGCCGGTCGCCTGGTCCTTGGCCGGGTGCAGCGGGCCGTACCCGGCGTCGAACTCGAGTTTGACCGGCTCGGCGGCGGCCGTGCGCGCGGCAAGGGCCTGGAAGGGGACGGAAGCGGCCGCGGCCACCGCGGCTCCGCGCAGGAGGGTGCGTCGTTCAAAACCGGGACCAGAGGTCGCTCTTGCGGCGGACGTGCCTGTCATGGGAGTCCTCTCGATGCTACGAACGGGGAGAACCGGGGGGCGGCCGCGATCACCCTAGAAGCGAATCCTGCGTCCGGTTCCCAACGGAAAGTGAGCGTTGGGGGAACCTCTTTCAGCCACCGGCCGGAGACCGCGAGGCAGGAACTGTGGCACGGTCGGGCGCGCCCTCTGCTCACCGTCAGGGCATCATTGCGACACCGGACAGCGCCAAGCCCTTCACCTTCGGCCCACAGGATCTTGGCAGCCCGACGCGGGGAGCACGTCCCCCGCGTTGCCCCACCGGGTCTCGTCGTTTTCCCCCTACGTGGAGGTACTGTGCGCAACCTGCGCGGGACACAGCTGGCCGCGATGGTCGCGGCCATGACCGCCGTGGCGGTCCTGCCCACCTCGGCCCAGGCCGTCGACGGGCCGGCGAGCCTGACCGCCACCACCGAGACCCCCGCCCTGTACGGCGACGACGCCGGCGGCAACGCCGACGCCGACGACCCGGCGATCTGGCGCAACGCCGCCGACCCGGATGCCAGCCTGGTGATCGCCACCGCCAAGGAAGGCGGCCTGCGCGTGTACGACCTGGCCGGCAAGGAGGTGCAGTCGATAGCGGCGCCGCCCGCCCCCACCCCCGACGACAAGCCGGGCCGCTTCAACAACGTGGACCTGATCTCCGGATTCCCGCTGCCGACCGGCCGCGCCGACATCGCCGTCGTCACCGACCGGGGCCGCGACCACCTGCGCGTCTACCGCATCACACCGGGCGCCGCCCAGCCGCTGACGGACATCACCGACGCATCGGCCCCGCTGGTCTTCTCCAAGACCCTGGACGAGGTCAACAACCAGACCACCCCCTACGGTCTGGCCACCTGGACGGACAAGTCCACCGGCCGTTCCTACGCCGTCGTCAGTCAGCGCAGCCGCACCCGGCTGGCCCTGCTGGAGCTGAAGGCCACCTCCACCGGGGCGGTCACCTACCAGCAGGTGCGCACGTACGACCTGCCGTCCTCCTTCACCCTGCCCAACGGCCGGTCCTGGACGCCGTGTGCCGACCCCGGTGACCTCCCGCAGGTCGAGGGCATGGTCGTTGACCCGGTGAACAAGGTGCTCTACGCAGGCCAGGAGGACATCGGCATCTGGCGGCTGCCCGCCGACCTGGGCGGCAAGCCCAAGCTGATCGACAAGGTGCGGGAGTACGGCGTCCCCGCGACCTACGACGAGGCGACCGAGGAGTGCGTGGCGGGCGCCGACCCCGGCTACGGCGGCACGCACCTGTCCGCCGACGTCGAGGGTCTGACCATCCTCGACGAGGGCTCCGGTGACGGCTACCTGCTCTCCTCCAGCCAGGGCGACAACACCTTCGCCGCGTACGACCGCGAGGTGTCCGACAACAACGAGTACGAGAGCGGCTTCCGGATCGCCGCCGGCACCGTCGACGGCTCCGAGGAGTGCGACGGCGCGGCCGTGCTGAACGTTCCCCTGGGCTCCCGCTACCCCAACGGCCTGCTCGTGGTGCAGGACGGGCACAACACCCCGGACGAGACGGACGCGGACGGGGAGACCCGGGACAACACCAACTTCAAGTTCGTCGATCTGGGCAAGCTCGAGAATGCGCTGAACTAGTGCCGCATCAAGCAACGTTGGCCCTGTTGTGATGTGACGCGCCGTCCCGATGCTGTGCAGGGCGGCGCGTGTCCGACAGCCTGTCCGAGTGGCAGAGCGAGTACGTGTCCGAGAGATCGACGATGACGAGGGGCGGCGGCTTCTGCGGATCATCCGCAGGGGGACCGGGTCGGTGGTGACCTGGCGCCGGGCCCAGATGGTCCTGCTCGCCGCGCAGGGCATGCCGGTGGCGAGGACCGCCGAGGTGTCGTTCACCCAGCGATGACCGGGTCCGCGATGTGATCCACAACTTCAACACCGACGGCTTCGGGGAGAAGTTGTCGCAGACGATCGCAATGCGGGTGTTCGGCGGGTAGAGAGTGCGCAGGTAGCGGCAGAACTCCAGGAACTGCGTGCGCTTCTTGACCGGCTTGATGTGGCCGCAGAGCTTGTCCTTGGCCAGGTCCAGGGCGGCGAACAGGTGCCGGACTCCGCCGTAGCGGTTGCCGTTCGTCAGCTCCTTCACGCGGGCGATGCCTTCTTCGCCGCGCTCGGTGACGATGTCGGTGGCGCCGAACTCCAGGGCCAGCTTCTGCCGGGACTCGTGCCGGCTCATCGCGATGATCCGTTCCGCGCCCAGCTCCTTGGCGGCGATGACGCCGCACAGACCGACCGCGCCGTCTCCGACGACCACGGCCGTCGAGCCGGGCCCGACCTCCGCGGCGACGGCGGCGTACCAGCCTGTGCCCATCACGTCGGACACGGCGAGCAGGCTGGGCACGGACTCGTCGGCGGGCAGATCAGGAGTGGCGACGAGCGTGCCGTGCGCGTTGGGGATACGGACATACTCGCCCTGACAGGTGCTCATGAACTCGCGGCGAACGCAGTTGGACTGGTAGCCCGCCTGGCAGTTCGGGCAGGCGTTGTCCGAGGTGGCGAAGGAGCCGACCACGAACTGTCCCGGCTTGACCGAGGTGACCTCGCGGCCGACCTCCTCGACGATGCCGACGTACTCATGACCCATCGGATGGGGTTCGTCGGTGGGTTCTATGCCACGGTAGGGCCACAGGTCCGAGCCGCACACGCAGGTGACGACGGTACGGATGATCGCGTCGGTCGGGTTGACGATCTCGGGCGCGGGGACGTCCTCGACACGGATGTCGCCAGGGGCGTGAATGATCGTTGCGCGCATGGTGCCTTCTCGGTTCGGTTCCAGGGGACTGGCTGCCGGAAGTTCTCCGTGAGCCGCGGTGAGTGGGGATTCAGCGTGGTGTGCGGGGGCTGACACGCGGGCCGTTGTATTCGGCGTCGGTGACGTGCTCGAGCCACGAGACGTCGTCGGTCTCCCACAGCGCGAGGTGGACCATGAAGCGGTCCGGGCCGGCGCCGTGCCAGTGCTCCTCGTCCGGGGGCGTGTGGATGACGTCACCCGGGTGGGCCTCCAGAACCTCACCTCCTCGGGACTGGATCAGCGCGATGCCCTCCACGATGTAGAGGGTCTGTCCGAGGCCGTGTGAATGCCACGCGGTACGGGCGCCGGGCGAGAAGCGGACGATGTTCGCCCGGATACGTGAAGGCGCCTCGCCGCGGTGGACGACGTCGGCCCAGGCGTCGCCGGTGAACCAGGCGGCCGGCAGTTTCATGGTCGGAAGCTGCTTCAGCAGTTCCATCGTCTTTCTTTCTACGTGGAGGGGGTCGCCGCGTCAGTGCGGCGGCAGCCGTGCGGATCAGGCGGTCGTGTGTATGGCTTGGGATCTGCCCAGGTGGCTGGTGTAGAACGAGGTCAGTTTCGCGACGGCGACGGTCACGAACCATCTGGACCGCCGCAGTCGGCACGCCCACGCAGGAACGGCTGCGCCTTCTTGCGGCCTGGGTGGCTGACGGGAACTCGCTCGCCCCTGGCGCGGCGAGCTGACGACGGTGTGGCGCACGGGCGACGACCGGCCCCCGGCGTCGCCGCGGAGCCATGACGTCACCGACGCAGCCGCCTCACGGCGGTCATGAGCCGACGTCACGGTTCTCCTCTTATCGTTATCGCATGTGACGGCAGTGGGTGGATCACACCACGGTGGTGTGGGAGTCGCCCTCGTCCATGACGGTGCTGCTCGCGGTGCTCCGCTCCACGACACGGGACCTCGCCGACCGGGTCGGCGGGCCCTGTACCGCGAGGGCGATCAACGGTACGAGGGTGAGAGCGGAGATGACGGTGCCCACCGCCGGCGGACCTGCCGGCCCGAGCGGGGAGGCCAGGGCCAGACCGGCTGCCCACGAGCCGACGGCGATGCCCACGGTGAACGCCGAGGTGCTCAGCGCGGCCGCGAGCGTGGGATCGCGGGCCTGCTGCCCGAGATCGCGGACGATCTGCGTGTCAGTGTGTCCCAGGCGGGCCTGCTCATCACGGCGTTCGCGGCGGGCATGATCGTCGGGGCGCCGGCGATCGCGATCGCCATCGCGACGCTCCGCCTGCCGCGGCGGTCCACACTGGTCCTCGCGCTCATCGTCTTCGCCCTCGGTCATGTGGTCGCCGCACTCAGTCCGTCCTTCGCGGTCGTGCAGGTCCTTGGCGGGGTTGGCGCGGACCTGGCGGGCCAGGAACGTGTAGGTGACGTGCATGGACAACCGGGGCTTCCCGGGAGGACCTACATGGACGCTTGAAGTCATCAGGCAAGCCGTGAAAGCGAACAGAGGCGCGCCCGGCGTGGACAGTCGCTCTATTGAGGACTTCGAGAAGGATCTGAAGGGTAACCCGCTGGGTGCACGAGAACCTGCCCGACGAGGCGGCCCGCTCGAAGGTCACGGTGCTGCGGGATGACATCGAGCCGGGCTCGGAGGCCCAGATCGACTACGGCTTCCTGGGGCAGTGGATCAACCCGACCAGCGGGAAACGGCATCGGATCTGGGCGTTTGTGATGATGCTGCCCGCCTCGCGGCACATGTTCGTCCGCCCGGTGACGCACATGGACCAGCACGCCTGGACCCTCGCACACGCGGAAGCCTTCCGCTTCTTCGGCGGCGTCCCGCGCCGCCTGCTGCCGGACAACCCCAAGACCGGGGTCGACAAGCCGGACCCACAGCTGAACCCGGCTCGGAACGCTGCTGTCCCGGCTGCACCAGGGACGTGGGGTGCCCGCAGTTGCGCTCGCGACTGGCGAGTCACCCCCGTGACATCGGGCTCATCTCCCTGGCAGAGGCGGCGCGAGGCGGAGAACGGAAATGACGCTGGCTTTGCCCCGCGGATGCCCTCAGATGCTTAGTGCCCCGCTGTGAGAGTAGCGCCTGAAAACCGGCTCTGACCTCAATGAATGGAACGCGTTCCGCGCACAAAGATGCGTCAGCTCGTCGTTGACCGGCGAGCCGCGGCAGGGCCAGGGTGGTGGAGCCGGATCGGATTCCGATCCCCCGTTTCCGGTCATCGGACTGCGTGCAGGAGGCCGTGATGCTCCAGACAGAATCCCACGAACAAGCCGAGCTCGCGGAAGACTCCGAAGCGTCTGTCTTCTACCCGACACCGGCAGGCACACCGACGCCGTCGGCGGTCAGTGGCGAACTCTTCTTCCAGCGCTGCCTCTGGTGCGGCACCCCGGCCTACCGACGCTCGTTCTGCCGGGCTTGCGGGGCCACTGCCTTCAAACCGGAGCGCAGCACCGGTGCAGGGGTCCTCGTTCGCCGTATCGGCCAGGTTCCGCTCAACACATGGTTCGTCTCGATAGACGAGGGCTTCAACCTGCTCTGCCAGGTGACGAGGAAGGAACCGGTCGTGGTCGCGGTCGGGGCGAGGGTACGAGTCGTGCGGGCCGTGGCTCCCCTCGACCAAGGGCTTCCCCTCGTCGAACTCACTTACCGGGCAACGTCCTTGGAGCGTTGGCGGTGACAGCACCCGGCTCAATCGGAGTCACGGGCCGGGATGATCAGAGAGGAGGGTGCGTGAGCACTCAGCACAAGGTTCCGGACGGACGCGCCGACGACCCCGGTGCATCGGCGCGGGGCGCGCTCGACGGCCTGCGCATCGCCGACTTCTCCCGGGTTCTCGCCGGGCCCTACGCCACGATGCTCCTCGCCGACCTCGGCGCCGACGTGGTGAAGGTCGAGCGGCCGGGCATCGGGGACGACACCCGGGCCTGGCACCCGCCGGCGGACCATGACGGCACGTCGACCTACTTCCTGAGCGTCAACCGGAACAAGAGGTCGATCGTGCTCGACCTGACCACGGAGGTCGGCCGCGCACAGGCACGCGCCCTGGTCGCCGAGTCCGACGTGCTGGTGGAGAACTTCCGGCCCGGCACGATGGAGCGGCTGGACCTCGGCCACCGGGAGCTCCGTGCGCAGCGCCCGGAGCTGATCTACTGCTCGATCAGTGGCTTCGGCAGCGGTGCGGGCGCCGCGATCCCCGGGTACGACCTACTCGTGCAGGCCGTCGGCGGCCTGATGAGCGTGACCGGGGAGGCGCACGGAGAGCCGGTGAAGGCCGGCGTGGCCCTCGTCGACGTGATCACCGGACTGCACGCCTCGCTCGGCATCCTGGCGGCCCTCCGGCACCGGGACGCCACTGGTGAGGGGCAGCTCGTGGAGGTGAATCTGCTCGGCTCACTGCTGTCGGCCATGGTCAACCAGGCGTCGGCATTCGCTGTCGCCGGTGTGGTTCCGGGACGCATGGGCAACGCGCACCCGAGCATCGCCCCGTACGAGACCCTTCCCACCGCCGACCGTCCGCTCGCCCTCGCGGTGGGCAACGACCGGCAGTTCGCGGCGCTCGCCGAGGTCGTCGGGGAACCCGGTCTCGCTGTCGACGACCGCTTCCGCACCAACGCCGACCGAGTCGCCCACCATGCCGGACTCCGGGACATCCTGGCCAAGCGGCTCAGTGCCGCGGGCGCCGACCACTGGTCGGCCGTCCTGCTGGCCGCCGGGGTGCCCGCCGGACCGGTCAACACCCTCGACGAGGCCTTCGCCTTCGCCCACAGGCTCGGTCTGCCCGGCGTCGTCGACTTCCCCGCCGCACCCGTCGACGGGGAAGAAGGCAGGCCCGCCCGGCAGGTCGCGCACCCCATCTCGCTGAGCGGGACACCCGCGCAGTACCGCTTTCCTCCGCCCCGCCTGGGTCAGCACACCGCGGAGATCCTCCACGGCCCGTCCGACCGTCTCCCCGTGTGACCCGGCGCCCCCGACCCGTTCGCAGCGCCGGCACCGAGACCGGAACCACCCGATTTCCCAACCCTGATGACAAGGAGCCCACACGATGAGCGGCAAGCCCCTGAAGGACCCCCTCGACCTGCTCGACATCGCCTCCGTCCTCACCGACGAGGAGCGCGAGATCCAGGCCACCGTCGCCAGATTCGTCGCCGACCGGGTGCGCCCGCACATCGGCGAGTGGTTCGAGAGCGCCCACTTTGCGCGTGAACTCGCCCCCGAGCTGGGCAAGTTGGGTGTGCTCGGTATGCACCTGGAGGGCTATGGCTGTGCCGGCACCAACGCGGTCGGCTACGGGCTCGCCTGTCTGGAGTTGGAAGCCGCCGACTCCGGCTTCCGCAGTTTCGTCTCCGTGCAGGGCTCGCTGTCGATGTTCTCCATCTGGAAGTGGGGTTCGGAGGAGCAGAAGCGGGAATGGCTACCGCGGCTCGCCGCCGGTGAGGCGATCGGCTGCTTCGGCCTGACCGAGCCGGACTTCGGCAGCAACCCCTCGGACATGCGCACCAAGGCCGTCCGCGACGGCGACGACTGGACCCTCAACGGCTCCAAGATGTGGATCACCAACGGCGGTATCGCCGATGTGGCCACGGTCTGGGCGCAGACCGAGGACGGTATCCGCGGCTTCCTCGTGCCACGTGGGACGCCCGGCTTCACCACACAGGACATCAAGCAGAAGATGTCGCTGCGCGCCTCGATCACCTCGGAGCTGTACTTCGACAACGTCCGGCTGCCCGACTCCGCGCGACTGCCCCTCGCGGAGGGCCTGCGCGGACCGCTGTCCTGCCTGAACGAGGCCCGCTTCGGCATCCTGTTCGGCGCGGTCGGTGCGGCCCGCGACTCGCTCCAGGCGGCCGTCGAGTACGCCGACTCCCGCATCCAGTTCGGCAAGCCGATCAGTGCCTTCCAGCTCACGCAGAAGAAGCTCGCCGACATGAGCGTGTCCGTGGGCAATGCCGCGCTTCTCGCCGTGCACCTGGGGCGGCTCAAGGACCAGCACCGCATCCGGCCCGAGCAGATCAGCGTCGGCAAGCTCCACAACGTGCGGGAGGCGATCGCCATCGCCCGCGAGTGCCGCACCGTCCTCGGCGCCAACGGCATCTCCCTGGAGTACTCGCCGCTGCGCCACGCCAACAACCTGGAGTCCGTCCTCACCTACGAAGGCACCAGCGAGATGCACACCCTGGTCGTCGGTCAGGCGATCACCGGCTACCCGGCGTTCCGCTGACCATCGAAGGCTGGAGGAAGACGCCCGTGAACATCGTCGTACTCGTCAAGCAGGTTCCGGACACCGCTGCCGAGCGCACCCTGTCCGAGGCCGACCACACCCTGGACCGCGAGAACGCCGACCTCGTCCTGGACGAGATCAACGAGCGGGCCGCGGAGGAGGCCCTGATGCTGAAGGAGACGGTGGGCGCCGAGGTCACCGTCGTGTCCATGGGGCCCGGCTCCGCACTCGATGCCATCCGCAAGGTCCTGGCGATGGGCGCCGACCGCGGCATCCACATCTGCGACGACAGGCTCCGGGGCACCGACGTCGTGACCACGGCGAAGGTGCTTGCAGCCGCCGTGCGGACGGTGGAGGACGTCGACCTGGTACTCGCGGGCAACGCGACGACCGACGGACAGGCGAGCGCGGTCCCCGCCATCGTCGCGGACCTGCTCGGCCTGCCGCAGCTGACGCATGCCAGGGAGCTGACCGTCGACGCGGGACGGGTACGAGCGGAGCGCGAGGCCGAGAACGGCGAGGCGACGCTCGACGCACCGCTGCCCGCGCTGGTCAGCGTCACCGAGAAGATCAACGAACCCCGCTACCCCTCCTTCAAGGGGATCATGGCCGCCAAGAGGAAGCCGGTGGAGACGGTCGATCTCGACGACCTGTTCCCCGACGTGGACGACACCGGGCTCCTCGTGAGCCGCACCCACGTGATGGAGGCCGTCCCGCGTCCGGCACGGGCCGCCGGAATCCGTGTCACGGACGACGGCTCGGCCGGCCGGCGACTCGTCGACTACCTGATCGCCCAGAAGCTCGTCTGAACCGCCCTCCCCAGCGTTAACCAGAAGCAGGCGCCCATGCCCGATGTCCTCGTCCTCGTCGACCACGACGGGGAACGCGTCCACAAGTCCACGTATGAACTCCTCACCGCCGCACGGCGGTTGGGCGACCCGGCCGCAGTCGTCGTGGGAACCCCCGGCACTGCGGCCCGCCTCAAGGAAGCCCTCGCCCGTCATGGCGCCACGAGCGTCTACGCGGCCGAATCCCCCGAAGCGGGCGAATTTCTCTCTACGCCGGCCGTCGACGCCCTGGAACTCGCGGTACGAGAGGTCTCCCCGGCCGCCGTCCTGGTCTCCGCGACGACGGACGGCAAGGAGGTGGCCGGGCGTCTCGCCGCTCGGCTGGACGCCGGGCTGCTGGTCGACGCGGTCGACCTGGACTCGTCCGGCGTGGCCACCCAGGTTGTCTTCGGCGGGTCGTACACCGTGCGCTCACAGGTCACCCACGGTCTGCCGGTGATCGCCGTGCGGCCGGGTTCCTTCGAGTCGGAGGAGCGTCCCGTGGAAGCGGGGGAGCGGCAACTCGCCCTGCCGCCGGTCGACCGTGCGGCATCCGCCCGCATCACCGCCCGGCGAGCCGTGCTCGCGGGCGACCGCCCCGAGCTCACCGAGGCGACCGTCGTCGTGTCCGGCGGACGTGGTGTCGCGGGAGCGGACGGCTTCAAGGTGGTGGAGGAACTGGCCGACGCCCTGCGCGGAGCGGTGGGCGCCTCACGTGCCGCGGTCGACGCCGGCTACTACCCGCACCAGTACCAGGTGGGGCAGACCGGCAAGTCCGTCTCCCCGCAGCTGTACATCGCCCTGGGCATCTCAGGGGCCATCCAGCACCTCGCCGGCATGCGGACCTCCAAGACGATCGTCGCGGTCAACAAGGACCCCGAGGCGCCGATCCTCGAACTGGCCGACTACGCCGTGGTGGGCGACCTGTTCGCCGTGGCCCCTCAGCTGGCCCAGGAAGTGGCCGCCCGCAGGGAAGCCGGTTGAGGGACCGACCACGGAGCATGACGTTCGGCTGGGCGGTCGACGATCCCGACGGCCGGTACGGTGACTCGGCCCCGGACTGGCGAAGCCCCTGGCCACCTGGCGCTTCTGACTCGAGCCGGAGGGGACCGGCCGCAGGTTGCGGCAGTTCGCCCGGATCGGGCCGGGCCGTTCGGGGATCACCCTGGTGATCGACCGTGCTCAGGAGCGGGAGAAAGAGATCGTGGCCTTCCGGCTCGCCGAGCTCCGCACCGACATCGGGACCACCCTGCGCGGCGTCAAGGCGTTTGCCGAGCAAGCCGACTGAGCGCTTCGCCCGAAGTCCGGCGCAGGGTTCCCAGGCGGGAGCTCCCCGACCCTCGGCACATGCGCGGAGGGAGACCGGGAGCTCCCGCTTCGGCCATCGGCCCGTCAAGCGGCCAGACGGCGGAACCGGCTGCCGTGGAACACCAGTGGCTCCCGGTCGGGTTCGGCCCTCAGGGCGTGGATCTCCAGCAGGACGATCGTGTGGTCGCCGCCGGGCAGCTCGGCGTGGACCGAGCAGTCCAGCCAGAGGCCGGCACCGTGGATGTACACGCTGCCCTCCTCGGACGCCTCCCAGTCGACCTCCGCGAACCGGTCCCGGTCCTTGCCGGCCAGCGAACGGCAGACCAGGTCCTGTCCCTCGGCCAGGACGCTCAGGCCCAGGCGGCCCTGCTCGCGCAGCTTCGGCCAGGTCGACGAGGTGTCCTGGACGCAGACCGACACCAGAGGCGGTCGAAGGGAGACGGGAGTGAACGTACTCGCGGCCATGCCCACCGGCGTACCCGAATCAAGTGCGCACAGGGCTGTCACCCCCGACGGGAAGCAGCCGAACGCCTGGCGCAGAACGGCGGGGTCCGTCGGTGTCGTCGCGAGCGGGCTCATCGGACGTCCCCCTGACCCGAGAGAACCGCGCCCAGACGCCGCAGCGAGCCGTTGTTGCCCGCCACGTGCTGGGAGACGCAGCGGACGTCGCGCCAGCGGCGCTGCATCGGGTGGGAGGTGTAGAGCCCCGAGCTGCCGGACAGCGTCATGATCTCGTTGAGGATGCGGCTGCCCTCGTGGTGGATGTGCTGGTGGCCTCCGGTGTAGCCGAACCACTCGGTCGGGGTGGGCTCGCCTCCCGCGACCGCGCGGTCCATGACGACGCGGCCGGTCTGCTCCAGCAGGGCGTTGAGTGCAGCCGTGCGCAGGTGCAGCTCACCGAACTTCTCCTGGAACACCGGGTCCTCACCGATGAGCACCCCGGGGTTGAACGCCGGCCGCTTGGTGGCGGCCAGTGCGGCGAGATCGCCCAGCGCGCCCTCCAGGCAGCCGATGATGACGGCGTCGTGCGAGGCACCAGTGGCGGTGTACGGCAGGCCGTAGAAGGGCGCGGGGATGTTGTTGCCGCCCATCAGCGGGCCGGTGAAGCGCGCCGGTACGAAGACGTCGTCCATCATGAAGTCGGTGCTCTGCGTGGCACGCAGGCCCACCGCGTCCCAGGTGTCGAGGAACGTGGCCTGCTCGGGGCGGATCAACGCGACGCGCATGTCGGGGCGGCCGTCCGGCAGCGGGGGCGCGCCCTCGACCACGAAGCCCGCGAGCACCCAGTCCGGGGTGAACGAGCCACTGGCCAGTGGCCAGCGCCCACTGAGACGGTAGCCGCCCTCCACCTCGACCGCCTTGCCCTTCGGGGCTATCGCCCCACGCAGCATCAGGTCGGCACCCTCGCCGAACACCTCCTTCTCAAGCGTCTCCCGGGGCAGCGACCGTACGAAGAACCAGGCCATCGACGCTGCCTGAACGGTCCAGCCGGTGGACCCGTCGGCCCGCGAGATCTCCCGGACCACCCGAGCGCTCTGCACCAGGTCCAGCTGCTCGCCGCCCCATGCCCTGGGCAGGCTCATCCGGAACACACCGGCCTCGCGTAGAGCGGCGATGATCTCCGCGGGAACGGCCCGCGCGGTCTCGGCCTCGGCGGAACGTGCCGCGATCCGGGGCAGGTGTGCGCGGACGCGGCCCAGCACCCCGTCGTCGGATGCCTGGTCGTGCGATGAGGTGGAGTCGAGCAATGTCGTCATGATCGATCCTTGCGAAGGCTTGCGGTCGTGCAGCAGCAAAACCGCGTGCGGCTGATGGGGGAGCCTCAAATGGGCTTGCGGAGAGCGGCCGTTCCGGCGTGAGGGCGATCGAACGCCGGCCGAAGGGGCCCCGGTCACTGCTCGCATGATGTGGGGCGGGGCGCGGGTCCTGCTTGTGTGCGGGAGCACCGGTAACTTGCGTGGTTGAGAACACGTCCGGGAGCTGGTTGCAGATCGCTCGGAGGGACTTACCATTCCTCGCCAGGAGTACCGTCCGAGCCCGCCCCCGGCAGGGCCGGACGAGCCGGGAGGAGAGCCGCATGCCCCGGATCACGACGCCGAGCCACGGCACGGCCACCGAGCGACTGGAATGCTGGCGGGACGCCGTCGGCCGGAACCTCGTGCCCCTGGAGGTCCTGCCGCGTGGGAACGCCGACTTCAGGGCATCACTGCACGCCGTGCGCGTCGGCCAGGTACAGATGTCTGTCATCTCGGCCGCACCGCACAGCGTCGCGCGTACCCGTCGGCACATCGCCTCCGACGCACCCGACTTCTTCCAGCTCACCGTGCAACTCACCGGACAGGGCGTGCTCACCCAGAGGGACCGTCAGGCCAGGGTGGGGCCGGGCGAACTGGTCGTCTACGACACGCGTCGTCCCTTCAGCTACGACCTCCACCAGTCCCACACCGGTCTCGTCCTGATGTTCCCGCGAGGCATGCTGCCGTTGGCGGAGCGCGATCTGTCGCGTGTGACGGCGACTCCGGTGCCCTGCCACGACGGTCTCGGGCAGGTGGTACTGCCTCTCCTGCACGGACTGGCGCGGCAGATGGAGCACCTGGAGTCCCGTGGCACGCCCCGGCTGGCCGACAACGTGATCGACCTGATCGGCACCCTGCTCGCGGAGCACGCCGACGTGCACCGGACAACAGAAGAGGACGGCCCGGGCCTGCTCACCGAGCGCGTCCTCGTCTACATGGAGCAGCGGCTCGGCGACCCCGCGCTGAACCCCGAGGGGATCGCGGCCGCCCACCGCATCTCCCGCCGCTACCTGTACAAGTTGCTGGCGGCAGAGGGGCACACGGTCTCGGGCTGGATCCGGGAACAGCGTCTGGCCCGGTGCCGACGCGACCTCACCGATCCGGCCCTGGACCACCTTCCCCTCGGCGCCATCGGCGGGCGCTGGGGCTTCGCGGACCCGGCCCACTTCAGCCACGCCTTCAAGTCGGCGTACGGCATGAGCCCCCGGGAGGCGCGCGCGGCTGGTCGGTGACATCGGTGATGTCAGTCCGCCCCAGTGATGAACGGCCTGGCCCCGGCGGCTCCTGACGTGTGTCTTCAGGCCACCCGGTAGTTGAAGAACCCCTGCCCCGACTTACGGCCCAGCAGGCCCGATTCGACCATGCGGCGCAGCAGCGGGGGAGGGGCGTACAGCGGTTCCCGGTACTCCTCGTACAGTGCCTCGCCTATCGCCGCCACGGTGTCCAGTCCGATGAGGTCGGCCAGGCGCAGCGGGCCCATGGGGTGAGCGCAGCCGGCGGTCATCCCGGTGTCGATGTCCTCCGCCGTCGCCGTACCGGATCCGACCATGCGCACGGCTGCCAACAGGTAGGGAATCAGCAGGGAGTTCACTACGAAGCCGGCACGGTCCTGCGCGATGATCGTCTGCTTGCCCAGGATCTCGCTCGCGAAGGCACGCACGCGCAGTTCCGTTGCCTTCGAGGTGTGCAGAGAGGGGACGACCTCGACGAGTGGCATGACGGGGACCGGGTTGAAGAAGTGCAGGCCGACCACCGACTCCGGGCGTCCGGCCGCGGCGGCGAGCCGGGCGATGGGGATCGATGAGGTGTTGCTCGCCAGCACGGCGGCCGGGTCCGTGACCACCTCGCCCAGTTGCCGGAACAGCGCCGTCTTGGCGCGCTCGTTCTCGACGGCTGCCTCGATGACCAGGTCCGCCCCACTCAGGCGGGAGAGGTCGTCGGTGACCGAGATCCCGGCCAGGGCGTGTGCGCGGTCCTCGGGCGCGATGCCACCGCGCTTCTCCGCCTTCAGCAGGGAGTCCGCCACACCCGCCAGGCCGGCCCGGGCCTTGTCCTCGGTCACGTCGCACAACGTGACGTGCAGTCCCGCCCGGGCGCACACCTCGGTGATGCCCCGGCCCATCTGGCCCGCGCCTACGACGCCTACGTGCTTGATCGCTGTCATGTGCTGCTCCGCCTGTCCCTCCGTCGGGCGGCGGTCGACCGACGCCGCCACGGTGTGTGCTGCCGTGTTGAGCGTAGGGCGGGTAAATCCCCTCTGACCTGCTTGAACAGTGCGTCATCCGCGTACAAACGTGCGTCGGTTCGATGCTGACCCGGGCCTGGAGAGGACGGCATGCCGACGGGGCGTCAGGCTCATGCCGGACGCCTGCTGCGGGTCGGCGTTCAGGCGGTGGCCGTGGCGGCAGCGGCCTCCCGGAGGCGGCGGATCACGCCGCGCACCGCAGGTGAGGTCTCCCCCTTGCGGTAGGCGCCGACCAGCCGGGTCGTCAGCGCCACGTCCGCCAGTGGCCGGTACGCCACTCCGGGGATCTGCACGCGGCGCAGCGAGTAGGGGACCAGTGCCACCGCGAGACCGCCGCCCACCAGCGTCAGAGCCGCGATGAAGTCCCGCACCGGGGGAGCGCATCGCGGGCTGAAGTTCCCTTGCTCCGCCACTTCGAGGATCTGGTCACGGCAGCCGTACTCCTCGTCGAAGTGCGGAGCAACGAAGTTCTCGTCGCACAGCTTGGCAGCCGGTACCGCTTCGTACGCCGCCAGTGGCGCGGCGGCCGGTAGCGCCAGGACGATCTGCTCGGTAAGCAGGCAGGTGGCCGTGACTTCGGGTGGGTACTCCGGTCTCCAGCGTAGGAAGCCGACGTCGATGTCCCCGCAGGCCAGTGCTTCCAGTTGGGCCGGTGTCTCCAACTCGCGTACCTGGACGGTGAGTTCGGTGCCGGGGGCCGCGCAGCGGGTGAGGACGTCGGTCAGTACGCCGGAGAACGCGGCCGAGGCGACGTACGCGATCTGGGCATGTCCCAATTCCCCGCGCCCGGCACGCCGGCCCACCGCCTCGGCCCGCGCGGCCTGTGCGAGGGTGAGCCGCGCCTCTTCGAGGAAGAGCCGCCCGGCGCTGGTCAGGGCCGGGCGGGTGCGCCGTCCGCGGTCGATGAGCCGTACGCCGAGATGTGACTCCAGGGCTCTGATCTGGGCGCTGAGCGCCGACGGTGCGAGATGCAGACGGTCCGAGGCCCGCGCGAAGTGCAGTTCCTCCGCGACGACGACGAACGATTCCAGCCAGCGCAGTTCCACCGATTCCTCCGTCCTGCCGGGACACCCCGCGGCGGCGTCAGGGCAGAACAGGACCGCCGCGGGGTGAGTGTGGGCGACCTGCTGGATCAGGGGATCACGACGTAGTTGCTGAATCCGCCGTCCAGGTCGGTGGCGCGCCCCGAAATCGCCTCGTTGACCTCGGCCAGCGGGAAGGGCTTGGTGATCAGGTAAGACAGGTCCAGTGCCCCGGTCGCCACCATGTCGGCGACTTCCTGTCCCTGCGCGGTGGTGAACCAGTTGGAGCCGATCAGCTGGACCTGCTCGTCCATGAGCCACTTCACGTCGACGGGCAGCCGGTCGGCCACGCCGCCGACGTTGACCACCTTGCCGCCGCGGCGCACGCCCTGCATGGAGTCGAGCATCGTCTCCACCGGGGCCTTGGCGCCGAGTGCGCTGATGACGAAGTCCGCTCCCTCGCCGCCGGTGCGCGACTTGGCCCACTCGCCCGTGGACCCCTCGCCCAGACGCATGACCTCGATCCGGTCCGGGGCCAACTCCTGAACACGCTTGAGGAGTTCCTCGTTGCGGCCGGTTCCGAGCACCTTGGAGACGCCCGAAGCCAGCGCGAGGAGGGTGGAGGCGACGCCGAGCGTGCCCGTGATCCCGTCGATCAACGCGACCTGGCCGGGGCCGGCCGCCGCGTGCTTGAGGGCTCCGTAGGAGGTGCCGATGTAGCCGAGCTTGCCGGCCTGCTCGAACGCCATGTTGTCGGGGATGTTGACGATCGAGTACTGCGGCGCCGTCATGTACTCGGCGAAGCCGCCGTAGGGGTACAGGTCGAAGATCCGCTGGCCGTCGCGCGATGTGCTGAAGTAGCCGTTCAAGGTGAAGTAGCGGCACCGGCTGAGCTCGCCCCCGCGGCACACCTGACAGCTGCCGCAGGATCGCAGCGGGCTCACATAGACCCGGTCGCCGGGCTTGGTGTTGAGCACCGCCTCGCCGACCGCCTCGACCACACCCGCCGGGTCCAGCCCGAAGACCGCGGGGAGCTTGGGCAAGGGCTGGTGCGGATACCAGGTGGGCCAGTTGTTGATCACATTCGCCATGTTCGGCACGATTCCGCATGCCTTCACCCGCACCAGCACATCGGTTGGCCGCGGGGCAGGCACCTCGATCGTGTCCACCGACATCGGCTCACCGAGCGTGTGCAGTCGGGCAGCGAGCATTTTCGCCATTGAAATACTCCTGAATTGATGGGCCGTACGGCGCCGAGAACTACGAATTGGGGAACGGGTGTGGGTAATTGTCCTCAAGGTCGATGTCCAGCAGCCCCATGATGCGGACGCCGGAGTTGTACCAGGCGATGGACAACGACAGTTCGACCATCTGTCGGTCCGTCAGGTGCTCGGCGGCGGCACGCCACGTCTCCTGCGAGACGTCGACCTGGAGCGTGGACTCCCTGGCGAGGGACATGACCGCCTTCTCCGTCTCGTCGAAGAGATCGGACGCCTCGAAGTCGGCCACCGCCGCAAGCTGTTCCTCGGTGAGCCCGGCCTTGAGCCCGTGTGACTGGTGGTGTGCGACCTCGTATGCGGACCGGGTGGCGTGACCCACGGTCAGAATGGCCAGCTCGCGCAGCTTGGAGCTGAGGTCGGCGGCCCGTAGCGAGTTGGCGTAGGTGAGGAATGCGTCCAGCTGGGTGGGCGCGTTGGTGAGGGCGAGGAAGATGTTCGCCGTCGGTACCTTGCGTTCGGTCTCCAGCCGGTCGTACAGCGGCTTCAGTGACTCGTCCGCGTCCTCGCGGCGCAGGTAGGGAACTCGTGCCATGACGTCTCCTTGGGGACGGGGCGGACGGAAGGTCAGGGAAGGGGCTGCTCGAGCAGGAACCGCTCCAGCGACATCGGCTTCGGCGGCTCGGCCGGCGGGATCTGCGGTACTCCGACGAAGGGCGACGCCTCGAAGTACCACTTCTCCAGGGCCGGGAGGCCCCAGCGGGCGTTGGTGCTCAGCGATGCGGCGTCCCAGCGCACGGGCTCGATCTCGGTGTCGATGGTCTGGTAGTGGCTGTTGAAGACCTCCACCCGGTGGCCGTCGGGGTCGCGGAGGTAGGCGAAGAGCATCCCGCCCGGACCGTGCCGTCCCGGGCCCCGCTCCACACCGTCGCCGTAGCCGAGGATGCCCGCCCAGTCGCAGGCGCTGAAGATGTCGCGGCTCTCGGAGACGGTGTAGGCGAAGTGGTGCAGGGCGGGCCCGGCGTTCTCGACGATCGCGAGGTCCAGACAGGTGCCCTTGCGGTACATGAAGGCGCCCAGCAGCTTGTCGCCGTGCTCCAGGTACTCCGAGTTGCGGAAGCCGAGCTCGCCGTAGAAAGCGGTCAGTTCGTAGGTGTCCGGCGCGAAGGTCTGGAAGTGATCCAGACGCTGCGCGTGGGCGCCCTTGTACTGAGCGAAGTCGATGTGCAGCCGCGGCCTGGTCTCCATGTGGGCGCACAGTTCGAGCGGCGTGCCGATGGGGTCGCTGACGTGCAGGGTGCGGCCTTGGTACGGGACGTCGACCCACTCTGCGGGCAGGCCGCGCTCACGGAACCAGGCGTACGCGAGATCGAGGTCCTCGTCGAAGAACACCCGGAAGCCGATCCTCTTGCAGGTGCCCGCGCCCTCCTCGTCGAGCTCCAGGACGAGACTGTGGTGGCAGGCCTCGGCCAGGCCGCGGAGGTAGCAGGTGCGGTCGTCCTCGTCGCTGACGACGAGCCCCAGGGCGTTCACGTAGAAGTTCCGGCTCTCGGCCAGGTCGGCGACGGTCAGCCGGACATGGCTGGAGCGGGTGATATTGAAACTCGGGCGCAGATTGACGGGTGGCAGCATGCTCGGCTCCGTGCTCCGATCGGCTCTGTATTTCGCTGACTGTAATACTTCGAGGTAGTTTTACTGCTTGGCCGTGGAGGGCCTGGATTCGGGAAATGTGAAGGCGGACCATCCGCTGAATTCCGCGGATTCGCCGAGGGACTCCTCGATACGCAGCACCTCGTTCCACTTGGCCATCCGCTCGGAGCGGGTGAACGAGCCCACCTTCAGCTGACCGGCGTCCCAGCCGACGCTGAGATGGGCGATGGTGATGTCCTCGGTCTCACCGGACCGGGCCGAGACGATGGTGCCGAAACCGGCGTCCTTCCCGGCGCGCAGGGCCAGGAACGCCTCTGTGACCGTGCCGGCCTGGTTCGGCTTGACGAGGACGGCGTTCGCCGCCCCGCCGGTGGCCGCCGCCTCCACCCGCTTGGCGTTCGTGACCAGGTAGTCGTCGCCGATCACCTGGCAGCGGTGGCCGTGGCGCCGGGTGAACTCCACCATGCCGTCGGTGTCGTCCTCACCCACCGGGTCCTCGACGGACAGGATCGGATACTGCTCGATCCAGTCGCCCAGCATGTCGATCAGCGCGGCGGTGTCCAGCGTGCGGTCGTCCAGCGCCAGCGTGTACCGACCGCCACTGCCGAACTGCGAGGCTGCCACGTCCAGGGAGATGCCGACCTGCGTCGAGGGCGCGAAGCCCGCGGATTCGATCGCCCGGGTCAGCGTCTCGAGCGCCTCCTCGTTGGAGTCGAACGCGGGCCAGAAGCCGCCCTCGTCTGCTACACCCTGCGCCTTCCCGGCCTTGCGCATCAGGTTTCCGGCCGCCCGGTAGATCTCCGCGGTCCAGTCCAGCGCCTCGGAGAAGCTGCCGGCCGCGGGGCACATCACCATGAAGTCCTGGACGTCGACGCGACGGTCCGCATGGGCGCCGCCGCCGAAGATCTGGATCTCCGGCAGGGGGATGCGGACCGGTCGTCCGCCTGCCAGGTGCTGCCACAGCGGTACGCCCGCGGACGCGGCGGCGGCGTGCAGGACCGCCATGGACGTGGCCACGATCGCGTTGCCGCCGAGACGGCTGCGGTCGGGGGTGCCGTCGAGGTCCACCAGGAGCCGATCGACGACCTCCTGGTCGGATGCGTCGCGGTTCAGGAGGGCGGGTGCGATCTCCTGGTTCACCGAACCGACCGCGCGATGGACGTCGAGTCCGCCGAAGCGGCTGCCGCCGTCGCGCAGATCGAGCGCCTCGCCCTGGCCCGTCGACGCGCCAGCCGGTGCGATGGCCCGGCCGATCGCGCCGTCCGCGAGATGGATCTCGACCTCCACGGTCGGCCGTCCGCGTGAGTCCCACACCCTGCGGCCGTGGAGCTTGGCGATCCGCGCGTCTGTCATGGCGGTGCAACCTTTCGGAGTTCGGACGATCGGGGCGCCGAGCGGTGCCTGTGCCCGTGCCTGTCACCAGGGGACGGACCGCCCCCGCGACCGGAGGCGTACGGAGACCCCGTGCCCAAGAACTGGCGCGGTCGGAGGCCGGGGCCGGCATCCGAAGGGGTGCGGCGCCCTGGGTGCGAGTGACAGGGGGGAGGACGAGGGATGCTCATCCGCTGCGGCTCTCGAAGTGCTAACGATAGCGCAATCGTGCGAAGTGGAGGTGGTTCTGTCAAGGGGCGAAGCGTGGCCCGGTGGGCGGCTGTGTTGCCTGTTTCCGTCATTCTTGGCCTCCGGGCGGGCCAATGCTATCGTTCGCACAACCCCTGTGCGTGACTTGTGGCGCTGCGGCAAGAACTCCGGCGGGCCCGCGCTGCCTGGACGGACGGACAGCACAGGCAGCGTGGGCCCGCCGGGTCCGATCGCGGCCGACAGGAAAGCGAGCCGACATGACACCCGAGCCCTCTGTGGCACCCATGACCCTCACCACGGTCGTGGCCAGCACTCGTCCCGGACGCGTGGGCAGGTCCGTCGCGGACTGGTTCACCGCCCGGGTCGCGGAGTGCGAGGAGTTCGAGTCGCACCTGGTCGACCTGCACGAACTCGCTCTGCCGTTCTTCGACGAGCCGCATCCGCCCGCTCTGCGGACGTACACGAAGAGCCACACCCGCGCATGGAGCCGGATCGTCGACGCCTCGGACGCGTTCGTGTTCGTCACCCCGGAATACAACGGAGGCTTTCCGGCTCCCCTGAAGAACGCGTGGGACTTTCTCGTCGTCGAGTGGCAGCACAAGCCGGCCGCGTTCGTCAGCTACGGAGGTGTCTCGGCGGGCACCCGCGCAGTGCAGATGGCCAAGCAGGTCGTGGCGAACCTGCGGATGCTGCCGATCGGTCCCACCGTGAGCATTCCGTTCGTCAGCGAACGCGTCGAGGACGGTGCTTTCCGGCCTGGCAAGATCCATGAGGCCGCCGCCGAGCAGATGCTCGACGAGCTCGTGCGCACCGCTGCCGTCATGCGTCGGTTGCGCAGTGGGACGTACTGACCCGGCGACGTACTGACCGGGTAGCGAGAACGGGAAGGCGCCCGGAATGCATTGTTCCGGGCGCCTTCGCTGTGGTGGACGAGGTCCCTGTGGCGCATGCGGATCGCCCCTGACTCAGGCGGACCGCCCGTCAGTCAGGCGGACGGAGCCTTTCCGCCGGGGGGTGCCGTGCTGCCGCGCAGGACCAGTGACCCGGGAGAGACCGACGTATACGGGCCGTCGTTGCTCGGCCGGGTCTTGAGGCGACGCATCATCCACAGCGCGCAGCCGGTGGCCATCTCCTGGATGGGCAGGCCGATCGTGGTGAGTCCGGGACCCCACCAGGAGAACCCGGGCTCGTCCCCGAACCCGACCACGGACAGCTCGTCGGGCACCTTGACGCCCTGCCGGGACAACTCCTCCAGGACGCCGAGGGTGAGCTGGATCGATCCCAGCACGAGCGCGGTGGGCGCATCCGGCCCCTTCAGCAGCCGGCGCACCGTTTCTCGGCCGCGGGCGACCGATGACGGCGGTCCCAGCTCCGCGCGCCCCGCCTCGTCCGGCAGCCGGCCCTCGCGCAGGGCGGTGCGGAAGCCGCGCAGACGCTCCGCGCCCGTGGGCAGCTCTTCGGGGCCGCCGAGGTAGGCGATGCGGGTGTGGCCCTGCGCCACCAGGTGGGCCGTGGCCTGACGCAGCGCCTCGTGGTCGTCCACGCCGAACCACTGGGAGCCGAGCGACTGGTGCCTGCGCAGCAGCTGCAAGTGCGGTAGTGCGCGCAGGAGTTTGACGGACTCGCTGTGCGGGCGCGCGGTGGGCACGATGATGACGGCCGCCACGCGGTTCGCGGACAGCTCCCGCAGATGGCGCAGTTCGGCCGTCCGGTCGTCGTCCGTCTCCGAGAGCATCAGCTGGAAGCCTTCGGCCTCCATGTTCTTGGACAGCTCGTGCGCGATCGTCGAGTAGAAGCTGTTGCGGATGTCCGGGATGACCAGCGCGACCACGTTGCTGGACGCTCCGCGCATCATCCGGGCCGCGCGGTTGCCGACGTACCCCATCTCGGAAGCGGCCTGCCGCACCCGGAACTTGGTCTCCTCGCTGATGCGTGGATCGTCGGCGAGTGCCCGTCCCACCGTCGACACGGAGACTCCGAGGCGCTCGGCGATGTCCCTGGTCGTGATCACTTGAGGAATCCCCTCGACTGACTGGTCCTGCGCCGTCACATTCCGTGTGCCAACGATAGCACCGACGTCGCCCTCCGTGGTCGGCGGGAGGGAGGGAGCCCGGGTTGATCACTAGCTTTGTGCTAACGTTAGCACTGTTGAATGGTGCTGTGTAGCCGCTCGCGGCTGCCTAGTTGCGGAGGTTTTCCGTGCGGATCGTCAGGTATGCCGTCGGCGGCGTGCGTCACTATGGAGAACTCGAATCCGGTGACGTGAGGATCGCGAGATTCGAGGGTGATCCCTTCACCGGGTTGTCCCCTACGGAGTATGTCGACCAGGTCGGCGACGTCGTCATTCTCCCGCCGGTCGACCGCCCCCGGATTTTCGGGTTCGCCTACAACTACGCCTCACATGTCGACGAAACCGACCATGAGATTCCCGAAGTTCCGGTGTGCTTCATGAAGCCGAGTACGGCCGTTGTGGGACCGGGGGATGCAATCGTGTATCCGGAGGATGGCGAACTGATCCATTTCGAAGGGGAGTTGGTCGTCATCATCGGAAAGGAAGCCCGCCATGTGAAACCCTCACAGGCCCATGAGTACATCCTCGGCTATACGTGCGGGAATGACGTCAGCGACCGCATCGTCCAGCGCAAGGAAAGCACATACGGAACGCTTCTGATCGGGAAGGGCCACGACACCTTCGCCCCGCTCGGGCCGGCCATCGCGACCGAACTCGACCCTGCGGGGCTGTCCCTGACGACCCGTGTGAACGGCACGGTCATGCAGTCTGCGACCACGGCCGACCTGCTGCTCCCGGTTCCGGATCTCGTCGGCTACCTCAGCCGCTACCTGACGCTGCTGCCCGGAGACGTGATCATGACGGGCACGCCTTCAGGCGTCGGGCCGATCCGCCCCGGAGATGAGGTGGAGGTCGAGATAGAGGGCATCGGCGTCCTGCGCAATCCGGTCGTGGCCGAAAGTCGTTGACCGGCGGACGCCTGTCAGCTTCCGTCCCCAAAGGGGCCTGCCCACCGCCGAGCGGTGGACAGGCCCCTTGGTGTGTCGGCGGTGTGCTCGTCAGCGGACCGCGTTGTTGAACAGTGCGGGACGGACGAAGACCAGGGCGGCGACGCTCACCAGCGGGAGGAACGTGACCTGGAGCAGGCCCGCCTGGCTCCAGCCGTAGGAGTCCACGAGGGCGGCGAAGAGAAGTCCCGAGAATGCCGCCGGCCCGTAGTAACTCGTGACGAAGAGACCCGAGGCGCGTCCGATCTGCCCGGGACGGACAGCCCGCTGCATCGCGCTGTTCGTGTTGGGGTAGATGAAGCCCAGCCCGAACGCGCCCATGAGGAAGGCGAACACGCACTGCAGGCCCACTGGGGCCTGCGTCTCGTAGACGCACACGCTGACGGCTGAGACGGCCAACAGACTGAGGATCAGCAGGTTGCGCTGGTTGACCCGGTCGCCGAGCCAGCCGCCGAGAACGGCCGACATGCCACCGAAACCGAGGAAGCTCATGGCCAGTGCCGCCTGCTCGGCGGAGTAGTGCAGCGACGTGATGAGGTACGTCGGGTAGAGCCCGAGGAACCCGTAGATGGCCACGCCGCTGACGACGGCGTGGACGGTGAGGGCGATGGTGTTGCGGTTGTAGGCGGAGGCCGGGACGTGGTCGTAGGTCCTGGCCGAGACGACCTTCTCGGTTGAGTGCTCGGTCAGACCGGCCTTCACGAGGAACAGGGAGGCGGCGGCGATCAGCAGGCCTGCCGTGCCGAACAGGTAGAAGGGCGAGTGCCAGGTGCCGTGCAGGCCCATGAGGTGGACGCCGATCAGCGGGGCGATGAACACGCCGACGGAGTAACCCACGCCGATGATGCCGAAGGCGAGGCCGCGCCGGTGGGCGAAGAAGGCGCCCATCGCCGCGAAGATGGCGGCGGACTGCATGCCCTCACCGAAGCCCGAGACGACCCGGTACAGGGTCATGTCGGCGAAACCGGTGGCCAGGGGCGTGGCCATCGTGCCCAGGGAGTAGATCACGATGCTGGACAGCAAGATCGTCTTGCGGCGAAAACGGTCCAGGAGATAACCCGCGGGCAGGCCGGCCAGAGCCATACCGAGGGTGAAGTTGGTCGCCAGCAGCCCGCCCTGTTCCAGGGAGAACCCGTACTCCTCGCGGATGTTGGGCAACAGGGGAGGGAAGACTTGGCGGTCCATCGCGTTGACCATGTAGGAGAGGACGATCAGCAGGAAGCCCACCCCGATCGTGGCCCGGGAGAGGGGCGGACGGGTGCTTTCCTGATGAGTGCCGTCGGCGGGCACGGCACTGGTGTCGACTTGTGCTGCGTGAGTCATTGCGGCTCCTGAGGGGAATGGGCCGCGGCAGGCCGCGGCGGACGCATCACCGGTACGGCGCCGCACGGGCGACGACGAGAAGCGGTGAGACAAGAAGCGGGCACGAGAAACGGGAGGACGAGAAGCGGTGAGCTGAACACGGACTCGGTCGAGTCGGCGACGGCGATACGGCCGCCGACTGGCGGAAAGGGGCGACGGGCTGCCGCGCGGACTCATGCCGCATGCGGAACTCAGCCGGTCGCCCGTCGGGGACGTCCGTGGCTGTGGCGTCTTCGACAGCCGGACCTCGTGCGGCCGTTTATCGGGTCACACGGTCGGCGTTGCCAGAACCATGAAGGGAAGTCCGTGGCGCGTCAAGACGTGGACAACGGATTTCTTCGGCAGTCCTTGTTTTCCCGTGGTGGCCGGGCTCCTCGGTTCTGGCCGGGCCGTGCGGCGAGGCGCCGGCGGCCAGTCGTACGGCGCGCTCTTGACGTGTCGAAAGCCCCGAGTGCTATCGTTAGCATCACGTGGCTGTGACAGAGTGATTCGACGTGCCCCGGCATCCCGTGACCCGTTCCCGGGGCGTGGCGCGGCGCCCGAACCGACCACAAGTCGGCGAGCGCCGGCGACCCACCCCGGCCAAGTGACCCTCTCCACCCACCCATGGCGGCCCGAAGGCATGATCGGACGCGACTCGGCCGCCGTTCTGGACGACGATCAAACCTGCTGACCGGATGCGACCGGGCTGGACGCCCGGCCGCCCGCCGCGGCCGCACGATTCTGCGAGGACGACCTGCCATGAAACCACTGAGCTGCCCAGGCACCGTGCTGCTCACCGACTACGCCTGGCCCGACGACTCCGTCGAGCGATCGGTCATCGAGCAGGCGGGCCACATCCTGGTGACCGGCCCCGCCGAGCCCGCCTCCGCAGAGGTGATCGAGGAACTGGTCGCCGAGCACCGGCCCGCCGGGATCCTGACCTGCTGGGCGCCGGTCTCCGCCACCGCGATCGACACCTCGCCGGAGCTTCGCATCGTGGCCAGACTCGGGGTCGGCCTGGACAACATCGCTGTTGATGCCGCCACCGAGCGAGGCGTGTGGGTCACCAACGTGCCCGACTACTGCGTCGAGGAGGTCTCCGATCATGCCGTCGGCATGGTGCTGGCCTGGACGCGGGGCCTGGCCGTGTTCGACCGGGAGGTCCGCGCGGGCCGCTGGGACCCCGCGAGCGCGCGGCTGCGCCGGCTGTCGACGCTGACCTGCGGCATCGTTGGATTCGGGCGGATCGGACGCGCGACGGCGCGCAAGCTCGGCGCGTTCGGCTGCCGGATCCTGGCCCACGACCCGCACTCGCCGAAGTGCACCCCCGGTGTGGAGATGGTGGGCCTGGAGGAGCTCCTGCGCGGCAGTGACGTGGTGATCCTCCATGTGCCGCTGACCCCCCGCACGCACCACATCATCGGAAGCGAACAGCTGGCGCTGATGCAGCCGGGCGGCCTGCTCGTCAACGTCAGCCGGGGCGGCCTGGTCGACACCGACGCGGTGATCAAGTCCCTCGACAGCGGGCACCTGGACGGTGCCGCCTTCGACGTACTGGAGACCGAGCCGCATGTGCCCGCCGGCCTGTCGGCCCAGCCGGGGGCGCTGCTCACCCCGCACGTCGCCTTCTCCTCCGACGCGTCGGTCATGGAACTGCGCCGCCGAGCCGCTGAGGAAGTCGTACGGATCCTGGCCGGCGAGAACCCGGTCCACGGCTGCAACAGCCCCCGTGGCCTGCCCGCCGGATCGGGTGACCAGCGATGAGCTCGACCTCCGCACAGGTGGGCCCGGGCCCCCTGCCCGACACCGCGCTGACGGACTTCCTGATCGAGCAGCGGCTCGCGGAGCCGACTGAAGCCGCTCACTGGACTCCGCTGGCCGGCGGCGTCTCGTCGGACCTGTGGAGGGTGGACCTGCCCGGACGGTCCCTCTGCGTGAAGCGCGCCCTGGCCCGGCTGAAGGTCGCGGCCGACTGGCAGGCACCGGTGTCGCGCAACGCCTACGAATGGGCGTGGATGCGGTTCGCGGACCGGCACCGCCCGGACAGCGTGCCCGATCTGCTGGCCCACGACCCCGAAGCCGGCCTCTTCGCGATGGCGTACCTGCCCCCAGAGCGGCACCCGGTGTGGAAGGCACAGCTCCTGGACGGCGAGGTGCGGGTGGCGACCGCGGCGGCCGTCGGAGAACTGCTCGGCAGCCTGCACGCGGCGAGTGCGGGGGACGCCACCCTCGCCGAGGAGTTCGCCACCGACGACAACTTCCACGCGCTGCGCATCGAGCCGTACCTGCTGGCCACCGCCGCCGCACACCCCGGTCTGGGCGATGTCCTGCGGGGGCTGGCCGACCGCACGGCCGCCACCCACCTGGCCCTGGTCCATGGCGATGTCAGCCCCAAGAACATACTCGTCGGCCCGTCCGGGCCCGTGCTCCTGGACGCCGAGTGCGCCTGGTACGGAGACCCCGCCTTCGACCTGGCCTTCTGCGTCAACCATCTGCTTCTCAAGAGCCTGGCGGTACCAGGACGCCGCGCCGAACTCCTCCGATCGGCCCGCATCCTGGCGCAGGAGTACGTCCGGTGTGTCGACTGGGAGCCCCGGCCCGCTCTTGCGGAACGGGCCGCGACACTGCTGCCGGCGCTGCTGCTCGCGCGGGTGGACGGCAAGTCCCCGGTGGAGTACCTCACGGACGACCGGCACCGGATGCTCGTGCGCACCGTGGCAACGGCTTTGCTACGGGCCCCCGCACCCACGGTGGGCGATGTCCTGGACACCTGGGAAGCCGCTCTGCCGGCCCCGACCGGCCCCGGCAGTGTGCGGCCCGACTGACCCCACCGATTCGACGATCCCGGCCAGCCCCGCACGAGGAGAGACATATGCGCAGAGTCGTCACCGGCCACGACGAGAACGGCAGATCGGTCGTCGTCAGCGACGGCCCGATCCCGCGCAGCCGGGAGTTCACCAGTCTGCCGGGCTGGGTGTCCCGTCTGCCGTGGGCGACCGAACCCGGCGACAACGTCAGCAGGACAGGGGAGGACCCTACGGCGAAGGTCACCAGCCTGCTCCCGGCACCCGGCGGCACCCGGTTCATCATCCTGACCTTGCCGCCGGACACCGCGATGGCCGACCCCGCCTTCGACCCGGTCGCCTTCGACGAGGAACAGCGGGCCGACTCGCCGGGTATCGCCGACCTCATGGAGCCCGACGGCATGCACACCACGCCGACCGTGGATTACGGCATCGTGCTGCAGGGCGAGATCGTCCTCGAACTCGACGACGGCCGGTGCACCCCACTGGCATCAGGGGACATCGTGATCCAGAACGGCACCCGCCATGCCTGGCGCAACCGCAGCGGCCGACCGGTCACCATGGCATTCGTCCTGATCGGAGCGGAATCCGACGGCTGACAGGGCCGCAGGCGCCGCCGAGGCCAAGAGAACGTCTTGCATGAGACGAGCTCGCGCGGCGAGCGCGGTGGGCAGGACACATCTCTGCTGGGGCGAGCAGACCTGGTGAGGTCTGAAGTCGGGGTCGGCCCCGTGCGTCCGGGGCTGCGAAGGGCCGGGTCGCTGCTGTGCGCCTGCACCAAGCGCCGGACCGCCGTCTTCGGGACGATGCTCGACGCCATGGCCGTGAACTGGACCGGCGGCTTCTTCCTGATGGACCAGGCCGGGGCATCGGGCCCACCGGCCCGCGTACGGAATCGTCGCGCTCGTCCTGGGCGCCGTGACGGCCGGAGTCGTCCTGCTCGTCCGCAACTGATCAGTACGCCGAAGCAGCTCCGATCATCCGGTGTCGCTGTCGGCGCGGCGCCGGGCGCCCGGAAATGAGAGCGCCTGATGAGCATCTGCCCTATGCAGGTGTCCTTTCTCGGGTGTCTGGAAGAAGCCCGGCTTCTTCGGCGCGTACGACACGAAGAGATTCTTCGTCTGCTGGTGGTACGCCGACAGCATCTCTCTGACCAGCGGCGATGTGGGACACGGAAGGTGATCGGCAGACATGGCCCGGGCATGGTCCGGATCTTGATCATCTCTTCGGCGCCCTTGTGATGGCGGCTGTCCACGCACAACGCGACGACGGCGAACGCACGGACACGCAGGTGATCCCCCGCGGGTCGAAGGCGGGCCGCGTGGACGGTTGTCCTGGCTGCGGGTCCCCCTCACTCTCGGCCCTGTCTGACAACGCGGACGGTAGGGGGCCGACGGCACCTGGCGATCCCAGGTCGGGAAGACGTGGAGGTTCGCGATTGATACGCCCGTTCGCATGACCCGGGCTCAGAGCGGTCGGTGCTGTGATGAGCTGTTGCCTCGCGTCGGCCGGCCGGAGCGGGAGAGATGGCCGGCCCGACCCGAACCTGGGATCGGTAGCAGTCCCGGCAGCGAGAGCCTCGCCGCATGGACCTGCAGAAGATGCTCGGGCTGTGGTGGACGGTGCTCGCGGGGCTGGCGTTGGTGGGTTATGCGTGTGTGCTGGCCGGGCTGACCCGGCCGCAGCGGGCGGTGTGGGTGACGGCTCGGGTCGTGGAGGTGGATCCGCCGGGACACGGTGAGTCGGGGAAGCGCGGGATACCGGTGACGATCGTGTACCAGGACCCCGGCACCGGGCGGGAGTTCAGGCTGCGGCACGAGAACAAGCGTGGCGACCGGGTGCAAGTGGCCTGGGTAGGGCAGGAGTTCCCGGTCCGGTTTCCGCGGCGGCGGCCGGAGCGGTTCTTTCTCATGCTGGACAGCGAGGGGCGGACCTCCGGGGTCGGCGGGCCGAACTGCATGGTGATCCTGCTGGTGTTGGGACTGGTCGTCCAGTCGTTCTTCGCGTGGGGCTGGCAGTGGGGGCTGATCTGCGTCGGTGGCCTGCTGCTCCTCGTCGTCGCGCTGAGCCGGGACGGCGAGTACGCCCGCGCCCGCGCCGCTCAACTGGCCGAGGGCGTCACCGTCCAGGGTCGCGTGGTCGCCGTCACCAGGGACGTCCATTCCGACGGCGAAGGCGGCGAGAGGGTCAGCCACGCTTCCGTCGTCGCCTTCACCACCCACGAGGGCGTCGAGGTCACCGCGCTGTGCGCGCAGGGCATCCGGGACATCGCCGAGTCCCTCGGCCGTGACATCCCCGTCCGTTACGCGCCCGACCCGTCCCTCCTGACCGCCGACCCCGACCACGAACGCCGTGAGCGCACGTCGAACATCAGGTTCATCGCCACCCTGCTGGTCACCGGGATCGTCGCGATCGGGGTGGGCGGTTACTGCCTCCACCACCCCTGGCCCTTCACCTGACGATGCAGGTCAGGGCCGCCCAGAGGAGGGGTGCGTGCTCGATCCGGCCGTCGGCGCGCCACTGGTCGAGCTGCTGTCGCTGCCAGGCGCCGAGACGGCGGACCGGGTCGTGGTCCTCGTGGGCCGCGTCCACGGCGACCACGGCCTCCGTGAGTGGCCGTACGGACTCCGGCAGACCGGCCAGGCGGTGGAAGGCGAAGCTGGTGGGGAGCACCCAGCGGGTGGCGGTGACCAGCTGGGCGCCGTTGTGGATCATCGCCGTCGCCAGGCCGAAGGACTCGGCGAAGCGGAGATCGCCGCCGCTCTCGCAGGCGATCAGCGCGACGCGCGGCGGTGCGGGCCAGAGTTGAGCGCCCGGCACGCCGTCCGCGCGCAGCGGGAGGGTGCCCAGGAGAAGGTCCTTGGCGGACAACGGGCGGTGGGTGCGCACCGGTTCGGTCATCCCCGTGGTCTCTGGGCCGCAGCACAGGTGGAGGGTGACGTCCTCGCTCTGCCCGCCCTCGACGGGGGCGCCGCTGACGTGACCGACGTACATCAGGCGACGGGCACCCTTGCGCAGCGCCTCGCCCAGCCAGTCGCGGTCGAGGTCGGTGCGGCGGAAGGCCTCGGCGGGGGTGGCGACGGACGGTACGACGGTGCCCGCGTCGAGCCTGCGCTGTACGAGGGACAGCAGCGCCGGGTCCGAGCCGGGCTGCCCCAGGACCGAGCCGAGCGGGGAGTCGGCGCGGAAGCCGGGGACGCGGGGGTCCAGGACGAGAACCACGGCGTCAGAGTCCGGGTCCTGTTCGGTCGGGGTGGTGCCTGCCCGTCGTAGCGATGCCGGTGCCGTGGTGGCGATGTCCACGAGGTCGATCAGCCGTACGTCGCTGTCGTCACCGTCCACGGCGAGCAGCTCCCACGGGACCTGGGCGACCCGGGGTGACGGCTGGAGTCGCATCAGTGGACGGCCCAGGTGGGCGGATACCTGGCGGATCTGGTCGGTCAGGCCCGGCGGCCACAGCACCTCGGCCAGCATGCGGGAGAGGCGGCGCTCTTCCTCGTACGTGGCCAGCGCGCCGGACTCGAACGAGCGTCGCATGCCTTCCGTGCCGCCGCCCGGCAGTTCGGTGGCCAGCGCGCGGATGACCTCGTTTACGTCCGGCCCCGGGGCGTACCCGGTGCCGAATCCCTGGGCCCCACGGGCCCACGTCCAGGTCATGTGCAGGTCACCGGCGTCGGCGAGGCGGACCTGGACCACCGGACGGTTCGCGTCGGTCAGATCGTCGGCGGACAGAACGGCACCTCTTCCTCGCTCACGATCCGCCGGTGATAGCGGAACTCGGCTGCCTGGACGTACTCCTGGAGCGCGGTACGGCCGCCCGCCTCCGCCGACATCACGATCTTCGGTGGCGGTGCGACCCGCAGGCCGACGGAGGCGGCGGCCTCGGCCGCGATGCCGCCCAGCGTCAGGGGAGCGTCGTCATCGGGGGCGTACGTCTTCATGGCGGCGTCCGGGAAGACCGCCGCCTTGTCGGCGGTGGACGTATGGTTCAGCGCCAGGGAGGCGCCCGCGCACCGGTGTTCCACCAGCTCGAAGATCAGCCCCTGGTCGTTGCTGCGGAGGGCCAGGCGGAACACCAACTGCATGGCTTCGTCGGCCAGTTGGAGCCACTGGCTGCGGGCGTGGGCGCTGGCGAAGTCGTAGCGGGCCGCTTCCAGCGTCAGGGCGGCGGGCAGGGCGAGGGAGAGCGCGTTGGCGAGCGAGGTGCGTTCGTGGACGCCGTGGTCGGTCCGGTTCAGGTTGTCCTCAAGGGTTCGCGCGAGCATCAGGTCCACCTGGGCGCACCGCTCGTACACCCCGCGCTCCTGGTACACGTCCCGCGCGCCCTGGGCGAGCCGCTTCATCTCGTCGATGTCGCCCCGCTCGTATGCGTGCCGGGCGCCCATCAGCATGGTGTCGGCTGCGGCGATCGCGGCACCGACCTGCTGGAAGCGGGCAAGGCTGGACGCCGTCAGAGCGGCAGCACCGGCTGCGTCCCCGCGGTGTGCGGCGATGGCGGCACGGGCTTGTTCGCAGACCGCCAAGTCCTCGGCCTGGCGCTGCCGTTCGAAGATCTCGGCGGCCTCCGCGTACAACTCCTCCGCGCGGTCGAGGTCGCCGGCCCGCAGCGCCGCGTACGCCCGGTGGGAGAGCACCTGTTGGCGCCCCGCGTGGTGGCCCAGCGTCAGATAGGCCTCCTCCGCGCGGGCGAAGTAGTCCTCCGCCTGCGCGAACCGCACGGTCGAGGCGCAGACGACCCCCAGACAGTCCAGCAGATACGGCTCGGCCGGCGGCGCGTCGGTCAGCAGCGCGGAGGCCAGTTCCTCGGCCGCGCCCCACGCGCTGCGGTCCATCAGCAGATGAACCCTGCTCAGGCCGATCTCGTCGGTGCGCAGACCCTCGAGGTCGTCGAACTCCGACAACAGGGCCGTCGCCTCGTCCATCGCCTCCTGCGCATCGTCGAACTGCCCGGTCCTGCGCAGCAGTTCGACCCTGGCCAGCAGTGTCTTCAGCAGGACCTCCAACCACAGCCGGCGGCCGTTCGGTCCCATCGGCACGGACGCGATGCCCCGCACCAGATCGAGGGACCGCCCGATGGACAGGGCCGCCCCGGGCAGATCCGTGGCCGCGAGCTGAACCGTCCCGACGTCGGACAACAGGTGCCCGCGCAGAAGTCGTACGTCGGGGGAGTCCTCGAACGACTCGGCCACGGCCAGGAGTTCGCCGTAGACGGCCAGCGCTGCCGGGAGATCCGGGGTGAGTTGATGGCGTTCGGCGAGTGCGAAGCCGCTGTCGAAGGGCTCGCCGTAGCTGAGCCCCGCCGCCTGCTCTTCCTGTTCCGCTGCGTCTTCCGGGTCTTCCTGCATGGGCTAGAAGTCCTCCTCCATGGCAGTGGCAGCCGCGATCTCGGCGAGGAACGGGTCCGAGTGTGCGGCCTCGCTGTCGTGCGGTGCCGCCGCGACGCCGATCCGGTGCCGGGCCAGGGCTCGTACCGCCTCACGTGCCGCACGGTCATAGGCACCCGGTCCCGGGTCGAACCCCGGCAGCAGGATGCCGACTTCGATGCTCGGTGTCGTCGAGGCCGGGATGTCCAGGTCGGCCCGGCCGGCCCACACGTCGTCCCGCCGGGCCAGCGGAACGCGGTTCGGCGGGCTGCCGTCCACGTGGATCTCCGCCGCGAGGTGCACCCCGCCCACGGGGGCCGCGATGTCGGCGACGACCTCGACCTCGATCCGCCGCCCGGCGCCGAGCGCGTACGCGGTCCAGGACACGGCGTCCTCGGCCGCGTCGACGAAGCCGGGAGGATAGCGGCACCAGTCATTGGTCCCCGAACCCCGGGCGATCACGCGGCCGGTCGCGGTGCGGAGACTACCTGCTGCGAGGGCGAACTCCTGCTGCCGTACGAAGAGGTCGGTGAGGTCGAGCGGCGGAGCGGTCGGCCTGTGGTCCCGTTCCAGGGCCGACCGGAGGCGCCGTAGCGCCTCCCCGTCCAGCCCGACGTTGTCGGCCGCGTCGTCGATCAGCCGTAGGACACGGTCCAGTTGGCGAGGCGGGGCCGCCGACTGCCGCCAACGGATCAGCGGGTCGAGCGCGGCCAGGTGCTCCTCCAGTAGTTCGGCACCCTCCACCTCACCTGACCCGTCGAGGAGTTGTTGGCATTCGTGGGTCAGTGCGGCCAACTCCAGCCCCAGCACGTCCGGTTCGAGCGCGGGAATCCCGTCCAGGTACGACGTCGGCCACCAGCGGGCCGCCCAGTGCCCGAGGGCGAGGCGGGCGGCAGCCTCGGCGAGTGCGGTCGGCTGCTCGGGCAGCGTCAGCTCGGCGGCCGGCGCTCCCGACGCGACGGCGTCGACAGCGGCGGCCGTACGCTCGCCGTAGACCGCCCACAGCCACTGCTGGGCCTGCCCCACGTCGTGGATCTCCGCTGCCGGCAGACCTGGTGGGCCGAGGACGGGCCAGGTCAGGACGGCGCCCGCGACGTCGAGAACGGCCCGGGTGAAGGGGGGACCGGCGGAGGGCCCCGCGATGTGTACGGTGGGGTCCTCGGCTCGCGTGATGGCACAGCGCCGTCCAGGCATCACGCGCTCCTCGGCTCGGCGGCGGGCTCGGCGGCCGCCGACAGGGTGCGCAGTGCCGTACGGACTCGTGCGCGGTGGTCCATCATCACCGAGCGGGCGACCCCGTCGAGCACGCCCCAGGCCGATGCCGCGTCGGGCAGTGCCGCGTCGCGGACGTCGCGCCCGTGCAGCCGTACCCAAAGGCGCCGCATGTACGCGGCCCAAGGGGTGCGCAGGTCCTGGGCGAGGGCGTTCAGCACACCGCCGTCCGGGTCGGGGCCGGGGGAGACGGTCATCCTGCGGGCTCGAAGGACCGAAGCCTCCCGCCGCCAGCGGCCGTTGACGATGCGGTGTGCCGCCGTCGACCCCGCCACAGAGGTCCCGAGGCCCAGCGGATCGAGGCCCACCGCGAGTCGGCCGCCGAGCACGACGGTGACGCGGAGACTCTCGTCGTACAGGCCCAGCGGGGCGCAGCTGCGGTCGACCTCCCGCCGGACGAGCTCCGGCACGGTCGGCAGTTGCTCGCGGTGGGTCGACGCCTGGAGCACGGTGAAGAGCCGTTCGAAGAGCGTGCGGTCGAACGGCGCGGGGAGTGTGGCGGTCGAGGCGCTCCGGCCGACCTCGGGGCGCGGGGGCACGCGGTGCGCGGTCAGTCCGAGGTGCGGGGGTACGTCGGCGCGGTCCCAGACGTCAGCCGGGTGCGCCGCCCACAGGGCTCGCCCTAGCAGGCTGCCGTGCCCGGCCCGGACCATGGCGTCGAAGGCCGGCGCATCAGCCCCCGCCGCACCGCAGGCCTCCAGGACCTCGGCCGCCAGGCCCGTATCGACGGCGCCCGGTACCGCTTCGCGTCCGTCCCACGCCGCTGCCAGCTCGGCGTCGAGCCGGGCGCGCCGGGCGGCGTCCGCCAGATGTTCCTTCAGCGCCTCCACGGTCCGTCCGCCGGAAGCGTCCACGACGTCTTCGAGTACCGCCCTCGCCACCGCGTCCGCGCCGGGCCCCGGCGCCCCGTGCTCGGTCGCCAGCTCGAAGCACCGCTGGAAATACAGGTCCTGGGGGTTGCCCGCCACGATCCCCAGTGCCCGGCGCGTCTTCTTCAGCAGCGTGAACCACCGGGCCGTCGCTTCCAGAACCGCAGCGGACTCCCGTATCAACGCGTCGAGTTGCTCCGCCTCCCGCGCGTCGAGGAAGTCGGCGGCGAGCTCCGGACGCAGCGTGGGCCGGATGATCAGCGGCAGCAGGATCAGCTTGACCGTCCGGGTCAGCGGCGCGCCACCGGGCCCGCTCAACGCCTGGGGACCCGGTCCGAGACCGCGCCAAGCCGTGTCGATGACCATGGCGCGCGGACGGCGCTCGCCGGTCGACGGCTGGCTCGGGGACGGCATGGGCAGAGCGTACGTCCTGGGGGAACTGGTGGTCGAACCTGGGATCGGTAGGCGCTGCCCGCCTCCTAACGTCCACACCATCAGGCAGAACGAACCAGAAGGGCAGGCACAACATGGGAATCTTCGGCAAGGGCAAGAGCCGTGAGGAGAAGGCCGCCAAGATCGCGGAGCAGGTGGCAGGCGGCAAGGGTTTCTACGGCCGTATGACGCGCGCGACGCTCGGCCGCGAGGACTACGCCAAGCTCCAGCAGTCGATCGGCGCGTACAACTCCGGTGCCACTGTGCAGCAGTTGCTCGCCATGGGCGTACCGACGGTCACCGCCGTCGTCGTGGCGATCAGCGACACCGGCAGGCTGGTCAACTTCGACCCGGTCGTCGACCTGGTCCTCCAGCTGACCGGGGCCACCGCCGACCCGATCACGCTCCAGACCATCGTTTCGAAACTGCGCATCCCCCGCGCCGGTGATCAGGTACTACTGATCGCGGACCCCGCCAACCCCGGCGGTTACCTCTACGCGGGAGACGGAGCGACGCCGTGACGACACCGCCGTACGAAGTGCTGGCGAACGACGCCACCCTGCTCTCCTTCGATGATCACGCATGCCTTCATGCCGGAGCCCTGCCCGGGTACGGGGGCCAGGTCGGTGCGGATGAACGGGTCGGTGTTGTCGGGTGCGCAGAACGACAACGGCGACAGCCCCACACACCATGAGCCGCCTGCGCAACTTCCGGGCTGGAGCCGCAGGTACCGGCGGTGCGGCTGCCCCGGCCCAGTCCGCGTCGCTTGAAGCTGTGGGGCGCGGCGCCTCACGCACTTCGTCTGCCGGGGGAAGCGCACGGGTCGCGGTGCGTCGGCTCCAGGCCGTTTTCCGCCAGTTCCCACAACGCGCGCATTCCCGGCTCGGGTTCGTCCGCGAGCCGACACCACTCCCGCCTTTACGTCGGCACAGTGCCGACAGCCGCCCTGGCCCGCCAGAATGCCGTCCGGACTTGGTGACGTCTCACGCCCACAGCCGTTGCAGCGCTTGCGCTCATGGGCCGGCGGCTCGCGGGGTGATGTTCCGGCGCCAGTTGGTCCGCGACTGGCCCGGGTGGAACTCCACGGGTCACGGGACGCCATATTGTTCAACTCCAGCCCCAGCGGGCCTCATCTGTTCGTCCAGGACCAGGCGGTGGAGCTTGGCCCACACCCGGGCCTTGCTCCATTCGGTGAACCGCCGGTGGGCCGTCGGACCCGATGGCCCGAACGACGGGGGCAGTTGCCGCCACGTGCAGCCTGACGTGGCCACAAAGACGATCGCCGCCAGCACCTCGCGGTCCCCGTACCGTCGTCGGCCACCGCCCTGCGGCCGCGACGGAGCAGGCGGCACGACCCGCTCGAACAGCTCCCACAACTCATCCGGCACCAGACGCTCAACGAGCCCCACGACGGCAGACTATCGAACAGCCCAAATGAGACAACCTCTTAGCTTGTTCTTTTTCTTCCGGCTTCGAATGGTGTCTGGAACTGAGTCGCTCACCTGGGGGTTCGCCGGACGCGAGGGCGGCCTTCGTCTGATCCTGTGCTCCGACCAAGGTGCACGTGACCACGACGAAGGCCGTGAGGGTGAGTCTGCTGCCTGATGCTGTCCGGAGGGAAGCGTTCGCGGAAGCGTCACGCTTCCGGGGCGAGTTCTACGAGTGTCTGACCGCCCGGCGCGACGAGTTGTTCGAGCTGGCAGACGCGGTGCTGTGTGCGGACGGTGCTGTGAAGTCCCCGGTGGACTTGACGCTGTTGCCCGAGCATCGTCGTGGGCACGGAGCGATGTACGGCGGCCTGAACCACGGCCGGATCGACGTCGACCGGCTGCGGACGGTGCTGGCCGGCCTGCCGCTGCCGCGTTTCGATGGCGGGCGCCTGGTCCTGGCGGTCGACGTGTCGCCGTGGCTCCGCTCGGACGCCCCGTGCTCGGCAGAGCGCCTGTTCTGCCACGTCTACGGTCGCGCGAAGACTGCGTCGCAGTTCATCCCGGGCTGGCCCTACTCCTTCGTGGCCGTGCTGGAGCCGGGCGCCACGTCCTGGACCGCGATCCTGGACGCGGTCCGGCTCGGACCGACGGACGACGCGACGGCGATCACCGCCGCCCAGCTACGAGGTGTCGTCGAGCGGCTCATTGCCGCGGGCCAGTGGCAGGCCGGGAACCCGGCCATCGTGATCGTCAGCGACGCCGGCTACGACGTCACCCGCCTGGCCTGGGTCCTGCGCGATCTGCCGGTCGAGATGGTCGGCCGCGTCCGCTCCGACCGCGTGATGCGGCTGCCGAAGCCACCGAGGATGCACGGCGTCAACGGCCGGCCGCCCAAGCACGGTCCGGAGTTCCGCTTCACCAAGCCGGAGACCTGGCCCGAGCCCGCGATCACCACGGTCACTGACACCACCAACTACGGCAAGGCCGAGACCCAGGCATGGGACCGGGTCCACCCCCGACTCACTCACCGTTCCTCATGGCTTGACCATGATGGTGAACTTCCCCTGGTCGAGGGAACGTTGATGCGGTTGAAGGTCGAGCATCTGTCGAAGGACCGGGATGCCCCGCCGGTGTGGTTATGGTCCTCCAAGACCGGCGCCACACCGGACGACGTGGACCGCTTCTGGCAGGCATTTCTCCGCCGCTTCGACCTGGAGCACACCTTCCGCTTCGCGAAGCAGACCCTGGGCTGGACCACCCCGAAGCTCCGCACCCCCGAAGCCGCGGACCGCTGGACCTGGATCCTGATCGTCGCCCACACCCAGCTCCGGCTCACCCGGCCCCTCGCCGCGGACCTCCGCCGGCCCTGGGAGAAACCCACCGCCTCCGACCGGCTCACCCCGGCCCGGGTCCGCCGAGGGTTCAGGAACATCCGCGCTCACCTCGCCTGCCCGGCCCGTGTTCCCAAACCCCGAGGAGCCGGCCCCGGAAGGCCACCCGGTGCCAAGAACAAGCACCGGGCACCCCGCTACGACGTCGGCAAGACCGTCAAACGCCCCGAGACCCTCAAGGCCATCGGCAAGCCCGGAAGATCTTGGTAGATAAAAAACAAGCTTAGGTGCGCGCAACGCAGGACTCCGTCGCTCATCGTGGTCAAGCGCATGTCCTGCAAGGTCTGTAGGCCTTGGTCGATCCACTCGCGGTCCCGGCCGAGGGCGTGCGCGTAAGGTTCGAGGGCGTCGGCCGTCACGCCGGCGTCGACTCCGGCGACCTGGGCGACGGCGAGCGACAGCAGGAGCAGGTCGGCCCGGTCGTGGGTGCGCAGATCGAGTGCGGCGCGCTCGGTGCGGCGCCAGCCGCCGGTGAGTGTGTGGAAGAAGAGCCATGCCGAGTTCTTCGTGGCGGCTTCGTCGATTCGGCTCGACAGCGGCACGTCACCGGCACGGTCTCCGACGAAGTCGTCCAGCGCTTGTACCAGGGGCAGGATTTCGTGGGCGCGTTCGCGCATGGCCCGGGCCAGGGTACCGATCGCGGCTGCGTCGCTGATGGTGTGGGTGGTGATGCCTCCGGCGACGTGGTCCACGCCGACGATCAGCATCAGCTGGTCCGCGGGTGGCGGTCTCGGCCAGCTCACGGATCAGGTCCTGGGCATCGTCGACCAGAAGGGCCTTGCGATGCGGGTACAGCGCGAGGTCGGCCGCCCACTGCCGCACGTCGCGCCTGCGGGCGTCGTCGGGCAGGCGGAGCACCTCGTAGCCGTGCTCGCGGAGATCGTTCAGAGCCTGGTAGGCGGTGATGGACTTGCCGCAGCCGCTGTCCCCGTTGAGTACGACGGCGTGATCACGGCGCAGTGAGTCGATGAGAAGGCCGACTTCGATGAGGCGGGGGCAGGCGTCCACGTCCGCTGGGCCCAGGCGTGCCCCGGCCAGGGCATGGCCGACGTCGCGTCTTCCGGTGAACGCGACGGTGTGCCACGCGGATACGGTTTCCCGACGCCGGATTTCCTCGGCCAGGGCAGGGAGAGCGGTGTCGGCTGGGGCGGGGATGTCGTCGCCGCCGGAAACGTCGGGTCCGATACGGCATACCCGCCAGCCCTGGTCGAGAGGGGTGATGAGTTGGTCGACGACAACGCGGTCGCGCTCGGAGTAGCCGACGATCAGCAGGGTGCGTGGGTGGTCCGCGACGAGACGGCCGATACGGTCCGCGAGGTCGGGACCGAGAGTTCCGGGCAGGTGCGGAAGCATCCATGTCCGCTCCGGGTGGGCGGCGTCGCCGTGCGGCTTGAACAGGATCTCGGGAGGGATGGCGGTTCCGTACTGGCGGCGGTAGGCGGCTTCGAGTGCGGTGTCCCAGTTGAGCGAGACGACGCACTCAACGACACCAGCATGGATCAGTCCGGCGAGAGCCTCGTGCGCGGCGGACGGCTGAGCGCTGCGGCTGCGGTCGAGGTTGGCCATCTCCTCCTGGAACCGCCGCCTGGCCGGTGTCGAGTTCTCGACGGCGCGCCATGCCGGATCCCACGCGGCCGCGTCGTCGCCGACGAGCAGCTTCGCCGGCTCGTCGGGTCTGGCGAGTGCGGTGGCGAGCACCGCCCGGGCGGCAGGATCGGCGTCGATGGCGTCCCACAGCAGCGCGGTGAGACCCGCGCTGGCCGGATATCGGGCGGAGAGGGACAGGCCGGCCCCGACGACGGCTACGGCGCCCAGGCCGAGCCTGCCCCGCAGCGACGCTATACGGCTGTCGACGTCGACGCTCGCGGGACCGGAAGCGTCGACGTGCGGGAGGGCGCCCCGTTCGTCCGGGGGAAGTGCGCGCATACCCGCTATTGTCGGCCACCGTACTGACAGGCCGTCCGCGCACGGCCTGTCTTGTAGCTCGTGCTGTCAGGGTGGATACCACATAGTTTCGGGGAGTTGGTCGGCGTCCGCGGAGCTCTCCTCGAACTCCGGCCCAACTTCGAGTTCTACTTCGAGTTGGTCCTGATCGTCGTCTCCGGGCGTTCCGGACCAGATCTGACGTGGCGGGACGTCCAGGTCGTCCGTGATCCCGTACGCGTGGGAGCGTTTGCCGTGGGCGATCCGGTGCAGGAGATCCCAGCCTCTGTGGCTGATTACGGGATCAGACCGGCCGTGCGGGTTCTGGGACAGACGGTGCTCGCTGTTGAAGCGGGCGACGGCCTGGCTGGTGGCGACACCGTAGTGGTCGCTGTCGACCACCCAGGTGGGCATGTAGCCGGCTTGTTTAAGGGCTGCTTGAAGCTCCCGGGCACTGGGATGCGTGCGCCCGGGGACGAGTCGGCGGGGAAACTCCGGGGGAACGAACCGGTTTCCATCGTTTTGGAAGGGAATACGAAGCTGTTGCCCCGGTCGCAGGGTAAAAGGGATGGGCAGGTCGTTGGCTTCGACGATGGCGGCCCAGCGCACGCCGTAGCGCACGGCGATGCTGTAGACCGTGTCGTCGTCCTTGACGATGTACAGCGCGTGGTCGTGGGGTGAGGGTGTTCGGTGTGTACGTCCGGTTCTGCCGTGCCACCCGTCTCTGGGCCACCAGAATGTCAAAGCCTGCCAGACGGTCTCCTTCTGCGCGCTGCGCAGGCCGGCCAGCGCCTCGGTGAAGGTTCTGGAACCGCGGGCACCCTGCTCAAGACGCTGGGCGCAGCCGGTCAGGGAGCGCTCTTCCAGCGCGATCACCAGGTGGGCCTGACGGTGGTGGTCCCAGTCGTGGACCACGGCGTCGAGGACTCGGTTCGCCAGGATGCCGACGGACAGGGTCTCCAGGGCGGCGATCAGTGCCGCGACATCGGTTACGGAGCGATCGTCGATGTCGCACACCAGACCGACTTTGCCTGGCAGGCCGGTGTCCAGCGCTCTGGCCAGGAAGGCTATGTCGATCGGTGTCCGGGCGCGCCACAGTGTCCGCAGGGTTTGTTCATCGGTGAACCGCGAACCCTCCCTATGCAGGTGGTTGAGCATCCTGCCGGCGTGGCCCGGCGGACGGTCTCGCACGGTGTCCCAGAAGACTTGTGCGGCGTCGTCGCTCAGGCCTTCCTCGTCCAGGACCCTGATGAGGTGGGCGACGTCGTCGGGCGAGGAGATACGCACCGCTTCGTCGAGAAGCGCGGGCAGCCCCTGGCGGTTGGAGAAAACCTCCAGCGCACGGCTGATCTCGACGAACTCCGCACCGCTGCGCAGCCTAGCGGCTTCCAGGGCAGCCGCCAGCGCGTGCTGGTGCTGTCCCACTGCCTGCAGGTGGGTGATGAGCTGGCTGATGTCCGCGACGGTGCCAGCACGGACAGCGAGGCGGCGACCGAGGGCGGCAGCTTCGGTGAGACGCAGTACTTGCAGGACGGCGATGAGTTCAGCGGTGTGTTCGGGGCCGCGGTCTCCGATCCCGGTGTGGAAGATGTCCTCGGCGATCCGCTCGTATCCGTCCCGGTAAAGCGAGGTGATCATTTCGGCGGTGTCGGTGGCCGTGCGGCACCGGGCCGCCGAAGTGATCAGATCCAGCGCGTGGAGAGGGTGCGGGGCACGGTAGAGGTCCTGGAAGAGAGTGATGACGTCCGCGATGGGTCGGTGTTCCGCGATAGTGCGCATCACGTCATCGAGAGGGCCGTCGAGTTCGTCTCCGCATGCCAGGCCGGTCATGGCGAGGACATCGTCGATGCCGCGCGTCACGGCGAACACGGAGAGCAGCACGGTGGTGTGCTCACGCAGACCGGCGCGGATCAGGGCGGTGGCCAGGCGCGCGGTGTCTGCGGCGGACTTCAGTTCGGCCGACAGCCGCAGTAGTTCCACCACGCCGTCCTCGGCCGACGTGCCGAGGAGTCCCTCGAGTAGGTCGGTGTTCTCCTCGATGGTGCGCGCGGCCACGAGGGCGGGCAGGGCGGCCTCCACGTGGCGCTGATGCCCGCTCCGATAGAGAGCCACGAGCAGCGGCACGAGGTCGGAGACCGCGCGGTGCTGCAGGGCCGTCTGGACCATCTCTGCCACGGTGGCGGGACGGTGCTCGCTCAATTCGCCGATCTGGGCGACGAGCACCGCTGCGGAGACCGTACGGGTGGCGTCCAGGGCGCGGGCCACGTCCAGGACCGCGGTCTCGCCGTCCGGAGCCGGCTGGTAGGCGTTGTTACGGGCGAAGGGCCACGATCCCAGGCTGTTGCGGCACAGGCTCTGTGGTCGAGGGCGGTCCTTGGCCTGCAGACGTCGGGTGAGTTGGTCGAACACGGTGTCGAGATCCAGGAATTCCGCCGGTGAAGAGACGCCACTGCGCAGCAGGTCCAGGAATTCGGCGGTGAAGGCCGTGTAGGGCTCGCCCGGCGGGGAGAGCGCCACGGCGGTCTCGGCCGCCGCCGCGATCAGGTAGGTGCCGTCGATCTCCGCCAGCGCCGCGACCGACTCGGACTGCACACCGAAGGCACGCGCGCTGTAACAGCAGTCGAGTATCACGATCCGGCGGGCGGCCGGACTCGTCTCGATCGAACGTTTGATCCACTCGTAGGGGACTGCTGTGTCGAAGACGGAATCACGGTCGCTGTCGGGGACGGCCAGATGCAGCAGGCCGGTCCCCGGGTCGATCAGTCCGTGGCCGGCGTAATAGACCAAGAGGGTGTGAGTGGCCTCCTGCGCGGCCGTTCGGACAGCGGCGGACACCTCTCGTGTGGAGGCCGGATCCATCAGTGTCGTGCAGGACTCGGCACTCAGATGCAGCACGGGATCGCCCAGCAGCGCTTTCAGGCCGGGTATGTTCGCCCGCACCGCCGGGAGATCGTCCAGCGTCGTGAACGTGCCGGCCCCGACCAGTACCGCTCTTGACGCGGAATACGTCAGATCATGCATGTCCGTTACGTCTGATCCCGCTCCAACTCGGCGAGCAGGCGCCCCGCATCCTCGTCCGTTCCTCCGGTGAGAGTGACTCTGGTGCCGTCCGCGCGTTCGACGACGAGCGTCGTCCGCTGGGGTCGGCTGCGCCGCCAGGAGGCGATCGCCAGGGCCAGCGAAGCGGCGTTGAAACCGGTACCCAGCACAAGATTCAGCACTTCGACGAGACCGCCCTGCGCCCCCGGAACCGCAACGGCGCCGGGCCCCAGTGCGGGGCGGGCGTGGCGACGGCAGGCTGTGTCGGCCAGCAGCCACTCGTTCAGGGACCGCAGCTGTCTCTCAGCGCTGTCGGCATCTTCCAGACTCACGCTGACCGTGACCTTCACGAACCCCAACTTCCTTCCTTTTGCCCAGTGTTCGCTTCAACGGACGCCCATTTCTCGCCTGTGGTTCCGGTTCCCCTCGCCAGCGTCACGTCGGCCAGCAGTTCGGCTGGGAGTCGGGTGAGAGCACCACGGATGATCAAGTTGGCAGAGGGAAGCATGCGGACTCCTCTGGTCCGGCGCGCGGAAGGACCCCACACAGACTACGGAAAGCCGTTCGTTGTGTTCGGCGGGAAGTCCACCCTGTTTCCGCCGAGATGAGGCGGTCCACTGGTTCGGAGCATGGAAGCGAACACATCCGTGGGGGAAGCTGCGCGGACCCTGGGCCCCATGCCCATGCCCTTGCGGGACTGCCGCGGAGCCGACTGGACCAGTACGACGTTGGCGTGGGCGGCCAGCCGGGGAGACGGGCTGGGTTGGGACTCGGCCGCGGACATCCGCTGCGCGGACGACGGAGGCCTCGCGGCGGTGGGCCGAGGCCGAGGCACAGCCGCAGGTCTCGACGAATGTCTCTACGTCGGGGTTCGTGCACCGGTTCAACCGGGAGGAGTCGCGTCGGTCGGCGCTGGCTTGCATGCGGGGGCTGGTTGCGCAGCTTGAGCGGAAGAATGGCTGGACGCTGGCGGAGGAGGCTGGGGATGCGGGCTCCGATCGCATCCACCGGTTGGGATCGCAACCGGCTGTGGGTGCGCCAGGCCCCCACCTCCACCATCGTGGCGGTCGCCCTCTGGGGCGACCGCTGATCTCGTTGTCGTGGTTCTCGATCAGGCGCTTCAAGGCTTCGAGCGTGCGGGGAGGGCGGGTACTGTCGGCGGTTCGGGCGCTGCCTACGGCGGCGGGTCGCCTGCTCATGAGCGGGCGACCGGCGGGGTGATGTTCTCCGGCGCCATTGGTCCGCGACTGGTCCGTGTGGAAATCCACCGGATGCCAGTGAGTAACGAGAAGAACCCAACGCATTACATTGGGTAGCTATCGCGTCGGGTTGCCTGGAGCGCAACGATGCCTCCAGGCAACCGACTTCAGGCTCTAGAAGAACCCAGGTTTCTTCGGACTGTATGAAACAAGAACGTTCTTCGTCTGCTCGTCGTGCATCCCCTGTGCGCTGCTGACCAGCGGTAATAGCGCCCAGTGGGGAAGGAGGCGGGGCGGATTGCCGGCCCGTGAATGGTCCGGATCGTGCCCTGCGGTTCCGACGCCACGTGTTGTGGATCAGGTGCCCAACGTGGGCAAGGACTGTCGTCGGGCCGCCCGTATGCCATCTGCCGACATGTGCGAAGGGCCGACGCGACCGTGCAGGCGTTCTTCCCCGGCGACGAAGGCGCGGCGGCGATCGCCGGTGTCCTGTCCGGGCGGATCCATCCTTCGGGACGCCTGCCCGTGCAGATCCCGGGCGACCTGGCCGGTCAGCCGGGAACCTACCTGGTGCCGCCGCTCGCCTCAGGAGCGACGGCGTGAGCAACATCGACCCCATACCCGCTTTCCCTTTCGGGCACGGGCTGTCGTACACCGACTTCGTCATCGAGGGGATAGAGGCGGACGAGGACGGCATCCCCGTCGACGGCAAGGTCACGGTCCGGGCGGTGGTCTCCCACACCGGTCCCAGGGCGGGCACTTCGGTGGCTCAGCTGTATCTCACCGACCCGGTCGCCTCGGTCACCCGCCCCGTCCGCCAGCTGATCGGTTTCACCCGTGTCGACCTCGCCGCCGGTGAGACCGGGGGTCGTGGAGTTCGCGGTCCACGCGGATATGGCCAGCTTCACCGGACGGGACCTCCGGCGGCGCGTCGAGCCCGGAAGGATCATCCTGTCCTACCAGCAGCACGCGGCGGACGATCCGCAGTGGAGCAAGGTGCCCCGGACGTTCCGCGACAAGCTGCCGGAGGGCTCCTACATCGCGCAGCTGCAGATCAAGAACGTCTCCAAGGACGACATCAACGGCTGGTCGCTGTCGTTCGAGTCGCCGGACAGGATCACGGCGACCGAGTCGGCGAAGCTCGACGCCCGGCAGGGCATGCGCACGACGATTCAGAACGACCCGGCGGACAAGTTGATCGAGCCGGGTACGACCTCGCCCCTCTGGTATCGCGCGCAGGACGGAGAGACGGCGGCGCACACGCCCGCGTGGGCGACCTTCGCGAAGGGCGGGGCGCGGCCGACGCAGGACACCGACGGCGACGGACTCCCGGACGACATGGAGCAGCGCGCCAAGCTCGACCCGTCAAGCCAGGACACGGACCGTGACGGTCATGGCAGTTGCCCGGTTGCCCAGTTGACCGTTACTGAGACATGCTCCCAGCCAGACGATCACCGCCACAGGCACTCTCACCCTGAAGTCTTTTGGTCGCCCTCTGCCCCTGCACAACAGGTGCCTGAGCGCGGGGGAGGTCGGCGGGGGAGAGGTCGGGGCGGGGGCGCGGTGCCGGCGTGCGGGGTGGCGCCACCGGCCGGAGGCGTCGACGCCGGGCCATTGGGTTCTATCGGCGGCCTCCTTTTCCCGTGTTGCAAGTTGCGTGGCCTGACGTGGATGGCTGCTTTCTTTGGGAGGAACAGGCTGAGGAGGGGCATCGGGCGTCACAGCCTCAGCTGTGGCTACTGCCGAGTGAGCACCCTGTCGGATCTGGACGACTGGGTGGCTACTGCCGAGTGAGCACCCTGTCGGATCTGGACGACTGAACTCTGACTTCGAACGTGCCGACCGGCGACAGACCAACACCGTCGCGAGGAGCTACCGGAGCAAAATCATTTTGCGGAGCAGTTCGAATCCGGCTCGACCGTAGAGCTGCCTCTTGATCTTCTTGATGCGGTTCACGGCTCCCCTCGATGCTGCCCGAGCTCCAGTCCAGGGTGAGCCCGGTTTTCATAGCGTCGAGGTCCCGGAGCAGGTGGAGTGCGAAGCCGGTGAGACTGGGTAGTTGCTGGCATCGACTGCGTCTCTGCCCATGCCGCAGGCTGGCGATGGGCGCCTGGTACTCGCGGTCGACATCAGCCACTGGCTCCGCCCGGACGCCCGCACCCTGATGAAGGCATCGAAACCGCCCGGCCCGTACACGTCACAAAGCCGCTTGTAGTCGCCCGGCAGCCGGAAGCCGGCTTCCTTCGCGTCCGGTCCTTGACCGGTGGCGGGTCGACAGGCGGGCAGCGGGCGGACCAGGGCGTCGAGAGCGGCCGGCGGCGTCACTGCCCGGACGTTCCGAGGATCTGGTCGGCCGTCGCGAAGCGGTGCTCCGTCGGCTGCAGCACCTCGTAGAGGTAGCCGAAGTACTCCGTTTCCGCTGTTCCTGTGAGCACCTCCAGCAGGAAGGCGAGGCACCCCATGTCGTGGGGCTCCCACAGCGGGCCCTGCCCCTCGTTGTAGAGCACGGTCCACTCGTCGGGCTGCTGACCGGGCCGTACCAGCCAGTAAAGGAACGCCCCCGTGAGCCCCTCGAATGCCCACGGCAGGATCCGCGCCCCCGCCTCCAGCAGGCCGGCGGGCTTCTCCTCGCCCACCTCCCACAGTCCGGCCAGGACCCCGTCCCGTTCTGTCGTCTGCGCGTGCAGGTTGCATTTGTCGTAGGCGGAGCCGGGGACGAGCAGCCAGATCGTCTCGTCGAAGACGCCGTCGCCGTATGTCTCGACGAGCTGCTTGTAGTCGGCGGGCAGAGCCGCACCGAGGGCGCGTTCGGCCTGCGCCCAGTCCACCGCGGGCAAAGGATTGGCGGGCGGCGGACAGAGGCGGACGAGGGCATCGAGGGCGTTCATGGAAAGGACGCTACTGAATCCCCGGCCGGCGCCCATGGGCGGGGCAGGCAGGGCAGCCGAAGACCGGCATCGGCTCAGGCCCAGGTAGCCGCTCGCTGGAGTGAAGACCTCGGGACGCCGGGAGCGGGCGTCCGTCGGGCTTTGACGTCGGCAATCGGCCCCACCGAATTGGCCATCGCTGGCACCGACAGGCGTTCGATGACGGTCCGCGCCGGCCCCACCGCACGGTCGTCCCTGCAGGCGAGCGGGAGTGGGGCCGCTTCGAGACGTCACGCGCAGCCGGTCAAGCGGGTGGGGCCAGGTGGCCAATATTGAGGGGCCGCTGAACGACGTCCGGGCCACGTCCGTCGGGTAGCCGATGAGCGCGTACTTGGCCGGTGGGATCAATTACTCGCTCAGTCACATCAGGTCGCCTACCTCGATGTTTGCCGACTAAGGGCTTGCAGATCATCAACATGTCGTCTTGATCTTGCTGTTGGTGTTGTTGCTCAGGGCGGCGACCGCGACTGTTCCGGGATCCACGGGCGGTGCCGAAGCCAGGCCGCTGGTCGGGTCCGGGGCCGCATCCGGGCCGGGGCCGGCTGAGCCCCCTGCGTCCTGACCGGCGGACGAGGCCCCGTCCGGGCCTGCGGAGGAGACCACAGGCGGTTCGGTGGAGGCTGACGGGTCGGCGGAACCAGTGCCGTCCTGTGTGCCGGGCTGTGAAGGTGAGGTGGCGTCGGGGCCGCACAGCTCGCCCGCCTCCTCGGCGGCACCGGCGTGGTCACTGTCGCCGAGTCGCTGCCAGATCTCCGCCGCGGCGGCGAACGCGGCGGCCGCCGCCAGTCTCTTGCCGGTGACCAGCTGCCGGATGCCGTCCTCGTGCGTGAGGTAGGCGAGGATGCCGTCCTCCCGACATAGACCATGACGGAGACGTCCGGCTCTGCGGAAGTGACGGTCTCCTCCAGCTCGGCCGGCCGTTCTTCCGCCCCGCCGTTCCCCTCGTCGAGCTCCGCGATCACCGACCGCAGACGTGTTAACTCCACGTGGAATTCGGCGAGTTGCTCTTCAACGACGGGAGTTGGCGCCTGGCGCACCCTCGTTGTAGGTCACCGTGTTGTGTGAGCCCACTACGAGCTGACCCGACACATCGTTCACGCGGGAACCTCGTAGCGGCCGCCTTCAGCAGCTGACGGTCCATTCATCATCGGTGCCCCCGCCTCTCAACCACCGACTCACGCCCGTCACATCAGGCTGCTTCAGGGCACACACCGTGCACAGGAAAGCGGAACCCTGCCGATCCTGCGCAGCCCTCGTTCACCCTGTGGGTTACAACTCGGCGCTCGGATGCAGCCGAAGACCGGCATCGGCTCAGGCCCAGCACCGTTGGACTGGCTGGGAACGGCAGGACCAGCGAGCTGGGAAACGATCACCGCGATCGTGGGAAATCATCAGCGTCTGACTTTTCGTCACCCAATGCATCCCATTTCGGTCGGTGAGCCGTTCCAGCAGTCAGGGCAGAGTTCCTGGAGGTCCTCCGCGGTGTGCTCGAAGTCGTTGAGGAAGAGGTGGAAGCGGAGTGTGCCGGGGTAGTCGGCGATGCGCTGGTCGGCGAGTGCGGCCGGGTCCTCAGCGGATCCGAATCGGATGTCCGGTCCGCCCGGCGCCGGCCGGACCAGGGCTAGGACCGCGTGGGCTTCACGATGGCTCGGGCGAGGGCATGCAGGGCTCGTGCGGGTTCGGCAACGGCCCCGAACTTACCCTCGCCGGTCGTCGTGCCCTTGGCCTGGGCGAGGACCGGTGTGGCGCCCCGCTTTGCGAGGAGGTCGGCGAACCGGAAGTTCTTCGCCAGCCGAACCCCGCACAGGCGTGCGTCCTCGCGGTCGCGTCATGCCCAGGAGTGACGGACGTCCTCATCGCGGCCTCCAGTGCGCCACACTGGAGGGAGGAGGCCGACGCAGTCGCTCAACCCTCCCTGGCCGCCGCCAAGTTGAGGGAGATCACTGGTGTACCCGCCTCCGCCTGATCCGGACACCGAACAGCGCATGCGTTCCCACCACGCCCGCGCCGCGACGGCCCTGGACATCCTGACCGAGCAGGGCGGGGAGTTCTGGGGCTGGGCAGGACGCACCTTGGGTGCCCCGGCCCGCACCGCCGCCGGCGCCCCGGCGTGGCTGGGGCTGGTGTCCGCCCCGGAGGCCAAGGCGTCGGGGAATCTCTGGGAAGGCGCACTGGACGCACAGCGCGCCTTCGGTGACCTCGACGGCCACCGGCCCGCCCTCCTGGGTGCGCACGACGCCGTCGACGACGGAACCACCTACCGCGCGGAACTGTCGGCCCGCCTCGACCAGCCGGTCCTGTCCGACGATCCGATCCTCCAACACGACCTGCAGCTGCCGGACTTCTGGTGGGCCGACATCGCCGGAGTGCTGGAGAAGGTGTCGCCGGGCCGACACCGACCGGATCGCCGTACGGCAGCAGTACATGGACCGGGCCATCCTCGAGTTCCTCGGCATCCCGGCCCCGGCCGCGCACTGCTGGACCACAGCCCATGCTGACTGGGCGAACCTCTGCGCGCCTCTGCGGATCTTGGACTGGGAGGTATGGGGCCGAGCCCCTGAGGGGTTCGACGCCGCCACGTTCTACGCCTGCACACTGCTCCAGCCGGACACCGCTCCCCGCATCCGCACCACCTTTCCCGTCCTGGGCAGCCTGGCCGGCCTCGCCGCCGAAGCGACCGTGTGCGCCCAGCTGCTCCAGACAGTGGCCCGCGGCGGCAACCTGATCCTCGAAGACCAGCTCCGGACCTGGGTTGAGGAACTCCGCCACCGCTGACCAGGCTCCCCGGTTCCTGACGTGGCCGCGGCCCTATCTGGACGCGGAGGGAGCCGCGGCCGCCGACACTGGAAAGTTGAGCAGACACGGGCCGCCCGGCAGGCTTCGCGGCCTGTTCCGTCGGCGAACCTGACCGGGTACAGGACCTGATCGCTGCTACAGCCGGTCGCCTCTCGCAAACCGGAGCCCCAGGCCGGGACCGGAGGCGGCCCGGTACCCGGAGTCAACCTCCAACGTTCGAGGTACGCGTACGGGCTGGTTCTCTTCAGACTTCGCCCATGACGAATCTGTTCAGGAGTACCCGTATCAAGGCGGCCGCTGCTGCCGCCAGCACCGTGCTCCTCGCGGGCACGGGAGTCACCCTCGGGGCGGCACCGGCCCACGCGGCCAAGTCCGACTGCCCGGCGGGCGCACTGTGCGTCTGGACCCAGCCCGACTACCGCGGCACCATGGGCAAGGTCTACGGAAACAACAACGACCTGACGATCTACTACGCGTTCAACAACGTGAAGTCGCTCTACAACAACGGCAACGACTGCGACGTCGCCATCTACACGGGCAAGAACCGCAGTGGCTACTCGATGACGATCGACCGCGGAGACGCCATCCCCGAACTGAGCGTGAACAGCGTCTTCTACAACGACATCGCCTCCAATTACTGGAGTTGTCCCTGGCCCGCCTAGTCCTCATCGAGGGCGAACAGCCGCGCGGCGAGGTCCCGATGGTCGGCGTCGTCGCGCGGGTGATCGGTGGCCGCGCCACAGAGCCGGAGGAGATCGGACATAAGGTCCGTGGTGGGCGGCGGATACCGGTCGCCAGTGCCCGGTCGGCTCATAGTTCCCGTTGGTCAGACATCCAGACTCGCCCCCTGCGTCGCGCCTATGTCGCACGCCCGTTCACCACCGGCGGCAACCCGAAGAGGGAAGGCTGTACTCGGTCGGGTGAAGACACAGCGCTGGGCGAACTCGCCGACGACACCGGTCGTCGTCCTGGGTAGGGAGCCGATCCAGGATGCACATGTGGCACGGCCCGGCCTGGTGGTCGTGGAGATCGCCGCCGCCGGCGACGCGACCGCGCTCGCCCTCCAGGCCGCGATCGCCGAACGGTTGGACGACCGCCACCACCGACCGTACGACCCGGGGCCCCGGGCAGCCCGGCGTCCGGCTGCGCCGGTACGCACGACCTTAAGCAGGAACTCGCTGACGGCAGCGCCGGGGCTGCCTGGCAGACCGAGGTCGAGGCGGGCCCCCGCCCTCGGGCGTGAGCGCGGGCGGCTGCCTGGCGACGCCTTCGCGCTGTCGCCGGGCATGTCCGCTCGTACGCTGGTGGTCTCGGGGCTGTCACGGAGGTGTGCTGTGCCCCGAACCGTGTGGTCGGATGCGATCAGTTTTGGGCTGGTCACTTCTCTGAACTAGCAGCTGAGCTGCACGAGCGGCGCTGCTCACCACCACCCGAGCATGCTGGAAGACATCGACCATGTCGGCCTGGTCGCCGCCGGAGGCGATTGCTTGCCACCCAACGGGAACCCTCCCTCCCTCCTTCCGAGGCAGGCAGCCGCGCCGAAGGTATGCGCTCCACACCTGCTTCACGGCGCCGGTACGGCACCGATCTGCTGCATGACTCCGAGGAGGTCGGGCTGGCCTCGCTCGCCGACGATCCGGCCGTCGGCCAGGTAGTAGAAGTTCATGGCCTGCACCGAGACTTTGTTGCCGCTCGCAGGGATCCCGAAGAACTCGCCCTCGTGCGTGCCGCGCATGGTGAACCGCGCAGCCACCGTGTCGCCTTCCCTGACCATCTCTTCCAGGGTCCACTGGACGTCCGGGAGTCCGCTGCGCATCATCCCGATGACTTCCATGTAGCCCTCGGGGCCTCGAAGCGGTTCCGGGTGACTCGGTGCGTGAAACACTGCGTTGGGAGAAATGACCTCGCGGGCAAGGTCCTCGTTGGCCGTGTTGATGAACTCGACGAAGCGGTTCATTACTGACTCGACAGATTCCGGCGGCATCATTCTCTACCTTTCAGGGTGGTCGGTGGCGATCCGGCCTCCACGCTAACATCGAATCGATGTATGCATCGATTCGATGTGATTGTGGGATACTGGGGGCATGCTGGAACTAGCGATACTGGGCTTCCTGGCCGAGGGCTCCCTGCCCGGACACGAGCTACGCCGCCGGGTCTCACAGTTGACCGGGTACACGCGGCCGGTCAGCGACGGCAGCCTGTATCCGGCGATCAACCGCCTCGCCAAGGCGGGCCTGCTGGAGCGGTGCGCCGACCCGGGTGCGGGCGCAGCGCGGTACGTACTGAGCCTGACCGACGCCGGGCGCACTGAGCTGCTGAATCGGCTGCGCAAGCCGGCCGACCACGAGATCACCGACTTCACCCGCTTCTTCACCGTCCTGGCGTTCCTCTCCCACCTGCCCGACGTGTCCGAACAGCACGCGGTGCTGCGCAGACGGCTGGAGTTCCTGGAGGAACCGGCGAGTTTCTTCTACTCCGGTGACAGGCCGCTGCGAGCCGAGGAGGTCCCGGACCCCTACCGGCGCGGCATGCTGCTCACCGCCCGCGCCATCAGCAGCGCCGAACGCGCCTGGCTGCACAGGGTTCTGGATGGCGACGAGCCCACCGAGAGCGCTTCCTTCCCGCTCGACGAACCTGCAAGCTGACGGCCCACGGAGGTACCCATCCATGCTTGCGTCCTGGTACGACGAACAGGGCCCTGCCGCCGATGTCCTGCACGTTGGCGACCTGCCCGATCCCACCCCCGGCCCGGGCGAGGTCCGCGTCCGCGTCAACGTTTCGGGCGTCAATCCCGGCGACACCAAGAAGCGGCGCGGCTGGCTCGGCTCCTCGATGCCGCACCCGCGGGTGATCCCGCACAGCGACGCCGCCGGAGTCATCGACGCCGTGGGCGACGGGGTCGACGCCCGCCGCGTCGGACAGCGGGTCTGGGTGTACGGCGCCCAGTCCTACCGCCCCTCCGGCACCGCCGCCCAGTTCACTGTCGTACCCGCGGATCTGGCCGTCCCGCTGCCCGACCACCTCAGCGACGAACTCGGCGCCAGCCTGGGCATCCCCGGGATCACCGCCCACCGCACCGTGTTCAGTGACGGCCCCGTCGACGGACACCTCGTGCTCGTGCACGGGGTGCTCGGCGGCGTCGGCTCTCTGGCCGCGCAGCTCGCCCGGTGGGGCGGCGCGACGGTGATCGGGACCGTGCGGCACGGCAGCGACCTGGACCGCGTCGACCCCGCCGTGGTCACCCACGCCGTGGCGCTCGACGCGGACGACCCCGTCACCGCGATCCGCGCGCACGCTCCCAACGGGGTGCACCGAATCGTCGAAGTGGCCCTGTCCGACAACGCGGACCTGGACAACGCCGTCGTCGAGAACGGCGCGGTTATCGCTGCCTATGCCACGAGGGACGATCGGCCCCGACTTCCCTTCTGGCCCCTGCTGTTCAACAACGTCACGCTGCGCATGATCGGCAGCGACGACTTCCCCGTTGCAGCGAAACGGCAGGCGGTGCGCGACGTCACCGCCGCAGCCGCGGTCGGCATGCTGACCGTCGCCATCGGCGACCTGTACCCGCTGGAAAAGATCGCCCAAGCCCACGACCGTGTCGACGCCGGCGGCCGAGGTCGCGTACTGGTGACCATCCCCAGCTGAACTGCATCGGCGTGACGCGTCCCGTAAGGCCCCGGCTGCCAAAACTGTCACCATCCGCGGTCAGCCGTGGACCACGAACGAGATCAATAACTTCACTTCGGTTTCCTCTGCCGGGGCGACGACAGCCCCTTCCGCGTCAAGCAGAACGCACGGCCCCAGCGGGTCCGCCGTCTCGATCAGTGCGCCAGTCTCCGGCAGCACGAAGCCTGCTGAGTCCCGGGCAGCATCATCCGTCTCAAGCATGGCCGGGAAGCTAGCAGACAGGGCCTCTGACCAGCCAATATTCCGTTGTTGGTTCAGTCAACGGCACCGTGCCGATCCACGTCCAGTCCGCGACCGAAGACCACAGCTTCTGCTTCCACCAGTTGCCGACGGTCACGTAATTCCCCAGGGACTGTGGTCACGTAATTCCTCAGGTGGCGGCCGTAGCAGTTGGGTCATCGTGACGCGGAGTCCGACGGGCCAGTCTTGAAGTCCAGCTGCGGTTCGCGGATTCCGATGGAGCACGCGTAGTCCTGCGCTTGTCGGTCCGGCCCGCTGTGAAGCCGCCTGGCCAGGAAACCGATTGCTCCTTCGCGGCCGGCTGCGCATCCTGCTGGGATGCGCTTCTCCATCAACATCCCCAACTTCGGTGACTTCGCGGACCTTCGTAACGTGGCGACCGTGGCGGCTGCGGCCGAACAGGCCGGCTGGGACGGGCTCTTCGTCTGGGACCACGTACTGCATCGACAACACCAGGGGCGCCCCTTCGGAGACCCGTGGATGCTGTTGACCGCGGCCGCGCTGGCGACTTCCCGGCTCCGGCTGGGCACCCTGCTGACGCCGGTCCCCCGTTACCGTCCGCAGCAACTCGCTCGCCAGGTGGCCACCCTGGACTACCTCAGCGGCGGCCGGGTGATCTTTGCGGCAGGTCTGGGCGGTCCGATCGAGGACGAATACCACAGCTTCGGCGACGCCGCCGAGCCACGCCTCCTCGCCGAGCGGCTGGACGAGGGACTGGAGCTGTTGAGGCGCTTCTGGTCCGGCGAGCCGGTGAACCACCACGGCCGGCACTACGAGGCCCGGGACGTGACACTGCTGCCCGCCGCCGTGCAGCGGCCCGGTCCGCCGGTGTGGATCGGCGGGTTCTGGCCGCGTCGCCCGCCCATGCGGCGGGCAGCGCGGTGGGACGGTGTGGTACCGCTCTTCGAGACGGCCCGGCATGGTCATGTGCCGGATGTGGCCGAGGTGCGGGATCTGGTCGGCTATGTGCGAAAACACCGTGCGGCTGGGGCCGAGCACCCCTTCGAGTTCGTGCTCGGCGGTGCCACGCCCCCGGACGCGGCAAAGGCCAGGGACGTGATCGGTCCGCTGCACGACGCTGGCGCCACCTGGTGGGACGAGCGACAGGTCCAGACCGGCCCTGACCTGGACCACCTGCCTCCAGTACTGCAGCGCATCGAGGCAGGGCCGCCGGTGGTTTGATCAGCCGTTCGCGGGTGTGCCGGGCTTGTCGGTGGGTCCCTTGGGGCGCTTGTTGGGCCGGTAGCTGGGGCCGTTGATGATGACCTGGTGGCCGGCGTTGATCAGCCGGTCCAGCAGCGACTCGACGACGACGGGGTTGGGGAAGAGGGGATACCAGTCGCTGGGTGCCCGGTTGCTGGTGATGATCAGGGACCGGCCCTGCCGTTCGGAGACGAGTTCGTAGAGATCGTCGGCCTGGGGTGCGGTCATTTGGCGTCTGGCGAAGTCGTCGAGGATGAGCAGGTCGGGGCGGATGAGTTCGCGGATGCGCTTGTCCCAGGTGCGGTCGGCGTGGCCGCCGGCGAGCTCGGCGAGGATGCGGCTGGTCTTGGTGAAGCGGACGTTTGCGCCCTGGCGGACGGTCTGGTGGCCGAGGGCCTGGGCGACGTGGGTCTTCCCGACGCCGATACGGGGCCGAACAGGATGACGGACTCGCCGGAGTGGAGCCAGCGCAGGGCCGCAAGGTCGCGGATCTGGGCGGCGGGCAGCTTCGGGGAGGCGTTGAAGTCGATGCCCTCCAAGGTGGCCTGCTGCTCGAACTTGGCCTTGCGCAGGCGGCGTTCGAGCGCGACTATCTCGCGGCGGCTGATCTCGTCCTGTTGGCAGCAGCGGCCTTCGCCCAGGAGCCGTCCGCGATCATCTGGTCGATCGCTGCGTCGATATCGTCGCGCAGTTCAGTCTCGCCCTGGGGCACACCTACGCCATACAGGTTCTCGGTGCTGAGTTCCAGTCCGGCCAGCCGGTAGTCACCGGGATTCCCACCTTGGGAGGCGTATCCGGCGAGGAGGGAGTCGTCGGTGGTTAAGGCATCGACCTGGCCTCTATCCATGGCGGTGAGGCATTCCGAGTAGGACGCGCACTCCGTGAGCTCCACGCCCGGTGCCAGGTCCTCCTGCACGACCTGCGCGGAGGTACTGCCGGTGACCGAGCACAGCGTCATGTCGTTGAGGTCCGTCATATCGGGGGCCCGGTCATCGGCGCAAACCAGCAGGTCCTGGCGGGCGGAGAGGTAGGGGCCGGTGAAGTCGACGTCTGCTTCCCGCTCGTCGGTGATCTGATAGCTGGCGACGATGAAGTCGACCTCGCCGCGTACCAGGAGCCTCGTGCGCTCGGTGGCGGGAGCCTCCCTCCACGTGATGTCGTCCCCCAGTCGGGGAAGTCCGCGGGCATCGCCCGCCAGGAGATTCCGCCCGCGACCAGGTAGCGGATCGCATCCAGCAGCTGGCGGTGGCAGTAGCCCTCGGGCTGCCCGTCTCTGCCCTGGAGCCAGGCCGGCACAGGCAGCAAAGGCCGGATGGCCGCCCATTCCGCGTCCGACGTGTCGGAGGGATACCGGCGTTCCCGGTCCGGATGGTCGGCCGCGTTGCCGTACACGTGCGCGAGGCAATCACACGATCGTGCAGCCGAGTTGAACTGGACGGGTGTGGACGCGTACAACAACGACACCAGGGCCTCCCGGCGCTGCTCGGTCAGATTCGCATCCCCGAGCTACCGAGAGGCCCCGTCTTCATGCGCGTACAACGGGAAGATCACCCCGGCGGGAAACCTGTTCGACCCGCACGTTCCGTGATCGGTTGAGATACGGCTTCTCACCCTCCTTCGCCACCGCATCCTCCTGAGATAGCGGCACGCTCCGTCACCACCGAATGTGAGACAGGGGCAATTTGACGACGCTTCCGATTATTGGGTGAGCTATTCTGCGTGGATGCGCGGACAGTTCACCGGCTGGCCGGAGCAGGCCATGGACGTGTTGTGGCAGCTCCAGGGCGAACCGACCCACGCGACTCGCGAGCGCTACCGCGCGGACCGTGAACGCCTGGTCCGGCAGCCGATGATCGCCCTGCTGAACGAGGTCGCGGACACCGACCCCCGGTACGAGGACTTCTCCGTCTGGCACTACCGCACCGACTCCTGGTGGTGGCAGCACCAGGGCGCGGTGATCCGGCTCGGCCGCAAGATCGAGATCGGTCTCCGGTTCGACCTGGACGGCCTGCGGATCCAGGGCGCCTGGTGGTACCCCGATCCCGGCCAGGTGGACATGTTCCGTAAAGCCGTGGCCTCCGAGGGGAGCGGCCGCGAACTGTCCGCCATCGTCGACGATGTGCGGAAGAAGGGCTACGACATCTCCGGGGACGTGATGAAGCGCTCCCCGCGCGGCTATCCGACGGACCACTCCCGTACGAACCTGCTGTGTCACCGTTCGCTGATTGCCTCCCGTTCCCTCGGCTGCGAGGAGTGGTTGCACACCCCCGAGGCGGTCGACCGGGTCCTTTCGGCTGCCGCCGACCTGGACGCCCTGCTGATGTGGCTGGTCCGCCACGTGAAGCGCGCCGCCTGACCTTCCGAGGACGCCGTGCGGCAGGGGAGGAACCACACCCGTGCCGTCGGCCTCCGCGCTCAGAAAGGTGACGCGCACCACCGGTCGTCCATCGCCTGATAACCGTCCGGCACCTCGGCCAGGGGGACGGCACGGTCGAAGACCGGCTCCGGATCTAGGGCGCCGGAGAGCACATCCTGCAGGAGCTCGGGAATGTAGGCGCGGACCGGTGCGAGGCCTGCGCGCAATGCGATGACACGCCCTCGGTTGGCTGCCGTGTCGTTTCGGTGGTGGGGTGGGTCAGGCGGCGAACGCGGTGTAGGTGCCGACGGTGAGGCTGGAGAAAGTGACGAGCTGGCGGGGCTTCAGGGCCGTGAAGGCGATGTGCATCGTGATGCCGGCGGTGATGGTGTACGGCATCGTCTGCGGGACGAGCAGGGCGGGCGGCAGGTCGATTTCCGCGGTGATGACGGTGGCCGCCACCAGGCGCCAGAGTCGGACATCGCGGTCGGCGAGGTTGCCCATGCGGCAGCGGACGACTCCGGGAACGGCGTGCTGCGCGCGGTAGGGCAACTGATCTTTGACCTGGGTATAGGTGTGGACCCATTGGGCCAGGTAGAGGCCGGTGCGGAACTGCTGGGAGCGGAGTTTGTGCCAGGCGCTGTTCCAGTAGACATCCGTGGTGATCAGCACGAGGAGACACAAAGCTCAGGTGTTGGCCGTGCTGGAGCCGTGCGTGATGCCCAGGCCGTTTGACCGAGGTCGTCGGCGACCAACAGGCAGGTCCCGGTCAACAAGGCGTAGCGAACGGCGTTGGGGCTCTTGAGGTAGCAGAGTTCCATCGCGGTACCAGCCAGGACCATCACGAGCGCCGCCGGAGGCGCCAGACCGGCGGCCAGGGCGACGGCGGCCGCTGTGCGGGCGGTCAGTACGGGGCGGTAGGCGCCAGTCAGGAGACGGGCCCGGACGGGGCCGAAGCGCTGTTCGGCCGTATAGGTGCTGAGTGAGCCGGGGGTGAACCGGTCCCATCCGCCCTGGCCTAAGGCGAGGGCGAATCGCAGGGCGCAGACCGTGCCGTAGACGATGCGGAACAGGTGGAGTCGTCCGGGGTCGGTGGGGTGCTGGAATCCGGATGCGAGGGCGTCAACGAACGACACTGTCGCTCACCTCGATCGGCTGCTCGCCCTGGACGGACAGGGACGCGTCCGCGGCCGTCGATCCGGTCGTACCGGCCGGTGCCGGTCAGGTGGGTGATGATCGTCTGGAGCCGCTCGGGGCTGAGGAGGAAGCTGCCGGGCGAGAGGTACCGGTAGGCGTTCACCGGCTCGGTACGGCCATCCTTGATGCCGTCGAGGGTGATGATCGTGAAGCGGGCGCGGCAGAACATCTTCCAGCGCAGCCACCTGCCGGGGCAGGCGCGTGAACCCGGTGAGCATCCACCCCACGAGGGCGGCGGTGGCGGCGAGTTGGACAGCGGACAGCACGGAAGTCGCGTGCATGAAAAGGGGCCTCCGGGATAGGGAGGTTGAAGTGGTGGGGGCGCCCCTGTGCGGCGGGGGAGCCAGGGGGTCAGTGCTCGGGCTTGGGGGGCCGCTGCATCAGTGCGGCGGCGGCCTGGTCGAGCGTGACCTTCTCGTGCAGGAGCGCGGAGATGACGTCCGTGATCGGCATATCGGCTCCGTGAGCGCGGGCCAGTGCGAGGACCGCTTCAGCGGACTTGACGCCCTCGGTGGTCTGCCGGGTCGCGGCGGCTGCCTCTTCGACGCTCAGGCCGTGGCCGAGATGGGTGCCGAAAGTGCGGTTGCGTGAGCGCGGGGAGGAACAGGTCGCCACGAGGTCGCCGAGTCCGGCCAGGCCCGCGAGGGTGGCGGGGTTGGCGCCCATCGCCACGGCCAGGCGGGTGGTCTCCGCAAGTCCCCGGGTGATGAGCACGGCCGTCGCGTTGTGGCCCAGGCCCATGCCGGTGGCGGTGCCCACGGCGAGCGCGATGACGTTCTTCACCGCGCCGCCCATCTCGCAGCCGACCACGTCGGTGCTGGTGTAGGGCCGGAAGTACGGGGTGAGGCATGCCGCCTGGACGCGGCGGGCGGTGGCTTCGTCCGGGCAGGCGACGGTGGCGGCGGCCGGCTGGCCCTCCATGATCTCGCCCGCGAGGTTCGGCCCCGACAGCACCGCGATCCGCTCCGCGCTGACGCCGGTCACCTCGGCGATGACCTGGCTGGCCCGCTTCCCGCTCGTGACCTCGATCCCCTTCATCAGCGACACGATCACGGTGTCCGGGCCGATGTGCGGCGCCCACGCGGTCAGGTTCGCGCGCAGGGCCTGGGCGGGGATGGACAGTACGAGGTAATCCGCGCCGTCCAGGGCGGCGGTCGGCTCCGTCGTGGCCGTCAGGGAGGCGGGTAGCTCGACCTCGGGGAAGTAAGCGGGGTTGCGGTGAGCGGTGTTGATCGCCTCGACGACCTCGGCGCGGCGGGCGTGCACGGTGACGTGTCCGCCGGCGTCCGCCATGACCTTGGCGACGGCGGTACCCCAGGACCCTGCCGAGAACACCGCCGTGCGGCTGTGCTGGCTCACTGCGGGGTCCTCTCGCTGGTGGCGGGGCCGCCACCGGGGCGGCCGGGCTCGGGCATCGTATCGGCCGTCCCGGCCTCGTCGTGCCGTGTCGCAGGGCGTCGCAGGGTCAGCAGAACGGCCCGGCGGCCGTGGAGGGATGGATTCCACCAACCTGACCGCAGAGGCAACCGCCGACAGCATCCTGCAAGGCCTCGCGAGGGTCGCCTACCTCCTCAACCTCAACCCGAGCGACAGCATCACCGACGCGAACGACTCGATCCACAACTCTTGACAATGGCTCTCGAGCGGGCGCCGCGACCAAGTGTGGGCGACTCAACCAGCTGCCGTGATCGGGTCCTGCCAACATCACCCGGACCTGATGCGACCGCGTGGCGCCGGCAGGAAGGCTGAGACCTCCAGGGCAATGACTGCTTATGCCCAGCGGACCGGTCCTGCTTGCGATCCGTTCGTTCAGCGGGTGACCAGCAGTCCCCGCCCGCGCAGCACCCGCCGCTCCAGCGGGCTGAAGATCAGCAGGTCGATGGCGATTCCGACGAGCAGGATCAGGAGGATGGCCAGGAAGACCTGCGACATGCTGGCGTTGGTCCGTCCGTTCTCCAGCAACTGGCCGAGGCCGACGCCGAGGTCGGGCGATGAGGCGATGATCTCGGCGGCCATCAGTGAGCGCCAGGAGAAGGCCCAGCCCTGCTTCAGGCCCGCCAGATAGCCGGGCAGCGCCCCCGGCATCACGATGTGCCAGGCCTCGCGCAGCCCGGTCGCGCCCAGGGTGCGCCCGGCGCGCAGGAAGAGCGGGGGGATCTGGTCGATGCCCGCGACGAGGCCGTTGGCGATGGAGGGGACCGCGCCGAGCAGGATCACGGCGTACATCATGGAGTTGTCGAGGCCCAGCCACAGCACGGCGGGCGGCACCCAGGCCACCGACGGCAGCGACTGCAGACCGGACAGGATGGGGCCGATGGCGGCCCGTACGAACTTCACGCGGGCGACGAGCAGGCCGAGCGGCGTGCCGATGGCGAGTGCCATCAGGAAGCCGAGCAGGCCGCGCGAGACGGAGGTCCAGATGTAGTCGAGGAGCGTGCCCTGCCGCCAGGCGTTGGTCACCTCGTCCCAGACCGCGGACGGTGAGGGCAGCTTGTAGTCGGGGATGATCCCGGCCCACACCAGCAGTTGCCAGATCACCAGGACCAGTGCGATGGCGGTGATGGGCGGCAACACCTTGCGGATCAGGGTCTCGCGCAGTGGCGTACGGCCGACCTGCGCCGAGTCCAGGGCATCGAGCCCGGCCTCCAGCCCCGCCAGATCCTGCCTGTCCTGTGGCTCCCCGGTTGCCGACGAGCCGATCTTCTCGACGTCGACGCCGGTGTCAGTGCTGGCCATGGCGGCGGATCTCCCCACGCAGTTCTTCGGTGATCTCGACGGACAGCTCGGCGACCGCGCTGTCCTCGATGCGGCGCGGCTGCGGAATGCCCACCGTCCACTCCTGGGCTATCCGTCCCGGCCGCGAGGACAGCAGCACCACCCGCTGGGCCAGCTTTACCGCCTCGCGCACGTTGTGCGTGACGAACAGCACCGACAGTCCTGTCTCGTGCCAGATGCGGGTCAACTCGTCGTGCAGCACGTCGCGGGTGATGGCGTCCAGCGCGGCGAACGGCTCGTCCATCAGCAGCAGTCGGCTGTCCTGGGCGAGTGCACGGGCCAGTGCGACGCGCTGCCGCATGCCGCCGGACAGTTCGTGCACCCGCTTGCGGTACGCCCCCTGCAGCCGTACGAGTTCCAGCAGCCGTTCGGCCTCCTGGCGGCGCTCCGGCTTGGCGACCCCGCGCAGTTTCAGCGCGAGTTCGATGTTCTTGCCCGCGGTCAGCCATGGGAACAGCGCGTGATCCTGGAACATCAGGGCGGGCCGGCCGTCCGTGTCGATCGAGCCGGCGGAGGGCAGGTCCAGTCCCGCGACCAGGTTGAGCAGGGTGGACTTGCCGCAGCCCGAGGCTCCCAGGAGGGTGACGAACTCGCCCGGTGCGACATCAAGCGTGATGTCGTCCAGCACGAGCTGCTGCCCGCCGGGCGCGCCCGGCGCGGCGAAGGACTTCGAGACGTGCTCGATACGGGCGGCGTGCGTCACCGCAGTGGCGTCCTCGGCAGCCTTGGCGATCGTGGTGGCCATGGTCGTCACCTCCTGGAAACTGGGGGTCGGTTGTCGTTACTCGGCGCCGAGACCGGCGTCGTCGACCTCGTCCTTGCCCTCGGTCTTGAGGACCTTGTTGAGGGGTGCGAGGTCGTAGATGCCCTTCAGGTTGGGCTCCTCCAGCAGACCGGCCTTGACCGCGTGCTCCGCCTCGGTGTTGAGGGTTGAGGCCAGCGGGTCGTCGAGGAAGGTGATGGACTCCCAGGCCGGGTCGATTACCTCGGCAGGCAGAGCCTTGCCGGACTCCTTCTTCAGCGCCTCGTTGGCGGCGGCCTTCGCCTTCTCCGGGTTGGCGTTGATCCACTCATTGGTCTTCACCGCGCCGCGCAGCACGGCCTCGACGACGTCCGGGTGCTCCTTGAGGAAGTCCTGCCGCACGATGATGTTCGTGATCACGAACTTCTTGTCCGGCCACAGGTCCGCCTCGTCAAGGAGCACCTTCGCGCCCTCGGCGACCAGCTTCGACGCGGTCGGCTCCGGCACCCAGGCACCGTCGATGGCACCGGACTTGTAGGCGTCCGGGACGACCGAGTTCTCCGTGCGGACGACGGAGACATCGCCCTTGCCGCTCTGCGCGTCGACCTTCCAGCCCTGGTCCGCGATCCAGTTGAGGAACGCCACGTCCTGGGTGTTGCCGAGCTGTGGGGTCGTGATCTTCTTGCCCTTGACGTCGTCCAGGGTCTTGATCTTGTCAGGGTTGACGACGAGCTTCACCCCGCCTGAGGCGGAACCGCTGATGATGCGCAGGTTCTTGCCGTCGGCCTGGGTGTAGCCGTTGATGGCGGGGGAGGGGCCGATCCAGCCGATGTCGATTGATTCCCCGTTCAGGGCCTCGATCTCGGACGGGCCGGCGTTGAAGGTGGCCGCCTTGATGATGGTGCCGCCGAGCTCCTTCTGGAGCAGGCCCTCCTGGACGCCCACGAGAGCGGTGGCGTGCGTGAGGTTGGGGAAGTATCCGATCTTCACCTCGTCGACGGAGAGCTTCCTGGCGTCCGCCGCGACCGCGGTCTGCTTGCCGTCGTCAGTGGACTCGGAACCGTAGCCGCAGGCGGTGAGCAGGAGGGGAAGTGCGGCTATAACGGCAAGGGTGCGCAGGGCGGTGAGCGGTCTTGCGGCAGACACGACGGTGTCCTCTCAGAGGATGGTGAGCAGGAAGGTACGAAATTGCGAGGCGAACTGCTTTTGGGCGTGCACCAAACGCTCCACTCCTCGGCCGTCGGCGGCAGGCGTGCCGGCGCGCGCTGAGATGTGGAACGTGGGGGGAGTCCGGCCGAGGGTGTCCGATCCGCCGACAGAGGCGGGGAGAGGAGGCACTGCTGGTTCGGAGCGCGTCAGGTTCTGTGGCGTCAGAGCGGCCGACAGATGGCACTGGACGTACGGCCGAGGTCGATGTGGCGGCGCGAGGTCAGAAGGAGCGGCAACCGGCCTGTGCAGTCGAGCGTTTCCATCGTCACCCCCACAGTTCCCTAGTTTTCCTACCGGGTTGCTAGGGATCGTGGCAGAAGGTGGCGTCTACCCCAAGGGGGAGTTCGCATCGTGGACGGCGTTATCCCGCTCTTTGAGATCGGTGGTGGTTGGCCCAGCGTGTCAGGGGTTTACCCAGGCGTCGGGGGTGTTGGTCAACGCGGATACTTCGGCGGGCAGTTGGGCCGATGCGACGTCGGCGAGCGATACGCCGTCGAGGATTTCGCGCACGTTGGACCGCAGTGCGATCCACAGGGGGAGCAGTGACTCGGCGGGGCCGGTGTAGGACAGTTCCGGGGGGCGGACGCCGCGCACCGAGACCAGCGGGCCGTCCACGGTGCGGATGACGTCGGCGATGCTGATGGACTCGGCGGGCCTGGCCAGCCGGTAGCCGCCGTTGCCGCCGCGCTGGCTGAGGACGAGGCCGCCCCGGCGCATGTCGTTCAGGATGCTTTCGAGAAATTTGTGCGGGATGTCCTGGGCGTCGGCGATGGCCTCCGCCTTCAGCGGCCCTTCGTCCCGTGAAGCGGCGAGTTGCAGTGCGGCACGTACCGCGTAGTCCGCTCGGGCTGAGATCCGCATGTGTGCATTATCCCGTACGGCTTCGGTCGGTGTCCGTTGCGGGCGGGCCGCCGGGCAGGAACGGGTGTCCCTGCCCGGCGGCCCGCGGGGCATCAGCCCGCGGCGGGGGTGTAGTGGGAGGCGTCGTCGCCCTTGAGGACGTGGCTGAGGGTGCCGTCGACGCCTGCGGGGATGTCGCCCGCGACGGTCACCCGGTGCAGCAGGCGCGGCAGGGCGCCGTAGTCGTCCGGGGCGTAGTGCTGGGTGATGCGGTTGTCGAAGAGGACGAGGTCGCCCGGCGTCCAGGTCACGCGCACGATGTTCTCGGGGCGGGTGACGTACGACTGGAAGATGCGCAGCAGGTCGCGGGAGTCGGAGGGGCCGAAGCCGACGATGCTCTGGGCGAAGCCGCCGATGTAGAGTCCGCGTTCCCCGGTCTCGGGGTGGACGCGGACGACAGGGTGGGCGGTGCGGTACTTGCGGGAGACGAACCGCTTGCGGTGTTCGGCCGCCTTCTCGTTCTTCGGGGCGGCGTAGTCGTAGTCGTTGGTGTGTACGGCCCAGAGCTTGTCGGCCAGCTCGCGCAGCGGCTCGGGCAGATCCCGGTACGCCGCGGCCGAGTTGGCGATGAGGGTGTTACCGCCGTAAGGCGGGATCACGATGCCGCGCAGTGTGGACGCCTTCGGGGGTGTACGGACGAAGGTGACGTCGGTGTGCCACTGGTTGGCACGGATGCCCTCGTCGCCGTCGACGGGCAGGATGTGGGGCTGGCCGTCGACGGAGGGGACGGTGGGGTGCGCGGTGGTGAGTTCGCCGAAGAGGGAGGCGAAGCGGAGCTGGCGGGCGTCGTCGAGGTGCTGGTCGCGGAAGACGAGTGCCTTGTGTTCCAGGAGCGCGGAGTTGATCTCGGTGATGAGGGCGGGGTCGAGGTCGGCGGAGAGGTCCACGCCGAGGATCTCGGCGCCGATCCGGCCGCCGATCCTGCGGACGTCGAAGCCGGTGCTGGTGGTCATGTGCGGGTGTTCCTTTCAGGAGGCCATCAGCCGGTCGGGAGCTGACCGGCGAGGAGGTGATCAGGCGGGCGGTCGTCAGGAGGTGATGGGCGGGGTGGTTCCCTTGGACCCCGGCGGTCCGAGGGAAGGGCCGACGGCCCGTAGCGCGCCGGGCGTGCGGCCTGGTCCCCAGCCGATGTGCCGGCGGTAGCTGCCGAGCAGGCCGGTACGGTCCAGGTGGTCCTCGTCGCGGGCGGTGGAGTCGTCGGGCAGCGGGCGGGTCACGGGTGCGACGTACAGGGCGTCGGCCGGGCAGTTCGCCTCGCACTGGAAGCAGGTCTGGCAGTCGTCGCGGCGGGCGAGCACGGGGATGCCGTCCTCGCCGCGGTCGAAGACGTTGGTCGGGCAGACCTTGATGCATATGTCGCAGGTGATGCAGCGTTCCGCCGAGACCAGTTCGATCATGAGGCCACCTCCAGTGGTGCCGCTGATGCCGGCGGGGCGGTCGGCAGGGGCTCGGTGCGGGTCCACACCTGGTCGAGGCCGCCTGTGACGACGCGGTGGTGCTGCCCGGGGTCCTGTGTCGGGTGGTCGAGCCGCTTGGCCATGCCTCGGGTCTCGGTGCGGGCCAGCGCTGAGGCGTACATCCAGCGGGCATGCGCCGCCATTGCCGCCGCCTGCCGGGCCCGTACGACGTCTTGGCCCTCGGCGTGCAGGGAGGCGCGGGACTCCTCCCACACGCCGTCGAGCACCTCCAGCGAGGCAGCGAGCCGGTCACCGTGGCGCAGATAGTTCTTCTCGTACGGCAGCACTTCGCCCTGGACGGTGGCGATGACGTCCCGGAAGCCGTCGGCGGGGCCCGGGGCGCCGCTGGGCCGGAGCCCGGCGCCACCCGCGGCCACCAGGCGCCTGGTACCGGCGCGGACGCCGAGGGAGCGGGCGTGGCGGGCCGCGCCCCGGCCGGCCCAGGTGCCGGAGGAGATGGCCCAGGCGGCGTTGTGGCTGCCGCCGCCGGTGAAGCCTCCGCAGATCAACTCACGGGTCGCCGCGTCACCGGCCGCGTACAACCCGGGGACGGTGGTGGAGCAGTCGTCGCCGGTGATGCGGATGCCGCCGGTGCCGCGCACGGTGCCCTCGGCGAGGAGCGTGACGGCGAAGAGCTGGGTGAAGGGGTCGATGCCGAGCCGGTCGAAGGTGAGGAAGAAGTTGGGCTGGGCCGGCCGCATCGCCTGCCGGGCCGCCGCGTCCGCCCGGTCGAGGCGGCAGTACACCTTCTCGCTGAGCAGCGCCCTGGCGATCACGGACCGGCCGCCCTGGCTGGCCGCACCCTCCAGGACTGTGCCGTCCTCGTGGTAGAAGGTCGCGAAGGAGTAGAAGGCGGTCTTGGTGACGGAGGTGCCCTCGGGCGCGATGCCGTACGCGTTGGAGAACTCCATCCCGGACAGCTCCGCGCCCACCTCGGCGGCGAACAGCGCGCCGTCGCCGGTGTTGACGTTGCAGCCGAGAGCGCCGCTGAGGAATGCGCAGCCGCCGGTGGCCAGGACGACCGCCCCGGCGCGCACCCGGTACGGCTGCCCGGTCTGACGCTGGTGGCCCCTGGCTCCGGCGACCGCTCCGGAGGGGTCGGTGAGCAGTTCGGTGGCGGGGCTGTGGTCGAGGATGCGGGCCCCGGCGCGCTGGACGCGGATGCGCATCCTGCGCATGTACTCCGGTCCTTGGAGGCCGTTCCTGAGCTGCTTTCCGTCCGGTCCTGTGGGGAAGGGGTAGCGTGCGGCCGCGGCCAGCTCGTTCACGCCCGCGTACGTCTGGTCCAGGACCCGGGTCATCCAGCGCCGGTCGGCCAGGAATCCGCCGAGTGCCTCCCTGCTCGCCATGGCCGCCTCCCGGGCGGCGGGCTCCGGAGGGACGTACCAGACGCCGGTTCCGGCGGAGGCGGTGGCGCCGCTTGTGCCGCAGTAACCCTTGTCGGCGAGGACGACGTCCGCGCCGTCCTGGGCCGCTTTGAGCGCGGCCCAGGTGGCTGCGGGACCGCCGCCGACCACCAGGACGTCGGTGCTGAGTGCCAGTCCGGTCATGCGGGCCGTCCTTCTTCTGGTGCGGCCGCCGCGGTGAGCCGGTTGGCTGGGCGGGGCAGGCCGTAGTTCTCGCGCAAGGTGCGGCCGGTGTACTGGGTACGGAACAGGCCGCGTCGCTGGAGGATGGGCACCACGTGATCGACGAAGTCCTCCAGGCCGCCCGGCAGATGGGGCGGCATGATGTTGAAGCCGTCGGCGGCGCCCTGGGTGAACCACTCCTCGAGCTGGTCGGCGATCTGCTCCGGGGTGCCGGCGAGGACGCGGTGGCCGCGGCCGGCGCCGAGGCGGGCGATGAGTTCGCGAAGGGTGAGGCCGTCGCGGCGGGCGAGTTCGGCGACGAGCGTGAAGCGGCTCTTGTTGCCGTTGATGTCCCGTTCCTCGGGCAGCTCGGGCAGTGGCCCGTCCAGTGGGAGCCCGGTCAGGTCGGTGCCGAGCATGCCGGACAGCTGGGCGAGGCCGTACTCGGGTACTTGGAGGTTCGTCAGCTCCTGTTCCAGCGCGCGGGCTTCCGTCTCGGTCGAGCCGATGACGGGGGCGATGCCAGGGAGTACCAGCAGCTGGTCCTCGGTGCGGCCGTAGCGGGGGAGCCGGGACTTGAGGTCCTTGTAGAAGGCTTGGCCGTCGGCGAGGGTCTGCTGGGCGGTGAAGACGGCCTCGGCGTACTGGGCGGCGAACTCCTTGCCGTCCTCCGACGATCCGGCCTGCACCAGCAGCGGGTAGCCCTGCGGGGTGCGCGGTACGTTCAGCGGGCCCTGCACCCCGAAGTACGCCCCGCGGTGGTTGATCTCCCGCACCTTGTCGGTGTCGGCGTAGACGCCGCGTTCACGGTCGAGCAGGATCGCGTCGTCCTCCCAGCTGTCCCACAGCTTGGTGGCGACATCGAGGAACTCCCGCGCCCGCTCGTAGCGCAGCCGGTGTTCCAGGTGCTTGTCCTGCCCGAAGTTGCGGGCCTCGTTCACGGTCCCGGAGGTGACGATGTTCCAGCCGGCCCGGCCGCCGCTGATGTGGTCCAGGGAGGCGAACTTGCGGGCGGTGTGGAAGGGTTCGTTGAAGGTGGTGGACACGGTGGCGATCAGGCCGATGTGCTCGGTGACCGCTGCCAGGGCGGACAGCAGGGTGAGGGGTTCGAAGCCGCCGAGGGCGTTGTGCCGGACCTTGCCCCACAGGGCCAGGCCGTCGGCGAGGAAGACCGAGTCGAGCAGGCCGCGTTCGGCGGTCTGCGCGAGCTGCTGGAAGTAGCGCAGGTCGGTGACGCGTTCGGGCTGGGTGCGCGGGTGGCGCCAGGCGGCGTCGTGGTGGCCGGCGTTCATCAGGAAGGCGTTGAGATGCAGGCGTCGGGGGCTGGCAGCGGGCATGGGGTTCCTCGGATCGGGGGCGGTGAGACGCGGGGGCGGTGAGACCATCGGGCAGGAGGCGGGAGCGGGACCGTGCGACGGGACCGGGTGGAGGTAGGACGAGCGGGCGGCCGGGTCAGCCGTCGGCGGGTACGCGCCAGGAGCTGAGCCGCCGCTCCACGGTGACCAGGAACTGGTTGAAGGCCACGCCGATGGCGGAGATCGTGATGATGCCCGCGTACATCTGCGGGATCGCGAAGTTGAACTGCGAGGCGTTGATCAGATAGCCGAGGCCCGCCTTGGCGCCGATCATCTCGGCGGCGACCAGCACGAGAATGGACACCGCTCCGGCCAGCCGGATACCGGTGAACATCACCGGCACCGACGCCGGCAGGATGACCTTCTGGAACAGCCGGGGCGCGGACAGGTCCATCGACTTCGCCAGCTTCAGCAGGGTCGGGTCGACGTTGCGGACCGCGCTGATGGTGTTGAGCAGGATCGGCCAGGTGCACGCGTACACCACGATGGAGATCTTCGAGGTCTCGCCGATGCCGAGCAGCAGCACGAACACCGGCAGCAGGGCCAGCGCAGCGGTGTTGCGGAACACCTCCAGCAGCGGTCCGAGGAGGTCGGCGACCGGCCGGTACCAGCCGATCAGCAGGCCCAGCGGCACGGCGACGGCGACGGCGATACCGAATCCGCTGAACGAACGCGTCAGGCTGGCACGCGCGTTGTCGGCGAGCTGACCGTTCACGGCCAGCTCCCACCAGGCGCGCGCGACCTCGCTGAACGGCGGCAGGAAGGTCCGGTCGACCAGGCCGAACCGCGGGGCGGTCTCCCACAGCAGCACCAGAGCCAGGATCGCCGCGGACTTGGTTGCCCCGTTGAGCAGCAGATTCGGCAGTCGGCGGGCCGCCTGGCGGAACCGGGCCGTCGCAGGGGCGATTCGGCGCTCGTCCGACGGCGATGCCCCCGGTGGCCTGGATGCCGCGGGCGTAGCGGAGGGAGGGCGAGGGGCGGGCTCGGTGGTGCTCACGGAGTCCGGCGCCGTGGTCTTCTCGGTGGCCGTGCCGGTTGTGGTGCTCATACGGAAGCCGCCTCCTTCTCCAACTGCTGGGCCCTGGCCACCTCGTCGTGCAGCAGCGACCAGATCTCGTGCCGGTGTCGCGCGAACTCGGGGCTGGAGCGGAGGTCGTCCGTCGCCGTACGGGAGCCGAAGGCGACCGGCACGATCTGCTTGATACGGCCCGGCCTCGACGTCATGACGGCGACGCGCTGTCCCAGGTAGACGGCCTCTTCGATGCCGTGCGTGATGAAGAGGACGGTCTTGCCGGTGCGCTGCCAGATGCGCAGCAGTTCGTCCTGGAGCGATTCCCGGGTCTGGGCGTCCAGCGCGGCGAACGGCTCGTCCATCAGGAGCACATCGGGGTCGTAGGCGAGGCTGCGGGCGATCGCCACCCGCTGCCGCATCCCGCCCGACAACTCGTGCGGATGGCGGTCCTCGAACCCGGACAGACCCACCAGGTCCAGGAACTCCCGGGCGCGGGCGGATCGTTGGCGCCGTGGGACGCCGGTGGCCTCCAGGCCGAACTCGACATTGCCCTGCGCCGTGCGCCACGGCAGCAGCGCGTACTGCTGGAAGACGATGCCCCGGTCCAAGCCCGGGCCGGTGACGGGTCGGCCGTCCAGCAGGATCCGTCCGGCGGTGGGCCGGGCGAGGCCGCCGAGCAGCTCCAGCAGCGTCGACTTTCCGCAACCGCTGGGACCGACCAGGACGATGAACTCGCCGGCCGCTATCTCCAGGTCGATGCCGTCGAGGGCGGTGAAACGGGTGGTCTGCCCATCCCCCCTGCGGTCCTTGACGGTGAAGTCCTTCCGTACGTCCTCGAACACGACCTTGGGCGTCGTCGATTGCGTGGTGGATTCCGGCATGGGATCAGCTCCCGCTCTTGGTGGCGGAGGACGACTTCTGGTTGCCGTTGAACTCATTGGTGTAGAGGTCCGACAACGTGACCTGGCCCTTCTGGATGTCACCGCGTTCGACCAGCCAGTCGATCCACAGCTTGAGTTCCTTGCCGGTGATCAGGCCCGACTTCTCGGCGACGCCGTAGGAGCGCCAGTACTTCAGGGGCGCGGTGTCCTCGTTGCGGCCGCGCTTCTTCACGATCTCGGTCATCCGGGCGACGACCTCGCCGTGCGGAGTGGAACGGGACCAGTCGATGGCCCGTCCCACGGCGGTGACGAAGGTCCGGGCCGTGTCCGGGTTCTGCTTCAGGAACCGGTCGGTCATCACATACGTGCCGGCGCTGAAGGCGCCGAGCAGTTTGTAGTCCGTGAAAAGCGGGCGGACACCACCGGCCGCCAGTGCCTTGTCGCGCAGAATGCCGCCGAGCACGGCGACCTCGATCTGCTTCTGACGCAGCGATTGCTCGGTGTTGACCGGAGGCACCACGAGCGGCTCGACCTTGCCGATGTCCGCCCGGGACAGACCGTTTCGTTGCAGATAGATGTCCAGCATGGCCTCGGAGTGGGCGCCGAGGGTGTTCATCCCGACTTTCTTGCCGATCAGGTCCCGGGCCGACCGGATCGGGCTGTCCTCAAGGACGTAGAAGCCGTTGTAGGCGTACTTGTCGGAGCCGTAGTAGCTGATGACGGACTTGATGGGGGCGTTGTTCGCGGCCAGTTTGACGACCGCGCCGTTGAACGCGCCGCCGAAGTCGATCTGGCCCGTGGCCGCGGTCTGGATATCCTGCGGACCGCTGATCGTGTTGCCGACCCACTCCAGCTTCACATCCTCCAGGTAGCCGAGGTCCTCGGCCAGCTCGGGCAAGATGACCTGGCCTGCCCAACCCTGGTATCTGAGGGTCTTGGTCTGGTTCTTGGCGGCAGTGGCCCCGGATGCGGACGTGCCGCAGCTCACGGCCACCGCCGAAAGACCGAGCAGGGAGAGGAACTGGCGTCGGGTCGATGCCGTAGTGGCCATGGAAAGATCCTGTTCAAACGAATGGGGAATGGCGTGAAAACGGTGGAATGAAGAACACCCACCGAAAGCGGTGCCCGTTGACCGGGCGCAGGCAAGTCCGGGCCGAAAGAGGAATGAGGCCCCATCAGGAATGCCGACGAGGAATCAGTCGTTCACGACAGCAGAGGTATGGTCGTGATGGTCGACTGCGAAATGGAGCGGGAGAGCGGCGCCCGTGCCCGTCGGCTTGTTCAGCGGCCGACGGCACAGATGGCGCTGGCCTGACGTCGCAGATCGACGTGCAGGCGCGCGGCGAGGTTCTCGGAGTTGCTCACAATCACGAGAGTTGCAGCGAAATCCGGCCAAGTCAATGTCGCTTGCGCGGACTTCTCGTATTCTGAACCACCCGACATGTGAGCGAAGTGCCGTGTTCACAATTGCCTGGATGCCGGGTCGTGTGGCCAATACCGATCATGCCGAGTCCGCCGGGGAAAGGCTCAGCGCATCGCAAGGTCATACAGGCAGGACGAACGGAGGGTGCGTCCCGTTGAGAAAGTAGTCCCCGACATCGCGGAGCCGGTGGGCGACGGGCTCGTACAAGGTGTGGGTCCGGGCATTGCGCCAGAAGCGGTCGAAGCCCAGCCGCGAGGACGCGGAGCGGGCGCCGATGATGTCGAGGGCGCGGGCGGTGGATTCCTGTGCGGCCTTGGATGCGGCGGCTTCGGCCATGGCCACGAGAACGGAGATCTCCGCGTACTCGTCGTAGGTGAGGTCGTCGCAGCGTACGAGCCCGCCGTGCACGGCTTCCAGTGCTTGAGCGGCGAGCGCGGAGGCGGAGCGGGTGAGGACGGTGAGTTCGCCGTAAGAGGTCAGTACCTGCGGGTCCTGGGGGGAGCCGACCGGCCAGTCCGGGTGCCAGGGTGAGTGGCCCGCCCTGCTGTACTCACGGGCTTCGGCGAGCACTCCCTCAGCCATGCCGAGGCGGAGCTGGATGGACAGGAGTCGCCCGACCGGCGATGCCAGAGCGGTCAGGGGCGTCAGGACGTCCTCGTCCGCGGACAGGGAGCCGAGTACGGCGTCGGCGGCGACCGGTACGGCGTCGAACTCCACGCTCCCGCCGGCCGCGAGCCGCTGGCCGAAAGTGTCGGCGTCGCCATCGATCCCCACACCGTGATGGGCGGGATCGACGACGACGGCGAGGGGCTCGCCGGTGTCGGCCCGTGCGGCCCGCACGGCGAGGCGGTCGGCGACCAGGACCCCGGTGGCGTAGCTCTGCCGACCGTCGAGCACATGGCCGGTGGCTGTCCTGGCCAGCGTCGGAGGCGGATCCTGACGGGCGAGACCACCGCCCCAGCACCACTGCTCCGCCGCGGACAACCGCTCAACCTGAGCGGCGTGGGCGGGCTCGGTGAAGAACCGGGCGCTCCACGACAGGAAGTAGTGACAGCCCAGTAGTTGACCGATCGCACCGTCGGCCGCGGCGATGTCCCGGACGACGGCGTAGGCCGTGGGCCAGTCCGCGCCGCCGCCCCCGAGTTCGGCCGGTATGAGGAGTGTCAGCAGTCCCGACTCGCGCAGCCGGGACACCTCGTCGAACGGGGCCTTGCCTGCCTGCTCCCTGGCCGCCGCGTCCGTGGCCAGGTCGTCCGCCGTCTCGCGGGCCACGCGCAGCCAGTGCGCACGGCCGGGCCCGGTCCGGTCGGATTCCGAGGTGGGGCCGGACGGCGCAGTGGCAACGCCCATGGCAGGGGTCTCCTCAAGGTCGGCGGCAGGCTGCGGTGTAGGGGTTCTCTTGCTGCTCGGGCACGTACTTGTAGCCCACGCGCCGTACGGTGACGATGCGGTGCCGGTGAGCCCTGCCCAGCTTGCGGCGCAGGCGCGCGATGTGGACATCCACGGTGCGGCCGTCGCCGATGTGGTCGTAGCCCCAGATGCCGGCCATCAACTGCTCGCGCGAATGCACCTGGTGGGGGTGCAGAACGAGATGGGCCAGCAGCCCGAACTCCAGGTAGGTGAGGTCGAGTTCGCGTCCGTCCACCTCTGCGACATGGCGCGCGTGATCGATGCGGACGCCGCCGCCTCCCGTCTGCTGCGCGGAAGGTGAGTCCGTGTGGGCGACAGGCCGGATCTCCGGCCGTGTCACGTCCTTGGCGAAGAGCTGGGCGGGATCGGTGCCCTCGGGAACGAGCACGAGATAGCCAACGAGGGGAGCGGATCCGTTTCCCTTGTCGCCGTCCTGCGCGAGGTCGCCCACGAGGCGGAGATGGCGCATGTCGGGGAGTGGCGAGTCCGATGGAGCGGCCTGGGCCGGAAGTGCCGTGGTCATGGCGGTCGTCCTTCAGAAGTACGTCGGGCCGTCAGACGCAGTGGGTGGTGCGCCTGATCACCTGGGATGAGAGAGAAGGAGCGGAGCGGCACGCGCAAGGTTATGAGCCGCGTGCCTTACGCGCGACAGCAGGCGGCGCTGACGACGTGACCAAAGTCGACATGCCGACGACGAACGAGTCGTTGCTGCTTGTGGGACATGCGCATCATCCTGCGCGCCCGCCGGGCGGGCCGTCAACGCTTTCCTAGTAAATCAATAGGAAATGTAGGTCACGCAACACCATGGGTGGGCTCACCGGCCACCGTCACCGCCGACCGCCGGGCGGGCCTCGGGCGCCGTCGCCTCGCCCTCTCCAACCGGGCACGAAGTCCGGCCAGATGGACCCTGAGCTGCCTGGAAGGCGCGGTTGCGCGACGGAGTTGACCACCATCGCGAAGACCAGCAGCGCGGCGCCAGCGGTCAGCCGGCGGCCCACGTGGCGTCGCGGCACGATCCCCAGCAGATCGGCGTCGGTGACCACCCCGTGCGGCCACGTTCGTGGGTGCAGCGCAGGCACAGCGCTGGTACGGGGCGGTGGCTGGGCTTCGGCGTCATCACGCTCGCCGCGTCCCTCAACGCGACCGGTACGGCTGCCGCGCGCGGCGGAGCCGGTCCGTACTTGATCGTATGGGCGCACCACGCGCGTCTGTCGACCACGCACAGGAACTGCTCAACGCCGGTCCGGTATCCGGGCCGTGGTTGACGAGAAGCGAGATGTACTGCTCAATTAATCGCATGAATGCCGAGCAGCGCCTGGTCACCCGTGACCACATCGACTTCGGTCGGGTGTGGTCCGCCGCGTGTTGCGCCTGACGCGGCAGCGGGCCGTCTGACCGGCCCTTCCCTCCCTCGGCGACCCCGGTCGCGGGGCGAGGTCCTCCCTTCGTGGCACCGCCGTACGCATGCGCTGAACACACGCTGATCCACGTACGGACGGTCCTACGAGATCTGACACGCGCTGCCGCCACCCCCACCTCGGCCGAGGCCCATGCCCCGGCGTCAACACACCTGCTCACCACCTGGTTCTAAGCACCCTGAAGCGCCGTCGTACCCGGCCGTACCGAGGGCTGCTCCGCCGTGCCCGCGAGCTGCCGACGGCACGGCCCAGAGGACTTGAGGAAAGGCCATCTCCCATGCCAGTGGAGTTCCTTGGAATCGCCGCCACCAACGACGGCTCCGAAACCACCCCGCGCTCCGGCGCCGCCTTCGACAAGGAGTACACGCTCCGGCTCGCCCGGGCGCACGAGGACCACGGCTGGGACCGGGTGCTGTTCGCCTACGGATCCGGATCGCCCGACCCCGCGCCGGCCGCCGCCTACATCGCGAGCAGGCTGGACCACCTCCAGATCCTGCTGGCCCACCGGCCCAACGTCTCGTACCCGACCTTCGCCGCCAAGACCTTCGCCACCCTCGACCAGATCAGCGAGGGCCGGCTGACCGTGCACTTCATCACCGGCGGCAACGACCACGAACAGGGCCGGGAAGGCGACACCCTGACCAAGGACGAGCGCTACGCCCGCACCCGCGAGTACATCCGGATCGTCAAGAAGATCTGGACCACCCACGAGCCCTTCGACCACGAGGGCGAGCACTACCGGTTCCACGACTTCGTCAGCGATGTCTTCCCCGTCCAGCAGCCCCGCCCGAACGTGTCGTTCGGCGGTTCCTCCGCTGCGGCGTACGAGGCCGGTGGCGCCGAGGCCGACATCTACTGCCTGTGGGGCGAGCCCCTCGCGAGGACCGCAGAGCAGATCGAGAACGTAAAGGCGGCCGCGAAGGCCGCGGGCCGCACCGATCTGCCGCGCATTCAGGTGGCGTTCCGCCCGATCATCGCCCCGACGGAGGGGCTGGCCTGGGAGAAGGCCCACCGGACGGTCGGTGCGATCAAGGCCCGCAAGGAGAAGGGCGAGGCGATCACCAAGCGCCACAACGGCAATGCGCGGCCCGAGAACAGCGGCTCGCAACGGCTGATCGCCATCGCCGAGGCGGGGGAGCGCTACGACCGCGCCCTGTGGACCCCGACGGCCGCCGCCACCGGTGGCGCGGGCAACTCCAACGCCCTGGTCGGTACGCCCGAGACCGTGGCCCAGGCGCTCCTCGACTACTACGACCTCGGCGTCGACATCCTCTCCGCACGCGGCTACGACCTGCTGGGCGACGCGATCGACTTCGGCCGGTACGTGATCCCGATCGTCCGCGAGGAGGTCGCCAAGCGCGACGCCGAGCGGGCTGCGCGCGGCACGCAGAACCTGGCGGCGGTGAGCGGGTGACGTCCGCACCTGAACTGACGACCGCTCAGGTCATCGTCGCTGACCCGAGAGTGCAGCCACGGCCGCGCGAACTCGGCACCGTCGCCTACCACGCGGCCACCACAGGGAAGACCGAAGTCGTCGGCACGTACTCCGGTGCCGGCGCCACCCTCCAGGGGCTCATCGCGGCCACCACCAAGGAGGACAGCGGCCTGGTCAAGCCGCTCGCCGACGCGCTCAACGAGGTCGTCGAGAGCGGCACGTACCCCAGGGTGCTCAAGCGCTGGGGCCTGTCCGACGAGGCCGCCACCAAGTCGGAGATCAACCCGCCCGGCCTGTCCAAGACCAACAAGTAGGCGTCGCAGGATGCGGGGCCGCAGTCCGCGCCGCGGTACCCGGCCCCGCGCCTGTCCCACGAAAACCTCACGTTCCGAAGGGTCCACCATGGCCACCGTCCTGTCCGTCTCCGGAAGCCCCTCCGCCACCTCCCGTACCGCCCGGCTGCTGCGCCACCTGGACCGGCGGCTCACGGCCCAGGGACACGAGGTGATCCCCCTGGACGTCCGCACCATCCCCGCCGAGGCCCTGCTCGGCGCCGACTTCAGGCACCCGGCGATCGCCGAGGCGACCGCCCTGTTCGACCGCGCCGACGGGATCGTGATCGGCACACCTGTCTACAAGGCCGCCTACTCCGGGCTGCTGAAGTCCCTGCTGGACCTGCTGCCGCAGTACGCCCTGTCCGGCAAGACGGTGCTGCCGCTGGCGACCGGCGGGACCACGGCGCACGTCCTGGCGATCGACTACGCCCTTCGCCCGGTGCTCAGTTCCATGGGCGCCGCGCACATCGTCCAGGGTTGGTTCACGCTCGACAAGGACATCGCGGTGGGCGACGACGGCACCCTGACGGTCGCGCCGGGCTCGGCCGAGGCCCTCGCCCAGATCGTCGATCAGTTCTCCGAAGCCCTCGGCAGCCGTACGGCCTTGCCGACTGCTGCCGGACGAGCAGCTTGACCGTGTCCGCCGACGGAGCGAAAGGCGTGAGCCTGAAGTGAGCCTCGCCTTCCACTGGTTCCTGCCCACCAACGACGACAGCCGTCAAGTCGTCTGCTCTCACCTGGGGCGAGCCGCCCGCCGCCGTCGCCGAGAAGATCGCCTGGATCCGGACCCTGGCCGAGAAAGAGGGGCGGAACATCCGCTTCGGTATCCGCCTCCATGTCATCACACGCGACACCGCCGAGCAGGCGTGGGCCGAGGCACAGCGATTCCTCGACGGCTTCGACTCCGAGACTGTCGCCGCCGTACAGGCCGGGCTCGCGCGCAGCGAGTCCGAGGGGCAGAAGCGGATGCTCGCTCTGCACGGCGGCGGCCGCGACGGCCTTGAGATCCACCCCAACCTGTGGGCCGGCATCGGTCTGGTGCGCGGCGGAGCCGGCACGGCACTGGTCGGCAGCCACACCGAGGTCGCCGAACGGATCGCCGAGTACCACCGGCTCGGCATCGACGAGTTCGTGCTCTCGGGTTACCCGCACTTGGAGGAGGCGTTCTGGTTCGGCGAGAACGTCCTGTCGCACTTCGCCACCCAGGGACTGTGGACTCGGGCTACGCTCGCGGACGCAGCTGCCCGGCCTGCGGTCCAAGTCCCCTTCGCGGGCTCCTGGCGCTCACGCCACCGCCTCCAGACCCACCCGTCCGCCGAGCGCGGCGGAGAACTGATCGGCGACCCGTTCGAGTGCCTCCCGTGCGGTGGGCTCCACGAGGACACCGCCGTCCTCCCGCACGTCGATGTGTTTGTCCAGGACGAACCAGCCGGGCGTGATGTGCGCGGGGCTCATGAAGGCGAGTACCGGGCGCAGTCCGTAGTCGATCGCCAGAACGTGTGCCGTGCTGCCGCCGGTGGCCAGCGGCAGCACAGTCTTGCCTTCCAGCGCGTGCTGCGGAAGCAGATCGAGCAACGACTTCAGCAGCCCGGAGTACGCGGCCTTGTAGACCGGGGTGCCGACGACGACGCCGTCGGCACCCCGGAAGTGCTCGATGGCGCGGACGATGTCCGGGTGCTCGAAGTCCGCGTGCAGCAGGGCTTCGACCGGAAGGGTGCGGACATCGAGGGGGATCACGTCGTCCCCTGGGCCGTGAGCCGGGCGTCCAGGTGACGCAGCAGCCGTGCGGTGCGAGAGGTGGGGGAGGGGCTTCCGGAGACGGAGAGGACGGTGGACATGGGCGATCTCCTGGGAGGGGCGGGAACGGTCGTCAGAGGGCTTTGCCGGGGTTGAGGATGTGGTGCGGGTCGAAAGCAGCCTTGATGCGCTGCTGCGGTGCGTGCTGCTCGGATCCGAGTTCCTGAGCGACCCAGCGCCGCTTGAGCGTGCCCACTCCGTGCTCGCCGGTGAGGGTGCCGCCCAGGCGCAGCGCGGTGGTGAAGATGTCGCCCGCTGCCTGCCATGCCGCGTCCGGGATGTCGGAGGACGCGGGGCGACGTAGTTGTAGGCGGCCATCATGCCGCCCTGCACGAGAGCGATGGCCAGGTACACCAGCCACAGGCGCGGGCGCCGGAGCGAGCTCAGTTCGTCGCGCAGGGAACTGTCACCGTCGCCGCTGTCGGCGAGCAGCTGACGGGCGATCACCGCGGCAGCGGCCACAGCGAGGACAGCGAGGACCCAGCAGGGGCCCCGCCAGCCGCCCAGCTGGCCGGCGGCGGTGCCGAGCGGGACGCCGACGATGTTGGCGAGCGTCGCACCGCCGACCATCACACCCATGGCGCGGGTACTGGCCGCCGGTCCGGCGGCGGCGGTCGCGACCACCGCGCCCACGGCCCAGAACGTGCCGTTGCTCAGCGCCGCGGCGAACCGGCCCGCCAGCGCGAGCGGCAGGCTGGTGCTGAGTGCGCCGACGACGTGGCCGGCGGCGAACACCAGCAGCGCGGCGACCATCGCCGGGCGGCGGGGCAGACGCAGGGTCGCCATGGACATCGCGGGCGCGCCGACCATCATGCCGATCGCGAAGACGGTGATCAGCAGGCCGACGCTGGACACGCTCACGTCGAGGTCGCCGGAGATCTCCGGCAGCAGCCCGGCCACGATGAGCTCACTGGTGCCCATGATGAAGGCGACCGCGCCCAGCAGCCACACCACCGGCGGCAGTTTCGCCAGCTGTTCACCGAACCTGCAGAGGGGCGGGTCCCGCGCCTTTGCCGCGGCCACGCCAGGGGGGTCTTACCCCCAAAGGCGCGCACCTGACGCTGGCGTGGGGTTTTGGCGTAGCTGCTGTCGGTCGCTTCGTAGGAAGGATCTCTGCCGTCGATCCGTGCTCGCGCCAGTGACGGTAGGAGGATGCGGCCCGGCCCCGGACCGGAAAGCTGCGGCATCACCCGCCACGGATCCCGCCCGCCCCGCGGTCACCTGGCGCACCGACCCCGGACGGCCGAGCCGATGTCCTGTGGTGCCGGGCGTGCGGCTGTGTGGTGAGGGCGGGAAGCCGTCGAGTGTTTCCGGCTGTTACTCGCGGAGCATCGCGCCGCCGTTGACCGACCAGACCTGCCCGTTGATCCACTCGCCGTCATCGGACAGGAGGAACGCCACGATGCCGGCCAGGTCTTCCGGCTTGCCGAAGCGGGTGCTGGGAAGCGTCATGCGGGTGAACTCCAGCGCCTCCGGGCTCAGAGCCATCTTCTGTGCGGATTCGGTCAGGACGACTCCGGGGGACACGCAGTTGCAGCGGATGCCCTGCTTGCCCCAGCGGGAGGCGATGTGCCGGGTGAGTGCGTTGATTCCCGCCTTGCTTGTCTGGTACGCCGCGCGCTGGTGGTCGCCCACGTGCGCGGCGAGGGAGGAGGTGTTGACGATGGCGCCGCCGCCTTGTTCCAGCAGCAGGGGAAGGACCGCGCGGCTGGTGAGCGCGAAGCCGATCAGGTTCACTTCCAGGGTGCGCCGCCATACGGCCGGGTCCATGTCGAGCAGGTCGCCGTCACGGCCCAGGGTCTCCGCCGAGACGTCGGCGGCGACGTTGTAGAGGCCGTCGGCTCCGCCGAGTTGGGAGACGGCGGTGTCGACGAGTGCACGTACCGAACGTTCATCGGCGAGGTCGAACTCGACTGCGAGAGCCGTTGCGCCGGTATCGGTGAGGCGCTTGGCGGTGGCCTCGGCCGCGTCGATGTTGACGTCACCGACCACGACCGCCGCGCCCTCGGCCGCGAGCCGCTCGGCGGTGGCCGCGCCGATCCCGGACGCACCTCCGGCGACGACGATGCGCTTTCCGTTGAGTCCCTTCATTGCACTACTCCTTGTCTTTTCCGGCGCTGCAGCGGTCGTCGGCTGTCCACGCCTCGTGGGTATATGCGGGTCTGATGTCGACCTGTGATCTCAAACTAGGGGCGGTTTTCCGCGCTTTCAGCCCCCTGCGGGCGGAACCCGGCGGGGCCGATTAGTCCTGCGGTACTAAAGGGCCGCCTGCTCGTTCGCACTGCATCGTGCTCGGAGTGCATTCCTGGAGGCGTGACGTCGCCCGTCGGCGACACCCGCCACAGCTCGGGGAGGTGGCGCCCGGTCACCGGCAGCCATGATGGCTGGCCGCAAGAGCGAGGAGCGGCCGTCACGCTCCTGCGCGGGTCACTGCGTTTCGCGTGAGAAGGCCGCGACGATGGTGCGGGCCAGCTCGTCACCGACCGCGGCGCTGCCGAGTCGCTGCTCGTCGAGCTGGTCGAGTGCGGCGACGACGAGCCCGCCGTAGGCCGCGACCAGCCACTCGGGCGACAGGTCGCCGCGCAGTTCGCCGGCCTGCTGGCGGTCGGCGACGTACTTCTTGAACTCGACCGTGTTGGTCAGGTTCTGCCGTCTGTCGCTGGAGGCGATCAGGAACCGGTAGCGGTCACCGAAGGCCATGATGTCGCCGCTCAGTCGGAGCAGTACGTCGAGGGCGGGGCCGCTCTCGCGCAGGCGCCGCGCCATCAACTCGTCCACCTCGGCGACGACATGGGCGTGGATCGCCTCGACGAGTTGCTCGCGGGTGGCGAACCACCGGTACATCGTGGCCCGTCCGATGCCGGACGCGGAGGCGATCTCCGTCATGCTCGCGCCGGGGTTCTCGGCGAGTGCCGTAGCCGCCGCCGACAGCACGTAGCGCCGCGCCTGCGTGCGAGGGCCGGGCATGTCGTCGGTGTGAGGCGAGCGGGGCATAGGCATCAATCCTACGGTGACGGAGCGAGCCGGAGCAGCCGACCTGGGCATGTTGTTGATCGGACTGCCCGGAGCGTACGAGGGCGCGGCCGGCGTGGCTGGGGAAGCCGACCTCCCTGGGGGGTCATACCGTGCTCTCTCATTCACGGAGCAGTCCGCCGCCGTTGACCGACCAGACCTGCCCGTTGATCCACTCGCCGTCGTCGGAGAGGAGGAATGCCACTGCGCCGGCCAGGTCTTCCGGCTTGCCGAAGCGGGTGCTGGGCATGGCCTGCTGCGCCATGGCCATGGTTGCCGCGTTCTGGGCCATCTTCTGCGCGGATTCGGTCACGACGAGTCCGGGTGACACGGAGTTGCAGCGGATGCCCTGCTTGCCCCACCGGGAGGCGATGTGCCTGGTGAGTGCGTTGACCCCTGCCTTGCTGGTCTGGTACGCCGCACGTATGTGGTCGCCGGCATGCGCGGACGCGGAGGAGGTGTTCACGATGGCGCCGGCGCCTTGTTCGAGCAGCAGGGGAAGGACCGCGCGGCTGGTGAGCGCATAGCCGATCAGGTTCACTTCGAGGGTGCGCCGCCATACGGCCGGGTCCGTGGCAAGCAGGTCGCCGTCGCGCCCCAGCGTGTCCATGGACAGGTCGGCGGCGACGTTGTAGAGGCCGTCGACTCCGCCGAGCTGGGTGACGGCGGTGTCGACGAGGGCGCCTATCGAACGCTCGTCGCCGAGGTCGAACTCGACGGCGAGAGCGGTTGCGCCGGTATCGATGAGGCGCTTGGCGGTGGCTTCGGCCGCGTCGATGTTGATGTCGCCGACCACGACCGCCGCGCCCTCGGCCGCGAGCCGCTCGGCGGTGGCCGCGCCGATCCCGGACGCACCTCCGGCGACGATGATGCGCTTTCCGTTGAGACCTCTCATGACACAGCTCCTGTCCTGAATGATGCGACATCCCCGTCTCTGAATGAGACGCTACTATCTCAACATGAGACGGACAAGTATCACTGCGGGGTCACGCCTTGTGCTCGCCGACCGCGTTCCGAGGACGAGAGCGCCATTGGTCCCGCAGGACTAACCGGCCCTGAGGGATTCCGTCCGCAGGGGGTCGGGAGCGCGCAAGGCCGCTCCTAGCTTGGGATGGCGGGCCACTGGGGCCCCAGTTGACGCCATGTCTCTTCCTCCCTGGGGGTACTCCGTGGCCACCTTCCTCCACCGGCTCGGCCGGTTCTCATTCCGGCGGGGACGTCTCGTCCTGGTGCTCTGGCTCGTGACCCTGGCCGCCGTCGGCATCGGCGCCGCGGCCTCCTCCGGTGCCGCCCCGGACAGCGTCAGCGTTCCGGGAGCACAGTCACAGAAGGCGATCGACCTGCTGGAGAAACAGTTCCCGCAGGCCTCGGCCGACGGCGCCACCGCACGGGTCGTCTTCGAGGCGCCGAGCGGGCAGAAGCTGGCCTCCGACGCCAACAGGACGCAGATCGAGTCCCTGGTCGCGAAGCTGGAGAAGTCACCGCAGGTCGCAACCGTCACCGACCCCTTCGGCAGCGGGCAGATCAGCCGGTCCGGCACCATCGGCTTTGCCGGGGTCACCTACAAGGTCGCCCAGGGCGACGTCAGCGACGCCGCCCATGACGTCCAGAAGGCGGTCGTCGATCAGGGCGAGAAGGCCGGCCTGACCGTGAGCCTGGGCGGCGACGCGGTCAGGGGCGAGGCCCCCGGCATGCTGACCCAGACGCTCGGCACCTCCATCGCCGGCATCGTACTGATGATCACCTTCGGCTCCCTGGTCGCTTCCGGCCTGCCTCAGCTCACCGCGGGAGTCGGCGTCCTGGTGAGCCTCTTCTCGATCACTGTCGCCACCCGGATCTGGGACGTCGCCTCCGGGGCGACCGCCCTGGCGCTGATGCTGGGGATCGCCGTCGCCGTCGACTACGCACTGTTCGTCGTCTTCCGCTACCGCGACGAGATCCGCGCCGGCCGCGACCCCGAGGAAGCGGCGGGGCGCGCTCTGGGCACCGCCGGCCCCGCGGTCGTCTTCGGCGGCCTGACCGTGACTATCGCACTGCTCGGGCTGAGCGTCATCGGCGTCCCCGCGCTCACCTCACTGGGCCTGGCCTGCGCCTTCGCCGTCGCAGTCGGCGTACTGGTCGCGCTGACCCTCCTCCCCGCCGCCCTCGGCCTCGCCGGGCCGCAGATCATGAAGAACAACCTGCAGACCCGACGGATGAAGGCACAGGAGCGTGGCGAGGGCGAGGCCATGGGTGTGCGGTGGGCGAAGTTCGTCACCCGCCGTCCGGTCAAGGTCCTCGTCGCGTCGGTGATCGGTCTCGGCCTGCTCGCTCTCCCCGCCGCATCCCTGCGCCTGGCCATGCCCGACGACGGCGTGAAGGCGTCCGGCAGCACCCAGCGCGTCGCCTACGACACCCTGAGCGAGGGCTTCGGGCCGGGCTTCAACGGCCCGCTGACCGTGGTCGTCGACGCCCGCGACAGCGACGCCCCCACGGCGGCCGCAGACGAGGCCACGACACTGCTGAACCGGATGGACGACGTCGCCGACGTCCACGGCGCCGTATTCAACCCCGCCGGCGATGTCGCGCTGATCAGCGTCGTTCCGGACAGTTCCCCGACCAGCCGGGCCACCAAGGACCTGATCTCCGAGATCCGCGATCGTGGTACCGAACTGCACGCCGACACGAACGCCGACGTGATGGTCACCGGCGCGACCGCCGTCGATGTCGACGTCTCCACCAAACTTGCCGACGCCGCGATCCCCTATCTCGCCGTCGTCATCGGCCTGGCGATGCTCCTGCTCCTGCTGCTCTACCGCTCGATCGCGATCCCGCTCAAGGCCGCCCTGGGCTTCATGCTCAGCATCGCCGCCACCCTGGGCTTCCTGGTCTGCGTCTTCCAGTGGGGCTGGTTCGGACTCGACCAGACCTCACCCCTCAACGGCCTCCTGCCCATCCTGCTGATCAGCGTCCTCTTCGGACTCTCCATGAACCACGAGCTCCTCCTCGTCACCCGCATGCGCGAGGAGTACACCCGCGGGGCCCGCCCGACACAGGCGATCGTCGCAGGCTTCCGGCACAGCGCCCGGATCGTCACCGCCTCCGCGGTCATCATGATCGCCGTGTTCGCCGGGTTCTTCCTCGTCCTCGACGACATGGATCTGATCAAACAGATCGGCCTCGGACTCGCCGCCGCCGTGTTCTTCGACGCCTTCGTGGTGCGCATGACCATCGTTCCGGCCGTCATGGCCCTGCTCGGCCGCCGCGCCTGGGCCCTGCCCAAGTGGCTGGACCGCGTCCTGCCCGACGTGGACGTGGAAGGCGAGAAGCTTCCCCGGGCGCTGGACACCGCGCCGGTCGACACCGAGCGGCCGCACCCCGAGCTGGTGGGCGCGGCGGCCCTGGTGGGCGCCGGACCGGGGCTCTCTGCGAGCCCGGCCGAATACAGCGCCGCCCCGGCCCTCACCGGCGTCGACAACGGCAAAGAGGCCGAGGCTCCCGCGCCTGCCCGGCATACCCGCGGCCGGGTACGAGGACCGTCCTGGCTCAAGCGGCGCGGCCGACGCGGCGACGACGCGACGACCGCCGGCGTCGACACGCCCCAGCAGCAGGAACCGACAATGAGGACATCAATGATGAAACTTCCCTGGAGGAAGTGACGGAAAACGGCTGCCCCCGGCCGTCTCGCCAGCCCCGCCCGTCGGTCCGGTTCCCCCGCGGACCGGCGGGCGGCTCCGACATCTCGTGGAGACAAACACCGTGAACGCACCGAGCGCCCGCGCTCACCCCGTAGACCCGGACGACCTCCAGGTCCTGAAGACCCTGACCGGGGACCCCGAGCAGCGTGTGATCGTCTCAGTGCTCTCCAAGCTCGCGAGATGGCGGCGAGCCGACCGGGCCCACTCCTGGGTCCGCCACTGGGGCGTCCCGGTCTTCTGCGCAGGACTCGGCGTGAGCTCCTTGGCCAACCCCTACAACACCGCCCCCGTCCCGCTGCAGTTGGTCCTCCTGGTCGCGTTCTGCGTTCCCCTGCTGTGGCGGGAACGCCACCCCATGCTGGTCTACGTGGTCGTCACCGCCGTCGCCGTGGCAACCCTTCCGCTGGGGGTGCTGACGGGCGCCGAGACCGCACGGGTCGTGGCCCTGTTCAATGTCGGCCGCTACTGCACCCCACGGCAGTTGGTCATCGCCATAGGCGTGGCCACCGCCCAACTGGTCGCCTGGGCCGTCGTCTTCTGGCAAGGCCGTCAGCTGGAGTTCGCGACCCGTCCAGAGGTCGTGAGCCCGATGGCGGTGGCCGGTCTGATGGCCTTCGCCCTGCTGGGGCTGCTCACCCGGCTGGCCCACGCCTACGTCGTCGCGCTGCGCAAGGAGCGCGACCGTCAGGCCCACCTCGCCGTCGCGCAGGAACGTGCCCGCGTCTCCCGCGAGATGCACGACATCCTCGGCCACACCCTCGCCGTCATCGTCGGCCTCGCCGACGGCGCCGCCGCGCTCGCCGCCACCAAACCCGAACGTGGCACCCAGACCCTCCGCATCATCGGCGACACCGGCCGCCAGGCCCTCGCCGAACTGCGGCGCCTGCTCTCCGTCATCAGCGAGGACGACGGCCGGCCCCACGACGCCCCGCTGGCCCCACAGCCCGGCCTCGCCGACCTCGACGCACTGCTGGAGCGCGTTCGCGCAGCAGGCCCCACCGTCATCCTGGACTCCCGAGGCGACCTCACCGGCATGACGCCCGGCCTCCAACTGTCGATCTACCGCATCGTCCAGGAGGCCCTGACCAACACCGTCAAGTACGCCGCCTCCGACACGACGGTCCACCTCCGCATCACCGCCGGCCCCGGTGCCGTACGCGTCACCGTCGACGACACAGGCCCGGCCCGCGCCCGGCGAGCAGAGCACCGGCCCCGCACCGGGGGCGGCCGGGGCCTGGTCGGCATGCGTGAACGCGCCGCCCTCTACGACGGCGACGTCACCGCCGGCCCCAACGACCGTGGCGGCTGGACCGTCCAGGCGCTCCTCGTCCCCAATCCACCCTCCCCGGAGAGGCACTCCGCATGACCACCGTGCTCATCGTCGACGACCAGGCCCTGCAGCGAATGGGCTTCAGCATGCTCCTGGAGGCCCAGCCCGACATGACGGTCGTCGGCGAGGCCACCAACGGCAGCGAAGGCGTCCGCATGACCGCCGAACTCCGGCCCGACGTGGTCCTGATGGACGTCCGCATGCCCGGCATGGACGGCATCGAGGCCACCCGCCGCGTCATCGAGTCCGGCGGCCGCTCCCGGGTCCTTGTCCTGACCACCTTCGACCTCGACGAATACGCCTACGACGCCCTGCGCGCCGGTGCCAGCGGCTTCCTGCTCAAGGACGCCCACCCCGACGAACTCGTCGCCGGAGTCCGCGCGGTGGCCGCCGGCGACGCCGTCATCTCCCCGGGCCTGACCCGCAAGCTCATCGACACCTTCGGCCACCGCTTCCCCGGCAACAGCCCACAACAGCAGCGCCGGCTCGCCGACCTCACTCAGCGCGAACGAGAAGTCCTCACCGCCATCGCCACCGGCTGGACCAACTCGGAGATCGCCGAACGCCTCCACCTCGCCGAATCCACCGTCAAGTCCCACATCAGCCGCATCCTCCCCAAGATCGACGCCCGCGACCGTGTCCAGGCGGTGATCTTCGCCTACGACACCGGCCTCGTACGACCGATCTGATCCGAGCAGCGTCCCGGTGAACTCGTGCACGATCGGTGAGAGGGCTGGCTGCAGATCTGGTGCGCCGTCAATTTGACGTACGGGTCCGCAACGGCGGGTGCGTCGGCGGCCGGCTCTCATGTGGTCGGCCATCGCCCAGCGCCAATGCGGCGGGCTGACGGGCCCAGGACGACCACGGCAAGGCCAGCACTCGTCGTGGAACGCGGACGATCCACTGTCCCGCAGGTCAGACTGCGTGGCCAGGACGCGTGGTGCGGATTCAGGTGGTCCCGCGGATTCGGCAGGCGGCACTGTCGGTGGCGCGCGGTCCACGAACTCATCACAGGCAAGCCCGACCACGATCCGCCGCGCTCACGCCGTACAGCCCGTCTCTCCGTGGTGCAGACCGGGTACTCCCTCTTCCAGCGGGAGGGCGAGAAACTGTTCCCACGCTCGGAGAGCTCGGCATCGGGTTGGCGGCCTACCAGCCCCTCGGCCGCGGATTCCTCACCGGCAACGTCAAGTCCGCCCAGGAGTACACCTCCGACGACGTGCGGACGACGGACCCCGCGCTGGCAACCGGGCAACTTCGAGAAGAACCTCGAAGCCGTCAACCAGTTGCAGGCGCTGGCGGAGTCCAAGGGCTCCACCGTGGCACAGCTCTTGCTCGCCTGGCTCCTCATGCAACAGGACTACATCGTGTCGATTCCCGGCAGCCGCAATGCCAGGCGTGTCGAGGAGAACGTCGTGCCGCTGACCTCACACTCAGCTCCGACGATCTCACCCGAGTCGAAGAGATCCTGCCCCCATGGCGCGTACGGTCCCCGCTTCATGGAAGCTCAGGACCCCCAGCTGGGACTGGCCCGGATCAAGGCCCGAAACGCCGACAGCCGGGCCGCGTCCGCCATCCCCGCGCTCTGACGCCGGGCACGGCGTGAACAGCCGCCGACGGTACCGGACATGCAAGCCTCCGTCCCGTCGGCGGTGCTCCCCTCGGCCTGTTCACCTGCCTGACACGGTGCTGGTCACCAGGCGACCGGCAGTCGGTGGGGTCCGTAGGTGAGGGTGTTGTTCCGGAACTCGATCTGCTCCAGCGGCACCGCCAGCCGGAGGTCCGGCAGCCGGCGCAGCAGCGCGGGCAGCGCGATCTGCAGCTCGACCCGGGCCAGAGGCTGACCGAGGCACTGGTGGGCGCCGTAGCCGAAGGCGAGGTGGCCGCTGGTGTTGCGGTCGGGGTCGAAGGTGTCGGGGTCGGCGGAGAATGTCGAGTCGCGGTTCCCGGCGGGCAGGTTCACGGCCACGGCTTCGCCGGCCCGGACGAGCTGCCCGCCGATGGTCACGTCCTCGGTGGCGACGCGGTAGATCGCGTCCTGGACGATGGTCAGGTACCGCAGCAGTTCCTCGACCGCGTTCGCCACGACGTCGGAGTCATCCGTGTCACGGATCCGAGCGAGCTGGTCAGGGTTCTCCAGCAGGGCCAGGGTGCCGAGGGCGATCATGTTGGCCGTCGTCTCGTGCCCGGCGACCAACAGCGTGTTGGCGTTGACGACCACGGTGTCGCGGCTGATCTCCCCGGCGGCGACCCGCTGGATCTGCCGGCTGATCAGGTCGTCCTCCGGCTCGCGCTCCCTGCGCGCCACCAGCTCGTACATGTAGCCGGCCAGTGCCACGGTCGCGGCGCGCTTCTCCTTGTCCGAGGCGTCGGCCGTGATGATGGTGGCGCTGTGCTCCTGGAAGAACGCGTGGTCCTCGTAGGGCACGCCGAGCATGAGTGAGATGACCATGGACGGAATCGGGAATGCGTAGGCGCTCACCAGATCCGCCGGCTGCCCCTGGCTGATCATCTGCTCAAGGAAGTGATCGGCCTGCTCCTGGATCAGCGGGCGCAGCCGCTCCATCCGCTTCACCATGAACTCGCCGGTGAGCATCCGGCGCAACCGGATGTGTTCCGGGCCGTCCATGCGTATGAAGGGCTGGGCCGTCTCGGGCCCGGCGTTGGACGGGACGGGAAAGCCGGGCGTACGGTCGTCCGCGCTGAGCCGCGGGTCGCTGAGAACCTCGCGGATGTCGGCGAACCGGCTCACGACCCACATCGGCTGGCCGCGCCACAGCGCCCGCCGCAGGCCCTCGCCCTCACGCCAGTTGGCGTAGTCGGCCGGCGGATCGAAGGGGCAGCGCCCGGACCGTACTCCCGGGAACGGCGGGAGGCCGGTGTGGTCGACCGGGTCGGTCGTATTGGTCGTCGTAGTCATGGATCTCTCCTTGAAAAGGCATGAAGGGCTTGAGGGGTGTGGACGACTTCGAAGGCTGGCGGGTGGGGTGTCACTGGCTCGCTCGGCGGCGACGCCCCACCCGGTCGGCGCCGCCGGCCCGCGGATGCGGTCACGCGGCGGCGGTGTCGGTGACGGCCGCTTCCCAGGCCGCGCCGGAGGCGATGAGGGCCCGCCAGGCGCGCAGGATCTTGGGTGACTTGCCCATGGCGAGCACGCCGGTGAGCCGGTCTCCCCGGCGGTAGGCCACAAGGAACTGCCGCGCTGTGACATCGCTTTCCAGGACGAGTGCTTCGTCGTGGTCGCGCAGATAGCCGTACGCCTGGACTCTGGTGTCGTACTGGTCCGACCAGAAGTACGGTACGGGGGCGAACGGCCGTGGCGCGTCCGGGTTGAGCAGGTTGTGGGCGACGGTGAGGGCCTGCTCGCCGGCGTTGGTGCGGTGCTCGACGCGCATCTTCGTGCCGAAGAGCGGGTTGTGCCAGCAGGCCACGTCTCCCACGCCGTACACACCGGGTGCGGCGGCACTGAATTCGTCGCACACGAGCCCGTCGCCGAGAGCGAGCCCGCTTCCGGCCAGCCATTCGGTGTTGGGCAATGAACCAATGGCGACCAGGACGTCGTCGGCGGGCATCTCGCTTCCGTCGGCCAGCGCGACACCGGCGACCTCGCCACCGACGCTGAGCACTTCGCTCACCGCCGCGCCCGTGCGCAGTCGGACGCCATGGTCACGGTGGAGTTGCGACAGGAACCACCCGGGCTCCTCACCGACCGCCTGCGCCATCGGTACCGCGTCGGCTTCCAGCAGGGTCACGTCCACGCCGAGCCCACGCGCGACGGCGGCCACCTCGGCACCCAGGAACCCGGCGCCGACGATCACCAGCCGCCGGCCCGCGCTCAAGCGGGCCTTCAACGCCAGCGCGTCGGTCAGGGTACGCAGTGTGTGCACCCCGGCCACCTGCTCGGCCCCGGGCAGCGGACGGGCTCGTATGCCGGTCGCCACGACAAGAGACTCGTACGGCAGCCAAGTGCCGTCCGCCAGCAGAAGCGTGCGCGCGGCCATGTCCAGCCCGGTCGCCCGCACCCCCAGTCGCAGGTCCAGATCGAGCGCGTCGATGTCCGCCCGCCCGCGCAGGGCGAGCCGGTCCGGCTTCCACTCCCCTTTGAGGATCTGCTTGGACAGCGGCGGGCGGTCGTATGGAAGGTGCGGCTCGTCACCGACGAGCGTGATCTCCCCCTGATGTCCCGCCCGGCGCAGCGCCTCCGCCGTGGCCAGCCCGCCCGCCGACGCGCCGACCAGCACGGTGCGACTCATGACGTCGTCACATGGATGGCGGCGGCAGGGCAGGCCAGGGCCGACTCACGCACGACCGGGTGCAGCACCGGATCGGGCGTCCCGTCGAGCAGCACGACCACGCCGTCCTCCTCACGCTGGTCGAAGACCTCGGGCGCGATCAGGACGCACTGCCCGGCGGCCACGCACTTGGGTTCGTCCACGGCGACATTCATCTTCACGGCGGTTTCCTCTCTGGGTCGGCTGAAGCACTCCCGAGAAGCACGTTAGCCGACGCTCGTCGGTAAACCAACATGTGTCGGCTAGGTAGGATGGGCTCATGGCCACGACAAGACAGAGCACCCCTGTGGGCGACCGACGCGTGCGCCGCACGCACGCTGCCCTGCAGGGCGCATTGATCCAGCTCGTCGAGGAACAGGAGCTGGGGCAGATCAGCGTCGCCGACGTGGCCGAACGCGCCGGGGTGAACCGCACGACGTTCTACGACCACTACCGGGACGTGCATGAACTGGCCGAAGCCGCCTGTACCTCGACGATCGACACCCTGATCGAGTCCGTCCCCGCCCTCGACTCCACCTCGGCCGAGTCGGACGCGGACCCCGCCAGTTCACTCATGGCGTTCTTCGAGAACCTCGCCGACCACGCGGGCCTCTACCGCAGCCTGCTGGGACCCCAGGGCAGCGCCCGCGTCATCGATCACATCCGCAGTCGCATCTCCACCACCGTCCACGTCGCCGTACGCGTGAACTCCGGTGCCGCGCCGGCCGGTGTCGTGACGGCGGACATCCCGCACGACGTACCCGCCGCGTTCACGGCCGGCGCGCTCCTCGGTGTGGCCACCGACTGGCTCCAGCGTGATCGCCCCCGCACGCCGGCCGAGATGGCCGAACTGACCTGGCCACTCCTCGTCGCCGGTCACCCCGCCGACGCCCGGCACGCCAAGACCTGAGGTGATCCTCCGGCCCGCGAGCCTCGGGACTCGACCTGTCCGGTCAGGCAGGCCCGTGGCCCGATTCGCCGGCGAGGGCAGCCGATCGGACGACGGAGCAAGGAGGCGGCGTCGGATGGGCGGAGATGCTGGTCGGCAAGGACTGCCTCGTCGCCTTCGACGGCAACCTCCACTCCGTCCCGGCACGCAAGGTCGGTCCTCGCCAACTGGTCGAGATCCGGGCCACGAAGTCGCAGATCAGCGTGCACTCGACCACTCTCGGCGCCGACGGCTAGAGCCACTGGGACGGGCTATCCGAAGCGTCGAAGCCCTCGCCCGCGCCGATCTCGCCCAGCACGAGCGCGCGGCGGCCGGCGCGGAACAGGCCGTGCTGCTCTTCGGCGACGCGTTCGCCCGCAACCGCGCCCTGTACACCGCCGACATCGCCGTTCAGCATGCGCTCAGGGACCGTCCGGAGCCGGAGGCCGCGGCCGAAGCCGCCGGACGCGTCCTGGCCTACCTGCCCGATGTGCGCTCCGACCGTCTGCTGCAACAGCTCGCGGACGTGGAGAGCGCACTGCAGCGGCACGCCGCCGTCCCGGCGGTGGCCGACTGGCTGGAGGCCTACCGAACGACGACCCAAGCAGGCTGAGGAGGAGGCGACCACCCCGCGCACGCGGACCGACGTGGTGATCCGTACCTACGGCCCCGGACAGGTCCCACCGATGATCGACCTGGTGAGCGACATCTGGGCCGACGCCCACCCCGAACTCGTTGGGACCCCCGGAGCCGAGACGGCCGGCCTGTCCGTACCCGCGCTCCACCGCCAGATCACCGGCCACCTCCGCTGGCAGGGCTTCACCATGGTCGCCGCCTACGTCGGCGGAACAGCCGTCGGCTTCGGCTACGCCTTCCCCTGCACCGCCGCGTACTGGTTCGGCGCGGACCTGGTCGACCAGGTACCCGAAGGAGCGCGCACGGAACGGCTGATGGGCCTGTGCGAACTCGCCGTCCGCCCGCCCTGGCAGGCCCAGGGCATCGGCATCCGCCTGCACACGGAACTCCTCAAGGCCGTCAACCCCCGCTGGTCCAGCCTTCTCGCCCTGCCCTCCAACAACCGCGGCCAGGACCTCTACGCCCGGCTCGGCTACCAGTACGCCGGGCCCTACACGAATTCCCCCGGGGGCCCCGTGTTCGACCTGCTGCTCCTGCGGGTCGAAGCGTCCCCATCCGGACCGTCGGCGTGACCCGGCAGTGAAGGTGCTGCCGGGCCACGCGTTGCTTCAGCGCAGGCCTGCCAGGAACTCCACGAGCCTGCGGAGGCGGGACGGTCGGGGACCGGGATCGACGGTACGTTCGACGACGAGGTGGTAGGCCTGCAGCGCGTTGACATTGAACGCGTGTGTGCCGCCCCACAGGAAGAGCCGGAACGCCCGGTAGGTCTTCTCGCCCCATCTCGCGATGATGTCGTCTTTTGCGGCGTCGAGGCGTTTCGCCCACTCCAGCATCGTCAGCTCGTAGTCGCGGGTCTCCCTGGTCACGTCCAGCACCTCGAAGCCGTGGTAGAGCATCTCGGTGATGACGTCTTGGAGCGTCATGTATGTGTGCCTGCCGCCCCAGATGTGGTCGCGGGTGAACGAGCTCACCGAGAACTTCTGGATGGACGCGGAGGCGTCGAGGTAGAGGCGTCCACCGGGCTTCAGCACGTCCCACGCTTTCGCGGCGAATCTGCGGTAGTCCGGGAGGTGCTCGATCACGCCGTAGATCACGGCATGGTCGTACGGCTGCGATGGGCGATGGGTGAGGAAGTCCTCCAGCAGCACCTCGCCGGGCAGGTTGTTGTCGGCGAGCAATGCCCGGATGTGGTTGGCGGAGTCCTCTGCGAGCGTGAGCGTCGTGACGTGCACGCCGCGTTCGCCGCAGTATTGGGTGACGCCGCCCCAGCCCCCGCCGATGTCGAGCAGCCTGGCGCCTGGCTGAAGGTCCAGTGCGGCGAGCATGGTTTCGAGCTTGTGCTCGGACGCTTGCTCGATCGTCTCGCCAGGGTGCTGGAAAAGGCCCTGCGAGTAGAAGCGGAACCGCTTGTCGATGAACGTGAGGTAGAAGTCATCGCCACGGCTGTAGTGCGCGGTGACAGCCTGCTTGTTCATCTTGAGGGGTGAGCGCATGAAGTCGTACAGGAACCGCAGCCGCTGCCGCATCGGCACCTGCTCCCGCAGCGCGGCGCGGACACGGAACAAGGCAGCCAGGTCACCTTCGACATCAATGTCGCCCGACACGAAGGCCTGGCCGATCGCTATCTCGGTGAGCGGCGTACGCAAAGCGTCTTCCGAGCGGAATGTCACCCGATATCTCGGCTCGCCCACGCCGACCGCCACGATCGCACCGGAGGGTAGCTCTATCTCCCCTGGCAGGTCGGCGGCGGCCAGCAGCGCCGCGAGACCAGTCCGGGGCAGTCCGGCTGCGCCTGTGACGCGTCCGCCGAGATTCGGGCTCATGCTAGCGGGTTCAGTCATGCGGAATTCGCTTCCCAGGTTGAGCGCCGCAGACACGGCGTTGCGATGACCTACTCCTTGAGCGCGATCTTGGAGGCCGCTCCGAAGCAGCCGCCGGCCGGAACCAGCAAGGCGAAATGGCCCGGTTCACCGCTGTCTGGCACTGTTCGATTGCGGCGGCACGGTCACCGGATGGGTCGGAGATTGGTGTCGACGCCTTCTGTCGGCTGGCTAGAAGATGCGGGCGCGCATGTGCTGCGTGAGATTTTCGAGGATCTCCCGCAGCCACGGGCTGCGGACGGTCGGCAGCCGGACAAGAGTGTGCTGGAACGCTCCCGGATCAGCCCGGAACAGGTGACGGGGGCGCGGCGCGGGTGGGTCGTCGCGGAGGACACCGTCGGGCATGCCGCCCGACGCGGGGACGGGTAGGTACGGGTCGGGGAAGGCCAGCCACAGCCACACCCCGAACGGCAGCGGCACCGGGTATGCCGAGGTGGCCGGGGTCCAGGTCTCCCCCGTCTGCGGATGGGTCGGCACGAGGAGGATGTCGGCGTCCGTGTCGGGAGTGGGCCGTCCCGGTCCGGCCATGCCGGCGCGCCGCGTCGGCGGACCTGCGGGCAGCAGGGCGTCGAGGGCGCGCTGGAACACTTCCGCGATCAGGCCGTCCGGGACCGTCACCGGCCGGCCCTCCGAGGCCGCCAGCAGGTGGGCGAGCGCCCGGCCGGCCGCCGCCTCCCACTGCGGGCTCCAGGACCACCAGTGGTTCGGCCCCAGCCGCGATCCCCACGTGGCGATCGGCTCGAACGGGGGCGTGCCCTTCCCCTCCGCCATCAGCTCCGCCCAGGAAAGCGGTGCGGCGTCGGCGTTGTCGACGAGGCGGCCGCGCACGGCGTTCGGGGCGAGCCACACCGCCTGCCATAGCGAGCAGTCATCGATCCGGCTCGCCACGGGCAGGCCACACGTCTCGCAGGCCATGTTGGGGCCATCGGTTCCGTCGAGGCCGCAGCAGTAACCGCCGCCCTTCTCCGGGATCAGCACGGTGCCCCGGGTATCTCCGGGTGCGACGACGATCGCGCCGGGCGCGCCGTCGGACAGGTGGCAGACCGGCGCGTAGATGCCGCGGGCCGCCGCCTCGTCCGGATCGATCTGCTCCCACGTCCGCCACGGCGGCCCCCAGGGCTCCGGGTCCACGGCGAACGTGCCCGACTTCATGAGCACCGGGAGCTGAAGCCCGTTCCCGTACTTCTGATGGGCGTGGACCGGCAGGGCAACCTGGGACAGCGGGGTGGTCAGCCTGGCGCCGCACCCCGCACACACGAAAACGAACAAATGTCCTCCGCTTGGAAACAGGGGCATCGTCGCAGCTCGGCATCGGCCGGCCAACGTGTTTTTCGTCCGCTGAAGGGGCCGGAGCATCGCCACGACGTGGAGACCCGGCTCCAGCGCGAACGGGTACCGGCTGTCGCCTCAGTCGGCGGGGGCGACGGGAACATCGCGGCAACGCTCGCATGGGCATCGGCCGGTAGGCGGCCACGCACCGCCTGCCAGACCTCGGCGGCCGCCTCTCGGGCCGAGACTCAGGCAGCGTTCGAATCCTCGGTGTCCTGTGGCGCCTCCCGAAGTGGTGAACATCTGCTGTCCGTTCTCATGAACGTAGCCACCTCGGCCACCTCCGATCCCATCTCCAGCTGGCGCCCCAGCTCCTGCAGTGCCCCGGAGATGTCCCCGCTGCCCGTGAACCGCCGCTGTGCGATGTCCAGGTCGCGCAGCCAGCCGTCCAGATGGGGGTCGGCCGTCAGCCGGGACACGTACTCGTAGATCTGGGCAGCCAGATGCGCGCTCAGCCAGGCCCGCCGGTCTTCAGTAGCCCGCTGCGCACGGTCGTGGTCAAAAACGACCCCATCTGACTGCCTGCGGGGCTGATCGCAACGGTGTTCCATTTGCGCCGGATGGCAGGTTAGGGTCGCTTTCCGCGAGGATCTTGTATGGAGGTGACCGTGATGGAGAACAGCGCGCCCGCCCGCCGTGGCCGTCCCCCGGGCCCCCGGACCGCCGAGGGAGAGCTGACGAGCCGCCAGGCGGCCATCGTCCGCTACATCACGGAGTCGGTCGACCGGCAGGGCTACCCGCCGTCGATGCGGTCCGGCCGCGCCGCCCCCGAAGGGCTTCCCGCACCGCTCATCTCATCAGGGGTATGGGGCTAGCGCTCGAACGCACTTGTGGGGTGCGGTGGGCTGTGTCTTGTTTGTACGGTCGGGGCGTGGAGCTGGTGTTCTACTCAAGTGAGAGCTGGGAGTCCTGGGGCTGTCGGGGAAGCCGACGATTCCCGAGGGGATGGCGTTCCTTGTCGACGAAGACGTTTTGTTCGAAAACGGCAGGGGTGTGCGCGACGGCGGTGGCCAACGAGTGGTTGCGGCTGCGCCGACGGAGCACTGCCCGGCTCCGTCGTCGTGGGGGACGTACGCACGGACCCTGCGGGACTGGATCGTGGCAGCCCAGCTGCACGGGGTCGAGGTCTTCGATACCCGGGACCGGCTGAAGGCTCTGCTGAGTACGTATGCGGTGGATCGGGCCACGGAGACCCTGAGCTGCGTCTGGGGGCGGCTACGTGGAACCAGCGCATGAGCATGCTGGGGATGGTCTACCGGTGGGCGATGCCCGAGCAGTACGCCACGGCGGTGCCCCTAGGGCCTCGCTCCTACGTCTCCAAAATCGGCGCACTACGCCTCCCGGATCAGCGCGCTACGCCTTCAGGATCAGCGCATCGCGCAGCGGTCCGCCCCACTCGGCGGCCATCTCCTCGTCGTCGTCCTCATCCGGTTCCACGAGGAGGGCGCGGAGGGCGTTGAGGGGGAACATGCAGGGGGTCTCGACCTCGGCTCCCTGCGCGACGCGGGGGGTTCTGGTCCAGACGCTCTGCGGCGACCCGGGGGCCCCGGGGAGAGCCGCGGGGTCCGCGGGGAGGTAGTGCCAGGCGGCGCCGTTGTTGACGCGCCGGGCGATCTCGCCGACGTACCAGACGGCGACCTGGACGAACGTGCTGTGCCGGGCGGCGTTGATGGCACGTGTGTCGGCGTACCGTTCACGGATCAGTGCCTCAAGGGCGTCGAGTGAGGCGGGGGAGAAGTCCCACGTCTCCGGTGTGCCGGTCGCCTCCGCCCAGGCCGGGAAGTCCGCCTCCTGACGGGCGAGCCATGCTGCCAGTTCCGGGTGCATCTCGGTCATGGACGCCACTGTAGGCGGCGTCGGTGGCCGTGACGCCCGACCACCTCGTACGACGGCCAACTCGTGTGTGACACAAGCCAATTGACGATCAGGCTTCACCATATTGGTACAATATAGGACCCATTTAGCCATTAGAGTGTTGTTTGGTGGTGTCATGTCACGGGGCCGCACCGCTGCGTGAAGGGTCGTTCAGGCCCCTAGGGGGACACGCAATGAGGACGAGGAACTGGATCGCGACACGCGTGGCCGTGCTCACAGTCGGTGTGGGGTTATTCGCCGGAGGGCTGCCCGCGCTGCAGCAGGCGGCGCTGGCCAGCCCCAAGTCGGGGCCGTGCTCGGAGACTTTCGGGACACCGGACAAAAACCCGGACTACAACGACCTCCCGGGGTCCGACAAGTATCCCAACGGCTCGCCGCCCGACGAGAACCGCAGGTACACGTACCCGAATCCCAAGCGCGCCGTCTCGGGCATCGACCTGCCGCCTGGTATGGATCCGGACGAGCTGCTGGAGAAGTACGGCGATGACACCGAGGGTCTCGCGCTGGACTCCCCGGAGCGGGCCTACGCCGCCTGGAACCGCAACCAGACCACTGGCAAGAGGCCCTGGAGCGGCAGCTTCCGGACGTGGCTGATCAATCAGTACATCGGCAACGAAGTCATCGGTCGGCGCGGCGACGCCTTCCACAAGAAGGTCGCCGAGGACTTCGGTATCGGCGGCTCGGAGTGGCAGTGCGAGCAGAAGATCCCCGGTGCCAAACGCAGGGGCGACTTCGTCAATGCCACGCGGAAGATCCTGATCGAGGTGAAGTCGGACGGGGTTTACAAGAACGGGCAGCTGGGGGAGGACAAGAAGCTGGTCGAGCAGGGCTGGGACGTGCGGTACGTCTTCGGCAGAGAGCCGACCGCGGAGACGGTCGCCGAGCTGGAGGCGGCCGGGATCAAGGTCCATGTGCACAGGGCGGCCGCGATACCGGAGTTCACGCCGAACAAGGAGAACACGGCCCCGGAGGATCTCGAACTCTTCACCCCGGACGCGAAGACCGCCCCCTCCGCCGGGGACGGCGTCAACGCGATCCGCGGCTCCGCCGACACCGAGGCGGAGGCACGCGCGAACCAACAGCAACTTGTGGACGCGGAAGGCGAGTCGAGCAGCCCGGGCGGTGTGGACTTCTCCACCCTCCAGCTCAGTTACGTGGGCACATCCAAGGACGGCAAGGGCCTGGACTACTCCTTCAAGGCCGCCCAGAACCCGGACGAGGACACCAACCCCTCCTGGGGCGGCATGGCGAAGGCGCACCTCGCCTCGGACGCGTTCTTCACCTGGCTGGCGCTCACGCCGGACAAGTTCTGGGTGAACCTCAACCCCACCCAGCCGGACCAGATCATGGACAGCACGTTCGCGAAGACCGACGCGGGGCGCGTGCTGCTCGAAGCGGACCTTGCCATGAAGCACGACTTCGCGAAGACGGTGAACCCCAAGACCGCACTGGGCGCCCGGTTCTGGAACGCCCTCAGCCGCGTCGGCGGCCAGCCGTGCATGCCGGTGATCCGGAACTGGATCGTGCCGGACACCGCCAAGGTCCGCGAGCAGGACGGCGGCATCTATATCCTCGACGCCCCGCTGAAGGTCAACTCGGTGCCGTACGAGGGCGTCATTCCCGGCGATCAGTGCCGGAAGACGACGGCGCAGCTCGAGCACGACCAGCGGCTCGTGGAGACGATGATCCGCCCGGTGGTCGAGAAGCGGGTCAACACCGCGCCGGAGTACGCCGATCTGCGCCGCGTCTATGCCAGCAGGGTCGCCGCGGAGTGGGTCGCACAGCAGGACGAGGTGACGCCGGGGCCGTACCACGACATCATCGGCAGCGACGACGTCTCCCGCTGGCCGCTGCGCCAGGACAAGAACTGGTCGGAGCAGGACACTTATCAGCGCTACCTGAAGTCGTTCAACGAGGGAGACTACAAGTTCGAGCGCCGGTCCGGTAATTGGATCTACACGTACACCGTCGGCGGCGTCGACTTCTCCAAGTCACCGAAACAGGACATCAGCCGGGCCCAGTTCACCAAGGAGGCGCCGGGGATGCCGGGCACGGCCGCCAACTCCCGTGCCCAGGTGACGGATTACCGGGACACCGGCACCACCTGGCTGGGCGGCAGCACCTCCGAGGCATCGGCGTTCGGCCAGGACCTCGTCCCGTCGTCCGCCACGACCAAGGCCCAGGGCGACGGAGCCAGCGCCATCAGCGTCGCCACGACAGCCCTCCTCACCGCTCTGACCGCGGGCCTGGTGGTGGTGGGCGGGGCCATGGCGTGGCGGAGCCGACGGCGGCGCCGAGCGGTGCTACGGCGGTACTGATCCGCTCTGGATCCGGGCTGGGGCAGTAGCCGTTGAGCAGGCCGTCCAGCGGTGCGGGTACGCGATCCGGTGCCGGGGCTTCGACGAGGACCCTGCCGTAATGGATCTTCCGTCCCGATGTCGTACCGAAGAAGTCGCAGCTGCTACTGGGCGGTGCGGCCCTGCTGGGCGGGCTGGTTCAGCAACGTGCGCAGGGGGCGTTCGTCGCCCTTGGCCCGGACCGGCTCCGTGAACCGGTTCGGGCCGCGCGCACGGATGAGCTCGTCCTCCAGGTCGGCGGCTCAGACGAAGAACCCGTGCTGCGCCGCACCGGCCCGCTCCAGGCCGCGCGTAGTAACCATGCTCCCGCGAGTCGGGACATAGCGCCCCGCTCAGGTCCGGCTGAACGAGACACGACCAGTGCGGGACACACTCGCTGCGCAAACAAGCACGGCCACATCCCCAGGTCGTGCTCAAGTAGTCCGGCGTACAGGAAGACGGGGTACCGGGCCTTGAGGACCGCGGACTGCAGGGTGGGCACGGCGAAGGAGACCGCGTGGGCGCGGCAGAAGCCGTACGCGCCGAACGCGGAGACGGTCTCCCACACCTCGTCCCACACGTCCTTGCTGTAGCCGCGCTCGCTTACCGTACGGCGGAACCACTCTTTCACCTTGGGCAGGCGGTCGGGATCGGCGAGAGCGCGGCGGGCGACGTCGCCGGCGGCACGGTCGCAGCCAGTCATCCGGCCGGGATCGCAATGATCTGCTCATGCCAGATCACCACTCCGTACGTGTCGCGCAAGATCGGCTCCGGGTCCGGGTGCGCGTACTGCGGTGCCGCGCCGTGCCCGGCCGCGATGAAGAGAGCGGGCTCTGATGATCGTGGACTTCCCCGTAGCCGTCGCCCTCGCCGAGTTCGTCCCGACCCTTCCGGTCGGGACGAACTGGCGCTACGAACGGCAAGTTCGACGGTTCTCCAGACACTTGAAATTGTCTCATCCGAGTGACAGCTCGGCGTCTCTCAGCACGCCTCCGATCGGCACCGGAAGACCGCACAGCCCTGCAGCCTCGCGCCACAGGCGTGGACACGAACCGTGACGTCCACATAACATGTCACCGTTAACTTAACGGCGACAACCTGAGGGGCCCGCGATGACCATCACCGAGCAAGACGTCTACACCTTGGCGCCGTTCGCCAGGACGCTCGGGATACGCTTCGGAGCACTCAAGGCCGACGCTGTCACCGCGCAACTCGCCTACACGCCCGAGCAGTCCACCGTCGGCGCCGCGATGCACGGCGGGGCACTGATGGGGCTGGCCGATGTAGCCGGCGCCGTGTGCGCCACGCTCAACGGGACCGCCGACACCGTCCCCGCGACCATGGAATCCACCACCCACTTCCTGCGGCCCGTACACGGCACCGGCGCCTTCGCGACCTCCCGTCCGCTGCACGTCGGCAAGTCAACGGTCGCCGTGGAAATCGACATCAGGGATGACAAGGACCGGCTCTGTGCCCGCGTCACTCAACTCGTCGCCCTCCGGAGGCGCCATGACTAAGGGACCCGGCCAGACCACGGCCGACGGCCGCGCCAGCACAACCGAAGGCCGTCGGCGCAGTCGCGCCAAGCGAGGCCATGGCGGCCGACTGAGGGACGAGCTCATCGAAGCGGCCGGCACGCTGCTCGACGACGCCGGCGAGGACGGCGTGACCATCCGCGCGGTGGCACAGGCTGTCGGGGTCAGCACCCCCTCGGTGTATCTGCACTTCGACAACCGACTGGAACTGCTGCACACCGTATGCCTCGGGGTCTGGGACGAGCTCGGCCGACGGATGCTGAGCATCAGCGCCCAGACCACCGACCCGTTCGCCGAACTCCACCAGCGCAGTGTCGCCTACATCAGGTTCGGGCTCGACCATCCCCTGCGCTACCGCCTGGTCGCGACCGGACCCGCGACAGCCGCCACTGAGCAGGTCGCCGACGCCTGCTTCCGATTCCTACGGGAAACGGTGCAGCGATGCGCCGACGCCGGCGTGCTCCACGGCGATGTGACGGCGCTGACCCGGGCCATCTGCGCGTGCCTGCACGGTGCCGTCTCGCTGCTGATCCTCCAGCCGACCTCGAAATGGCCCGACGACATCCCCCAATACGCAGACGACGCCGCCACCCTCGCCTGCCAGGGCGCCGCCGCCCTCTCACGCGCGCACCATGGCCGCTACGGAACGTGAACTGTTCTGTCCTGGGCAACGCTCCGCTACGCCTCGCTGGCGTCCTCATCGGTACCCCAGCGGCCAGCCGAACCCGCCGTGGCAGCCCGCGCGCTACCGCAGGCGCCGCCGGGGATGAACCGAACGACGCGCGCACCAGCCGCACCAGCCCGGCCCCGGCCAGAGCCCCGGTGCGCACCTGTAACCGATCCGGCGCGCACCGAGGCGCGGTTACCAGCGCGTTCGATGCGCACCGGATCGGGCAGCGGTGCGCACTACACGGTGGTGGTGCGCACCCGATGTGCACCAACCGCCGCGCGATACGCACCAGCTGTGCACCACCCGAGGGATAGGACGCGCGGGCCCGCTCCAGGTGATCGGTGCGCATCGTCTTGAGGGGGTCGACGATGTCCTCGCCCTCCTGCCGCAGGACGTTCTCGGTGAACCGGATGATGGTGTTGGCGACGCCCCAGATCGCGCTGGGGACGCACTCACGCGTCCGCTCCTCCAGCGCGGCCAGCAGGACGCCCCCGACCTCGTCCAGGGCGAAGGAGTCCGCGCACGGATCGGCACCGGGCGCCAGGTCCGTGACGGGAAGGATGATGTCCTCAGCCAGCCGCAACAAGAGGTAGGTCGGCGCCGGAACGGCCCTCGTTCGATCGACGACGGTGGCAAGGGCGTGCTCGCTGTGGTCCTGCATCCCCAGGAGGTACTCGAAAGCGAGCTCCACCTCTTCGGGCGTCAGCGGAGCACCGACGTCAGGTGCTTCAGAGCAGCGACGAAAAACGGTCGTCATCGTGATTACGGTGGCGGCCGTTTCGCTTTGCTGTCGTGGGTCAGAGGGTGTCAGCACTGGGTGGTGAGGTGGCCTGCGGGGTGCAGCTGCCGAGGGGTTTGTCGGTCGGCGGCGGGTGGGCCGTCGGCTCACAGGCGCCGACCTTCCCGCGTTTCGCCTGTCCACCGGAAGCTCCCTCGCCTCCTGCACGTACGTCCGGGAACACCGTGTCTCAGGCGTCGGTGCGATGGGCACGGTCCGTTACGAGAAGGGATCGGACACCGACGTGCTGCTTGGCGATGGAGGCCGGGAATGGCTGGCGCACGCGCTGATGGTCGGCCCCGGCTCCTGGGCGATGCGGCGGCCGCACAGCCCGAGCTGGTTGCCGGCTCCAGTGCCCATCTCCCTGCTGGAGCTGATCGCTGTTCGTACGCCCCGCGCGAACGGCATCGGAAAGAGCAGCGTAGAACTGACCGCCGGAAGGCTCGGAGTAGGCGGGGAATATGCCACAGGTCGGCGGCTTCCAGCCGTCGTGAGCTTCGGCCACGCCACGCCCCTCACGGGGTGGGGCGTGGCGTCGGCCACTGCCGCCGTCGGCTCAGTTGGTGAAGGCGAAGTACTTCCAGGAGCCGTGCGTGGTCGAGTTCACGGTGTCGCCCGAGTCGTTGTTGAGGTACGAGGAGCGGACCCGGAACCGGTATCCGGTCGGGTGGGTGCCGGTGAGTTCCACTGTGCATTTGCCCGTGCTGCTGAGCTTGAAGTACTCCGAGCCCGTCGTGCGCCACGTGCCCCCGGAATAGACCTGGAAGGTCAGCTTCTGGGAGCGGCCGGGGTAGGCCGTCATGGTGGTCGTGAGCAGCGGGTTGGTGGTCTTGTGGAAGTAGTACTGGGTGTGTCCGCCGACCGTGGCCGTCTTGTAGTAGCGACTGGGGCTCAGCGACACCTTGACCTTGGCGCCCGCCCAGCTTTTCGCCGTCTTCGGCGCCGTCCGCGCGTCCCCGGCGAAGGACGCGCTCACCGTGGTGTCGCGCTTCAGCGTGAGGGTGACCGACAGATTGCCCTCGCTGTTGACCGTGCCGGTCTTGACGAGGTACTTGCCCTTGCCGTCGCCGGCGGTGTCCGCGTAGAGCGACAGCGTCCGGTTCTTGTAGGTCGTGCCGAGGTGGGCGGTGAACTTCACCTCGCTGCCGTACGCGTAGATGTTGCCGTTCTTGTTCACCGACAGCGCGGTGGAGGCGCGCGAGACGCTCACGGAGTCCGACGCGGAGGCCCCGAGGTGGTCGGCGTCGCCGGCATAGGCGACCTTGTATGACACCGTGCCGCCTGCGGGCGGGGTGTCGGTGAAGGAGAAGGTGCCGTCCGCCTTCACCGTCACCGCGGGCAGGGCCTTGCCGTTCGGCGATTCCAGATCGGTGCGGGTGACCGCCACCGTGGTCCCCGCCGGGAGCTGCGCGGAGTTCACCTTGCCGGTGATCGTCAGCGGCTTGGCGCGGTCGGCCTGTGCCGGCGCGTTCACCGTGACCCACGAGTACATCTTGCCGGGCTCGTTGACAACGCGCAGACGGTACTCCGGGTTGCTGCTGTCATAGTGCGTCACCACGAAGAGCCGGCTGCTGTCGGGCGCGAGGGCGAGACTCCCCTGGTCGAGGCGGGACGGCCAGATGACGCCGCCATGGTCGTCCAGGAAAGTGCCGGTGCGCCTCGGGGTCGTGCCACCCGGCTGGTAGACGTACACCATCGGTTCGTTGTTGTCGGTGCCCGTCGCGACGAGGCCGTCAGGTGCGATATCCACAGAATTTGGCCAGTAGCCGCCGAAGTATGAGCCGACCACTGCCAGATCCGTGGTCCGGTACACCTGATGAGTCGCGGAAGACGCCACGACCTGCGTGCCGTCGGGGGTGAGCGCCAGGTCCTCCACGTGCTGTCCGAACTGCTCGTCCGGCACGCGATAGAGGGCCGTTCGGGCGGCCGTGCCAGCTGACACGTCGTAAATGGCCAGCGGGGTCAATGAGTACTGGCGCGAGCCTGCCGCCAGGGTGTTGGGGGCGCCGGGCGCCGAATCCAGCAAGGGAGCGTCGGTCCAGGTACCGTCCGATTCCTGACCGAGCGACACGTGCGGCTGCTCGGCCGACAGGTCGAGTGAGCCGATGTTGCCGTGGCCGACGCCGCCGTAGCCGAACCAGATCCTGCCGCCCGCGAGCGCGAGATGTTCCGGGTCGGTGCCATCGCCTGTCGCGTACCGAGCGGACTCGGTGACCGTCGCCGAGTCGATGGCCACGATCTCGTCGGTACCCGGCACAGCAACGTAGAGCGTGCCGGAGTCGGCGGACAGCTCCAGCCCGTCGGCCCGCGGGAGTGAGGCTACCGACCCGATGACCTTGCCGGCGTAGTCCGTGGCGACGACCTTGCCCCCCGACGGATCGCTGATGAAGACGCGCTGGTGAACGCCGTCCACGATGATGTCGCCGCTGGAGACGATGGGCAGCACGGCGCTGCTGTCAGCCACAGCGGGGCCAGCAGCCGATCCCACCAGAACGACGGAACTGAAAGCCACCGCGAGCGCCGTCGCGGACGAAAGGCTGCGCACACGCACAGTGATTCCTACCCCCACCCCAAAAGGCGCAGCGCCATCCGCACATCGCGGAGTGCTGCCGAGTGAGCGCAGCGTAGAGCACCAATCCGGCGGGCGGGCAGGGGGCTCCCGTCCAGCGCGAGCCGCGCACGGCAGTCCCGGGCATCGCCTTCGGTTGCGCAAGCAGCGCAGGCGGCTCCAGGACGCCGGACGCCGCCGCCTCGCCGCCGGAGATTCCGTCGGCCCCGCGCGCGGTAGGGCCGGATCGGCAACGCCGCTGCCCGCCGCGACGCTCGCGCCCTGTCCCGGGTGCGGCACTCCACCGCCTGGCTGTGGTGACGGATACGCCCTCTCCGATATGCACCGGCGATACGGCGAATCCGGCCCGCCGTGCTCGATACGCGCCTCGATGCCGTATCGAGTACGGAGCATCCGATGCGCCGCACCGCACCGGATACGCCGCATCGTCATGAGCACCACGATGTCCCGCACCGCACCAGGTGCGCACCATCGACGATGCCCGGCACTCTCGCGCACCACGATGCGCCGCACTGAGAGGTGTGCAAGCTGAAGTTGCTGGTCACGGAGCTGGTGTGCGTGGGCATCGGGAGCTCGTGCTGGTCGCTGGCAGGTGACTTTGGTGAAGATCATCGGTCATCGGGCGACTTCGCGGTTCGTGAGGACCAGCAAGGCCCGGGCCACCCTCGCGGCACCACCATCGAGGTCCCGATCACTGGGAAGCCTCAGCGCCACGACCACCGCCCGCCCCCGCATCGCCCGGACTCCACAGGGTGGCGTCCGGGCGGTGGCGGCGGCAAAGTCAGTGCGAGGCTTCGCGGACCACGGCCTTATGCGCCCTCACAACCGGCGCTATCCTGTCGGCGTAGGAAGACCATGCTGCGCCACCGTCCTTGAATCGGCCGCGATACTTGAAGTTCTTGTGGCTCTTCAGGGCGGTGTGACTGATCGCCTTGTCTCCGCTGTCGTCGTACTGGAGCTTGTGATTCGCGCTGATCCAAGTTCCGGAACTCGCAGAGACCGTTGTGTCATCGTAAGACGAGACCGCCGTCCAGTCCGTTCCCATGGCCGACTTGCTGGGAGTCTGGGGAAGGTCGTCGAGGAAGTCGCTGCCCGGAGCCATTTGATTGCACTGCCGCGGAGTCCTGTAGAACGCTCCGCACAGGGAGAGCTGACCCATGCTCGCCCCATTGTGCGGAGTGCCGAGTGTGACAACGTCCTCGATGTAGAGGTACGGCGGGAAGCCAGGGCTGCCCTTCTTGACGTGGTACAGCGCGGCGCGGACCACGAGGCCGCCCATGGAATGGGCGACCACGTCGACCTTCTGGCCGCCGTACGGGGAGCTGGAGTAGGCGTTGTAGACGCGGTTGGCGAAATGCCTGGCTATCGTCGTGAGGCTCGTTTCACGTGTGCCGTAATCGCCGTTCGAGTCCTTGAACCGGGTGGTGCAGCCGTTTGATCCCGACTCATTCTTGTAGTAGCTGTACGTGATCAGCTGATTGTCCGCATACCCGTTCGACTTGAAGTAAGCGATCGCGCTCGCCCAATACTCCCGGCAGTTGGTCGCCGCCGCGCCGCTGGGATCGAATCCGTGCACAAAGATCACCTTGCCGGGGCCGTTCTCCCGGCTCGGCGCGGCGTTTGCCGGGGCAGCCGCCACGAATGCGATCGCCATGGCGAGAAGTGCGCTGAGGAACAGCGTGGTTGAACTTCGGGATCTTCGCATGGCCCTACCCCTCCGGGTAATCAGGTTGAGCTCGTAGAGATCGGGTGTCCGATCAGAGTGAACGTGCTGGATCACTGGCCGCCCGTACGGACAGGGCCGCCGAACCTCGAATGACACCCCGGATCCCTCCCCGGGCGTCCCGGTTCTGAAGGCTAGACGGCGGGACTCGCGATGGGCATGTCACGCGAACGCGTGACAACGCGGCGAGATGCCGCGCACGCCTCCCGTTGGCCGCGCTCGGTGACTTAGGTTGAGCGGCGGGTTCCGTCGGTACCCGGGGGGTAACAGGGGGAGCACCATGGGGAATACGGCCAAAACCCTCAATTCGCCAGGCGGAGGCGGGAATCCGCCAGATGGAGGCGGTGGGTCGACGCAGGGGCCCGCCCAACACCAGCTTCAGCGCAAGTCCGCACGCCTGTCCGCGGTCCTGAGGGCGACCAGTGCGGTCGGAGCGGCCCTGGTCGCTATGGTCGGCTTCGCACCGCCCGCACGCTCCGTCTGGGTGGCCGTCGCTGTCGTCGGACTGCTGGTGTGGAGCGGCCTGTTCACCGTTGTGATGTTCAGGCCGGGACCGTATCCCTGGCTCTGCGCCGGTGACACCGCCGTCGTTGTGGTGCTCTGTCTGGCGCACGGCAGGCTCGTCCCGGCCGAGGTCCTGGAAGCGTCAGCGGGCTCCGGATGGATCGACATGGTCGCCGGCACCGGTGTCTTCATCGCACAGTTCACGCTGCGGCAGCCCTGGGCGATGGCCGCGGCGCTCGCCATCGCGGCGGCCCACGCGATGGGCACCGGGCTACGAGAGGCCTCCGTCGTCCTGGTACTCCAGGGGCTGCTCGCCGCCGCTGTCGCCGTCCTGCTGCGACATGGAGCGTGCAGGGCGGACCTCGCGCTGTCCGAGGAGGCGTCGGCGCGTGCGTCGGCGCGGGCCCGGTCCGCCGCCCGCACCGACGAGCTGGACCAGCAGCGGCTGTTGCACGACACCGTGCTCGCCACGCTCACCATGGTGGGTACCGGCAGCATCACCCGTGACTCCGCCGCGCTGCCGGAACGGGCCGCGGCCGACTTGGCCGTCATCGAAGACCTGCGGGCACACCCCGGTGTGGCACGCACTGGGGCGCACGACCCCGCGCCGCTGGATGTCGCGCTGCGCACTGCCGTACTGACGCACCGCGTCGGCCTTCCATCACTGGACATCGAGTTCGACGTGCCACCGCTGGACCTCCCCCACCAGGTCGTGGAAGCCCTCTCGCAAGGGATCGCCGAGGCCCTGGCCAACGTGGCCCAGCACGCGAACACCCGCGCCGCCCGGGTCTCGGGCCGACGCCTCGGGCAGGGCGCCACCGTCGAAGTCCGCGACAGCGGAGCCGGGTTCGACCCGGCGGCTGTTCCCCCCACCGGCGCGGCCTGCGGGAATCGGTCTACGGCCGGATGCGTGCCGTGGGCGGCAGCGCCCGAGTGGTTTCGTCCCCCGGCGCCGGCACCCGGGTCGTGCTGAGGTGGGAGCCATGAGCACCGGCGTCGTCGAGGGCGTGGTCGCCACCCGCTTCGCCAAGGCCGTCAGTATCGGGCTGGTGGCGATCGTCGGCGTCTGGCACCTGGGTCTGGACACCCTGCTGGTACTCAGGGGCTGGCCGATGTACGAGCCGCAGGTCGCCGCCGCGGGCGCCTGGCTGGCCCTCGTGGTCATCCAGACGGCCGGTTCCGTCCTGCTGCTGCGTTCCGCGCTCAGCGCGCACACCGCGCGAATGCTGGCCGGGGCGGCGCTGATCAGCGGCGTCGTCGCCACCGCCACGTACCCGCCGGGCGCGGCGATCGGCGACGTGAGCTGGGCGTGGAACACCGTGGGCTGGTTCGGCGTGCTGCTTCTGCTGCAGCGTCCCCTGTGGGAGCTGATCACCCTGCTCGGCGCCAACACGGCCGTCACGGCGGGCTTCCTGGCAGCCGACGGCGCGCTCGACCACGTCACCGTCTCCCGTCTGCTGGCCGCGACCTACACCACCGCCGGTATCCAGCTGACCTTCGCGTACCTGGTACGGCAGCTCAACGACGGTGCCAGGGAAGCCACCGAGGCCGCCGCGGCACACGCGGAGCACCTCGCCCGTGCCACCGCCGACGAGACCGTGCACACCGAGCGCCGGCGCCGGTACGAGCATCTGCGCGGCAGAGTGGAACCGCTACTGCGTGGTCTGACTGAACGCCGACTGGACCCGGGGGACACCGTCGTACGCCAACGCGCCGCCGTGGAGGCGGCACGCTTGCGGAGGCTGTTTGCGGAGACGGACGACACCCCGCACCCGCTCCTGCACGAACTGCGGGCCTGTGCCGACATCGCCGAGCGGCGCGGGGTACACGTCACCCTGCTGAGCTACGGAGACCTGCCCGAGCTGCCGACATCCGTCCGCCGGGAACTGGCGGAAGGGGCCCTGCTGGTCCTAGCCGCCGCAGCCACCGAGGCGCGGGTTACCCTGCTGGCGACGCCGGAGGAGGTTGCGGTGAGTGTGGTGGCCGACGCCCCGCCGGAGACGGTCGTGGAACCGCCGGGCCTGCTTGCCGTGTCCTTCCTGTCCGACCAGGAGGGGGACCAGTTGTGGTGGGAGACCCGATATCCGGTGCGACCGGCTCGCTGACCGTTGCCATCATCGACGATCACCCTGTCGTCATCGAAGGCATTCAGACGTGGCTGTCCGAGGAGCCGCGGATCTCGGTTGTGTACACCGGCGAAACCCCCGATGTGCCGCCCGGAGTCGCGGATGTCCTCATTCTCGATCTGAATCTGCACGGCACAATCGCCATCGACGCTGTCGCCACGCTGGCTGCGGCGGGTCAACGGGTCATCGCCTTCTCGCAGTTCACCGAGCAGCGAGTGGTGCTCGAATCGCTGGAGGCCGGAGCGTGCGAGTTCGTCGCGAAGAACGAGGGACGGGTGCACCTGGTGAACACGGTGTTGGCGGCGGCGGGCGACAGGCCGTACGTCACACCGACGGCCGCGGGTGTCCTCGTGGGTGATCGCGGCGCGAACAGGCCCCAGCTGTCCTCGCAGGAACGTACCGCTCTGCTGTGGTGGTTCCAGTCCATGTCGAAGGCCTCGGTCGCCCGGCGCATGGGTGTGTCAGTCCACACCGTGGACGTGTACATCCGCCGGGCGAGAGTCAAGTACGCACAGGTCGGCAGAAACGCACCGACAAAGGCAGACATGCTGGCCCGCGCGATCGAGGACGGCTTGGTGAAGCCCGACGACATCACAGGCTACGAGTCAGCCGCGGCTGGCGGGGGCTGACCGCCCCGAAGGCCACCCGTGCGATCCCTACCTCTACCGCGAGGCGCCTCCGTGTCAGGACCACAGTTACTGGGCAGTATGCATCGTGAAGTCGCAGGTCACAGGTCTGGTGTGAATGGCGAGTTGGGTACTCGTGCCGGTCCGCGGCCGATGACCATGGCGTAGATCATCGGGTAGGTCCGGCTCCGGCGGGATGCCGAGTTCGGCTGCGCCCACGACCGGCCCCCGCCTACGATCCGTCAGCAGGTCGACACGCCGTGAGAACGCGGGAAGGCGCGGGGGATGCAGGAGCGGCAGTGGATCACCGCCCGCCGGAGCGAACTGGACGACCTCGCCGAAGAGTCGGGCAAGCAACTCCAGGAGGTCCAGGCCGAGCGGGATGAACTGGCGGTCGCGGGGCGGGTGTTGAACCGTCTGGCCGAGCAGGCCCTCGCCGACGCCGCGCCTGTCGCTCCGGTACCGGCGAAGGTGGCCGGGCGGGCAGTCCTGCTCATCCCGCACCACCGTGACCCGATGGGTGAGGGAGGTCGTCGGCCTGCTCGCAGCCCCCGCCCCGCGTCTGGACCGGGCGTGCAAGAAGATCGCCCGAATGGGTGGCGGCATCGTACTGCTGGACGGATCAGTGATCCGTACCCGGCGCAGGACCGGGAAGGAGAACCGGAAGAACTACTCCGGCAAGAACAAATGCCACGGCCTGCTCGTGATCGCCCTCACCGACGACCGGGGCCGACTGCTGTGGATCTCGGCGGCCCGCCCCGGGCGCACCTCGGAGATCACCGCCTGCCGGCACGACAAGCTCACCCGGAAACTGCGGGAAGCCGGACTCGGCGCCATCGCCGACCTGGGGTTCGTCGGCCTCGACGACGGCGGCCCCGACGCCGACCCGGCGGTGATCACCGGCTACAAGGCCGCCCGGAACCGGCCCCTGACGCGAGGCCAGAAGCTGTCCAACACGGCACTGGCGGCCGTCCGGGCACCCGTCGAGCACGGCTTCGCCCACCTCAAGAACTGGCGCGTCCTCGGCAAGGTACGCACCGACCCCGCCTGGGCGACCGCCCTGGTCCGGGCCTTGCTGGTCCTCACGAACCGCGAAGTCGCCCGATGATCTTCACCAAAGTCACCTGCCGGCGACCAGCATGAGCTCCCGATGCCCACGCACACCAGCCCCGTGACCGGCAACTTCAGCTTGCACACCTCTCACTCGATGTTCCGTACCGCACCGGTGCGCACGACGCCCGGCCGCACCTTGACCAGGTGCGGCCGGGCGCGCGTTGTTCCTTGACCAGGTTCGCTACCGGCACGTTTCCCCTTGTCAGCCTCCGTCCCGGCCGTCGATCAGGTCACGGATAAGGGGGTGTGTGTTATAGGCGCGCGGCCGGATCCGATGCGCACCATGTGCGGTGCGCGGTGCGGGTGGTGCGCACGATGTGGCGTACCGTCCGGACCTGGTGCACGCACTGGATGCGCACCACCCGCACGGCATCGGCCGGCGCGTTGCGCCTACACGCCGGTGGTGCGCGCCGACTGCGCACCCGGTGCACCGTGCGCATCGTGGGCCTGGCGCAGGGCGGCGGCCTCCAACTGCTCCAGGATTTCCGTGACGTCCTGGCCGTCCCGGTGAGGATCTCTTCGGAGAAGCGGATGATGGCCCGGGCGATGCCCGGCACCGAAGCCGGGCACAGGTCGTCCTCGGCACGCAGCGTGGTGAGGAAGATCCGCCCGAGTGCATCCAGGGCGAAGGAGTCCCTGCACAGGTCGCCCTCGTCGGCGCTGGGCAGCGCGGTGATCGGCGTGACGATCCGGTCGGCGGCGTCTAGCTGGAGGCCCTGTCGTCAAAGTCTCCCGATGGGGCACGTGTTGTCCGGTGCGTGCATCGCAAGGCGGAGGTCCGTTCGAGTACTGGACGCTGTTGGGCGGTCCGACAACGAAGCGAGCAGGGGTGCTGGGACGCGCGGCCCAGCGGGACTTTGACGACAGAGACTCGCGGTCCCTGCTACCCGGGGAGGCGGAAGCCGTTGAAGAGGTCGTCCATGGCGCGCAGGGCCAGGCGGGCAGGGGTGGCATGGACAGCGAGGTCGCGGGCCGCCACCGCGAGCGGGTTACGCAGGGCGCCCAGGCGGCCGACCCGGCGGGCGCGGACGCGCACGGCGTCGGTACGCCCGCGGCGGGCGGCGGTGTACGCGGCGAGGGAGGCCGGGACGGAGTCTGTGCTGTCTCCGCCGTCTCCGGCGGGAAGCAGGTGGGCGAGGACCACCGCGTCCTCGATGGCCTGGCAGCCGCCCTGGCCGAGGTTGGGGGCCATGGCGTGGGCGGCGTCGCCCAGCCAGGCGATCCGGCCGTGGTGCAGGGTGGGGAGCGGGGCGGCCAGGTCGTAGAGGTCGTTCTGGAGGACGTCGGCAGGGTCGAGGCGGCGGATGCGATCCAGCAGGGCCGGAATCGGGTCGTGCCACGAGCCGAAGCGGCGCCGGAGTTCGGCGCGGGGGTCGGCCGACCGGGTGCCGGCCGGGAGGACCGCGGTGGCGTAGAGGTAAAACCGGCCGTCGGAGAGCGGGGTGACGCCGAACCGCTCGCCCCGCCCCCAGGTCTCACTCATGGCCGGTATCCGTAGGTCCGGGGCGTCCACGATGGTCCGCCAGGCGGTCTCGCCGATGTAGTGCAGGCCGGGGTGGGCGGGGAAGTACGCGCGGCGCAGCGGGCTGTGGATGCCGTCGGCGGCGACGACCAAATCGGCGGCAAGGTTCGGGCCGACTGCCGTACGGATGGTCGGGCGGCCCGCGGCGTCGTCGACGGCGGTCACGGCGGTGCCGTAGCGGAGGGCCTCCGGCGGCAGGGAGGCGGCCAGGGCGGCGGTGAAGGCCGGGCGCGGGACGGCGATCGGGGGCATGCCGTAGCGGGCTGCCATGTCGGCGGTGTCGGTCCGGGTGAGCCACTGGCCGTCGGAGCGGCGTACGCCCATCGTCGTGGGTACGGCGCTGCCGGCGGCGCGGGCGGCGTCGACGCCGATGGTGTCGAGTGCGCGCAGGGCGTTGGGGGCGAGGCCGATGCCGGCGCCGGTGGCGGGGGGTTCGGGGGCGCGTTCGCAGACGGTGACGTGCCAGCCGCGGCGATGCAGTGCGACGGCGGCGGTGAGGCCGCCGATTCCGGCCCCGGCCACCACCGCGTGACGTTTCGGCATGGAACACCACTTCCGTTCGGTTCGAGCACCCTCTACAGCCGCAGAGCCCTGCCTCTGCAATCGTAGAGTCAGGGCATGTCAGCACGGGCTGCGCGTTACACGCCGGGATCACGCTAGCCCCACCCGTAGGCGACCATGACGGAGCTGCACCGCTCGGCGCCAGGCCGAGCGCGGCGTGGACAAACCGCAGGTGTGACGGGGGCCGTCGCGCGATCCTTCTGAGCAAAACCGGACATGACGCAGATGCGCGCTCTCCTCGACGACGTCGTGCAGAGCAGTGACCGCCGCTACCGTGTTGAACAGGCTTACGACCCGGGGGAAGCCATGAGCAGCGACAGCGACAAGCGGGACGACCACGACCAACACCCCAAGCGTCGTACGGAAACGCTCTGGCGCATCGGCATCGTGGTCGCCCTCATGGCCTGGTTCTTCTTCCTCATCTACATCGCTGAGGACCCCGGCCCGGTGTGCGGCACGGGCCAGGACAAAGGCCCCTGTTAGAGCCTGTCTCCTCGACCTCGCGCCGGTTCTGAAACCTACTCAAGCACGGTTGCCGCGTACTAGGGCCTGTGTGAGGTCGTGATCAATCTTGCCGATCCGGATCCGCATGGAAGGCAGATCCGGTAGGAAGACGATCGTGACGCGCAGGCAACTCACCGACGAGCAGTGGAAGTTGATCGAGCCGTTCCTGCCGATAGGCGAGTACGGCCTGTACCCCGAGCGGCTGCGGGAGCAGTTCGAGGGGGTGATCTGGCGGTTCCGCACCAGCAGTCAGTGGCGGGAGATGCCACGTGAGTTCGGCCCGTGGCCTACGGTCTACGGCCGCTTCCGGGTCTGGAGGGACGCCGACGTCTTCACCGCGCTGCTGGAAGGCGTGATCGCCGAGGCCGCCCGCCAGGGACAGACGGACTTGTCCCTGGTCAGCGTGGACTCCACGGCCACCCGCGCCCGCCACGACGCTGCCGGGATGTGCATCGGCAAGGAGGTCATGGACGCCCTTGAGGAAGCCGCCGCCGAGCAGGAGCGGACCCGGCAAAGGGGGGCGGCCCGCCAGAACAGAACGGACAGGACGCAGGTGACGACCCCGAGCGGGAAGAGCGGCGGCACGTCAGGCGACGGCGCAGGCTCCGCTTGGCACAAGGGCTGCTCGGCAGATCCCGTGGTGGGCTGACGAGCAAGGTTCATCTTGCTGCGGACCGCAAGTGCCGTGCGTTGTCGTTCGTCCTGACCGCGGGACAGGCCGCCGACAGCCCCCAGTTCGTCGCCGTGCTGCGGAAGGTGCGGGTCCGTCTGCCGGTCGGCCGTCCCGGACCCGGCCTGGCGCTGTCGCCGCGGACAAGGCCTACTCATCCCGCGCTAACCGCTCTTACCTGCGCAAACGCAACATCAAGGCAGTCATCCCGAAGAAGAAGGACCAGGCCGCCAACCGAAAGAAGAAAGGCAGCCGGGGCGGCCGCCCCACACGCCACGACACCGATCTCTACGAGGAGCGGAACACCGTCGAGCGCCTGATCAACAAGCTGAAAGCCTGGCGGGGCATCGCGACTCGATACGACAAGACCCCCGAGGGCTATCTCGCCGGCCTCCACCTCCGCGCCTCCATGATCTGGATCAACGACCTCCTGCGGGCAACTGGTTGTGACTGAGCCCGGTTGGCCGGACTGACCATGCCAGTTGACTACCGGACAGCCGCCTGGGCGCGGCTCCGCGCCTACCGGAAACCGAGGTGCGGATCCGTGCCGACCAGCTCACCGCTGACGGCCCACAGGCGAGCGGCGATGGCCGGGTCGGCCATATGAGAGGGGACGGGCTCACGCCGCGGTATGCCCCGCAGGCCGAAGACCCTCGGCCCCCACAGCTGCCCTCCCTGCACCTCCGAGTCGAGGACGGCGCGGACGACGGGCCATGCTCCGGCGTCCTTGCCCTGCACCAAGAGACCGGCGGGCAAGGCGCGCAGCCGCTCGCCGGGGGTTGTCACGCCTACCGGCGGGCGGGACGGGGTGAGGGAGTCCAGTGCGCCGCCGGGGTGGGCCACCACACTGAGAACCGGGCTGCCCACGGCACGCAGGCGGCGATCGAGTTCGAAACCAAAGCACATCTGCGCCAGCTTCGATCGGCCGTAGGTGCGCTTGGACCGGTAGTCCTGGACCGACTGCAGATCGCCCAGGTCCAGTCGCTCGGACCGCGCCGCAAAGCTTCCCACCGTCACGATGCGACCCGCCGACGCCGCGGACAGCAGGGGGGCCAGCCACTGGGTAAGCGCGAAGTGGCCGAGGTGGTTGGTGCCGAACATCAGCTCGTGACCGTCCCCGGTCTCTCGACGCGGCGGGTCGTCGAGAGCGACCCCTGCGTTGTAGACCACCGCGTCGAGATGATCGAGATCCAGCATGTCCACGGCGGTCTTCAGGGACGACAGGTCGGCGAGGTCCAGTTGAAGATGCCGCACACGCGCGCCAGAGACGCGTGAGCGGATCGAGGCCATGGCGGCGTCGGCCTTCGCGGCGTCCCGGCTGCCGAGTACGACAACCGCGCCGGTGGCGGCGAGCTGCTCCGCGACAAAGTAGCCGATCCCGGCGTTACCCCCGGTGACCAGGAAAATCCTGCCCTCGGCAGACGGTAGCCGGTGAACGTCCCACGCTCGGCTCTGGGATGCGGAAGACACGATGACAGGCTCCTTGTGCTCTCGGCAGCGTGCTCATGAAGAGCACCAACCCGACCAAGGTCCCAACCTCCACCGACAAACCGCCGACAGATCACGGTTAGCGCAGACAGACTTCCGATACCCGTCCCGAGAGAGCAAGAAGGTCGCTACGCCACGACCGGCACAGAACCGGTCGCGAGCACGGCCAGATGAAGCACTGAGTGGTCAACTCGGGCACTCAGTCACACTTTTTGATCGCAACATCACACAGGCCCCAATGCCGTCCCGCCCCGAGCTGTGACCTGAGCCTCGACCGAAACGGTACGTTTTGGGCGTTCTTACTGCCTATTCTGTCGGGGACATGAGGATGGCGACCTGCGGTGACCGTGATGCCCGAGGACGGCAATCCTCCTTCGGGGACTGCTTGTGCCTCTGCCTGTGGTGGCAGGTGTGTCTCGCCCAATACAGCAGTGGGCGTTGTGCAACCTGAATTCGCTGGTCCCGGTGATCCGCTCGCGCTGGCGCAAGCTCCCGCCCGGCCGCATCGCCCTGACGGCCCTGACCGCCCTGACCGCCCTGACCGTCCTGGCCGTCCTCCGCCACGACCATCGGCTTTCCGACATGGCGGGTGGCAACGGCATCTCCGCTTCCACCGTGCGCCGCTGGCTTCTGGAAGTGACCGGCCTGCTCGCCGTACGGGCCCCGCGCCCTGAAGAAAATCGCCCGGATGGGTGGCGTCGTTGTGTTGCTCGACGGCACTCTCGTCCGTACTCGCCGACGCACCGGGGATGCCAACCGGCCGAACTACAGCGGGAAGCACAAGACCCACGGCCTGCTGTTCCTCGCCCTGACCGATGAGAAGGGCAACTTGGTGTGGATCTCGGCGGCGAAGCCGGGGCGCTCCTCGGAGATCACCACTGCCCGCCACAACAAGATCACCACCCACCTGCGGGAGGCCGACCTTGGGGCGCTGGCGGACCTCGGCTTCGTCGGTCTGGACGACGACCCCGACGACTCGGTGATCGTCACCGGCCGCAAAGCGGCCCGCGGCCATCCCCTCACCGCCGCCCAGAAGGCGGCCAACCATCTGGTCAACCGCGAGCGAGCACGGCTTCGCCGACCTGAAGAACTAATCCCTTTCCAAGGGCATCCCGAGGGAGTGACCCAGTTCCCCGGGTGTTCGAGTCGGGTGCTGGATGTATGCCTTCTGAAGAACGGGCCTTGATGCCTCTCGCCAGACCGGTGACATCCAGCACCCGCGAGCGTCAACACCGTCACCTCGGTCACTCGTTGGTGTTGGTGGTGCGAGCCCACTCCGCGGTGACCTCTTGATACGCCCGAGCCTTCGAGCTCCCGCGCAGACCGAGGCCCGTGGGATGCGCTGGTGCCACGAACGGCTCGTGAGGTGGCGGCACATCCGCGCAGCGGTTGATGCCTGGGATTAGTGCGACGCGTGGCCCGCATGCGCTCGTGACCAGCGCAAACATCAGCACGTCGGGAAGGAACTGCCTTGATCTACTGCGGAATCGACTGGGCCGAACGCACCCACGACGTCGCTCTGGTCGACGACACCGGCACGTTAGTGGCCAAGCGGCACATAACCGACGACGCCGTCGGCTACAAGCTGTTGCTGGAGCTTCTCGCCGAGCACGGCGACACCGAGGAGAACCCGATCCCGGTTGCCATCGAGACCTCCCGCGGCCTGTTGGTCGCCGTGCTGCGGACCGGCAAGCGGAAGGTGTACGCGATCAACCCGCTGGCCGCCGCCCGCTACCGCGACCGGCACAGCGTCTCGCGCAAGAAGTCCGACCCCGGCGACGCCCTCGTCCTGGCGAACATCCTGCGCACCGACATGCACGCCCACCGGCCGCTGCCCGACGACTCCAACCTCGGCCGGGCGATCGCCGTCCTCGCGCGCGCTCAGCAGGACGCGCTGTGGAACCGGCAGCAGCTCGCCAACCAGCTCCGCTCCCTGCTGCGCGAGTACTACCCGGCCGCTCTGGACGCCATCGCCACCTGGACCAACGGCCTGTGCCGGCCCGAGGCACGTGAACTCCTCAAGACCGCCCCGACCCCGACGCGGGCAGCACGCCTGACCCGCGCCCAGCTCCAGGCCGCCCTCAAGCGGGCCGGCCGCAAGCGCGGCATCGCAGCCGAAGCCGACCGAATCCGCGACATCCTCCGCGCCGAGTGGGCCCACCAGCCGCCGCTTGTCGAGGACGCCCTCGGCAAACAGATGCTTGCCCTCCTCATGCAGCTCGACGCCGCCTGCACCGCCGCCGACCAGCTCGCCGAGGCGGTGCAGGACGCATTGCCTCAGCATCCGGACGCTGCGATCTTGCTGAGCTTCCCCGGGCTCGGCATCCAACTCGCCGCCCGGATCCTGGCCGAGATCGGTGACGACCGCACCCGCTTCGCCGACGCCCGGGGACTCAAGGCATACGCGGGCTCCTCGCCCATCACCCGCGCCTCCGGCAAGAAGTCGAGCATCACGCGGCGGTGGGTGAAGAACGACCGACTCAACCACGCCGGCTACCTCTGGGCCTTCGCCGCTCCGAACGGATCGCCCGGGGCCAAGGCCCACTACCGTCGGCGCCGCGACGAACACGGAGACTGGCACGCGGCCGCCCTGCGGAACCTGTTCAATCGAATGCTCGGCCAGCTCTATCACTGTCTTCAGCGGCGCGAGTTGTTCGACGAACGCACCGCTTTCCCCACCGAACTCGCCACCGCCGCTTGACGCGTTGGCAACGTGAGGTGTCTGGCGGATCCTCACCAAGGTCCGCATGAACGCCCGACACGCGACCATGGTCCTGGGGGCTCTCCTCGTGCTGACCAACGCCGAGATCTAGCTGATCACGGCAGCCGGCACGGGCAGTACGATCCCGTTTCATGTTCGTGGACATGGGGCGGGACGGACGACAGGACACGGTCGAGCTGGTCTACCAGCCGACGCGCGCCGACATCCTCACGGGCGTTCGGCTGCGTGAGCGCCGTCGGCGCCTCCACCTGGTCCGGTGGGGCTTCACGGGGCTGTTCGGGGCCGGCGCCGTGCTGGTGGTGACCGCACCGGAAAGCTCCGCGCAGTCGTTCCTCACCGCCGTGTTCTGCGCCGCCATGATCTGGTCAATCCTGGATGTGGATGGGCGCAGGGGACCATGTCGGCGGCAGCTGTTCAGCCGGATCCCCAGTCACCAGCAGCGGGTAGCGGAACTGCCACCACCGCGCTTGCTCGGCCATCGCACTTCGGCTCATACCGAGCGGCTTGATCGGTGCTGTCGCCGCTCGGAACCGATCGTCCAGGGCATCGAGCTCGGGCTGACGGAGCCTGCGGATCCGTTCGGTCAAGATCGGCCAGGCATCGTGGAGCCAGTCGCGATCGGCGATATCGTTGGCGAACTCCCAAGCCCACGTGGTGTCGAAGCCCTCTTCGACACTCGTCACGAATTCCGCCCAGGCCTCCATGCGAGCGTTCAGCGTCAGGGCATGAAGGTAGCGACTGGACAGCAGTTGCATGGCTTGATGGACCGACGCGTAGTCCTGATCGTCCAGCAGCTCACTCTCCATGGCTGGCAGCCTCGCACAAGGGCCCAATGGCGGCACCCCCATTCCGCACGTGACTGTGGCCGACGCGGGCAGGACACCGCGCACCTGGCAGGTGCAGCAAACCGACCGAGCCCGAGAGCGGCTCCGGACGGTGAAGTGGCAGATCAGAAGCGTTCTCGGTACCCCCAACGTCAGTCGTGCCCAACAAGCCCATGAAAGGGCGAGGCTAGTGACGCGCCGTCCTGAAACGGCACGGCCCTACACCCGGTCGCGCCTGAGAGTCGTCTCGCCGAGCCCGAGGGCCATGCTGCCCATGAGCTGACGAGCGAAGTCCTCCAGGATCGAGGGGTTGGCAGCGAAGAACTCCATGACCCGCTCGGTTCGCTGCTCAGGCGAAAGCTCTTTCAGTTCCTGCTGCCATGCCAGGGTGGCAGCACCGCCATCCTCGACCTCGGCATTCACGATGAGGCTCCAGAGCGCCTGCTGGGCGTCCTCACGGGCGAGCCAGGTCATGAACATCTGCTGGAACTGCTCGCTCGTCACAGTGACCTTCGGGTCGCTGGGCGCGGTGGCCACATCTTGGGAAGGCGCGTCAGCCTCGACCCCTGGGACAGCAACAGGAGGTGTCGTCGTGACCCCGGCCCGCAAGGCTTTCTTCTGGGCTCTGCGGGCCTGTTGCTTCCGCACCAAGGCTTCGCGCTTGGCAACGAGGAATGGCACGGTCTGGGTGTGCCACCAGTGGGCAACGTGAGGTTTTGCGATTTCTACGAGACCATCGATGATCTGGCCCGCGATGTCAGCCACGGCCTGTTGGACGGGGGTGAGCTGAGGACGCTGATCCTCCACGTACTCGGTGACGCAGACGATCTCGGGCTTGTCTGCGAAACCTGACTCGTCTTCGGCCTTCAGGCGGATCTCGACGTGCTCCGGTCCCCTGTCACTCGTCTTGGGAGTGAACCCACGACTCCAGCCTTCGCTCTTCCGCGAGTCGGCGAGACGCTCGCCCTTGGGGATGCGAACAACTGCGTCGACCTCGTCGTACTCCTGGTCCTCGGCCATGCGTCCTCGTCACTGCTCGGGTCCTTCCTCGGCGCTCGGTCGACGAGGATGTCGCGGTTGTAGAATCTCACCCATAACCGTAGCTGTAGCGTCCGACGATTCGGCAGGTTCGGCGAGCATCGCATCAGCCGCCACAGAGCCGCAGGTCCAAGGTTGTCACCAGTCCCCTTGCCGGATCCGCTCGTCGGACACGATCCCGTAGACGTACCGCCCAGAACGTTCGGGGCATCGTGGAATCTCCGACGGCCCCGCGATCGGCCATGCCTCCAGCGCTGACCTGATCTCGTGCCACTGCACGTTGCGCCGGCTCTCGACGATGACCAGGGTGTAGCGGTTGGTCCGGTAGGTGAAGGGCTTGCCGGTCTTCGTGTAGAAGACCTCTCCCTGGTGCTCCTCGATCCGAGGCCTCGCCGTCTCCATGTTGGGACCGACCGGCACCGGCTCGGGCGGAGGTGGCACTGGATGCCCTGCCCACCGGAGCCGTTTCTCCGGCGTTGGCTCCCGGCTACTCAGATGCCAGGATGCGCTCCCTCGCACGGTGGTCGACGTGACCGCCAGCTCTGTGCCGTCCGGCAGCACCCCACGGCCAGGCTCTCGGTAAGACTCCGCAATCGTGATGTCACGCCGTTCATAGCCGAGCCTGCTGGCAACTGACTCCAGGGTGCCCATCTGAGTGTTCCCGACGTACGACCACTGGTCCTCGCTCGCATCGTCCGAGAACTCCACGACGCCGACAAGGTAGACCCCGTCCTCGTTCGGGTCGCCGAAGAGCTGCCGCAAGCGGTCGGGTCCAAAGTCGCCCGTCATCTATCCGTCCACCCCTGCGTCGCCGCTATCAGATTCTCCGTCGATCAACGCGATCACAGTCTCCTTGGCTTGCGGCTGAGTCGCGTGCTGTGCCATCCGGGACCCGATCACTGCCACCCTGCTGAGCACCTCGGCGGCTTCCTTGAGTGTGGTTGAGGGCGGCAGCACGAAGCGCGCGCCGAACTCGACCTCACCGCTGAGCTTGGCCTGCCCCTCGCCGTAGCCATTGCCGAGGAACGCTGGAGCGCCGAGTTCCCTGAGTCGAGCCACGCCATCCTTCTCCCACTGCAACGTCCTTCTTCGGGATCTTCAGCACGGCTTGGTGGATGGCGTCGGTGATGGTCATTCCGACGGAATACGACAGCCACCGCCCCCGCCACTGCCCGTTAGGCGTGGGTGCCGCCGCCGGAGTCGGTGCGGATCAGTGTCTGCCGTCCCCGCCGCAGAGCCTTGGGGAGTTGTGCCAGGGCGAGTCGGGCGGTTTCGATGTGGTGTCGGCGGCGGTGTTGGAGCCTGCGTTGCCGGGCCGCAGCAGGGCGGCCACCGGCTCTCCGGACCCGGCCTGGCCGTGGCCGACGAACGCGACGAGGGGGTGGTGGCCGAAGGTCTTCTTCCAGGTCGCGGTGGCGTCCTGTTTCTCGTCGTGCGCGAGGACCAGCACTCCGCCGATGTCCACGATCACCTGGCCGTCGGCGGCCGGACTGTGCGCACCGGCCAGCTCCCAGACCCGCCCCGTGCTCGGGAACGTGCGGCCCGGATCGCCGGGAGGGCTTTCGGGCCGGATGCGGCGAGTGTGTCGATGACACGGGAGACCGTGGGATCGGAGGCCACCGGGCCGAACACATCCGGCTCGGCCCGCAGCATGCCGATGTCGGCCAGGCAGTCCCCGCCGAGCGCGACGGCCAGGGCCACATCCAGCAGGATCTTCCCCGGATCGGGCACGGCCCGCGGCTTGCGCCACGGCGTGGGTGCCGCCGATATCGCGGTGTCCAGACCGGACTTGCGGACCGTCTCGGCCAGCAGCACCGACCCGGCCTGCGAGACCACCCCCACGGCCACCGCCCTCGACACGGACACGCGGATACGCCCCGCTCGCTTCTTCACCTGGAGAGTGCTTCTTTCCTCGCAGCTGACAGGACCCTCGACAAGTCCCATCGTTGGCAGGCCAGCAGCACTCTCCACTTATTTGATCAAGGCCCGTACAGACCCACTCGCGAAAGCGCGAGGCTAGGATCGGCGGCGTCACGACTCGATGTCGAGGCCATCTCTCCGGAGTCGATCGGTACGGCGCGCGAGGTCACCCTCCTCTACCCCCGGGCCGGGCAGCCGGGCCCGGGGCAGTTCCGTCGGCGGGCCGTTGCTGTGGTGGTCGGCCGACGAGCCCTGGCCGATGTGCGCCGAACCGGACCACTACAAGCCGTTCGACGCGCCCGTAGGGCCGGAGCCGGTCGCGATGGTCCCGGAGTCCAGCTGTATGCACGGCATGTGCCCGGACTTGTCTTCCCCGCCGATGCTGCCTCGTTCGGAGCGCGGGGTCATCGTCGCCAAAAGCCAGTTGAGATAGTGCCCTTGGTGGGGAAGGGTCTGTGGTCATGGAGTTCTTCTGCTACCACCGTGATCGGCCCGGCTCCCTCGCGTTACGCGAGGAGCTGCTGGAGGAGCACTGGTCCTACATGGACCGGTACGCGAAGGAGCTGATCGCTCGCGGCCCGACCTTCGCCGATGATGGTGAAACACCCACCGGCAGCGTGCACATCGTCGACCTGCCCGATCCCGCCGCCGCCCGCGCGTTCGCCTTCGACGAGCCCAACTACCAGGCCGGCGCGTACCGGGACGTGCTGCTGCGCCGGTGGCGCAACGTGCTGGGGCGCACCATGTGGGACTTCCCCGGTGGCCAAACCGGTGGCAACCGGTACCTGGTGCTCGGCCTCGGCGAGGGCCCGGCCGCCGACCTCGTCCTGCCGCTCGAGGAGGACGAGCTGGTCGCGTACGGGCCGCTGCTGTCCGACGACGGCGACACCTGGCTGGGTACGGCGGTGCTGCTCAGGGCCCCGGATCCGGACACGGCACGAGCCGTTCTGACTGCGGACCGGTACGCGGACATCGAGGTCCACGACTGGGAGTTCGGCGGGCGTCGATGAGCCACGAAGGCACCGGGTTGATGTCATCTCCGGACCACATTGACCTGGGAAAGGAGCGGTGACGGTGGCGATGCGGACGGTTCCACTGGTGGGCGGGCCGGTGGAGTTACGGGGCGCGCTGGACCTGGAGACCACACAGGCAGGGGTGATGCCGCGCCGCTTGCCCGCCTGGACCAAGGAGCAGTACCAGGACCCCTCGGTCTACGGGGTGACCGTCATGCCTTCGGGGGTGCGGCTCGTGTTCCGCACCGATGCCCGCGCATTGGAGCTCGAGGTACTCACCTCCACCGGCCAGCTCGACTCCGACCCCCACCCTCGCCCGACCGGGATGCTGGAGTTGCTGGTGGACGGCGCCTTGGCCGGGCGCCAGCAGGCGCCGGTGGGCAACGTGCTGCGGATGGCGGGCCCCGGGGCCCTACAGCGACTCATCCCGGGCGAGCCAGCAACCGTACGGTTCGCCGGGCTGCCGGCCGGCATGAAGGGCGTCGAGTTGTGGCTGCCACAGCAGACCCCAACGGAACTGGTGGCACTGCGCGCTGACGGCGACGTACTGGCACCGCTGCCGGACGGGCGGCGCCGCTGGGTGCACCACGGCAGTTCCATCAGCCACTGCATCGAGGCTGACGGCCCGACCGGGACCTGGCCGGTGGTGGCAGCTGCGCTCGGAGGGGTGGAGGTGATCAACCTCAGCCAGGCGGGCAACGCGCTGCTGGATCCCTATGTCGCCCGGACGATCCGCGATACGCCCGCCGACCTGATCAGCCTCAAGGTGGGCATCAACATCGTGAGCCTGTCCGCCTTCCGGCTGCGGACGTTCGGTCCGGCGGTACACGGATTCCTGGACACGATCCGGGACGGACACCCGGACACCCCGCTGCTGTTGGTCTCTCCGGTGAGCTGTCCTGCCCTGGAGAAGGCACCCGGTCCGGCCGCGACCGGCCCGGACGGCAGGCTCGCTGCCCTGGGCGACCCGTCCGATGTGGCCGGCGGGGCATTGTCGCTGGCGGTCGTCCGTGCCGAGCTGGCCCGGATCGCTGCGGCACGACAGGCGTCCGATCCCCACCTCCACTATCTCGACGGACGCGAGCTGCTCGGCCCCAACGAGGCAGATGACCTGGCCGACGGCCTTCACCCCACCGCCGCCGCATACCGTCGAATGGGCAAGCGCTTTGCAGCCCACGCCTTCGCGACCGACGGTCCCTTCCGCTGAGTGAGCTGGGCTCCACACCCTGCACCAGGTGTGGAGCTTCCACGCTCCTCCGGCCGGGGGACTGTAAGACGATCGGCTCTGTTCCGTAGTCGGTGGTGACGGTTGGTGACGGGTGTCGTGGACGTTGTATGCGAGATATCAACTCCCTTGTGGCAACGGTGTTTTCAGGGCTCTCGGCGCTGGTCATCGAGGATGTGGCGGACGACGGCGAAATGATCCGGGTCTTGGCCCGGACCCGGGATGTCCCCTTTCCCTGCCCGATGTGCGGGGTCCCGACAGGGAAGGTGCACGGATACCACGTCCGGACCGTTGCGGATGTGCCGGTCGATGGCCGCCGAGTCGTGGTCAACGTCCGGGTACGACGTCTGCTCTGCCCGGTCCTGGGCTGTCGGCGGCAGACCTTCCGCGAGCAAGTTCCTGGGCTGATCGAGCGGCTTCAGCGCCGCACCACGCGTCTGACCAGCCAGGTCTCGGGCGTGGTCAAGGAGTTATGCGGCCGGGCGGCTGCCCGGCTCACCCGGTTACCGGCCGTGCCCGTATCGTTCGCCACCGCCCTGCGGGTGCTGCGGGGAATCCCCCCGCCGACGCTGCGGATCCCAAGGGTGATCGGGGTCGATGACTTCGCCCTGCGCCGCCGTCACCGCTACGCCACGATCATCATCGATGCCGAGACCGGGGAACGCGTCGATGTCCTGCCCGACCGCGAAGCCGCCACGTTGGAGGCGTGGCTGCGCGGGCAGAAAGGCATCGAAGTCGTGTGCCGGGACGGCTCGGCCACCTACGCCGAGGCGATCCGCCGGGCCCTGCCCGACGCGGTGCAGGTCAGCGACCGCTGGCATCTGTGGCGGAACCTGTGCGACAAAGTCCTGGCCGAGGTCCGCGCCCACACCCCCTGCTGGGCCACCGTCAACCCGCCCCGGCACGGCGGCATCCGCGAACAGACCACCCGCGAGCGCCGGCACAAAGTCCACGCCCTCCTCGACTCCGGCGTCGGCCTGCTCGACTGCTCCCGCAGACTGAACCTCGCCCTGAATACCGTCAAGCGCTACGCCCGCATCCCTGAACCGCCCGCGGATCGCATCGCCCCCCCGCTACCGGCCCACCCTTGTCGACCCCTACCGTGACCACCTGCGCCAACACCGGTCCGACAACCCGGCCGTTCCCGTCACGCACCTCCTGCACGAGATCAGGGAACTGGGCTACACCGGCAGTGCCAACCTGCTGGTCCGCTACCTCAATCAGGGCCGCGCCGAAGGCGACCGCCCCGTGACAACCCCCTGCCGGCTCGCCCGGCTCCTGCTCACCCGCCCCGAGCACCTGTGGAGCAAGGACACCGACCTCCTCGGCCTCCTCACCGCGGCGTGCCCGGAGATGACCGCACTCGCCCGACTCACCGGCGAGTTCGCCGCGTTCCTGACCCCGGGCCCAGGCCAACGACGACAAGCTCACCCAGTGGATCGCCACAGTCCGCACCGCTGGCCTGCCCCACCTGCACAGCTTCTGCACCGGCCTCGAACTCGACCGCGCCGCCGTGAACGCCGGCCTCACCCTGCCCCACCACAACGGCCGGACCGAGAGCGCCAATACCCGAACCAAGAAGATCATGCGGCAGATGCACGGCCGAGCAGGATTCGACCTCCTCCGTCACCGCATCCTCCTGCAATAAGGAGAACGCACCGTCACCACCGACTACGAAACAGAGCCGCTCGTTTGACAGACCCCATCCTGGGCACCAGAAACGATCCGGACAGCTACGGAACTTGATCAAGCCCTGTATCCGGCCTGAGCGGAACTCCGGTCCGCGAAAGAAATCGATGCCCCACCATGTAATGCGCGGGCAGCGGCGGACACAGACAGGTTGTAGGGACGTTGCCAGGTGAGTGAGCGTGAGCCGGGTGGGGATTTGGACGGGTGGGACGCTTTCGAGAAGGTCGACGCGTCCGTAGCGGGCGATGGTCTTGCCCAGCTGCTTGTCGTCTGCCGTCTCGACCAGCTCGTTCACCAAGGCTGCTGCGGTGGTGTAGCGGACTCGGTAGCCAGCCATGGCGGCCGCGGTGCCAGCCCGATCAGCAGGTGCGACTTGCCGGTTCCCGAGTCCCCGATCAGACACAGTGGGTGACCCTTGGCGATCCACTCGCAGGTGGCGAGATTGTGGATGACCGCCGGATCGACGTGGGGGTTGACGCTGTAGTCGAACTCCCGCAGCGATTTCGCGCGGGGGAAGCGGGCCGCTCGGATGCGTCGTTCGGCCCGGCGCCGGTCGCGGTCCTCGCACTCGGCCATCAGCAGCTCGGCGAGGAACCCGGCATAGGACAGGCCCTCGCGTTCGGCCCGGGCGATCGTGTCGGCGGCCTGGGCTCGCATGGTGGGCAGCCGCAGCAGCCGGCAGGCGGTGTCGATCGCCGCGTCGGACGCCTGTGCGGTCAGGGCGTGATGGGCGGTGGTCATGATGAGTCCTTCCGGCGAAGCTGCAACAGCTCGTCCCACTGCTCCAGGCGGGGCAGGGGACGCTGGTCGGCGGGCAGAGCGCGGGCGAGACGGCGCGGTGTCAGGGGTGTGACCTGGGCCGGGTCCAGGTCCAACGGCTCCGGGACGGGAATGCTGGTGGCGACGGTCGGTGCCGGCCCGGCCGCTTGGGCCGCCTTGCGGGCTTCCAGCGCGATGACGTCCTCGTTGAAGGTGCCCGCCGCAAGGGCCCCGCGGATCCCGGTCACCACGTCGGCGTGCTGCTGGTGGCGGTGCAGCAACAGCACTTTGACCAGGACTTTCGTCCCTTCGGTGTCGCCGAGGGCCTTCTTGGCCGCGGCCCAGAAAGCTTCGTGGACGGCCGTGAAGGTGCCCTCGGCGCGGGCCTGGTGAAGTGCCTCGGAGCGTTCCAGTGCCCCCGGCTTGATCAGCAGGGCTTCCAAGTAGTGGTCCAGCACGAGGTGTTCGGCGCCGCGACCGGCCAGCCGTCGGTGGCGGGCGATCTCCCGCCGGCCGTCATAGACGGTCAGGTCGTCGCAGGTGAGCGTGACGGTGACCTTGCGGTCGATGAAGCGGACCGGGACCGAGTACCGGCACATCTTCACGGTGATCATGCCGTAGCGGTCGACGCGGGGCGTGAGCGTGATGCCGGTGGCGAACGGATCGTCCGGCAGCGGCAGCAGATGACCGGCCTCACGGACGAAGTCCTGCGCGATCGTCCGCATCCTCGCGCCGATCCTCCGCTCATCCTCCTTCGCCTCGAACTCGGCTAATCGGGCGTTGAGTTCATCCAGGCTGTCGACCCGCGGCACCGGGGTGAGGTAGTTGCGGCGGAAGTAGCCCACCTGGCCCTCGACCCCGCCCTTCTCGTGAGCGCCGCGCAGGCCCGGCTCGCAGTAGAACGGGGTGAACCCGTAGTACTCATGGAAGGCGGTCCAGCGCGGTTCTCCTCCCGCGATCGGTTGCGGAAAACCACCTTCTTCACGGCCGGGGTGAGGTTGTCATAGCGGACCTGACCGGCCGGCACCCCGCCCAGCGTGGTCAGCGCGTGGACGTGTCCTTCGAGGAACGCCTGCTGCCCGCAGGAACGTGAGATACGGTGCACGGCCTTGCCCGAGTAGGCCAGCCGGAAGGCGAACAGATAGCAGCGGGTGCGCTGGCCGGCAACGTCCACGTAGACGTCTCGGACAAGGGCGACGCGATCGTTGGGCAATTGGCACAAGCCGCCGAATCGGCAGGGTTTGACTGGCAGTCGCATGAGCACGGGGGCTACCGGACGGTGATCGGTGACTTCATCTTCTCGATCCGGCAGGAGGACGCCGACGCCTACACCCTTCGCATCTCGAGCGGGAGCCAGAGCGAGGACATCAGCACACGGCAGAGCACCGGGAATTCAGGACCAGCACTCCTGGACAAGCAGATCAACGATGACCTCAAACTGTTGTACACGTTGGCACAGAAGTCGTACGGCGGCCGGTCCGCATTCCTGGACCGGGCGTCTGGAACTCTGCTTGACCTCCTGAAGAAGCAATAGCCGGGAGCGGTCCGGGCCGAAGCCCTTCCCGCACCCGGCGTTCGCCGTATGCGTCAGTTGGTCAGGAAGCAGTCGGCCGCGTTGTCCCAGTTGGCCGACGCGGAGCGCTCATGGGGATTCTCGCTCCACAGCGGGGAGTAGCAGCTGGTGTCCTGGCCGGCGAACCGACGCCCGTAGACCTTGATGGCCTTCGCGCCCTTGTTGGACCACGACGGGGTTCTGTTCTCGAAGTCGAACTTGGAGAAGTAGACCCAGTCCTTGTGCGTCGCGTTCCACTGGAGCCTGCGCCCCTTGAAGGACTTGTACTGGTAGAAGCAGTACCAGTCGTTTCCGAACACCTGGGTCGGGCAGCTGTCCGAGGCGGCGGCCGAGACATAGGGCTCTCTCTCGGCCGCGCTCACCTCCTCGTCCGCAGGCGGGTCGTCGTCGGCGGCCGCCACGACCGGGGCCTCCGAGACCGCCGGCTCCCGTGTATCGGCAGCAAGGCCTACGTACTGGGCCTGCAGCTTCTGCGCCACGGGGCTGCTCACCGGGGCCTGCTCCTCACCGGGAAGCGGGAAGGCCATGATCGCTTCCCCGTCGTTCCAGGCGATTTCGTCGCTGCTGATCTGAACGCCGCCCTCGGTATTCGCCGACACCTCGTCGATCTGCTGCTGAAGCGGATCGACCTCCGCGGCACCGACGGGAGCGATACCCGCCATGGTTCCCATGGCGACGGTTGCCACCACGACCGCGATGGAACGCTTGGTTCTGCTGGATGACATTCGGCCTTCCCGCCTTGTTTGCCGAATTCCGGCAAGACCTTCGCAGTTTTGACGGGGTCATGCCGCAGGCATTATTCACATGCGGAATCATCCGCGCTGATGATGCAGGGCTTCGGCGTAGTCGCGTGACGCCCGGTTCCTGGCGGACTGCCAGCTCAGCGGCGGTGCTCTCGGAACGTGACAGGCACGGCTTCCGAGATCATGGAGTTCTCTACGCCCCGTGATCCAAGTGGAAGACCGTGCCTGCCGACGCATCATCTCTGAATCCGCCGGCCCTTGACCAACTGCGCGAGAAACAGCAGGCCGGACCCGAGGAGCTCCCGGGCCTGATGGAGCGGCTGGCCGAGGTGCCGGACCCGCGTGACCCACGCGGGGTGCGCCACCGCCTGGCCGTCGTGCTCACTCTCACCGCGTGCGCGGTGCTGGCCGGAGCGACCTCGCTGCTGGCGGTCGGTGAATGGATCGCCGATGCCCCTGGGCATGTGCTGGAACAGGTCGGTGCGGACCCCGATCCGCTTCTGCCCAGGCGGGTCCTGCCCGCAGAGACCACGGTCGGCCGCCTGCTGGCCCGCATCGACGGCGACGCGCTGGACCGGGCGGTCGGACGCTGGCTCGCCGACCGTCGCCCGAAGGCGACCGGGCTGCGCGGCCTCGCAGTGGACGGCAAAAGCCTGCGCGGCGCGGCAAAAGCGAACGGCCGCGAGATCCACCTGCTCGCCGCACTGGAGCACGCCACCGGCCTGGTCCTAGCCCAGCTGGACGTCGGCGAGGAGACGAACGAGATCACCTGCTTCCAGCCGCTGCTGGACACCGTCGCCGATCTGGCAGGAGTCGTCGTCACCAGCGACGCCATGCACACCCAGCGCGAGCACGCCGACAAGGCCTCGACGCTGGAACAGCTGCTGGTGGACTTCGTCATTGGCGACGTCCACCCCAATGACGGCCCATCAGGCAGGCACCGCCGTACCGCGGTGCCTGCCTCACGGCCCGAACTCACCGCTTGACCAGCCTTGGCCTTGGCGCCCTGGAAAGAGTGAGAATGCCTTCATCGTGTCGCCCTGGGCCTCTGTCGTGACGCTCATCCAGTCGGTCGGCTGCGGAGCTGCCTTGCGGAAGAGAGACAGCAGGGTCTGGGCCGGCAGGGCGCCCGGGTCGAAGAACTGCGTGGCCGGAGCGGGCGGCACCGCCGGTCCCTGCATGCGGACCTCGTGGCAGGTGAAGCAGAACGCGCCTCCAACAGCGCCAGATCGAGAGAGTCCTCGTATGCCCGGACGCTTCAGCCCGGCGAGAAGCCGCAGCGGTGCTGTTCACTGCCGGGCAGGCTCTCGATGAAGGCCAGGGCGGCGTCGGCCTGGCTCCCGGCCCAGTGGGCAACCGCTGTGCCGGGGTACGGGACGTCCCGCCTGGTGGGGAGGGCGGAGATCCGTACGACCTCGATCAGCACGGTGGCGGTGACGGCTTCGGCGGGGAGCTGCATGAACGCAGTCTGCCCGCCAGGTCGGCGGCCGGGTAAGGGGCACAGACGCCTTCGGCAGGCGCGGGTCGGTGTCAGTTCGATCGACCCGATGCCATCCACTGCGGAAGGCGCACCGAGGCAGCCACGGACGCAAAGTGACAATAGGCCTGTCTTGGTGGCGGCTGTCGTGCTCCGGCTCAACAAAGCAGGTGCTGGGCCTGCGGCCGGTGTGAGGCTAGTAGTCGAGGTCGAGGTAGTCGATGTCGTTGAGGGTGACGTCGGTGAGTCCTGTGGCGCGGGTTCCGCGGTCCTGGAAGTAGATCTCTTTGAGTCCTTCGGCGATGATCTGGCGCATCTGTTGGTCGTCGGCTCCGGTGTCGCGGGCGTTGAAGAGGCGCTGTGCGTAGGTGGGGGGGAGGTGGACGGTGAGGCGGCGGAGGCGTCCGTCGTCGGTGGTGCCGATGGGTGCGGTGTAGCCGAAGCGGGCTCTGGTCTCTACCGTGATGCCCGTGGTGGTGGCGGCCTGCTTCCGGCGGCGTCTGCGGACCTGGGGCTGCCAGCGCTGCCGTACGGCGGCGTCGATCCGTTCGGCGATGTCCTTTGGCGGGTGTTTGCGTTCGCCCTTGCGGTAGCGCTCCACGGATCGCTGGCTGACCCCGATCTCGCGTGCAACGGCTTTGGTCGTCTTGAGCTGCTTCATCAGGAAGTTGATGCGCGCTTGGAGTGTCTTGGGCGGCTGGCGGGTGAAGGCTTCCCGGTCGGCGCGTTCGATGGCGTCGTCGATCTCTGCCACGGCTCAGCCTTTCTCGGCGGTGGGGTCCTGGCCGCCCGTGTTGGCCGGCGGGAACCAGGTCTTGTGCGTCGGGCCGGTGTCGGGCACTGGCCTACTCTCCTTCGTCGAGGACGGCGTCGCCGCCCTTGATGTGGCGGGCGGGGTTGTAGCCCTGTTCCATGAGGTCGACCGCCCAGAGCATCGACTGGACGCCCTCCAGCTTCGCCAGGCCCGGGGTGGGCCCGAGGCGGAAGGCGCCGGGCTGCGGCTTGCCGGAGGCCGCGTAGGGGAGGAAGTCCAGCGGGCTCTTTCCGGGCGAGGGGTAGACGACGCAGTCGGAGAGTACGGCGAGCGGGTACAGGCCCGTCATCTTCGCCATGTTGGTGAGTTTGCGGTGCATGTTGACCCGCGCTTTGGAGATGACGGCGGCGCGGATGTCGGGGCGCCAGGTCGGGCGCTGGAGGGCGGGCCACCGTTCGCCCTCCTTGTATTTCTTGCTCTGGGGGCGCTCGCGCAGTTTGCCGATGCCTCCTTTGACGGTGGCCTTGATGGCGGCGAGGACGGCCGCCATCGCCGGGTCGGCGTCCCTGTGCCGCTCCATCGCGGCCAGGAAGGCGTGGTCGTCCAGGTCCTTGGTGACGCCGAGGTCGGCGAGGGTGTCGACGTAGGCGGTCTTCAACCGGTCGTGCCACGGGTCGAGGTAGGCGCCGGTCTCGCGCCGCAGGTACGCCTCCAGGGGCTGGACGTTGTGGCCGAGTTCCTGGGCGTAGGCGACGGTGTGCGTCTGGTACCAGGCAGGTCCCGTCGGGCGGGTGCCGTCCGGGGTGAACGGCGAGGGCAGGCGCGGGTCCACCTCGATGTGGGAGAGGTCGACCAGCCAGGAGCCGGGGATCTTCGGGTTGAAGGCCGGGTTGTGGAAGTGGTCCGGGGCGGAGAGGCCGACGACCAGGCGGGCCGCGGCGGCGAGGAAGGCGGTGTTGAGGTCCAGGCCGACCGCGAAGGGCAGCGTGCACTCTTCATCGGTCAGCAGGTCCACCGGCCGCACCCACTGGTACGCCTCCTCATTGAGGAACCCGCCGCTCCAGCCGCTGTTCACGACGACGGGGTGCTCAGGGGTGGCCTCCGGTGGCGCAGGGTCCGTCGGCTCCGTGCCGAGTGAGCCGGGGTTGTGGCCGGGCACCCAGTTACCGGTGGCGGGGTCCTGCGTGGCGCGTGTGGGGGGCCGCAGCGCCGTCATCAGCTCAAGGCCCGATACGGCTGTGGAGCCGCGCGGGGTGATGACGCGGGTGGCGTAGATGCCGAGGACGCGCGCGATGTCGGCCGGCTCCATCTCCGCCACCCCGGGCCACGCCCGCTCGTCGAGGGCGTCCCAGGACAGGATCGCCAGCTGCACGCACTGCCGCTCGCGCCCCTGGGCCTTGCGGTAGATCCTTGCCCAGGGGCCGAACCCGCGCTGCGTGAGCCGCCATTTCGCTTTCACCACCTGTTTGACCACGGGGTGGTCTTCCGGCAGGCGCAGGGAGCGGCGCTGCTCATGGCCTTCCAGGCGCTCGGGGAGGCCGAGCTTCACGGCGGCCGCGGCGGTGAGGACGATCAGCGGGTCGCTGTCTTTGCCGTTGCGGTGCAGGCGTGGCGCGCCGAGGCCGGACTCGTGCAGCGTCCACTCCACCAGCTCCGGCACGGTGGTCGCGGGGCAGTCGAGCACGATGCCGCCCGTGCCGTACGTGCAGCCGTCACCGTCCAGGACCGCGAGGGGCCCGTGCGGGAAGCGCGGGTCGGCTGCGGGCTGCGCCGTCTTCTTCGTGGCCGGACGCCGCGACGGCGCAGCGGGTCGGAGGGCGGGGCGCGTCGGCGCCGCAGCCGGAACGGCGGAAGCCTGAGGAGCATCTGCCGTCTCCACCACCTTGGACGAGGCCGGTTCGGTAGTCGCCGCGGGCGTCGCTGCGGCAACCGAGGCTGTCGGAGCTGCGCCGGGGGCGGGGTGCTTCGCCGCCCATCCGTTCAGCAGCCGCTGGTAGGCGTCCAGGCGCGGCGACTTCGGCTCGCTGCGGCCGTTCTCCCAGTTCTTCACCGACTGGGTCGTGGTCTTCAACGCGGCCGCCAGGCGGGCCTGCGTGATGCCGGCAGCCTCACGCAGCCGGGCACGTTCCGCCGGAGGCGGCAGATGCGGGTCCTCGTTCAACAGAGCGTCTACGGACGCGAACAGCTCTTCCTCAGATGCCATGACCTTGCACCCTGCTCCCGGCAAACCTCACTTGCTTAACCACAAACTTATCCTGTTCCTTAGCCTTCAAGGGCCCCCTGACGTGGCGAGCGTGATGTGCTGGCGCAGGTACATCAGACCGACCAGAGCACGTTGGTACGGCGTGAGCTTGCAGCGGCGGTCACCCTCGCGGGTGACGATGAGCGTCGAGCAACGGCACGGGAGCCTTGTCCGTTGCGGACGCCTACGCAGTCCCCCGATCAGTGGCCGCGCTGAAAGACCTCAGTGCCTCAGAGGTGGAGGGATGGCATGGAGCTCGTCGGTTCCTGCTTTGCCTGTGCATTTATCAGGTTGTGGATGTGATTGATCAGCCGTTGTCATGTGTGGTGGCTGCTTGCCAAGTTCATCGATGGTTCGTATGTGCTGGCTCTGTAACGGCTCGTTACCGGGCTCCGTCGCGGGTTGCTCGCAACCGGTCCTTACCGTCACCGCGCAACGGGCCTGCCGGGCGCCGTGCATCTCAGGGAGCGGCGCCCGCGCCGTCATTTGCCTGGCCGCAGTTGTCGCCGCAGCCGGTTCAACGCTGCGCGTACGCGATTGGTCTCCGGTGACTCCGCCCCTACGGTGCGGAGCAGGTCGGGGTAGAGGGCGACCAGCACGTGGAAGGCTTCCGACAGTCGGCCTGCCGAGTGCAGCAGCATTCCATGGCGGCGACGGGTGGTGAGGAGGAATGGGTCGGTCGGCGAGAAGGTCTCTCCCGCCGCCTTCAGAAGGGTTTCGAACGCTTCTAGTGCCTCCACTACCTCGCCCAACTTCATCAGGCAGTAGGCGATCTGCCCACGGAGCTTCAGTCCCTCCGGGCCACCTTCTGCCCCCTGGGCAGCGAGCTCGGACACGCGCTTCTGGTATAGCGCTAGTGCCCGCGCGTACTCCTTCTGCTCGAACAGCGCGTCCGCCTCCCGAAGACGGTCCGCGTCCAGGGCAGGGATCACGCCGCCCGCAGAGGGCGCAGTGAACCACGCGGGACCCGGATGTACGAGGGGGCTGAGCCCCTGTGGCCACCCTTCCGCCGCCTTTGCGTCCACCGACGGGTTCCCCTGTCTCGGAAGGAACGGGACGAGTCGTCCGATGACCTCCTGAGCGGACGCGGGCCGGTCCTCCGGGCGCTTGGCGAGCAGGTCCCGTACCAGGCGGTCCAGCTCGCGCCCGGCCTCCGGACGCCGCTCCCGCACCGGAACCGCAGGTTCGTGCACATGGTGGTAGAGGAGGCTGGGCACGTTGTCTTGCGTGAATGGCGGCTGCCCGGTGATGAGTTCGTACAGGACACAGCCCAGCGCGTAGAGGTCACTGCGTGGTGTGACCTCGCCCGCCAGGGCCTGTTCGGGGGACATGTACCGGGGCGTGCCGACGGGCCGGCCCGTCGGGGTCAGAGTGGTGTTGTCGCCGTCGAGTAGCGCGGCGATGCCAAAATCCAGCACCATCGCGAGACCACCGTCTGTGACCATGATGTTGGCAGGCTTCAGATCGCGGTGGACGAGTGGCACGCTCCCGGTGTGGGTCAGCACCGAGCACAGGTGGACCCCTAGGCAGGCCGTCCACGAGAGGGGCAGGCGGCCGAAGGCGCCGCAGATGTCCTTGAGCGAGGAGCCGTACAGCCGCTGCATGACGATGTAGAGGCGCTCACCGCCTGCGGGGTCAGGGACGATGTCGTAGATCTGTGGGACGCCCGGGTGGGCCAGCTGCGCCATGATTTGGGCCTCGCGGCGGAAACGGGCGATCCTGACTCCAGCCTCTGAGCTGGTGGAGCCCTCGCGGGGCTGGATGAGCTTGATGGCGACGTGTCGGCCCAGTTCGGGGTCGCGTCCCGCCCAGACTTGCCCCATCCCGCCCGTGCCGATGAGCTCTCCGAGTTCGTAGCGCCCCACGTGACGGAGCACGCCCGGTGCGCTCACTCGCCCGTGTCCCGGAACGCTTCGACGTCCCACAGCGCTTCGGCGAGGTCCGCGAGGCTGCCTTCGCCCGGAACGATCCAGTACCGAGCACCCTGGACGGCGCTCCATGCCTCACGCCAGTCGGCGCTCTGCCAGATGTGCCGGATCAGTCCGTTGATCGAGTACGGGTGTCCGTCGGCGGCCCAGCGCAGCGGATGCCTGGCGTCGTTGCTCCAAGTCGCGAGGTAACGACGGGGGTCCTCGTCGAGCCAGCGGCCGATGGCCCGTTCTTCAACGTGCCCTGGCTTGTACAGCACCTCTGTCCCGTCCGGGATCCGCCGGTGTTCGACGAGGAGCCGGGCCGAACTGGGCCTCCGCGGCTGTTGGGGCGGGGGCGCGACGACGAGCTGCGGAGTCCGCTCTACGTCCGTGAGGGTTTGCACGGTCCTCTCCGCGAGCAGGCGACACCGCTCAGCCTCTCGGAAGATCGTCGCGATGAAGGAGTTGCTGCCGAAGATGTCGTCCACCAGCGGGATCAGTACTGCCAGCACCTGACGTACGCGGCCGGGCACGTCGATTAGCGTGTGCTCCCAATTGGCGTCGGGCTCGTCGATCCCCTCGGCTCCGTGGAGCCGGAACACCAGGTGCGCAACGAGCAGGCTGCCGCGCTCCGCGATGGCAGCTGTCCGCCCAGTCAGGCCGGGCTTCAGCTCGTGTAGGGCCTCCCGGACGGCACGAAGCAGGAGGACGGAGCGCCAGATCTGCAGGGCGCTCGGCCGGCGGCCGAACAGGCGGGTGTACGTCCCCTCCGGCGTCGCTTCCCACAGGTGCTCGGTTGAGGCGTTGGCCACGGCGCTGAGGGACGCGTCCGGGTGGCCGCAGGCGAGCGCCACGGCCGCCTCCTCAAGTGAGCAGCCCGCCGTGGGCGTGGGTACCAGCTCGCCCCGTCTGAAGACGTACTCCTTACCGAGGGCTGCCCGGAAGTCGTCCCTGATGCGGCTCTGCACCTCGTCGAGGGCGACGAAGTCGCGAGACTCCGTGCGGTGTTGAGTATGGGTAGCGGCGACGACGGACCGGGCGAAGTCCTCGGGTGCATTCGCCACGCAGATGATCCGAACTGGGACAGCGGCCAGCGAGACGTTTTCGGGATGCTTCTCGTACGCGTAGTAGACGGAGGCGACGGTCTGGGCGCCGTTCACGACTGCGGCCCCCTTGAGCCGCAGTCGTACCGGGGCGCCTTGGACGGGGCGGGAGAAGAACTCGGTCTCGAGGGAGTCGCACAGCACTGTGATGCCGTTGTGTAGGTACGGAAAGGCCTCGGGGGTGGTCCGCAACGTCTCCACGAGACCGAGGTTGAGCGCTGTCACGCCGAGGTGACCCCGGAGGTTCCGGTCGAACAGACGGGCCCCGTGCTCCTGGTACCAGAGCGCGACCTCGTCTGCCCCGACCAGCCCGCTGAACATCCGATGTGGGATGTCCTTCGTGTACCAGCTGCTGGGCAGCGTGGCGACGAGTTCGACGTTCCGGGGGAGGGCATCACGGTGGGCGGCGGCGTGGAAGTCGGGGAGTGCCAGAACGTGGCACTCGACTGCGGCGCCGAAGTCCGCGGCGGCCTGCTCGATCACCAGGCGTGCCTGGTCCTTCGACGCCTGTTCGCCCATGACCGCCACGACGAGGTGAACCCGGCACTCCGGTGATTCAAGGATGTCGCGCACCCGATCGGCGTGCTGCCGCACCCGGTCGTTGAAACGGTCGAAGTCGCGGTTATCCAACTGCCTCAGACCGTGAAGCAGTTTCAGCGCGCCTTCCACTCCGAAGCGCGCCTTGCCCTGCTCGCTCCACTTAGCCTGGATGAGCCACAGTTCCGGCGCCGAGGGGGAGCAACCGATGGCGTCGATCCCTTGGTCGTCCCGGCCGTCGGTGACCGATGCCGCGGCCTCGGTCGGTGGGCAGCCGGTGAGCAGTTGGAGCGACATGGCGGCTAACGCGCGGGTAGTGAAGACCAGTTCAGTCTCGCTGGCATTCCGGCCCTCTAGGTCTCCGAGGTCGATGAGACCGTCATACTCGCGCTTCAGGGCCTCTCGGATGACCCCGACCGTCTGGGCGCGCGTCGATTCCGTGTCCTCGCCGTCACCCATGAATGCCCCCGCATTGTTTGGTCGTCCCATCCTACGTGCGCGGGAACCGGCCTCCGGGCCGGCGAGCGATAGCGACGGATAGCGCGTGTAGTGGCAAAGCCAGCTGGGGCGCGCTCAGGGGTCGCCGGTCCGGGCGGAGGACCTGAACCGTTTCGAGGTCGCACAGGAGCTACGGCGTACCGTGGGGGAATTCCGCAGCGCCAGCAGCCCGTAGGACTCACCAGGCGAGGGGGTTGGTCGGGGCGGCCGGCGCCGGTGCCTTTCAACGACGGATCGTCACTTATCACGGACTGCCTGGTTGAGCGGTGGTGTTGAGGCATTCCGGGCCTGGGAGCCGTGCGGCGTGGTTGGCTGTTGGGTCAGTAGGCGCAGGTGCCGACGAGCCGGCAGGTCGTCGATCCTGTTGTGATCCGTGAACCACGACCCGGACTCCTACGCCAAACCGGCCGCCAGCGGATGCCCTTTTCCGCCTGACCCTCCTCATCAGCTGTACCTGAGCTTTGCTGTCGGCGCGGAACTCGGTTCTGACCATTCTGTGGTCGAACTGAGCAGCATCCGTCGCCGGTTCGACCTCTGTCACGAGAGTGTCGAATCGGTGGATGCCCTGACGATGTGGATCTTGGGTACGGCGGGCGCTGTGAGCGTCTTCCTGTTTACAGTGCGCGGCCTTTTGGACCAGCTTCCCGAAGTCTTCGAAGCCTGGCATCGAGCCAGACGCGCGATCCGCGATCGAGCTGGTGACGACGACCGGCTCTCCTGAAACTCATCAGCGCGGCATCCGCTGACGGGTGGCTATGTCGGCTTCTCCGGGAGTCGTTTGGCGGCGATCCTCATGATCGATGTCAGCGACTTTTGGGCTCTGGCACAGACCTTGGGGAGCGGTCGCGGAGCGTCACCACGGCGCTCGATTGCAAGGGCTCAGATTCGTGTGAGACCGCGTACGCCTTCCCGCCTTGCAGCAGGGAGTGACGCTCCATCAGCTCTGCGCTCGGCCTCTCCGGTGACCGCGGCGAGCGGTGACGGCACTGGTCATGCAGGCCGACGCAACGTTCTGGGACTCGCTCGTGTTCGACGGAATCGACGACGTGGCCGTCGAAGCGGCAACCGCCGCCTTCGGCACGGTCGATGTCACGGCCAGAGGCCGTGCAGCCGGGGTCGCGTGTCCGGACTGCGGCCGCTCCTCAAATCGAGTGCATGACTCCTACCAGCGCAGATTGAAGGATCTACCGCTCGCTGAACAGAGCGTCGTGATACATCACGGTCCGGCGTTTCATCTGCAGCACGGACAACTGCCCGCGTCGCACGTTCGCCGAGCCGTTCGCTCAGTTGACCGCCCCGTACGCACGCTTCACCACGCGGCTGGGCCACGTCCTGGAGCGCGTCGGGCTCGCACTCGCCGGACGAGCTGGTGCTCGGCTGACCGCCCAACTGGGCTTTCAAGTGGGACGGATGACCCTGCTGCGCAGGGTCATGGCTCTACCCGACCCGCAGCCCAGCACGCCACGCGTGCTGGGCGTGGACGACTTCGCAACCCGCCGCGGGCAGACCTACTCCACCGTCTTGACCTGCGGAGAGACCCATCGCTTGGTAGACGTGCTCCCGACGCGCGACTCCGGACCGCTGGCCGCGTGGCTGGCCACCCACCCGGGCGTGGAAATCATCTGCCGGGACCGGGCGGGCGCCTACGCGGAGGGCGCACGACTCGGCGCTCCCACCGCAATCCAGGTCGCCGACCGGTTCCACCTGTGGCAGGGCATCGGCAGAGCAGTGGAGACCTGCGTCGCCGCCCATCGCGAATGCCTGAATGGGCCAACCCCACCAACACGAGCGGACGTCGGGGCGTCGACCAACGACCCGGTGCGCGGCGGACCGGACCTTGATGGCCGGCGGGCCCAGCGCAAGAAGGCCGCGCACGCCCTGGTCCACAAACTGCTCGCTCAGGGGCACCCGCGCCGGGCGATCGCCCGGCATCTGGGCTGGGGACTCAACACCGTGCTGCGATACGCACGTGCGGCCACCTGGCAGGACACCCTCCGGGAGAACCGTCCCCGGCCCAGTCGCCTGGACCCCTACAAGCCCTATCTGGAGCGGCGGTACGCCGCGGGATGCACGAACGTCACTCGCCTGCATCGCGAACTGGTCATCGAGAACGCCCCCGTCACTTACCAGATGGTCCGCGCCTACATCGCCGACCTGCGCGCCGTGCCGCCACAGGCGCCGCCTCCTCCGCCGACGGTGCGGCGGGTCACCGGCTGGCTCACCCGGCACCCCGCAACCCTGAGCGAGGACGAGCGCGCCGCACTGAAGGATGTCCTGGCACGCTGCCCCGAACTGGATTCCGCCGCCGAACACGTCCGGGGCTTCGGCGAGATCCTCACCCATCGGCTCGGCTCGGCTCCACGCTCCCCGCCTGGATCGACGCCGTCGACGCCAGCCAACTGCCCGGCCTCACCAACTTCGCCCTCCACCTGCTCCGAGACCGCGACGCGGTGACCGCCGGCCTCACCCTGCACCGGAGCTCCGGCGGCACAGAAGGTGCCGTGAACCGCATCAAGAAGATCAAGAGACAGCTCTACGGCCGTGCCGGATTCGAACTGCTCCGCAAGATGATCCTGCTCCAATAGCGTCTCGCCCCAGCTCTGAAGCCATCCCCGGTCACTCCAGCGACTGTGGTGAGCTGAGAAGATCGCCGCGAGATCAGATTCCATCGAGACCGCGAAGGACAGGGATGTCGAGGAGACTGCCCATAGACCAGGCCCAGGAGCGGCTTCGACATGAGCTGAGCGCTGGGCAACAGCCCCTCTCCGAACTGGACTTGGACGAGATGTGGCTTAGGTTCGTTCGCTTCGGCTCGCAACGCTTCGACACCGCGGGCACACCCGACGCTGATGGTCTTCTCTTCCAGTACGGGACCCACTCCTTCGAGGGCCCGCGCGTCTTCACGCTGGACCTTGCCCGGCAGTTCGAGGTCAACGACGCCACCGGTGAACATGATCATTACATCCAGCTCCACTGCGAACTTCGGTACGAACCCGTCTTCCAACTCCGCGCACTGGGGCACTTCGAGTCCTGGTTCTTCCACGACACGGACGACGAACTCGACCGCTGGGCCGACGGCCTGGGCCTCCACCAATTCTGGGAGATCCTCCGCAACTTCCATCCCACTGAAATCAGGGTCTACCAAGAACAGGTGTGATCAAAGCCGCGAAGCGGCCTGTCCAGTGACGCTCCGCGACCGCTCCCCAAGATCTGTGCCAGAGCCGACTTTTGATGTCACTCAAGTGCTGCGGGGACGCCTGGCGGGCCGCGGAGTGGGAGCCCTGCGGCACTGCCAGATCGCGGGGGCGGACTGTTCCCGGTTCCCGCCCGCGCGGCTCTCGGGTGCGGATACCGGCCTTCGCCCGGAACCGGCATCGTGAAACCATCAAGCGGTGACCGAAACGAGCAGCGACGACGGCCGCAGCTTCCGGCGCGAGACCGAGCGGGTTGTCAACGAGATCGCCCAAGGGCTCCGCACGTTGGACGCTGGTGTGGGCTGGTTCTCCCGCCTCGCCCGGACACGCCGGCAGGAGGTACTGCAGGAAGTCGCCGGCTATGCGATGCAGGCGCACATTACAGTTGCGGATGGCCGTGTGGGGGTGGCGCGGTCCGGTGTGAAGCCCACGGCCAACCCCTCGGTAATGATCTGCATGGACCCGCCCCGCTACGGGTTCGCGGGTCTCCCCGCCGCCGAACACGTCAAGGCATTCCGTGTCCTCGTTTCCGTGTTCGCCATTGCCGACACTCGTCGCCGCGAGACGTTCTGCAAAGGCGCCTGCGGACATGCATGGCACAACCTGCCTGCGGCAACCGAGCAGCCGTAGAATCGGCCATTCCGGCTCTGGCTGGGCTGGTTATTCGGGTGGCCCCTCCCGTGTGGCGCCCGGTCAGTTGGCCTGGGCTCGTTCGGTCTGGGCCTTGGTGTGAGCGAGGCGGTAGGACTCGGTGCCGGTCTGGATGATGGCGCCGTTGAAGATCAGTCGGTCGACGATGGCCGCGCAGAGCCGGGGGTCGGGGACGTCTTCGTTCAGCGTGCGCCCTGAAGCGCTTCGTTTGGGCGGCGCGGACGCTGCCGATCGGGGGCGCGCTCGCCGGTGTTGCGCGCCGGCCGGGCCGCCGACGGTGCGGCGGCCGGGGTCAGGAGTCGTCGTGGGCGAGTCGGTGATGTGGTCGAAGCCGCGCAGTAGAGGCGTCAGCTCCTGCGCGGCTCCGCACAGCGTGCACAGCCGGGTCCTCGGGTACTCCGCCGCTTCCACAGCCGCGCCACGATCTCCTGCGCCTCGGTGCCGAGCAGGAGATCGGCGGGCAGCACGACCCGGACCGGCACGGGCACGAGTTCGGGATCGGCGTCGGAAGGCGATGTCACCGCACCACCGTAGGCAGTGAGCCGGTGCCGCCCGCGTGTCCACACGGGCAGCTCTCGTCTCACGGGCCCGGGCGCCAACGGGCTGTCCCTCCTCAGCGCCGGTGTGACGACGCAGGCTTGTCGGCAATAGTCGGCCAGAATGCCGCCGGTCAGGGAGCTATTACACTCCGTAGTTGGCAAGAGCAACGCAGCTTAGTCGGCAAGCTGTGGTGACAGGCAGCGATCCCGCTTCCCGGCGGGATGCTCCGGCTGCTGATGGCGAGCTGCGGAGATCGCCGGTTGATGAACTGTGGGCGGGGTGTTCTTTGGGCCATGGATGAGTGTGGACGGATGTGCGCCGGAGCGCACTTCTGAGTCGTGTGCTCGCGCCGAGCGCTGTTGAGTGCGCCTACTCGGACGAGGGGTCGTGCGGCAACCATCTGTCATGGCAGCCGGGCGGTAGCGCCGGGCGGTTTTGAGGGGGGAACCTGAATGATCACATCAGCAGGACAGGCCCTGGAATTCTTTTACACGCCCGCCGAGTGCGAATTCGATTCGGCGGCCGCGGATGCCGCCGACGCCCATGTCCTCGCATGGGCCAAGGACATGCAATTGGTGCGCAGCCAGACAACGTCCACCGTCGTCGCTTCCTGGAACCTGGGGGCCGCAGCTGCAGCAGTCTTCCCTCATGCCCGTGGTCTCGGGCTGGACCTGGTGGCCGACTGGATCGCGTGGGCGCTGTTCACCGACGACCTCCTCAACCGCGCCGACACCCCGCTGCCGTTCGTCGCCTGCGTGGTCGATGACACCTTCCGGGTGCTGCATGCCGATCCCCGGGGACCGGCACCCGAACCACTGCGCGGAGCCGGCCAGGGCCTGTGGAGCCTGCTGACCCGCGTGGCCGCCCAGATGTCCGACGAATGGCTGGGCCGCTGCCGCGCGGACGTGGGCCTGTTCATGCGAGGGATCGTGAACAAGTTCCTGCTCAGCGCCAGCCCGGAACTACCGGACGTCGAGACGGCCCTCGCCGTGCGCGCCGACGACATCGCCATCTCGATGTTCACCAACCTCATCGAGCACTTCGAGGGCTTCGAGCTTCCGATGCTGGCTACGGCCACCGGCAGCTACGTGCAACTTCGCCGCACCCTCGACGAGGCCGTCGCCATCCAGAACGACGTCTTCTCCTTCTACCGCGACCTGAAAAACCCCGACGCCGACGGTGTCATGAACATCGTCTCCGCCCTGGAACGCCGCCACGCCAAGGGCACCGAACACGCCCTCCTCCAGACCCGCGCCATGTACCGGGACCGGCTCACCGCCCTGGCCTCGGCCCGCGATCAGTTCCCCGGCCAGTGCCGCGCCCTGGGACTGGACGACCAGACCGTCCAGAACGCCGAGATCTACGCGAACATCGTCCACGACATGGTTCACGGCATGGTCCACGCCCACTTCATCGTCGGCGCCCGGGGCTACATGGATGTCCAGAGCCTCATCCCGCCCCGCTCCGAACTGCACCCCGACTTCAACGACAGCACCCTGCGGCCCTCCCGCCCGCTGCACCCCGTTCACTGACCCCACCCCTGCGGCTTTCTCACTCCTGCGCGTCGCGGTGACGGCTGCGTCATCAACGGCCCCCGTCAATTCCGAAGGAAGCTCGACACCGGCATGTTCTCCCGCACGCCCCACGACGTCGCTGAGGTCTATTTCGCGGCTGACTCACCTCACCGAAGGAACCGACACCAAGGGACTGACCACGATGAGTACCGCCGCGGTGCCCCCCATTCTGCTGGACCCCGCAACCATCCGGGCACGTGTCGAACGGCTCCTTTACGACTTCCTCGACGACCAAGAGCAGGGTGCCCCCGATCTGCCGGAACTCGCCCTGTTCACCGGGAAGCTGCGAGCCATGCTGGCGGCCGGCGGCAAACGCGTTCGTCCCGTCCTGTGCCTGGTGGGCTGGCACTCCATCACCGACCGCACCCCGCCCCCAGCAGTGTGGCGGGTCGCTGCCTCGCTGGAGCTGTTCCACACCTTCGCCCTGATCCACGACGACATCATGGACAACTCAGACACCCGCCGCGGGCAGACCACCGCCCACCGGGCCCTCGCCACTCAGCACGCCGGGCGCCGCGATGCCGACTCGCTCGGCGTCAACACGGCGATTCTGCTCGGCAACCTGGCCTTCGGCTGGTCCTACGAACTCCTCCACGCCGACGACGTGACACCCGCGCAAAACCGCCGCACCCGGCCACTGCTCAACGCCCTGCGCACCGAAGCCCTGGTCGGCCAGTACCTGGACTTGGCTGCGGCCGGAAAACCGGATGCCGACCCGCACATCGCCTGGCGGATCATCCGCTACAAGACCGCCAAGTACACCGTCGAGCGCCCTCTTACCCTTGGCGCCACCCTGGCCAGCGCCACCGACCAGCAGCTCAACGCCCTCTCCGCGTACGCCCTCCCCCTCGGAGAAGCCTTCCAGCTGCGCGACGACCTGCTCGGCATATGGGGAAACCCAGCCGAGACCGGCAAATCCACCCTGGACGACCTCCGCGAGGGCAAACACACCGTCCTGTACGCCCTAGCACTCCAGCGCGCCACCATCCCCCAACAGCGCAGCCTGCACAGGGCTTTCGGTCAACCTCACCTGACCGAAACCGACGCCGAGGACATCCGCTCCGTACTCACCGCCTCCGGCGCACGCACCACCACCGAACAGATGATCACCGACCGACGTGAGCAGGCTCTCGCTGCCCTACACACGGCCGACTTCCGCCCCACCGGCCCGATCTGGCTGCGCCACTTAGCCCATACCCTCACCACCCGCAGCGGCTTGAGTCTGACGGACACGAACGAGGGCACTGTCGGGACGGGGGAGCTCCCCTCCCGGCCAGACACGCCAAGGGCCCCGACGGAGAAGACATCCCCGGGGCCCGGCGTATGAGTCGCACTGTTCAACCTGCCTGCACGGCACGCTCAGCCCCGCTCGGGCACAAAGGGCTCTACCTCGTGCAGGCAGTACACGCATGTGGATGCCGAGTCGACGCGACCCATGCACCGCTGGCACTTCCCGCCTTCGCAGACCGGTCCACGGCCGTGTCACCGGTCAAAAGCGCACGGACCTCCCCGCACAGCCGGGCCCCGGCGGAGCTGCAGAAGCCCGCCACCCCACCCACCGATTTCCTCGCCGACGCCTGGAGCAACACCCCGCCGACCCCCGCAGCCGAGCCCGACACCACTGCGGCCGCGACCACCCCGGCGACGTCGCCGGCGAACCCGCCCCGGTCGACGACGACCAGGCGGTGGGACTGCGCGAGGCCCACCAGCACCACCTGCCGGACATCACCATCGCTGCGCTGCCCTACGCCCGCGCCAACGACCGCACCTTCCCCAAGTCGGTCGACAAGCGCGGCGCCGAACTCCTCTACCGCATCGGCGACCTCAAGCGCTGGGCACGCAACCGGCCCCGCGCCGCCACCCGGCACCACCGACCTCGACTGACCACCCCACGGCCGCCGCCCCGAAGCGGCCCTCTCCGCTCTGGCCGACACGACGTCGTCCGGCCACTGCACTGGGTAACGGTCCGGCCCCCAGAGGTCGGCCTGCACTGGGAAGTGCACGGGACGTGGCTGCGCCCGCCGATCCTCATCGACCGGCGTTTCCTGGACCCGTCGGACAGCGGGCTCCAGGTCCTGGAGGGCCGAACGCGCGGCGGTGTTCTGCGCGGCCGCCGACGCGAGCAACTGCACGTCGCCCGCAACCATCAAGCCTGGGTCGGACCCCGTGACAACGTGCCGAGCCTCAGTACGCTGCGAGCGTCCGGCCGTTTTCCAGGAAGAGCTGCGGATGACTGGCTGGGTGCGTGAGTAATGACACCGCCTGTCGGTCAGCAACGACACCACCCCGCCTCATCGGAGAGCGGTATCTCTGAGTTCTGACACCACCCTGGTGCTTGCGGTGGGACCAACGAAGTGCCCCGCGTGGTGAGTGGGCATGGATGCCCACTCAGGGGGTGAGTGAGCGGGGCGAGGTGATCAGGGGCCGGACGATCCCGCTGGCCTGGATGATGCGGTCCACGTCCTGGTCGGTGAGGTCGCAGTGCAGGGAGAGCCGCAGTGCGGTGCGGTTGTGGGGGGTGGCGGGGGGACAGAAGACGGATCCGAACACGTCGTGGTCTTCCATGATGTCGCGTACCTGAATGATGGTTTCGTCCGGGCCGGTGGGCAGCGACATGATGTGGGCGCCCGAACCCCGCAGGTCGTACCCGAGGCTGGTGAGGCCTTGCCGCAGGGTCGCGGCGACTTCCTGCAGGCGGGTGCGGCGCCATTCGTCGTGGCGGACGACGTCCAGGGTGGCGGAGATCTGTACCAGGTCGGACGGCACCAGGGTGGAGGCGAAGACGGCCGGGTAGGAGGTCATCTTGAAGTACTCGACGAATTCCTCGTCCGGACAGGTGATGTAGCCGGCCCGTTTCGCGAACGCCTTCGACAGGCTCATCGTGCGGAAATGCACCCGCTTCGTCAGTCCGGCCGCCGCGACCATGCCCGCTCCGGCGGGGCCGTGGGTGCCCAGCGAGTGGGCCTCGTCGACGACCAGGACACAGCCGGTCTGCTCGGCGACGGCGCACAGCGCGGCCAGCGGCGCGAGGCTGCCGCACACGCTGTACATCGAGTCGACCGCGATCACCCCGGGGCCGTGCTCCTCGATACGGCGCAGCAGGTGGGCGGTGTCGTTGTGGCGGAAGGGCCGCACCGGGGCACCGGCCGCCTTCGCGCCCGCCCACAGCGACATGTGAGCCAGCATGTCCACGTACACCGGCACTTCGGGCCCTGCCAGGGTTTGCAGCAGCCCCACGTTGGCGTCGTATCCCGACTGGCAGAACACGCCCGCCTGCGAACCGAGGTAGCCGGCCAGCTCCCGCTCCAGCACGGTCTGCGGGTGCTCCTCATACAGCAGCGCCGCTGAAGCCAGCCGCGCCCCCCGCATCGCGTCGAGGGACTCGGTCACGGCGTCCACGATGCGCTTGTCGCCGGCCAGGCGCAGGTAGTCGTTGCTGTCGACCACCGTGGAGCCCGGCCCCGGCAGGCGTCGGCCGCGCAGGATGTGCCGACCCGCCCACCGCCCCCGAATCCCGCTCGCGTGGAAAGCCTCCACCCGCTCCTGGACGAACGCCGGCAGCAGCGAGCCAACGGCACAAGGTTCGATCATGCTCGGCAATCTAGGCTCGCAGACCGGCTCAAACGCGTTGCCCCACAGGCACGTTCGGGTGATTCACGGCGGCTGTGTTCGGCTGCGGAACAGCAGGCTCATCCCCGGCACCGAAGCAGGAACGCAGTCATCCAGACCACCGCCGGGCAGACGATCCTGGAGAAGTTCGGCGTCAATGACGTCATCACGCTCCATGCCTTCCGCATCGGGACGAACCCCGCCTCCGTCATCAGCAACGGCGACGGACGTACGGAAGCCATGGCGCACTGGGTGAGCCCCGGGTTCTAGCCCACCATGTGCGCTGGTCAGCCGAACTGGCGAGTCCCCCGATTGAGTGGTGGGCCGCCAGTTGTGGGGCGACGGCCCACGTGCCTCCGTAGCGTCCTCGGACATGACAATCAACAATCCTCGGCACCGAGCAAGCAAGCTGTGGGCCGCGGCAGTTGCACTGACCGTCGGAGGCGTCATGGCGCCCGTGACACTGGTCTCTCCGGCAGAAGCTGCGGACACCTGCGTGAGTGGCGTCACGTTCAAAACCGCGGGTGCCGCGTCCTGCGAGCTGCCCAGCCGTGCCCTCACGGTCACCGTGACCCTCATCGGCGCCGGCGCCGGCGGCGGTGGTGGCGGCATCGGCAATGGGGGTGGCGGCGGGGGTGGCGGTGGCGGCGGGCGCATGGAGTGCCACTACTTCGTCAAGTACGGCGAGGACGTGCGCATCACCGTGGGCCGTGGCGGATACGGCGGCGCCGGCGGCATCGCATCCTCCGTAGGCGGCTCGGATGACGGCGGCAAGGGCGGCGACGGCAGCGCCACCTCGGTCATCCTCGGCGGCCGTACAGACACCATGCCCGGCGGCATCGGCGGCGGCGGCGGGCTCGGCTACGCCAATTTCGGAGGCAACACCGCAGGCGCCGGCGGCCCAAGCCCCAGCGAGGGCCCCTGTGGCTACCAGCGAGGCGCCACGGGTGCCAATGGCACCAAGGGCGCTGGCAGCAGGGGCGGCTCGGGTGGTGCCGGCGGCGAAGCAGCCGGTCCGGTTCCCGCCTCTTGCGGCGCCGCTGGCCGCGCCGGCGCCGGTGGCTCCGCTGGCGGCGGCGCCGCTGGCCGCGAAGGCAACGACGGCCGAGCCGGAAACGAGGGGTGCGTCGTCGTCCGCTTCCATTAGCTGCACCCGTGCAATCCTCAAATCACCGCTGACCTGGCTCTCTCGGGGCCTTGGACGGCTTCGCGGCGCCGTATAGCCGGAGGGGGAGCGGCCCGGGATCCCAGTGCCTACACGCACTCCAGTGCGATGCCGCAGGCCCGGGAGAGCGAAGGACCCCGGGCGCACACAGCGCCCGGGGTCCGCCCAACAGCGTCAGGATGCCGCCCAGTTGAGCCCGAGTTCGGCGAATGCGGCGAGTTTGTCGGCGGTGAGCTTCGCGCGGCGTCCCTTCTGGTTCATGATCCAGACTCCGAGCTTGACGGGGTGCTCTTGGCCGTCGACCTCGACCGTCTCTACGTGGGCCCTGGGTACCTTCACAGAGCCCTCCCGGGCCTTGTACTGCGCCAGGGCCGCAACGCCCCGCTCGAAGGCGCTCAGCGGCGTCGTGGACGGCTTCGCGGACGCCTCCAGCTCCGGGGCCGGGGCGAGCGGTGTGATGCCGAGCTGCTCGAGGCGTTCGCGCTGCCCGTCGTGAAGGGCTTGCCAGACCTCGGGCTTGCGCTGCCGGGCCAGCCATTTCCCGATGTCCATGCCGTGGACCGTGAGGCCGGGCAGGACGTCGGCCCGGCCCTGTTCGTCGCGTACGAGCTCGCGTAGTGCGGCGTAGTGGCGTTGCCACTCCGGCGGCCACGATGGGTTCCAGTCCTCGTCGACGGCTTCCAGTGCCGTTTTCCAGTCGGGGTGGTCATCCAGCGCACCGGGCCGCCGCAAATTCGCGAGCCACATCCCCAACGGCCTGTCCAGCATGGTCGCGGACCTCGGAGCGCAGAGGGTCCAGTGGTCCGCGTAGTACGCCTTCGCGGCCTCCAGGTTTTCCTGGAAGCGTTCGTCCGCGAGGCTCCAGACCATGCCGAGCTTCTCCAGGCGCTGGGCGCGCTGGCCGGTCATCTGCCCGGCTGCGTAGGCGCGTCGTTGTTCTGCGACCCATTGCCCAAGTGGTGTCGCGCCCTCGCGGTGTCCGTAGGGCACCCTGGCGTTCCCGACCCGCTCGACGTACGTCTTCAGCTTCGCCCAGCCGCGGGCCCAGTCCTGGCGTTCGGTGTCGATCACGTTGAAGGAGACCCAGTCCGCGACCATCACCGGATCCCTGGGGGCCGCGAAACGGAGCAGCAGCCGTGATTCTTCTTCGCCGTCTTCTGGTGCGACACCGATGTTCACGGACGGCTGCGCAACGTCCTTCTGCGGCTCCTGGGGGATGGCGAGCAGTTCCACGACCTCTTCATCGTGGGCCCGCAGCCCTTCCAGGACTTTCACCAGGGGCCGGTAGGACCCGGAGGTGAACATGTCCTCGGGCTGCTCTCCGGGCTGGAGAAATACCGGCACGATCAGGGAGGCGAGCTTGCCCTGTCCCGGCTTCTGCCGGAGTGCCCGGCCGATGGCCTGGACGATGTCGTGCGGCGCGCCCTTCGGGTCCAGTAGGGCAACTGAATCCACGCTTCGAATATCGACACCCTCGCCCAAAACACGACAGTTCGAAAGCACAGCTCGCTGCGCCGTCGACCCGAACGAACCCAGAACCTCCCGTCGGCGCTCGGGGACGTGCTCGCCGCACAGCCAGTCCGCCCAGATCCGAGCGGGGTACGTCTCGGGCTGATCGGCGTGCAGCTTCGCCGCAACCCGCTCCAAGCCCTCCGCGTACGCCTGCGCCTCGATCGTCCGATGGTGAAACGTGATGCACGTCTGCAGGTTGTGCTGACTCATGGTGTGCAGGAGCGCGGCCTGGAGCGCCCCGAGACGCTGCCCCCGCACCTCTTCCGTGTGCCGCTCCTCGCCCATCAACTTCTCCGGGGTGACGACCGGGTCCTTCAGCTCCAGCACGATGATCTGATACCGCGCCAACAACCCCCGGGAGACGGCAGATGCGAGCGAGAGCTTGTACAGGACGGGCCCGAAGACCTTCTCGTCGTCCATGGACGCTGCCATCTCCCGCGGCAGCGGATCCCGCACCCCCTCGGCAACCTCCCGGTTCAGCCGCTCCTCCCAGATCCGCGGCGTCGCCGTCAGGTACAGCCGCCGGTACGCCGGGATGACGGTCTGGTCATGGATGTCCGCCCACGCCTTACCCATCGACCCACTTGTCCTGTGGGCCTCATCAACTACCGCGAGGTCTACCGGGTCCAACTTCTGGCCGTAGACGCCCTCGAATGCCTCCGCCAGGACACCCAGAGACGCGTAGGTGGCGTAGATGGTCACGGGCCCGGAGCCGTGCCACAGCGCCAACTGGATCGGGTTCGTCGTGGAGCGCACCTTCAACGACCACAGCTCCGGGTCATCCTGGAGCGAACACACCGCCACCGCCGGCCCCTTGTGCCCGGCCTCGTGCCACGCCCGCACCGTCTGCGCCAGCAGATCCAGCGTCGGCACCAGCACGAGCACACGCCCCCTGGGCACAAGCCGCCTCGCCGACGCGGCAGCCATGATGGTCTTCCCCGTCCCACACGCCGCGTGCACCTGCCCACGAAGACCATTCCAGGGAATACCACCCGGCGGAACATCGAAACCGCGCACAATGGCGGCAACGGCCTCGATCTGGTGATCACGCAGCTTCACGGCCATGCCCCGTGTTCTCCTTTTCGCGGAATGCAGCGCGTAATAACAAATGGAATCCAGGCACAAGGTGCGCGGCGGTAGGGGTGTAGTATCTGATCCCAGACTCTACACAGCCACGACTCGTGATGCATCACCCACACACCAACTTTCGTGGCCCGAGAGTGGTGCATGACTCAATCCCACCCACGAACGATCGGTTGTCCTGTATGCTGACAGGCCATTGGTGAACATGTCGGGACAGGTAGACGGTGGGGGAGGGGTTCAGGGTGGAGCGCAGCGGAACCCGTCACTACAACGAGGCCGGCACCCCCGTCAGGCCGACGGCCCGTCACATCCGTTCAGGGGTAGTAGCTGGGAATCCCAAGCCCTACACAGACCCGCGCGTGATGCACCCACCCCTTACTGCCAGCCCCAAGAATCCCGCTTGCGGGATTCCCCCAATTCGCGCTTGCGCGAATTGGCACGCACTCAGAATTCCGCTTGCGGAATTCGATTCCCCCGCTTGCGGGGGAATCTGGCGGAGCGTCAGCGGAGCCGCTCCTTATGCAGCGCGCCAGCGCTGC